>CAZLEF010000003.1:0-8863 GCA_964558465.1 uncultured Lewinella sp. | reverse complement strand
GGTTCGATTGATACGATTGGTTCGATTGATACGATTGGTTCGATTGATACGATTGGTTCGATTGATACGATTGATCGTTCCAATCGAACCAATCGTTAATCGAATCAATCGTTCAATTATTCAGGGACCCCATACTTTGAACAGATCGGACATTCCCCGGGTTTGTGGCCTCTTGCCGGGCAATATTGCCTGCCGAAATAGATGATCTGCAGATGGAGTTTGTTCCAGGTTTCTTCCGGAAACAGGGCCTTGAGGTCCTTTTCGGTTTGTTCTACGCTTTTGCCGGAACTGAGCCCCCAGCGCCGGGCCAGCCGGTGGATATGGGTATCTACCGGAAAGGCGGGAAAACCAAAAGCCTGCGACATGACCACCGAAGCGGTTTTATGGCCGACACCCGGAAGTTTTTCAAGCGCTTCAAAACTGGCCGGGACCTTGCCGCCGTGTTGTTCGATCAGGATTTTCGACAACCCGGAAATGGCTTTCGATTTGGCAGGCGAGAGGCCGCAAGGGCGAATGATCTGCTGAATTTCCTCAACTTCCAGCCGGGCCATATCATAGGCATTATCCGCCCTCGCAAATAAAACCGGGGTGACCTGGTTGACCCGCTCGTCGGTGCATTGCGCCGAGAGCACAACCGCCACCAGCAAGGTATAGGGATCCTGGTGTTGCAGCGGGATCGGGGTTTCCGGGTACAGTTCGTCCAGAATTTTGGCGATGGCTTTTGTTTTTTTTTCAAGTGTCATTGCAGGGGATTTTTTTTCACCACTAAGTTCACTAAGGAACACTAAGATAAAATAATGGCAAATTAGTGCTCTTAGTGGTACCTATACACCCCGGACGGCCCCGAAACCTCCACCGAAGGGCGGTCCGCTGCTTCCACATGGCCCACCACCCGGGCTTCCACGCCCATTTTGGCGGCCATATCCATCACCAGCGGAGCGTCTTTTTCAGCGAGGTAAACCTCCATTCTGTGGCCCATATTGAAGACCTGGTACATCTCCTGCCAGGTGGCATTGGATTCTTCCCGGATCATGCGGAACAAAGCAGGCGGTTCGAACAGGTTGTTTTTGACGGCTTTGACGCCGTGCAGAAATTTAAGCGCTTTGGACTGTCCGCCGCCCGTACAATGGATAAGCCCGTGTATCTTATCCCGGTGTTCATCGATCAGGGGTTTAAGTACCGGAAGGTAGGAGCGGGTAGGTGAAAGGACCAGTTTGCCTGCGGTAATGCGCCGGCCCTCTGCTTCCACCAGATCTGTAAGCCGTTTGGAGCCGGAATAAACCACCTCGCGGGCGGTATTTGGATCAAAACTCTCGGGGTATTTGTCTGCGTAGGCCTTTTGGAAAATATCGTGCCTGGCGGAGGTCAACCCGTTGCTGCCCATGCCGCCGTTGTACTCCGTTTCGTAAACAGCCTGCCCGAAACTGCTCAGCCCGATGATGACGTCACCCGGTTGGATCCGGACTTCGATGACCTCCGATCTTTTCATCCGGCCGAATGCGGTATACCCCACATCGACCGTACGCACGATATCGCCCACATCCGCTGTTTCGCCGCCGGCAAGAAATATTTCCACGCCGTATTGCCCGAGACTGCCGATGATGTCGACGGTGGCCTGGATGAGGGTGCTGATCACTTCTCCGGGAATGAGGTGTTTGTTCCGGCCGATGGTGGAAGAAAGGATAATCCGGTCGCAGCAGCCTGCACAGGCCATATCATCCAGGTTCATCACAATAGCATCCTGGGCAATGCCCTTCCAGACGGACAAATCGCCGGTTTCCCGCCAGTAAATATAAGCCAGGCTGGTTTTGGTGCCTGCGGTATCTGCGTGCATGAGGTTGCAGTAACCGGGGTCGCCGCCCGCAATATCCGGCAGAATCTTACAGAAAGCGTTGGGGAAAATACCCTTGTCCAGGTTCCGGATGGCTTCATGCACTTCACTTTTGGAGGCGGAAACCCCCCTTTGGTCGTACAGGGATTTTTGCGGCATAATCAGACTTTGCGGCAAAGATAGGGTTTGCCTTTGGAATGAGGTAATGGAGGGGGGGGGTGGAATGGTTTGGGGTTGTTTGGGGTGGTTTGGAATGGTTTGGGGTTGTTTGGGGTTGTTGTGAACGGCCAACCACCATGAACCACTATGAACCATCATGAACCACCATGAACCATCATGAACAAAGCTTCATTTACCCCGATGTGGAAAACTTTTAACAAAAGAATGGCTGAAATAAGGAAGCGATTTATATATTTGCGGCTCCCCGGTCTGACAAATATACCTTATTAACTAGCAAATTACACAAATACACGCAACAAACTACCGGCGGACGCCGCTCCAATAATCCCGTGAAGTGTAGGTCAACAGGAGGCATTGAATTGAAGGATTATTTCACTAAAACCGTTCATTGTGAACCTTAAACTGAAATCGCTCTGGCATTCCATCAGCCGTTTTTATACGCGTAAACGAACAACCATTTTAAACGGAACCTTTACCAGCCTCGTCGGCGCCGCCTTGTTTGCAGGGTGGTGGTTCTCTTCGGATAACCGGGGCATTCAGCAATCCCTCGGCCTCCAGCCACCCAAGGTTGAACTGGGGGCTTTCTCCATTGTCAAACCCACGCTCAAATACGGTTTTGCCCTGGATACCTTCCAGGTTTTCGAAAACACCATTCAAAACGGAGCTTTCCTTTCCGACATTCTGCTCAGACACAACCTGTCGTATGCCGATATCGAGCAACTGGCAGCCAATGCCCGTTCTGTCTTTGATATCCGCAAGATGCAGGCAGGAAAGCCTTATATGGTGCTCACGAAAGACAGCGCCCGGCGCGCAGATTATTTCATTTATGAGCCAAGCGTTTACGAATATGTGGTTTTTAACCTGAAGGGCGACCTGAAAGTTGAAAGAATCCAACGGGAGATCATTACCGAGACCCGCACTTCGGCAGGCGTGATCGAATCTTCCCTGTGGAAAACCATGACGGATCAGGGCATGAGTTTTGAACTGGCGGATAAAATGGAAGATGCCCTGCAATGGAGCGTCGACTTTCACCACCTGCAAAAAGGAGACGAGTTCAAACTGGTATATGATCAGAAATTTGTAGAGGGCAAGGAAGTTGGTGTCGGCCAGGTCAGCGCCGCCATTTACAAAACCGGGGAAAAAGAGTTTTATGCGATCTTTTTCGACAACGGCAAAGAAAAAGGGTACTATAATCTTGAAGGCCGCCCGATGAAAACTTCTTTTCTGAAGGCGCCCGTAAAATACAGCCGCATCTCCTCTTATTACAACCTCAACAGGTTCCATCCGATCCTGAAATACAACCGCCCGCATTTTGGCACCGATTATGCTGCGCCGTACGGTACGCCCATTATGGCAGTGGGTTCGGGTACGGTTATCGCGGCCAGTTATACTTCCGGCAACGGCAATTTTGTCAAGATCCGTCACGACGAAACCTACGAAACCCAGTACCTCCACATGCAGGGTTTTGCCAAAGGCATACACGTAGGCGCCAGGGTCAGCCAGAGCGATGTAATCGGTTACGTCGGGTCCACGGGGCTGGCTACCGGCCCGCATGTGTGTTTCCGCTTCTGGAAGAACGGCCAGCAGGTGAACCACCTCAACCTCAATTTCCCGCCTGCCGAACCGCTTTCGGAAAGCGATATGCCGGCCTTTGCTCTATTGCGCGACCAATACCTTGAAATGTTGAAGGGGGTTGAGCCGAAACTGGCGGTTGCTGAGGAAGCGGAGAGCAGGGTGGGGAATCCTTGATGCTAGTTCCTTGATGCTAGATTCTGGATCCAGCATCCACCACGCCACAGGCGTGGCCAACATCCAGCATCCACCACGCCACAGGCGTGGCCAGCATCCAGTATCAGTTCCAATTCATATCCTCCGGCATCTGGGCGATGACCGTATAATGGTCGCCCTTGTTTTGCATGGCTTGTTTCCAGAGGTTTTCCGGTTTGATCTTGAAAAGGTAATTCGGGTCCATGTCGGTCATGACCCAGGAACCGTAAGTGAGTTCGTCCTGGAGTTGGCCTTCCCCCCAGCCTGAGTAGCCCATAAAAAAGCGGATATTATGGGGCAGGATCAGATTGGAAGCGATTAAAAATTTGAGTTTTTCGAAATTACCGCCCCAGTAAACGCCATCAACGATCTTGATGCTTTCTTCCAGCAGATCGCCCACATTGTGAAAAAAATGGAGCGTATCGGTCTGCACCGGGCCGCCGTAGAACATGGGGGCGTTGAATTCCGGAAAATTATCCACTACATCATCGATCTTCAGTTTTTTAACCTGCTTGTTCATGATCAGGCCGAAGCTGCCTTCTTCATTGTGGTTGCAAAGCAGGATGGCTGCGCGTTTGAAATGCGGGTCAAGCATGTAAGGTTCGGCCAATAAGACCTTGCCGGGTTGGATTATACGATCGTCCATTCGGTCATTCTTCTGTTTGAGGAATTGCCACGCAGGGAATCGGAAAAAATCGAAATCTGCAACAGCCGGTTCCCGGGAACGTGGTCAGAGCAAAGTTGCGTTTTTCTTTCCACAAAAACAACTCCGCCTTCCGGAGGGCATCAGATTTTGGAGGTCGGCATAGCCCTGTCGAGTTTTTTGACCAGCCCTTGAAGGACCTTTCCGTTGCCACCCACCTCCACGAACTCGGTTGCGCCGGCGGCGATCATATTCTTCATGGTTTGTGTCCAGCGCACCGGCGCTGTCAGTTGGTCGATCAGGTTTTGTTTGATCCGGTCGGGGTCGGTATAAGGCAGGGCGTCCACATTTTGAAACACCGGGCAAGCGGGCTGCCTGAAGACCGCCTGTTCGATGGCCGCCCGGAGTTCCTCTTTGGCCGGGGCCATCAAGGGGGAATGAAAAGCGCCGCCGACTGCCAGCATGACCGTGCGGGCGCCTTGTTCGGCCAATTGGGCTGCCGCGCGTTCCACGCCCGCCATGCTGCCGGAGATCACGAGTTGTCCGGGCGTATTATAATTGGCCGGTACGACAATTGCCTGGTTGATACCTGCACAAATCCGTTCAACCACTTCGTCGTCGACGCCTACAATAGCGGCCATGGTTCCTTCTGTCATTTCGCAGGCTTTTTGCATGGCCATCGCCCGTTTGTAAACGAGAGAAAGGCCGTCCTCGAAGGTCAGCGCGCCGGCAGCTACCAGCGCTGAAAACTCACCGAGGGAATGGCCGGCTGCCAGATCGGGCCTGAACACGTCGCCTGCTGCACCTGCCGCTGCGATAGAGTGCAGGAAAATAGCGGGTTGGGTAATGCGGGTCTGGCGAAGGTCTTCAGCCGAACCGTCAAACATGACGTCGGAGATCCGGAAGCCCAGGATTTCATTGGCTTGTTCGAACAGATCCCTGGCTGTTTTGGAACCTTCGTAAAGGTCTTTGCCCATGCCTTCGAATTGGGCGCCCTGGCCCGGGAAAACGTATGCCTTCATGCGGATATTGAATAATTTCAGGTGGATGAGGAACTGAGGAACTGAGGAATTGAGGAACTGAGGGATCCAACCAGCATCTTTCGGTTCCTCAATAATCGATTCCTCGATTCCTCCCCAAAGGCCCCTTTGGACAGTTCCTCCTGCCTGGATGCAATGATAGGTAATCATTGGAAATTCAGGAAATCCCGGTCAAAATTTATTCCCTTTTTTGGACGGGGGAACAATCAAATCAATTGTTGATTTGTTGATGCGTTGATGCGTTGATTCGAAGCCTGAAAATCGAATCATTCGAATCATTCGAATCATCCGAATCAATCCAATTGATTTAATGCAATTTCGTTCCGATGAGTTTTAAAAATTCATTGCGGGTTTCAAATTGCTGGAAGGCGCCGGTGAAGGCGGAAGTGGTGGTTACGGAGTTTTGTTTCTGAACGCCCCGCATCATCATGCACATATGCCGGGCTTCGATCACCACCGCTACCCCCAGCGGGTTGAGGGTTGAATCGATGCAACGCAGGATCTGGTCGGTCAACCTTTCCTGTACCTGAAGGCGACGGGCAAAGACATCGATCACGCGGGGGAGTTTGCTGAGGCCGACGATATAGCCGTTTGGGATATAAGCGACATGCGCCTTTCCAAAAAAAGGCAGCATATGGTGTTCACAAAGGGAATAGAGTTCAATGTCCTTGACCAGGACCATTTCGCTGTATTCTTCGCGGAACATGGCTGAGCGCAGGATGGCGGCTGCATCCTGATGGTAACCCTGGGTCAGGAACTGCATGGCTTTGGCGGCGCGTTCGGGGGTTTTCATCAACCCTTCCCGGGATATATCCTCCCCCACTTCTTCGATGATGGAAGTAAATCCGGTGATCATATTTTTTAAACTCAGCGCGCCGTTGGATTCGCTGTCAACGGTTTTGGTCATTGTTTTTACGGATGCCATATCAAGGTTTTGGAGGCACGGGCCATTTTAAAATAACATTTATACAAACAGCGTTTCGCTAAAAGTGTTTTAAAGTTGGAGGTCAATAAGGGTAAAAGTGTGCAAAGCGTCGCCTGCACGAGAAATTTTTGTACTTTTCGACCGAAAAACAGGACCTGCAAAATTTTCATGAGTGTTTTCGCCCATTATAACAACAGACCGAAGGTATTGGAATGGTTAAACCGCCGAAGGGTTGCCCATTCGGTATTCTGGGTAACCCTGCTGATTATTTTGATGATCGCGGAAGGCATCCAGCAAGGTTTTTTTTTCACCTTTACCAACGAGCTGATCAATATTTTCTTTTTTGCACTGCTGGTCTATTTCAACCTGTATTACCTGGTGCCCAATTACCTGAGCCAGAACCGTTTCATGACCTACGGCCTGCTCCTGGTCCTTTCTGCCATTATTATTACCCCTTTGAAAATGATCGTCTTTTATTTCAAGTTTTCTGATTTTCCAAAGCTTCAGAACAACCTCATAAAAGATATCAATTCGCAGTTTCTGATCAATTTTTTCCTGGTTTCGATCTCAACCATTGTAAAAATTGTAACCGATTGGGCCCGGCATGTGGGGGAGAAACAGGAATTGGTTACCCAGACGATGCAGTCCGAACTGCGTTTTCTGAAATCCCAGATCAACCCGCACTTTCTGTTCAATACCCTGAACAACCTTTATGCGCTTACCCTAAAAAAATCCGACCAGGCCCCGGATGTCGTGATCAAATTGTCGGAAATGATGCGTTACATGCTCTATGAATGCAACGAAAAGCGTGTACCTTTAAGCAAGGAAGTGAACTACATCCAGAATTACCTTGAACTGGAAAAGCTGCGGCAATCCAACCGGGCAGTGGAGATCACGTTCGAAGTGAACGGGTCGATCAAGAACCAGCAAATTGCGCCATTGATGTTCATTCCCTTCCTGGAGAACAGTTTTAAGCACGGCTTAAGCCATCAGATCTCGCATGGTTTTGTGCATGTGCGGCTGGATGTGGACGACAATCGCGTCCAGTTTAATATCGAAAACAGCAAACCGGATTCAGCCCCCGTTCGGGACAACCGGCCCAGCGGCGGGATCGGATTGGTCAATGTTCACCGGCGCCTCAACCTGCTCTACCCCAATCAGTACGAATTAAAAATTGAAGACAATCCCAATTCCTATGCAGTCAACCTGTTGCTGGAATTGGACTGAACCATAAAAAAAATGATCATGATAAATGTAATCATCGTTGATGACGAACCGCTGGCCCAGGATGTACTGGAGACTTATATTTCCAAAACGCCTGAATTGAAACTTATCGCGAAGTGCAACAATGCTTTTGAGGCCAATGACACGCTGAAAAACCACCAGATCGACCTCATGTTTCTGGATATTCAGATGCCGCAACTCACCGGGATTGATTTTTTGAAGACCCTGTCAAAACAACCGCTGGTGATCTTTACCACGGCTTATCCAAATTATGCGGTGGAAGGTTTTGAGTTGAATGCACTTGATTACCTGCTCAAGCCGATTTCCATTGACCGGTTTATGAAATCCGTCAACAAGGCCATGGATATGATCGGCCTGCAACGGCGCGACCATGATCACGGTACGGCGCCGGCGCCGGAAGAAGAAGATTATTTCTTCGTAAAGGCAGACAAGAAGCTGGTCAAGGTCAATTTCAAGGATATTGTATACATTGAAGGCCTTAAAGACTACGTGATCATCCGCATGGAAACGAGCCGCGTCATCACCCTGCAGACCATGAAAAGCCTGGAGGACAAACTTCCGCTCAGCAAATTCAAACGGATTCACCGGTCTTATATCGTGAACCTCGACAAGGTGGAGGCGATTGTCGGCAATATGGTGGAAGTACTGGAAAAAGGGCAACCTAAACACCTTCCGATCGGAAAAAACTACCGGGACGAGTTGTTGGAAATGATCAACACGAACAGGATTTAAACAAAAAGGGTATAGCCAGGCTACACCCTCCTACTAACAAACAAAACCAACTAAAAACCAATAATCTTTTACCGGGAGAAAAAGGCTTATGGTTGGCTAACGTCTGAGGAAGAGGAATCGCTGCCCGGAAAATAAAAAAGGCCGCTTATTTTTAAGCGGCCTTGTATAAATTATAATCCCATGAACATATCCAAATTGAAAAAGGTCAGGAAGAAAAAAAATTTTCCTGCAGTTTTAGGAAAAAAGAAAAAACTTCCTACCTTAGCGGCGTGATTTAGTGCTTTCATTAATCCCATGAACATTTTCAGCCGGCTGATTTGGCCGGCTTTTTTTTTGCCGCGTTTTATATCTTAATTTAGGATCTTCAAAAGAAGTGAGTCGATAAACAAAGCTAATCGACTCACCACCAACAAATTATAATCCCATGAACATATCCTGAATCAAAAATTGCAGCCGGATCTTTCACCAGCCACTGTTCCATCTCCTCTTTATTCATCTTC
>CAZLEF010000002.1:0-163798 GCA_964558465.1 uncultured Lewinella sp. | reverse complement strand
TCGTATCAATCGTATCAATCGTATCAATCGTATCAATCGTATCAATCGTATCAATAAAATTTCCAGATTTTTTCCATCAACGCTGTCGCATGCCCGTACTCCGACCGGTCGGACCATCCGGCGATATGCGGACTAAGGACCACATTGGGCGCCTGCCGCAGGTATTGGAACGGCGCGGGAAGTTGATCCGGGTCCAATTGGGAGAAAGACATTTCTTCGTATTCGATCACATCCAGGGCTACGCCGGAAACGGTCCCTGCTTCCAGGTGTTTGACGAGGTCGGCAGTATTGAGCACCAGTCCTCTTGAAGTATTGATCAACCAGACCGGCTTGCGAAACCGGCCCAACCAGGCATCATTCACCAGGTAATGGTTTTCAGGGCTGTAGGGGATATGCAGGCTGACGATATCCGATTCCCGGAACAGGTCCTCTTCGGTCGTCTCGACTGCGTAATCGTCTCCATAATTGCTTTTAAATTTATCGTAGGCCAATACCCGGCAGCCAAAGCCGGAAAGCCGGCGGGCAAACGAAGTCCCCATATTGCCATAGCCGACGATACCCACCGTTTTGCCCTTCAGTTCAACGCCCCGGTTGCCTTCCCGGATCCAGACACCCTGCCGGACTTCCCGGTCGGCCCTGGCCAGGTGATTGAGCAGGCACAACAACAAACCCACTGTATGTTCGCCCACCGTATCCATACTGCCTTCGGGGCTCGGCAAAACCAGGATGTTCTTTTTGGCGGCGTATTCCAGATCAATATGCTCGAGCCCTACCCCACTCCTGCCGATCCACCGGAGTTGGACGGCCCGGTCTATGAATTCGCGGTCAATCCTGATCCGGCTCCGGACAACCAGCCCTTCAAATAAATGAATAATTTTTAATATGTCTTCCCGGCTTAAATGGGCGGCATCTTCACATAAAAACCCTTCCCGGGTCAGCCTTTCCCAGAGCACCGGATGGGTTTTATCCAGAAAAATTACTTTTTTTACCATATTTCAACCGCAATGAAACCTGTTTGACACCGTTTTACACAGCAAGTGCGCCGATCCGTAAATGAGCCTCCGGCAAAGGTAATAATCTTTAACTTCGCCTCGTTTTCAAACCGGGTTTTTGCATCAGGAATACAGATAACCGTCCCAAGTAGTTAGTCAACAGTTATCAGTTGGCAGTCACATCCAACTGATTGGCAGGTGATTACGAGGCCTTCAACTTGTCAGATTTAATTTGACTAGCTACCGGCTGGTAGACCCTTCAATGTTCGCCTTTTCCTGAGTCATCAACTCCCCCTGCCCCCAAATAAGCCAAAACTGGATCGTAATTGCCCAAAAACGCATCATACATCATGAAAGTCTGCTACGCAACTTGTTGTCTCCTGTTTTTTCTATTCCTGCCTGACGACCGTTCCCTTTTCGGGCAAAGCAGTTTTCTGGATTTGTTCGGCCAGGTCGAAACCTGGGCCAACAGCCGCATATCCGCCATGCCGGACGGCGGATTCATCACCGGCAACGACTTGCGCCGCCCCCCTGAGGACGGCGGCAAACACGGCTTTTACCTGGCCCGCTACGATACCTGCGGGGTCATCGGCTGGGCCCGGACCCTGAGCCACCCGGACTTTGCCCTCTTTTTCCAGGCGGTGGCCGGATTGCCCTCCGGAGACGTGGTCGCGGCCGGCTCAACCGGCAAACAGGACCTTTTCCTCGTCCGCCTGGACCCGGCCGGGGAAGTCGTTTTTTTCATCACGTATGACGCTTCCGATTTTGACGACGTTTCGGCCCTTGCAACCGACGGGGAGGATATTCTGCTTTATGGGGTTTTTCTGGATGGCAATTCCCCCAGGCATTTTGCCATGCGAACCGACGGCCAGGGTCAGCCCGTCTGGTCGAGGGGTTACGGCCTCGAAGAAGGCGGCGGAGATATGACCCTGAGCCCTTCGGGCAAACTTTTTTGCAGATCGGGGAATATCTTCTATACCCTGGCCGCCGACGGCGCCGTCGAGTGGGCCGTCCAATTCAACACCCTGAATACGGTGACCAGCAACTTTTCCTCGCTGGCCACCCCCGGCGACGGTTATGCCGTGGGCGTCAGGTTTGGAATGGAAAACAGCCATTACGCGCTCAAACTCAACCGTTCGGGGGCTGTCGACTGGGTTTCGCCCCTGGTACCGGCTTATTTCACCGCTTCCGCCCTGGCCGCCGCCCCGGACGGCAAACTGGTCATGGTCAACGCCTTTCCACCGGAAGGGACCGCGACCACCGCAACCATCCCTTTTGCCATGGTGCTGGACGGACAAGGGCAAATTGTACAACAATACAGTTTTGACCTGACGGAATTCGGCGAGTTCAAAGCCCCCGCCTGTACGTATCTGCCCGACGGCGGAATTGCCATCAAAGGCACCTATTTCGGCGAATTGCACCAGGATTACGCGCTGAAATTCACGCCGGACGTAGCGCTGGGTTGCGTCACCGAAACCTTTGAATCCGGCAAGGCCAACCCGCTGGCGCCGGCTGCGTCGGCCGTGAATTTGTCCACCCGTCCGGTCACCTTCACCCTCAGCGATTCGCTGACCCTGGCAGCCGTTCCCCTGAATGTTCCCGCTGTCCGGCATTGCGGCGCTACCATCGAAGACAAGGAACTGGACCTGTTCAAACGCGTAATGTGCACGGATACTTTCACCTTCCACGGGCCGGTCAAAAATGCCTTATATACCTGGGAAGACGGATTCATGGATTCCGTTCGCATCCTGCGGGCCGAAGGCGTGTTCAAGGTGGACGCCAAAGCCTGCAATGCGAATTACCATATTGAAATTGACGTGGAACAAGGACTTTGCCCCTGCAAATTGTTTGCACCCAACGCTTTTTCGCCCAACCAGGACGAGGTCAACGACCAGTTCCAGCTCTTCGCCGATTGTCCGTTCCTGGATTTCGAATTGCAGATCTTCGACCGCTGGGGGCAACTGGTTTTCCAGAGCCAAAACCCGGAGGAAACCTGGAACGGCAAATCCCGCACCGGCTCCGACCTGCCGATGGGGGTATATGTTTTCAGGGTGGCGTACGAATGGGAGGTGATTCCCGGCCAGCGGTCCAAACGGCAGGAGACCGGGAGCATTTCGATTATTCGGTAGTCGGTAGTCGTAAGTCGGTAGTCGTAAGTTGTAAGTCGGTAAATGACCAAAGGCTTACGACTAAAAGACTTACGACTAAAAGACTTACGACTTTTAAATCCGTATATTCGCCCCATGAAAACAACCGCCCAACCCACATTCCGGGAAGCCGTCCGTGAAGGCATTCCCGCCCATTTGCCCGAACCAAAAGCTCTCGACCCGGCCGTCGGGCACGCCCCCAAACGCGTGATCGAAGGCGTACTCAGCCGCGATGAAAAGATCCTGGCCGTGCAGAACGCCCTGCGCTATTTTCCGGCGGAACACCATCCCGTTCTGGCCCGGGAATTTGCACAGGAACTGCGGGATTACGGCCGCATCTACATGCACCGCTTCCGGCCGGATTACCCGATGTACGCCCGGCCCATCGGCGAATACCCGCACCGCTCCCGGCAGGCCGCCGCCATTATGCTCATGATCCAGAATAACCTGGACCCCAAAGTAGCGAAATATCCCCACGAACTGATCACTTACGGCGGCAACGGCGCGGTATTCCAAAACTGGGCCCAGTACCGCCTCACCATGCAGTACCTGTCCGAAATGACCGATGAACAGACCCTGGCGCTCTATTCGGGGCATCCCCTGGGGCTGTTCCCCTCCCACCCGGAAGCCCCGCGCGTGGTGGTCACCAACGGCATGATGATCCCCAATTATTCCAAAAAAGAGGACTGGAACCGGTACAACGCCCTGGGCGTCACCCAGTACGGGCAAATGACTGCGGGTTCGTTCATGTACATCGGCCCCCAGGGCATCGTACACGGCACCACCATCACCCTGCTGAACGCCGGGCGGCTCAACCGGATCGGGGAGGACGACCTGCGCGGAAAAGTGTTTGTCACCTCGGGCCTCGGCGGCATGTCGGGCGCCCAATCCCTGGCAGCTGTGATCACCGGCGCAGTGGGCGTTATTGCCGAAGTGGACCCGGATGCCGTCCGGCAGCGGCTCGGCGACGGTTATATCCGGCGGGAAGACGTGTATACCGACCTTGATCAACTCATTGCACAGATAGAACAATGCCGCCGCGATCAAAAACCGGCCGCCCTGGTGTACCACGGCAATATCGTGGACCTCTGGGAAAAATTCGTGAAAACCGGCGTAAAGGTTGAACTCGGCTCCGACCAGACCTCCCTGCACAATATCGACGACCTGGGTTATTGTCCGGCGGGTTATACCTTCGCCGAGGCCAAGGAATTGCTGGTCAGGGACAAAACCCGGTTCATGGAAGAAGTGCGCAAGACCCTGAAAAGGCACGTCGAAGCCATCAATATCCTGGCCGCCCGGGGCATGTACTTCTGGGATTACGGCAACGCCTTCCTGAAAGAAGCCGGAGAGGCCGGCGCCGAAATCTGGAAGGACCAAAACCGGGGCATTTACCGGTATCCCTCCTATGTGGAAGACATCATGGGCCCCATGTGTTTCGACTACGGGTTCGGACCCTTCCGCTGGGTCTGCACCTCCGGGCTGGCCGAAGACCTGCACACCACCGACCGGATCGCCGCCGAGGTCATTAAAATCCTGCTGGCCGAAGCGCCCGCCGAGATCCGGGGGCAACTCCGCGACAACCTGATCTGGGTGGAAAACGCCGAAGAAAAAATACCCGTTGTCGGCTCAAAAGCCCGGATCCTGTACGCCGACGCCGGGGGCCGCATCCGGATTGCGCGGGCCTTCAACGAGGCGATTGCCGACGGCAGGATCAAAAGTCCGGTGGTATTGGGCCGCGACCACCACGACGTATCCGGAACCGACTCGCCGTTCCGGGAAACCGCCAATATTTACGACGGTTCGCGTTTTACTGCCGACATGGCCGTGCACAACGTCATCGGCGACGCCTTCCGCGGGGCCACCTGGGTGAGCCTGCACAACGGGGGCGGCGTGGGCTGGGGGGAGGTGATCAACGGCGGCTTCGGTCTGGTGCTCGACGGCAGTCCCGAAGCCGGCCGCCGCCTGGAATCCATGCTCTTCTGGGATGTGAACAACGGCATCGCGCGCCGCTCCTGGGCCCGCAACGAAGGGGCGATTTTTGCGGCGCAGCGGGCGATGGAAACAAACCCGGATCTGCGGATTACGCTGCCGAATTTGGCGGATGAGGGGTTGATTGGGAAGGTGATATAGTACGGCCTGCCTATCACGGGCTCCCAGAAAGTTCATCCGGTTCCTACCGGAAGCGGCTTTGATAAGCATCCTGGAAAAGCACCACAAAATGGCGACAAAGGGCACCAAAATGAAATGGGGCGCATCTCCAAAGAACAACTGACATTCTCAGCTTGAGCCTTGGATATCAAAGGCAATAGCGTATCGTTTAAAAAGGTTGGCGAACACCAATTTACCGTGCTTACTCTATTTTTTAGCACCTTGTTTATGCACAAACCTTAATAGTTTGTACTTTCGTTTGAGGGAGAGACGGCGGCGTGGGTGGGATAGAAACCTTTTTCAAATTTAATCCAATCATGGCTTTTCAAGAAATCAAACTCCTCATTTCGCAAAACAAAACAGCGCAAGCCATTAAAAAATTGCTGGATATTACGCCTGAAGACAGTGAATTTCATCAGGAAATATTGCTTCTATCCGCCAGATTCGAGCGATACAACCAGGAAAAGCGACAAGGGACCGCTGCCCAACAAGATCAGTATCAGGAATTGTCCCGGGTAAATTCCGCTTTACTTGAAATCGCAGACCAATTGGAAAAATCCAGGTCGGAAGCGCCTCTTTTCATATTTAAAAAATGGAAAAAATGGATCTGGCCTGGTTTCGGATTGGCCGTTATTGCCTTGATCATCTGGAAGTTGCCTGTCCTTTCTGAAAAATCAGGGGAGAAAACATTCCAACTCACCGTCTATGTGCACGGAGAGAATGGCAGGCAGGACGTTGTTTTGCACAATACCGGAAAATTAATCGTTGATCTGGGTAATGACCGGAGAGCCGCCAATATCGGGGAAAACGGCAGGACCAATTTTGGTGAAATTCCATTGAAGTTCAAAAACCGGCAAATTCCCATCTATGTCGAAGCGAAAGGTTTTGAAGTCGTCTTTCCCGATTCGACTTACACACTCGACGGCGATCCGGTATATTTTGCGGTCAAACAGGACGAAAGCCTCGCGCATATTACGGGTGTTGTCAGGGATGAAGAAAGTCGTTTTTTCCTGGAGGGGGCGACTATTTCGGCGGAGGGTGAAAAAACAGTTACGGATACTTTGGGCCGCTTCGACCTCTACATTCCGCGCGAAAAACAAAACGACCAATACCTGATACTCATTAAAAAAAAAGGATACCGGGACGAAACGGAACAGTATTATCCTCAAAGCGGATTCATTGAAATCCGCCTCAAAAAAAATGTTGAAAATTAAAATCGCAGGCCATGAAAAAATTAAATTTCCTGATTTTATGTTTTTGGGGGGCTTCATCATTAACCGGTCAAAACAATTTACTGCGCGGGATCGTAACGTATCAAAGCAGCGGTTCCAAACCCGTGGAAGATGTGGAGATCAAAACTTTTGACGCGAATAAAGCCTATTCTGATAATGCCGGATTATTTGAACTCCGGTTTAACTCCAAAAAAGAAGGCGACAAAGTGCGGTTGATGGCGATAAAGGACGGATTCGAAGTCGTCAACTCCCGGGATCTGGAAGAGGTTTTTATCCGCAGTAATCCCGATGAAATGGTCCGGGTGGTCATTTGCAAAGCCGGCGAACGGGCTCAGCAAGCCCTTCAGTATTACGATATCATCGTTACCAATATCAACCGAAATTATGACATAAAATTAAATGAATTGAACTCGAAACTCGATCAGTTGCAAAGTTCGGTCGGCGGGAATCAAGAAGAACAGCGGATTTTTCTTGACAAGATCAGAGATTTGGAAGAAGACAAAGAACAGTTGGTAAAACAAGCTGAGGAACTTGCCCAGAAGATGGCGGATACTGATCTGGATCAGGCTTCGGAGCTATCGAAAAAAGCGTTCGTATTTTTTCAGGAAGGAGAAATCAAAAAAGCAATTGAAACCCTGGATGACGAGCAAATGGATCAATCGCTAAAAACTGCCCTGGAGGAAAGGGATAAAGCGGCAAACCGGCTTTACGAAGCAGAAGACGCTATTTGGCAGAGTATTAACAATTACATGACCAAAGCACAATTTTGTAAAGCCGACTACCAGTTCGAAGAGGCCGAAAAAAATTATTTAAAAGCCATCTCGGCCGATTCTTTTAATTATTACAATATCTATGAATTTGCATCTTTCCTTGAACAACAAAATCAATTTGACCGATCCCTCGAATATTACCGCAAGGCACTGGAAAACACCTACGGCGATTATCAAACTGCATCTGCATTAATGGGAATCGGAGGAGTGTACCTTGAGAAAAAAGATTATAAAAACGCCCTCTCCTCGCTTGAAAATGTACTTCAACTGCAAAAGAAAGTCCATTTGGAATATGAGAATGAGGACAGCACTTCCCTGAATGGCAACATTGCCGAAACCATTCGGATTATTTCTGTAATTTACCTTGATTTAAACGATTATACAAACGCCGAAAAAAAGCTGAAAGAATCAATCGCTTTTTTCCGAAAAGATCTTGAAAATTATCAAAGTGAGTTTGCGTTGGCCAATTTAAGTTCCGCCTTGATCAACCTTGGGTTGATTTACATCGACCAGGGGAAATTCAACCTGGCGCTGAATTCATACCATGAAGCATTGAGCATCTATGACACCCTTGACGTTCTCAACCCGAAACGTTACCTGGAAGAAATTTCCATACTCAAGTCCAATATGGGGTTATTGTATCTTAAAAATCAAAATTATTCAAAATCCTTTCAATATTCCTCCGAAGCACTGGAAATTGCCAGAGATTTGTCGAAAAAAAACCCTGCAGCTTTTACTGACCTGGCATTTGCTCCATTAAATAACCTTGCTGCAGTGTGTATGGATATGGATCGTCTGGAAGAGGCCGAAAAATACGGCGAAGAATACCTCAACCTTTGTCTGGCCCTGGAAGAACAACGGCCGAACAGCAATATACGCGACCTGGCCTCCGCCTATTCGCTTCAAGGCGAAATTAAAAATGCGGGCAATCACTACAACGAAGCTATTAAAAATTTTTCCAAATCGTTGGAAACAATCAACATTTTATTCAATATCTATCCGGATGCCTATTTTCCTGACCATGCATCATTATTGAATTTATTGGGTAATACCTATATAGAATTAGAAAAATTTGATTCCGCCCTGGTTTTTTTTAATAAATTGCTGGAATCCCGACAAAAACTTCCTTCTCCGATTCCAAATAATTTAAAAACCTTTTTCATTAATTGTTATCACAATATCGGCTCGCTTTATATCAAAATCCCCAATTACCCGCTAGCACTTGAAAATTTTAAAAAAGCAACGCCAATATGCCGCCAACTGATCGTGGATGAACCTGAATCGGTTGACTACTACGCTTCTCTGTCAAATAACCTGGTAAATATTGGATACTCCTTTAGATTGTTAAAAAAGCACCAGGAAGCCGTTCCATTTTATCAGGAAGCCGTAGAGGTCCGAAAAAAAATAGCCGTTCACAATCCCGATTATTGGTATCAGCAATTAGCTGCTTCCTATTATGATTGGGCGATGGTCTATCATGATGAATTAAAATACAGGACCGATGAATCCCTGCAAAAATCAGCCATCCAGACCCTGGATACTGCGTTGGCTTATTACGACAAATCTCCGGATAACGCCAAAATTTCCAAATCCAGGGCAGAGGCTGCCGGTTATCTGGAAAAATTAAAAATTCCTGATTACCTGGTCATGTTGAAAATATCGGGCAAAACTGAACCCATAGAAGACCAGATGCTCGAAATGCCCGATCAGAAAGATCAACTCAAACCCCAAAGAGAAGTGGTTTCCATTTGGGCAAAAGGATGGGATAAAAATCCAGACAATATTTTTATTACGGAAAGACTGGCCGAAGCATACGGCAACCTGGCCTGGACCCAAATATTCAATCATCAATTTGAGGAAGCGGAAAAATCAGCGCGTAAAGGCCTTCAACTCGATCCCAATCAAATTTGGATCAATACCAATGTCGCACTCAGTCTTTTGCTTCAGGGGAAACTTGATGCAGCCAAAAGTATCTATTCCGCCTTATTGGTTGAAAAATACACCGACGGAAGGTATTTTAAAGATATTTTCCTGGACGACCTGGATGCAGTCGAACAGGCAGGCATTACACACAAGGATATCTCTGCAATAAGAGATCTGTTATCCCGGTAAAGCGGTTCACAGCTGGGAACGTTTAATTATCCGGCGCCCCATCATCCAGCCAGCACTCGATCTGCCCGAGTTGGTCGCTCGTGAGGCTGCCCGTTTTGGGCATGGCCATCGTCACCAGCACCTGTTGCCGGACTTTTCCGCTCGTGGCAAAGGGAGCAAAAGTGGCGTATGTCGTAAAATCCCCGTTGACCGAGCCTGCGTTGTGGCAGTCGGTAAGGGTGCATTTGGTGGCCACCAGCGGTTTGATCACGCCGGAATAGGTCACGGTGCTGCAATTGACATCGCCGATGGGCGTGGGGTCGTCTTTGCCGCATTGCGCAAAAAGAACAACAGCAAACATAGTTGCCAGGTATTTCATCGTCTTCATGGAACAGAAATTATTGTTTTAAGCAATTGGGTTGAACACGGAACAAATTCATTTTCATGTCAGACCTTTTTGCTTTTCGAGGCGAGGTAACCGTGAATAAACGACAGACAAGATGCGGATATTTTGCCGAACCAGGTGGTGGAGGGGCGGTTTGGTCGTGTGGCGGTCAAAGTGGGGGTTGATTTGTTGATCTGTTGATGTGTTGATTTGTTGATTCGACGGCCTCCGTTTCGAATCAACAAATCAACAAATAAACGAATCAACGAATAAACAATCCCCCTCCCCTCAATACTGCTCCGGCGCCGCCCCCACCGATTCGATCAATTGATAATCTTCCAGTCCCGGATCTGCGGGTTCGACCGCCAGCAGGGTGATGTGAAAATGCCATTCATCGCCAAAATCGAAGAGGTAGAGGAAGATTTGGCCGATGGACAACCCAAGCTCTCCGATACGAACGGCGTCGGCGGGGATTTGATTAAAATCGTCCAGGCCCCGCGGGTCGTAATAACTTTCACCCCGTGACCAACTTTCGCCGTCCATAAAAAAGGCGTACAAATGATCGTCGTCGAAACGGAACAATTCCTGAATGATCAGGTGAAGATCTTCCAGAGAAAGGTTGCTGTCAAGGGCTATAACGCGGTAAACAGCCGTCGAAAACTCCACCTTGAAAATAAATTTCCCTTCGATGAAAGTGCGCACGATGGGATATAAGCTTTTTTCTATGGCGAGCCCTTCAAAAGCCGGCAAAAAAGCAGCTGCAAAAGGTGTTTCGTAGGGATCCTCCCTTTCATCGTCCTGTGCATGTTCGGCCAGCAATGCGCCCAGGCTTTCGGCCAGATTTTCCAGGCCGTCGGCTTCTTCCAGGTCCATTTCAAATTCCTCATCTTCATAAGATCCCGTTTCTTCTTCCGTCAGTTCATTCGCATACGGACTTAGGCCCGACCATTTTAGCAGCGATCTTTTTTTGAACAAAACCGGAAATATGGAATTGCCCAAAGGCGTAACGGCAACCGACTGGTAAGGGAATTCAAATTTCCCCGGCCGTTGTTGCATACGTTCGTCCCATTCCAGTTGGATCCAGCCGAAGGCCTCAAAAACCTCGGCGATACGGACGTTGTGCAACCGCATCAAATTCCGCGCCTCCGCGAAATCGGGATTGGATAGGGCAATGGGCCGTCCGGCAGGTTTTTTGGCCAATTTTAAGTAAAACTCCTTGTCTGTAAACCAGAAACATTCAAAAACCTCCTTCCAATCGAGGTAACACCAGAAGCTTTCCAGCAGAAAAAAATATTGTTCATCCGGCGTCAGGCCCCGGTACTCCCCTACCCGCGCCTGCACAAGGGACAACGAATTTTTCCGCGCAACCTGATTCCTGCTGACCGCCGCCAACCCGGCAGCCCGTGCAATATGGAAAAACAAATTCAACACCGCATACGCAGGTTGCTGACTTTTGGGCCCGTTCATGCGGGCCTTCCAGTGCATTTGTTCGTTCAGTTGCTGCAGGTCGGCGCTGCGCAGCAGGCCTTTATCCCTGGTCAGCTCCAATGAACCTGACTGCCCGAGGAAGGTCAGGAACCGGCTGAAATCGCGAAGGATGGGTTGGGCTTGGAAGGACATGGGGGATATTTGGGTGGGAAGATACGGGATTGGGTTAAAATGGAATCGATTTTGTGCCGCATGAATCTGGTTGTTATAGATTTCGCGCCTGATCCGTTCTGATTTGTTGCGAAAAGTATTTGCATTTGCACAGATTTCGCGGCCGATCATTTTTGATCGCTCGCGAAAAGTATCCGATTTTGGATGATTTCGCAATCAATTCTAAAGGGGTAAAGGTCGGGTTTCAATCCTTCTTTTCCTGGATAATGGCTTAAATGCGGCTAACTGATTTTCTTATAGCGTCGGGGAGTTCAGTTTCAATCCTTCTTTTCCTGGATAATGGCTTAAATGTTTACTTTTTCCCAATTCCATTATTGGGTGTCATAAGTTTCAATCCTTCTTTTCCTGGATAATGGCTTAAATGCAACAAACAAACCAATACGCTGCCAATAATAATCCAGTTTCAATCCTTCTTTTCCTGGATAATGGCTTAAATGCGCAAATGGCAGGGATGCAACCACCCCTGACAGGATGTGTTTCAATCCTTCTTTTCCTGGATAATGGCTTAAATGCAGAAATCTGGTAGGTATATTCCAGCAGCCGAAGGAGTTTCAATCCTTCTTTTCCTGGATAATGGCTTAAATGGCTACCGAGTTTTCGCCAGTCGTAGCGCTATGCGCTTGTTTCAATCCTTCTTTTCCTGGATAATGGCTTAAATGGTATTATCGGCGGACTTCCCGCAGGTAATGTTGTTGGTTTCAATCCTTCTTTTCCTGGATAATGGCTTAAATGATGTAATCGAATGGGCTGGTGAAGCCCTTCGTGCCAGTTTCAATCCTTCTTTTCCTGGATAATGGCTTAAATGACGACGGTTTTTTGTTAAAACCCGCGATTCGGGGTAGTTTCAATCCTTCTTTTCCTGGATAATGGCTTAAATGGAAACTTGCAAGCATTTGTTTGTGAACGACCAG
Organism: uncultured Lewinella sp.; assembly: GCA_964558465.1. GTDB lineage: Bacteria > Bacteroidota > Bacteroidia > Chitinophagales > Saprospiraceae > JACJYC01. The sequence goes on along the minus strand of CAZLEF010000002.1, from coordinate 151,463 downwards.
GAAGTTTCAATCCTTCTTTTCCTGGATAATGGCTTAAATGGTAAGGTTGACAAGGTGGGAAGGATAGGTATTCATGTGTTTCAATCCTTCTTTTCCTGGATAATGGCTTAAATGAGATATGCTCCTGCCCCGTCTTTGTAGGCCACCGGAGTTTCAATCCTTCTTTTCCTGGATAATGGCTTAAATGGGGTAAAGGGGATCGAAAAAGCCGCGGACTCCAAGAGTTTCAATCCTTCTTTTCCTGGATAATGGCTTAAATGGCAAATTTGGATGCCGCTGCATGGCTTTCACCGGCAGTTTCAATCCTTCTTTTCCTGGATAATGGCTTAAATGGGATGCCAGTAGGCTTGCCTGATCCGTCGCCGTCGGGTTTCAATCCTTCTTTTCCTGGATAATGGCTTAAATGAACAATGCAAAATCAAGAGCGGAAAAAGCCAAAATCTGTTTCAATCCTTCTTTTCCTGGATAATGGCTTAAATGCGCAAAATACGCAGGACAAGAAGCCGCAGAACAGTTGTTTCAATCCTTCTTTTCCTGGATAATGGCTTAAATGGAGTCCATACCTTTACGGTATTGATAACCAAAACAGGTTTCAATCCTTCTTTTCCTGGATAATGGCTTAAATGTATTAACCTCCCCTGATCTAAACAATTATCAAATCATGTTTCAATCCTTCTTTTCCTGGATAATGGCTTAAATGCTCCTTATACCCTCGCTATAAAAAAACGAAACTTCGGGTTTCAATCCTTCTTTTCCTGGATAATGGCTTAAATGTTTGGGCCTGTTTTTCGGAAATTTCAGAGCAATTAAAGGTTTCAATCCTTCTTTTCCTGGATAATGGCTTAAATGAGTTTTTCGTCTTTTTTCTTTCTACGTCCGGCGACAGTTTCAATCCTTCTTTTCCTGGATAATGGCTTAAATGATGACATATTATCCCCAAATACCATAATTTTTGGCTGGTTTCAATCCTTCTTTTCCTGGATAATGGCTTAAATGCAACGATGAATGGAAGCACGTCGGCAGTGTAGTTCAGTTTCAATCCTTCTTTTCCTGGATAATGGCTTAAATGTAAAAAAGTGCGGGGTTGGAAAATTCCTGAGCGACAGTTTCAATCCTTCTTTTCCTGGATAATGGCTTAAATGAAGAAACAGCCTCCGGTCATGGTTGGGTTGGTGGGAGTTTCAATCCTTCTTTTCCTGGATAATGGCTTAAATGCGACACGATGGAACTCTTTCATTCCATACTCACCCGGTTTCAATCCTTCTTTTCCTGGATAATGGCTTAAATGAGTGCGGGTTTGATCGTGTTGTTGCGCATGGTCAAGGTTTCAATCCTTCTTTTCCTGGATAATGGCTTAAATGACGAACGACCAGAAGCAGGCCAAGTTCGACGACCTCGGTTTCAATCCTTCTTTTCCTGGATAATGGCTTAAATGTTGGCGAGGCCCCCGGAGACAATCCGGGGGCCTACTGTTTCAATCCTTCTTTTCCTGGATAATGGCTTAAATGTTCGTACTTCCGCCGCCGCCGCCGCCGCCAGCGCCATGTTTCAATCCTTCTTTTCCTGGATAATGGCTTAAATGAGTTGAGGATTGAAGGCATGTCGTTTTCGTTCGACCAGTTTCAATCCTTCTTTTCCTGGATAATGGCTTAAATGCGGATTGGGTCCCCGATCATATTGTTCCTTTTTTTCTTGTTTCAATCCTTCTTTTCCTGGATAATGGCTTAAATGGTCCATTAGTCTTGCGGCTTTTTCTTCAAGTTTGACGGTTTCAATCCTTCTTTTCCTGGATAATGGCTTAAATGAGTGGGATTCCATTGCCCAGAAATGCGAAAAAGAATTGTTTCAATCCTTCTTTTCCTGGATAATGGCTTAAATGGTGGGATTCCATTGCCCAGAAATGCGAAAAAGAATTGTTTCAATCCTTCTTTTCCTGGATAATGGCTTAAATGGATTCGTTTGGCCAATCCAAACGATGTTCTATTCCCGTTTCAATCCTTCTTTTCCTGGATAATGGCTTAAATGCGCAAGACTAATGAAAGAATACACAATTGCGGTAAGTTTCAATCCTTCTTTTCCTGGATAATGGCTTAAATGAACTCAAACTCTTCGCAACTGATTGAAAGGTTCCCAAGTTTCAATCCTTCTTTTCCTGGATAATGGCTTAAATGTAATCGAACGTGTTAGTGCCATTGTAAGTTTTCATGTTTCAATCCTTCTTTTCCTGGATAATGGCTTAAATGTGTGGTGCAGGAGTCCAGCGAGTTCAGCGCAGTATCGTTTCAATCCTTCTTTTCCTGGATAATGGCTTAAATGAAGTGAATAGATAATGGCAGCAACACGACGGCAGGGTTTCAATCCTTCTTTTCCTGGATAATGGCTTAAATGCATTTCCCCCTCTCCCCTCATAAGCCATTCTGCGCTGTTTCAATCCTTCTTTTCCTGGATAATGGCTTAAATGGTGGAATTGGGTAATTCAATAACCGCCGATTTTTTTGTTTCAATCCTTCTTTTCCTGGATAATGGCTTAAATGAACTCCTAAAAACATGGATTGGCGAAGTTTCAATCCGTTTCAATCCTTCTTTTCCTGGATAATGGCTTAAATGTCCCGTACACGGGGGCGATAGCCCCAATTTTTCTGTGTTTCAATCCTTCTTTTCCTGGATAATGGCTTAAATGGTGGAATTGGGTAATTCAATAACCGCCGATTTTTTTGTTTCAATCCTTCTTTTCCTGGATAATGGCTTAAATGCAAAAGTGGATGGGACTTGAAATACAACGAGGACAACGTTTCAATCCTTCTTTTCCTGGATAATGGCTTAAATGATGCAGAAAGAAAACCAGTGACGCACAAAACAATAGGTTTCAATCCTTCTTTTCCTGGATAATGGCTTAAATGACATCACAGGCATATACAACCACGGACGCTACGGCAGTTTCAATCCTTCTTTTCCTGGATAATGGCTTAAATGCGGATCGAGGTACACAAAGTCGTTTTGATCCAAAAGTTTCAATCCTTCTTTTCCTGGATAATGGCTTAAATGATGTTCCCGCTGATGTCATTTCTGGAACGGGGACGTGTTTCAATCCTTCTTTTCCTGGATAATGGCTTAAATGTCTTCCGGATCTTCCGGATGTTTTGGGCGTAATACAGTTTCAATCCTTCTTTTCCTGGATAATGGCTTAAATGCTTGGTAATATGATGTAAGGTCCCATTGTGCTGATTGTTTCAATCCTTCTTTTCCTGGATAATGGCTTAAATGTAGTTGTGTGACCTCTTAACCAAACATTGTTACCATGTTTCAATCCTTCTTTTCCTGGATAATGGCTTAAATGCCGTACTTTGACATATACTCCTGATTTTCAAAAAGATAAATGGTTTTTACAAAGCCACAACTTTTCATTCTCCATGATGTCAAAGAACGTATTTTGCAGGTTTTTTTACTCATTTTCGGAAACTTAGAGTATTGATTTTTAGCCAGTTATACCCCGTTTTAAATGGGGTGGAAATAAAAACAGACCCGGATTCACCACTTTTCCCTTTTCCTGCCAAATATAGTAAATCTCCTCAAAATGCCAAAATTACTGGATGCAAATATTCCGATAGGTGCAATCCAGGCAGCGCCGTTTGTATCTGGTGGCCTTGGGAAACTTGTTTTTCCCGATGATCTCTCGAATCTCTCCGGCGCATTGACTGACAAAAGCAATGTCTTCCCGGCTGATCGGGACTTCAACCAGTTTGTTCTGACTCCGGGTGTACACCAGAAATCCTTTATTCACCGGCTTTCCGTAATTGCTCTCGATCAGCCAGGCGTAACAATACAATTGGGTCCGGTAGGTTTCGTATATTTTGTCATTCCACTGGGCAAATTTGTAGTCGAGCGGCGCCATCGTGCCGTCTTCCAGCAACAAAACCTCGTCTACCTCGCCCCGCAGCAACTCATTGGTGAGGTACTGCCCGATGTACTTTTCTTGCACGCCGATCCGCTTGCGCAGGTATTCCGTATTCTCACTTGCTTTCTTATCATGTATATCTCGCCCCTTTTGGACCTTGAAAAACTTATCCTCATACTGCGGTATCCGCAGGACGTACTCGAAATAGGTGAACCTCGGACAGTAGAGGTACTCTATGATTTGAGATGGTGTAATGCTGAAATTTTCCATACTAAAAAAACATGGCTCGCACCTGATCGGAAATGAGTTTCTGGTCGAAGGCTTGTCCTAACAGTACTACCTGTTGTAGTTCCTTCTTCGACATCGGAAATATATAGACCTTGTCTTTCAATACGTCGATCTCTTGTTCGATCTTTAAGGCCAGGGCATCTTTGTCATTCCGGCTTAAAGTACCCAAAAACACACTCAACTGTACCCGGTAAAGCCCTGCCTGTTTACAATATTTGGCGATCTTGGTTCGAGCTTTGTCGTTTTCAATGTCATAAATTACCCATGCAATCATAGTGGTTCCGATTTCCCGATGAGTTCATTGGCCAACTGGTGCGCGTCAAACTGGATCGTCGCCGCCCTGCTCTGTTGACGCCCTTTATAGCGTACCCGCTCCTCTTCCAAATAATGGTTAAAATACTCCATTAAAAGCACTTTGCCTTCCTTGTTCAGCGACACACCGTTTGTGATGGCATCGGTATGGTCCTGCCGCACCTTCTTCGCCGAAAACAGCGAAAACACCGCCTTGTCCGCGTAACTCCGGTATGGCTCGATGAAATCGTTGACCATGCTCTTGTAGTTGTAATCGTCCCGGTGTAGGAAACCTACATAAGGATCAATGCCGGCCAACATCAGGGCCTTCTCCACTCTACTGTATAATACCCCGTATGCATAGTTCAGAAAGGCATTGAAGGGGTCTTTCGCCGGACGAAAACTCCTGCCTCCAAACTGGTACTGCTGCGGCAGCACAAAACTGAGCGTTTCAAAATACAAGCGGCCGCAAGTGCCTTCCCAGCCCCGGATGCTATCCGCTACGTCGTCCACAAACCGGGCGTCCACCGCTGCCAATTGCCTGCGCAGTCCGGCCATTGCTTCCAACTGGAAATCCAGATAGCTGTGATGCTGCGTGCGGTGCTTGCGCAACCCCTCCACAAACTCCACCTGGTTGTCCATTTTAGCGCCTACCCATTGTTTGGTGTACCTGAGTGCGTCCGCCCCGAGGCTCACCTCCAGTTGCCGTTTTCGGATCAACGTTGTGCTGCCCAATTTGGTGTGCCATACCCGCCCAATAGGGTCGCCGTTATGTTCCAGGAACACAATATCAATGTTGTTCCGGACGGCCAGTTTCACCGCATCGCTCGACAACGCTGTACCTGTACTCAGCCAAATGCTCTTCACTTTGTGCGCAGCTACTTGGGTTTTTGTTATTTCTCCGTTCACACGAACTTGCACTTCGAACATTTCTTCCTTCACGTGCAGATAGGCGCCGTAGGTGTTGAGGTGGAGTTGCATGTCAGGTGTTTTTTTGAATTACGCCGAATCCCCTGGAAACCGATTTTCCCAGGCCGATCAAATCGGGCAGAAGGACATTGGCAGTAAAGGTTCCCTGGAATGCGATCATATGCTGATCTTTGAATTTTGTGCTTTTTTCCCTGGTTTGGGCAGTCAGCAAGATCCGCTCTTCTGGTTCCAGGTACAAACCGATTCCTTTGAAGAAAGAGAGAATGTTCCCGGTCAGTATCCGGTTCAGGAATTCCTTTCTTGCATCTTCGGGTTTATCCAGGTATTCCTTGAAGTTGTCCTGGTTGAGGGCCATCCAGAGGGTGCGGAAGGTGTAGGTGTGGAGGGCGGGAATTACGCCGATTGTGAGGTTTTTGAAAACAATATCCCTTTCGTAAACAGAATAATCCTTGTCATTAATTTTAAGGGACTTCATTTGGAAAAACAATTCAGTAAGGAGCTTTGACCCCTCTTGCAATCCTACCAAAATAGGAACATGATCCACTATTTTATATTGAACCAAAGGATAGGCATATCTAAACCCTCCGTCCTCGAAATGATTGTGAAGTAATGGTGAATGTTCCCTGAATACACCGCCAAAATACCCCCTAAGCTTGTGAGCATCACGAGGTGAGAGTCGGATTTCGGGGAACGAAACCGTGGCCATTGCTACGCTTTTTTCGGTTTTCATTATTATACTATTATTGAAGTATCGGCTTTTGCATCCAACTTGAAACCCCTATCGAGGTCATACCATTTCTGCCAGTTTGGTTCATAAATAAGAAATTGATCTTTTTTATCAGGTTCATACGATCTGTTTTTCGGAAAACGGGTGACATACCTTAGTAGGCTGGGTTTTAGTTTTTTGAGTTTCTTCTTTCTTTCAAAATGGTTTTTCTCCTCAGTCATAATGAGTATAAATTTTATCCAGACATTCCTGGCACCCTTGCAGCAGGGCAAAAAAACGTTGTAATGGCGAACATCCTCGTCGATCAATTTGAATTCTTGTTCAATGTCTTCTAATTGTAGTTGGTATATCGCTTTCACCAGTTTTTGAGATTTATCGTTGTCATCCGTTATTCTTTTTCTTACTGCCGTAGCATACGCCAGGTTCAAATCATACAACTGGCTTTCCTGAATTTCATTTTCAAAAGGCTTCAATACTCCCTCTGTAATATTCATTAAGATTGGACTATAAATCTTCTTATGTTTTCCCAAATTGAAAAGCTTTACCCTGCCCTTGCCTTTCAAGCCATTTCTGTTACACCTTCCTGCAGATTGATTAATACTGTCAACCGGGGCAAAATCACGGTAAACAAAATCAAGGTCAATATCTACTCCTGCCTCCACGACTTGAGTCGAAACAACTATTTTTCGGCGTTTTTCTTTTTTGATTTTTCGGATGTTCCAACTTCTTACAACTGGCAAAATTGAACTGGAAAGATAAATATGCACCGCCTCTGGAAATGCTTTTTCCAATATTTCAAAAAAGTGCAATGATTGAGCGATAGTATTGAAAATGATGAGGAAAGATTTGTCTGGATTTGTCTCGATGTCATTCATTAAGTACGCCTCAAATACTTGTTCATCCATAGGAAAATAATCATGCAGCTTTAAAAGGCTTTGGTCAAGCACAATTCTGTCGAGACTTCGAAAATAAGATTCCGTATGTCCCTCGGTCAGTTCTGTTACGATATCCGGATCCTTGAATAAAAATGGCTGGGTAGCCGTAACAAATACAAACTTTGCATTGAAAAACCTTGCCATTTCCCGAAAAACCAACTCGATCGCTTCATAGTAATCAGGTGAAACGTTTTGAATCTCGTCTAATACGAAGATCGCATTCGTCAAGTTGTGGAACTTGCGCAAAGAACGGTTCCTATTGGTAAAAATGCTCTCCAACAACTGTACGAACGTGGTCACAATCAACTCGTGCTCCCATCCATCGGTTAGATATTCTGACTCATCGTTATTCAGTTCCTGGCTATCATACCTCTCATTGTAGGTAGACAGATAATGATTTTTGGAAAGCCAGGATTGATCTGTCCTTTCATCGTTATTCAGAATATTTTGAAGGATTTCGGCATTTTGGTCAATGATAGAAGTAAATGGAAGGCAGTAAACAATTCGGGGCTTAAAACCATGAGACTGTTTTAAAAACTCGTTTTGCAATATTACTGCAGTGTTATAAGCGGCAAAGGTTTTTCCCATGCCCGTTGGCAGTGTAATGGAGAAAAAATTCTGTCCTGCATATCGAAGAATGTTTTCAGCAATAAGCTGATAGGCTTGTTCTCTCTTTTTGTTGATGTCAGCAGAATCTTGTTTAAGTGTTTTCTGCTTGAATAAATCAATGAGATTTAATGGAAGACAGCGGTTTTCTTTTATATATGTAAGCTTGTCTTTGTTTTTATCCAGCATCATATCGCCCTTGTCTGCTGACAAAAGCAAGGAAAACAAGAAATGCTGTAGAAAAAAATACCTGGAATCCTTGTTCTTCTTAAAACTAAGCATTAAGTAATCAAGCTCATCATTATCTGTAACGAACGGCTTGATTTGTATCCAATGCGCCATACTTGCCTGTAAATCCTGTTTATCAAGGATATTTTGAAAAAATTCATAATTAAATTTGGATAATTGTTTTTCCAAATAGGCTATATCTTCCTCATCTAATTCGATCTGCTTTTTCCCTTTTGCACTAATCCAAAAATTGGTCAGGTGCCCATGATGTTTTCGGATGATTTTCAGTAATATTAATCGAATAATTTCATCTTTATCCTTAATTTGGGATAATACCAAATAGGCCCCCAGCATCGCATGATTACCAAGCGTATCATCCAAACGCATATCATCAAAAGCACTTTTTCTCTTATATTTGTTGAATTCATCAATGTAGCCCTTCATACGCTCCGAAAAAAGCCTAACGGCTTCCTTCTTTTCAGGGATAACCGTCTCGTCTTTCAAGATGGCTTCCATTGCCTCGATAATTTTCAGTTGAAAATAATCGGTTGCTTTCCCGAAGTCGTGAAAATACACTAGCAAATGCCGTAGTTTTTCCAAAAATGGTTTCGGATAGAACTGGTTTTCGTTAATGTACTTTGAACCGAGCTGCAACTGGGATATATCATTGCAGGACCCCAAGTGTTCATCAAGCGTTTGATGAGGATGCGAAATCAGCGCAAACAATCCGTTTTCAGAAGAGGATGACATTGGATCCATTGATAGGATAATATTGTTCGACTTTGGCTAAAACGGGTTTCCCAGTCCTTTCCACTAAAATATCATCTCGTTGGGTCACATTCCTTTCTTCATCCATTTCCAAGGCGTACATACTTTGCTCTACAATGTAAAATTCTTGCTCGTTGTCAAACATGGATGGCTCAAAAGCGACAAACTGCTTCTTGGGAATAATAGAATGGATAGGTAATGCTTTTTCCGAAACTTGCAGATGGGTCTCATGATCTCCTAAAAACTGGAAATTAGAAAGCAGCCCTGCCAACCCGAGGGTAGGTGTATAAACAGCTTGATGATTTTCCAGCTTGCTTTTCAACGAATCATGCAAAGCAGTATCTTTTAAATGAATATAAAGCCTATACTTTGGCCGATAGATGTATTCCGTTAAAGTAGGTTTGGGGGGGCTTCCATGTTTGCGCCTCCCCAATTCTGCCCGTAAGTTTACGCCCATACGCCGCATTATTACTTGGTCGCCATCCTCCCTGGTCCCTTCCAATTTTTCTTTAATTGCAACTGAGCCCCGAAGCGAAATCCCAATGAGACAGCCTTTGTTGGCAAAATAGCGCAAGTATTCGTTGTCGAACTTTTCCAGTCCCAAAATGGCGCCGATATACCCGTAAACGGCAGGCTTGGTAGGCACTAAATAGGTGACTGCAGTTGTTGTCGCATAAATCTTCTTGAAATGCGCAAAATCGCCCCAAATGTCAAAAACCAATACTTTCATGATGCTAAAATTTGGGAAATTATTTGGTCCTGATGGGTTCGCTTAAGGTCAGCCTGTCATCCTTCTGGATGGAGATTGAAATTATTTTATCATCGTGCTTTAAAAGCGCCGCATTCAAAGCTGCCGTGTTCAATTTATAGTCTTCAATATCTTCCAGCGCATCTACCTTTTTTCCTTCAACAGGTTCCAATTTGAGTCGTTCACACAGATCACCAATAAAAAATCCATCATGGTAATTTATTTTCACAAGAAGGCGTGGCATATGGCCTTTTTTTGAACGAGTTAACAAATCCTTTGTGCCATTCCACATGGCTTCCGTTAGTTCTTCTACGTCCTTTTCAGTAGTTCCGACATGGGAGGCAGCATTTTCGTTGACCACTCCGTGAAAAGCAATCATTCCGTAAGTAATGTTGTATTCTTCCCGGAAAGTTTTTTGCTCTGCTCCCTCCTTGGTAGCAAATGCGCCAGTTCCTTTAATGAAGTTTTCATGAACCTTGTTGAGCGAATAACCCATGGAAAACTGCACTGGGCCCGTATAATGGAAGACCTTGCCTTTTTTGCCGTCGCCGGCAGAATCTCCTGGTGCTGAAACGCCACCAAATAGCCGCACATCGATGAACTTATGGCAAAACTCTTCCCGATCTTTATAGGCCTTGCTTCGTTCTGCTCCTGTTACGGGTTTACCATCCTCATCCCTTATGAAAATATCCCCAATTTCACCTCCGTTGAAGCCTTTATTGAAAAGGTAGTCTCTCACCGTTCTTTTGAGACGGACATCGGTCACCAGGCACCTGCCAGATTCCTCGTCAATCCGTGGGCGATTAGCGTCGAGCGGATCTCCATTTGGGTTGCATCGCTTTACATCGTAAAGAAACAGCAATTCGCTGCGGTTTTGAATCTTTGCCATTTTGAGTTGATTTATGAGTGATAATTATTCAGTTTCTTGTTCGTCGGTGTCTGCCAATTTATTCCTCCACCTCTCTATATTAAATTCTTTCTCAAGTACCAATCCTACAGAGAAGGCATAAGAAATTTCGGTTTTACTTACGCTGGCGTCATCTCCACCCATCATAAGCAGGTCGAATTGAACAAGTAATTGATGGAAGTACTTGACGTTCCTCAGTTTTTTGGCATCCTGATATTGCTTGCCTTTGTTCAAAAGCTCCGCTTTTATTCGCTGCATTTCGTGGTAATTGATGCTTAGATTGTTCAATCTTTTGGCAAATGGCTCATTCTTGCCAAGATTGGAGCGTTGTGAATTAAGTAATACTTCTACTGCACAACCCAACAAGAATGCAGATTTTTGGAGCCTGCTTTTGAAAAATGTCTGGTGCTTATCAATAAAATCTAAAGCCGTCAGGCCGATGATATTGGCAGGTTTTGTTTCCATATTTCCAAAAAGTTGTAATTGTTGAAAAAATTGATGAATGCAAAAAGAGTGCTTAACGTGGTCTTCAAAGGAATACCGCTCCTTTTCAAGGTTCTTAAAGGCAGGTATGATTTTTTGTAAAAAGGCTAAAAGCACCTGCTGTTCATTTACCCTGTTTTTATAAAAAATAGCTTCCACAATCTTGAAGAAGTAGGGTTCGATAACTGTTTCCTTCTCCCTTTTTAAGGAAAAATAGTCCTTTATATTGTAAAAATTTGGAGTGAAGTGCCATGATTTTTTCCCTTTTGGTGTCTTTAGTGTAATAGGCTTATAAAAGTCAGTTATCTGTTTCTTTACATCTTTGATGACTCTGAACCTTGAAGGAAGCACATCAGAGACATGAAGTTTGATAATAAACTGGGCCTGGTTTGGCTCAAAGAAGAATAGATCATAATAAATGCTATTGTGACCAAGTTCCGGGTCCGCGAGGATTGACTTAAAAACTGTCTCCGAATTAATGATTGAATCTGCCATTGGATCAAAGCCAGGGTCGTCACCCTTGGTCAAATAATCCACGAAACGTTCTACCAATAACTTTTTCTTTAGTACCTCGTCGCTCAAAGTGACAAAATGCGGCAGTACGAAAAATCGAATACCAGAAAATGAAAAGTACAGTTTATTCACCAACGCCCGCTTCGTTCCTTCCAACACCTTTACAACTTCTCCCGACACAGGAAACATTTTGTAAGACTCCGTGGCATTGAATCCGTTTCTGGAAAAAGCAATGTCGTTCACCGTAAAACCAAGGGTATCCACCCGGCCCCAAACTTCTTTAACTTCCTTGTAAGTTACTGCGCAAACCTTGTTTTTTCCTAGGAACAATTGGCTCTTACTATCCTTAAAATACCTGTCGTAGCTGCTTTCCTCCAAAATCTTTTTTATAGCAGGAATTTCCCCCAGAAGCTTGCCGTCAATCCTGAGCGTGAATAAGTAGTTCTTTTTTTCAGCCAGCACCTTGCTGACAAAAGCTTTTAGCTCCGATTTGACCCCTTCTACCAAGGCATCTATGTCAAAATACTGCTCGTAAACGGCTGCATTTGCACCTATGCTTCTTTGGAGTTTGTCCAGAAATTTCGACATAGAATTTTCCAAATCTAATTCCTTAGGAATAAAATAGAAATGTAATGATGGGACGATGCTCGTGGAACGACGACTTGCAAGCTCCCGGAACAGGTACTTACCTATATGAGATATCGAATACCGTTCAACACTCAACTGTTTAAATTTTCGATCTTCAATTTCAGCTACAATTACTTGTTCATTGGTTGCGGATTCAGGGTAAGGAGCGGCAGACACCTCAAAATAAGGTTGCATTTCTTCAATCTCCTTTAAATACATCCCAAATTGGTAAATGGTCTTTATCATTTTGACCTTGGATTTAAAAGTTTCGCAAAAAATTGAAACTACATTTGCAGTTGGTTCAAATCTTGTTCTCTTAAATATTTTCAGCAAACTCCCCACCCCACAAATCTCACCCCCCCACCGCCGCACCTCCTGCGGTTTTCCAAAAAAAATTTCAAAATTTCATCCGTTCCACTTCTTTTCGCAGGTGTTCGATCAAGGATTCCGGTGCGACGACCTCCACCAACTGGTGGTAAAACCCCAGGATAAAATTGGTCAGCCCCAGGAAACCGCGATTCACATTGCATTGGAAATCATAGACATCCGGCTTGTCGGCAGCGGGAAGGGTATGGGCCAGGGTAGCCGGAAACCGTTCGACCAGTTCGTTGTAAGCCCCTACTTTCAGGCGGAGGTGTACCATGACCTGGTTGTTGTCTACAATCCTGAAAGGGTCGGTCGCGCGGGCCTGATGCAGGTGTTCGTACTGCCATCGCTGGGGCAATACCTCTACCCTGCCGATGCGCGAAAGGCGAAAATGCCGCAACTCCTGCCGGTCGAGGTCGTAGGCCTGCAAAATATCTTCGGCCGGCAGGACCAGGAAACACTCCACCCGGCGGTCGCTGATTTTGTTGCTGTTGGAAGAGTGGTAGTTGACCAGGTCGATCTGGCGTTTTTCTTTCCGGGCCAGTTGCAGCAGGTCGATCTTGTCGAGATAAGGCCGGCGGAGGTGGGCAAATCCCAGGCGCCGGTAGTCGTACAGCGAGGCAACTTTGTGTTTGAGTTTTTCGGCCTGCGCCCTTGCCATATACGGGGCGTGCCGGTCGATGGATTCCAACAATTGTTTTTGTTCCTCTTCGTTGAAATAGAGGAGTTCTTTCAATTGTTTGAGGGGTTTTTCCCCCGCGAAAGCGTACCGGCGGTTTTTATCTTTATGGATGGTGAATCCGACGCTGCCGATCGCAGCGATATCGCGCTCGATGGTGTCGTCGCTCACCTGGAACATCTTGGCCAATTGCTGTTTGGTGTAACCGTAGGGATACTCCAACAGAGCCCGGATGAGGGCCGGCAGGCGCAGACGCATGCTATCCTTTTCCATGAGTTGGTTTAAGGTGTTGAAATGGATTACTGAATCGGGGAAGGTCGGAACAGTCAGTCGTTCCTTTACAATGCCAGCGGAATAATTGGTCAGTTTTATACACAACAAGGGCTTTTGATGTTGATTATGGACACACAAATCCACACCGGGAACGGCGGGAATTGAAAATAGCCTGGATGTTAATAAACGGCGACGATGTTCTGCAAAAAGGGTCTCTGCTGAAAAGCGATTGCTGACACACGATTAGAGATTCCAAATATAAGCCCTGAAATTCTATTTGTCAAGTTTTTAGGACTTAAACCTGAAAATGGATGGGAATTCGGGTGGGTGCAGCTTCAACTTGATGTACATTCTCCCATTTCGTAAAACGGAATTCACTTTTGATACGGATTTTGCAAGCGAAGGAAGCGGCGTTAGCAGATTTGGCATTAAGAAACAGGCCGAAACGCAGTAGAGCAATGTTCTGGTCCACCAATATTTTCATGAGGCAGGCGGGAGTTAGACGGCGACACCGATCCTTTATTGGCGGTTGGCGGCAAATTCAAGGGCGATAAGGATATCCTGCCGGGTCAACTCAGGGAAATCATGAAGAATTTCTTCCATCGTCATCCCGGAGGCGAGGTACCTCAATAGATCCTCCACCGTAATGCGCATATTGCGGATGCAAGGGTTACCCAAACGTTTTCCGGGCTCGATGGTAATAATGCCTTTATAAATGGTCATATTGCATGGTTCAAGCAGTTTGCAAAGGGAGGTATTGTTCCTGCATTCGTTGCGACGCAAAAGAAAGCGCCTCAAAAATATCCTCTCGCTTGAGACGTGGAAATTCAACAAGCATCGTCTCTATGTTCATGCCTCCCGCCAAATGCGCCAAGACTGACGAGACCGTGATGCGTGTACCTCGAATGTGTGGCTTGCCTGTGCAAACCTTCGGATTAACTGCGATGCGGGGAAACCCTGGAAAAATAAATTCCATGACTATTCTTTTTACAAAAGTACGTTGTATTTTTCTTTTCCGGGAGTGTTTTCGTCCAATGGACTTTCATACCGCAGGACCTTGTAGGGGTTTGGCGCTTCGTGTAAAATAAAAAAGCCGGCAACGCTCATTGCCGGCCTTTGAAAATTTGTCGGGGTGAGCGGATTGGCTGCGCCCATCCTTGGAGGGGGGGCCGTTACAAACTTCCAAAAGCCGCCCTGCGGGCTTGCCTTTTTCATTTTCCAGGACAAGCTCAAACTTGAGGTTTGGCGCAGTGAGCGGATTGGCTGCGCCCATCCTTGGTGGGGGCCGTTACAAACTTCCAAAAGCCGCCCTGCGGGCTTGCCTTTTTCATTTTCCAGGACAAGCTCAAACTTGAGGTTTGGCTTGTCCTGGAAAATGAAAAAGCCGGCAACTGTGTTGCCGGCTTTTGAAAGTTTGTCGGGGTGAGAGGATTCGAACCTCCGGCCTCGTCGTCCCGAACGACGCGCGCTAACCGGGCTGCGCTACACCCCGAATTTTTTTTGGCTAACTGGTTTTCGACGCGCGCTAATCCCGCTTCTCAAGCGGGACGCTACACCCCGTCTCCGTCCGCCGTAGCTCCACAGGAGCGAAGGCGGGCTCCGTCCGCCATAACTCCCATAAATAGAAGGCGAACCTTTGCAATTTTTCCAAATTGGCGCCGGGAAATATACTCCCAAACCCCCTTTTCAGAAAAGCCCGGCAAAGTTATGCCTTCTTCCCATGATTTCCAAACCTCAAACGGACAAAATCTTTTTTGGCAAATCCCGCGGGATGACCGCATTCCGTTTTGGATCAGGCCCGGAAAGCCTTCAGGGGGTAAAAAAATGCAAAATTTTATTTGGTTTTATGCAATATTTATCCCTGTTTTTGCGTATCTTTGTAACTCATTTTCAACTGCTTTTGAGAACAACTGCCGCCTCCGAAATTTCTGCAAGCGCCCCGGCCGTTAAACCGGCCCGCATCCAGTTCATCGATGTTCTTCGCGCGTTTGCCATTCTCATGATGCTGCAAGGCCATTTTGTAGACACTACCCTGGCTGCGGAATTCCGCAACCCGGATCACCCCGTTTACTCCGCCTGGTACTTCATGCGCGGGCTGACTGCCCCCATCTTTTTCTTTACCACCGGCCTGGTCTTTGTCTTCCTCCTGCTGAAGGACGGACGGCCGCTGGCCGAAAACGCGCGCGTTCAAAAAGGCCTTCGCCGCGGATTGATGCTCATCGGGCTGGGTTACCTGCTCAAAATCAACCTCTTTGGCCTGCTGACCGGCTACTTTCACGCCTGGTATTTTACCCTCGATGTGCTGCACTCCATCGGCGTCGCACTCCTGCTGCTGATCGGGTTTTATGCCCTGGGCCGCAAAACCGGCGTACCGCTCTGGATCCTGCTGACCATCGCCGCCTTCTCCGCCTTTTTGCTGGACCCGGTTTTTAAATCCGTCAATTATTCGGCATGGCCTACTTTCCTGGCCAATTTCTTTACGGTGGAATACGGCTCCATTTTCACGCCAATCCCCTGGGTAGGGTATACGCTCTTCGGCGGACTGGCGGGTTATGTGCTGCACCACCGGCCCCGGCTCGCCTTTACCCATGCCTTTCCACTTTTCCTGGCGGCCCTGGGTTATGCGATCAGTTACTTTTCCGCAGCCATCCTCATGAAATTGTATTTCCTGACGGATATTGAAATTTTCAAATCCCTGGCTTACAGCAACACCTTGTTCTGGCGGCTGGGCCATGTGCTCATCGTTCAGGGCATCTTCATGTGGGGCATCGCCCGGATGAAAACGGTTCCAGCCTTGTGGACCAAGATCGGCTCCGAAACGCTCACCATCTACAGCGTTCACTACGTCGTTTTATTCGGCACCTGGCTGGGTTTTGGCATCTCCACGTTCTGGATCAACAGCCTCAGTCCCTGGGTTTGCGCATTCGGCGCCATCGCCTTCGTGGGCAGCTTTGTCGTGCTGATCCGGCATATCGAACAGGTCAGGGAGTTCCTCTACGTTACCGTCCCGGCCCAGGCCCGCTACCAATGGCGTCTGAACCGGGTGCTGGCCCTGCGCTCCCTCTCCCGCCGCCTGCACGCCCGGCAAAAGGTGCGGACGCTGAGTTTCATCCGGTATTTTTTGTTTTGAGGGGGTTCCTGTTTGGGGTTGTTTGGGGTTGTTTGGAGGTTAACTACTCCCAAACCACGCCCCAGCGTGGCCAAACCAAAATCCCGAGATCATAAATTTTTTCCAAATCAGGCAAAATATTCCAAAACAAACCGTACCTTTGCGCCCGCTATTAATCGATTTTCGTGATCATTGATGGTTTTAACATTATGAGTGCATATTTAACAAAAGACAAACTCGCGGGAATTTTCCGCCAACACGGTGGTTCTGAACAGAACACCGGCTCGACCGAAGGGCAAATCGCCCTGTTTACTTACCGGATTCAAAGCCTTTCTGAGCATTTGAAGGTCAATAAAAAAGACCATTCCTGCCGCAAAGCCCTGCTGGGCATGGTCGGCAAGCGCAAACAATTGCTCCAGTACCTGGCCAAAAAAGATATCCTGAAATACCGCCAATTGATTGAACAGTTAGGTATTCGTAAGTGATTTCAGTTGGCAGTTTTCAGTTGACAGTCCGCAGTTCAAAACTGCCAACTGCCAACTGAAAACTGCCAACTCAACTTTTATTGTACACATTAGCAAATTCATAACCGCCCCTCACTGGCTCGCTCACATCAAGCCTGCGTGCGCTTTGGCGCAACGAGTCATTTTCCTTATTGTATCAAATTTTATTAAAAATGGGACAAAAGATTCCAATAGCTACCTCCTTTGATTTGCCGGACGGGAGGACAGTTACAATTGAAACTGGCAAACTGGCCACCCAGGCTGATGGTTCGGCTATGGTCCGTTTTGGCAAAACCATGATCCTTGCTACCGTCGTTTCGGCAAAGGAGGCTCGCGAAGGACAGGATTTTTTCCCACTCTCCGTCGATTATCAGGAAAAATTCGCGGCTGCCGGCAGGATCCCCGGCAACTTCTTCCGCCGCGAATCCAAATTGTCGGACAATGAGGTGCTCATCTCCCGCCTCGTCGACCGGGCCATCCGCCCGCTTTTCCCGGACGGATATATGAATGAAACCCAGGTGATCATCAACCTGTTCTCCGGCGACAAGGACACGCCGCCCGACGCCCTGGTCGCCCTGGCCGCATCCTCGGCCCTGGCCGTTTCGGATATTCCGTTCGGCGGCCCGATCTCCGAGGTCCGGGTTGCCCGCATCAACGGGGAATACGTCATCAACCCCTCCAAAACGGCTCTCGCCGAGGCGGATATCGATATCATCGTCGCTGCAACGACGAATGACGTGATGATGGTGGAAGGCGAAGCCAAAGAATGTTCGGAGGTGGCCCTGGTGGAGGCCATCAAAGCCGGACACGACGCCATCAAAACCCAGATCCAGGCCCAGTTGAAGCTGGCGGAACTGGTTGGCGAAAAAGCCCAGAAAAAACGCGAACTGGCGCCCGCGCCCGCCGATGAAGAACTCAAGGCCCGGATAACGGCCCTTTGCCAGGACGCCATCCGCGAGGTTGGCAGGTCGGCTATCGATAAAACCGCCCGGAGAACGCGGTTTGAAGAGATCAAGACAAAAGCAAAAGAAACCCTGCTCGCTGAAAAAGGCGAGGAGTATATGACCGAAAAGGCGCCGCTTTTCAGCAAGTATTACGACAGCCTGAAGAAGGATACCGTCCGCCGGCTGGTACTGGATGAGCAGATCCGCCTCGACGGCCGCAAACTCGACGAGATCCGCCCGATCTGGACGGAAGTCGACTACCTGCCCGCCACCCACGGTTCGGCCATCTTTACCCGCGGCGAAACCCAGAGCCTTACCTCCGTCACCCTCGGCACCAAGATGGACGAGGCCATGATCGACAATGCCCTGGGCCAGTATTACGACAAGTTTATCCTGCACTACAATTTTCCGCCGTATTCCGTCGGTGAAACCAAACCGCAGCGCGGCCCCGGACGCCGGGAGATCGGCCATGCCAACCTGGCAGCGCGCTCGCTGAGGATGGTGCTTCCGGAAACGCCCTATACGATCCGCGTCGTTTCCGATATCCTGGAATCCAACGGCTCCTCTTCCATGGCCACCGTTTGCGCAGGTTCGCTTGCCCTTATGGACGCCGGCATCCAGATCAAATCGGCCATTTCGGGTATCGCCATGGGCATGATCTCCGACGGCAAAAAAATAGCGATCCTTTCCGATATCCTGGGCGACGAAGACGCGCTCGGGGATATGGACTTCAAAGTTACCGGCACCGTCAACGGCATTACCGGCTGCCAGATGGACATCAAGATCGACGGCCTGCCCTACGAACAACTGCAAAAAGCACTGGATCAGGCGCGCCACGGCCGGCTGCATATCCTGGAGGAAATGGCCAAAGGCATTGCGGCCCCCAATCCGGACCTCAAACCGCACGCGCCGCGAATGGTACAACTCGTCATCGAGAAGAGTTATATCGGCGCGGTGATCGGACCGGGCGGCAAAGTGATCCAGGAGATCCAGTCGCAGACCGGCACCGTAATCAATATCGAGGAAGTCGGCGACAAAGGCATTGTCAGCATTGCCAGCGCGGATAAAGCTTCTATCGATGCCGCAGTAGAACGCGTCAACAAGATCACCTTTACACCGTCGGTCGGCGAAGTTTACGTCGGCAAAGTCGCCAGCGTAATGCCCTACGGCGTATTTGTGGATTTCCACGGCAAGAGCGGCCTGCTCCACGTGTCGGAAATCTCCCATACCCGGATCGATAATGTGGAAGATCACTTCAAGGAAGGCGACGAGGTCAAGGTGAAACTCATCGAAGTGGATCAAAAGACCGGTAAATTGCGCCTTTCCCGCAAAGCGCTCCTGCCGAATCCCAACGGCGATGCCGGCGGCGATGACCGGGGCGACAGAGGCGGAGACCGGGGCGACCGGGGTGATCGCGGCGACCGCAGAGGCGGCGGAGACTACCGGGGTGGTGGTGATCGCGGCGGGGACCGCAGAGGCGGCGGCGGCGGATTTAATAAGGGACGACGGTAGGTTGGTTGGCACTGCCTACGCCCAGGCTGCGGAGGGTAAAAGTTCGTCAGTTGACAGTCTTTGTCCACCGGAGCCTTCTCCGACCGATGTACCACGCATGGCGTGGGAAGTTGGTGGCGAAGGAGGGTGGCAGACCGTGACGGGTGTGCGAAGCCTATCCGAAATGAAGAACGACTAACTTGAGAACGCTTCATTTCACTGCCTAAAAATCCTTATGGAAAACAGGATGACTTCGCATCCTGTAGGTGCTTGTTTTTTCACCACATAAGAAGTTGAGTCTAGATTCGTGTTAACTGTCGAATTGCCCATTGCAGCCTGCACAATCGAAGAATACGGCCCGACCGACGAGACGTCGGCGGTACAATGGGGAACAACTGCCAACTGTGGACTGCCAACTGCCAACTAAAAACTACCCCCCCGCCTTCTTCGCCTTCGAATACCCCTTTTCCAGTACCAGGGCCAGCACCTTGTCGCGATGGTCGCCCTGAAGGATCACCTCGCCGTCTTTGGCTGAGCCGCCGACACCGCATTTGGTTTTGAGCCATTTGGCGAATTCCTGCAGATCCGCTTCCGGCCCTGCAAACCCGGTGATCAGGGTTACTTCCTTTCCCTTGCGCTGTTTCCGGTCCAGGCTGATGCGCAGGATCTGCTGAGCAGGCGGCAACAATTCCGGTTCTTGCCGCTCCTCAAACTGGTAGTTGAAATCAGGGTCGGTTGAGAACACCACACCCTGGCGGTTTTTATGGTTTTTGTCTTTCATGTCAGAATCTTCTGGAATAAGATAAAACGGGGAGCGGTATAAAATCCCCGATGGCAATGATCGACCCGAATTCAAAGCGGTTCCGCTCGTTGAACCAGCCGAACAGGATGCTCGAAAGCGCACCCTCGCCGGGTACAAACCCGGTATCCATTGAAACGCGCCAGTTTGGCGCGAAGTTGATCCCGCCGCCTAAAGTAACGACAAATTCAGGTTCAACAAAATCCGTTGTGAAGACGTAACCCCCTGTCAGATTGAGGAACCGGTCGGGATATCCCAGGGTGGCGACGCCAAAGAAATGGAATCCGACACCCTCTGCAACTTCCAAAATCGGCAAAACCGTATTCACGCCCGCCCCCAGGTGAAATAATTCCGATACATCGAAGGCCACTTTGCCTTTCACAAAAAAGGCAACCGGAAGCACCATGCCTCCACTCAATTGCACATGCTCCCCTACTCCGGCGGATGCCTCGTTGTACAAAAAGTCGACATTCCTGAACTCCACCTGCCGGGGGCCAAGCCGGAAGGCAGTCGGGCTGTACAACAGGTTTTCCGAACCATTCGCATAAGAATAAACCGGTACCGGAATCCCGTCCCTCCTGTTTCGGGTCGTTCGCGGGGCTTCGGAAGCCGGCCCGAGCCAGACGATCTCCTTTTTCCCGTAAGTGACCGGAAAACGGCCGCTGATCCGGAAATAAACGCTGTCCTGCGTAATGCCGTCTACCCGGCCCAACAGGATATCCCCCCTGAGCGTCCGGAGCATATGGAGCTGGGTCGTGTCAGGCAAATCGAGGTTTGGGCTGATCTTCTGACCATAACTTGCCATCATCAAAAAGAGCAGGGGCAAAAGCAACCAAAATTTGGCGCGGTTCATCGATATGGGTTTTCAAATGATGAAATTCAACAGCGAAAAAAAACATTTTTGGCCAATTCCGCATGTTAACAGGAGACGAATGGATAAAAAGACGTGGGTTTGGCCGGAAGGGTTGGTCTTCGGCTCCGCTCAGCCACCGTCTTCGGCTCCGCTCAACCTCTGGTGATGGTCGATCTGAGGAAGTGCGCGCCACGCCACAGGCGTGGAGGAACTGAGGAATTGAGGAATCGAGGAATCGAGGAATTGAGGAACTGAGGAACTGCAGACTGCAGACTGTCAGACTGTGGACTCTAACCTGAAAACCCTATCTTTACCAAAATTTTTCAGGAACCATGTCGGAGCAAATCACAGATACCATTTTGATGATCAGGCCGGCCAATTTTGGGTTTAACCCTGAAACTGCCGAAAATAACGCCTTTCAAAACAATGACACCTCTATTTCACCTGCTGAGATCAGCCGGCGCGCTACAGAAGAATTCGACGGGTTTGTAACCCGACTCCGGGACGCCGGCATCCGGGTGATTGTCGTGAAGGATACGCCGGAGCCGGTTAAAACCGACGCTATTTTCCCCAACAACTGGGTATCGTTCCACCGCGACGGGCGGGTTTTCACTTTTCCCATGTATTCGCCCAACCGCCGGCTGGAAAGAAGGGCGGATATCCTTTCCAAACTGGAAAACCTTTTTTTCACGGGCCCGCGCGTACCGCTGGAAACTGCGGAGGCTCAAAACCGGTACCTGGAAGGCACAGGCAGCATGATCCTGGACCGTGATCACCGGCTGGTATACGCCTGCCTGAGCCCGCGTACGGATGCTGAATTGACCCGGGAATACAGTCGCCTGCTAAGTTACGAGCCGGTATTGTTCCGGGCAGCAGATCAGCAAGGCCGCGAGATTTATCATACGAACGTGATGATGGCCCTGGGCGAGACATTTGCTGTCATTTGCCTGGATACCATCGCCGACCCGGCTGAACGGAAAATGGTGACGGAACGGCTAAACACAACCGGAAAAGAGATCATCGAAATTTCCCTGGAACAAATGAACGCATTTGCCGGCAATATGCTGCAAGTGCGAAGCAACGACGGACAACGCTGGCTGGTGATGTCGGAACAGGCCTATCGCTCGCTGACCCCAAACCAGATCGACCGTATCAAAACCCATACTCAAATCCTGCACGCCCCGCTTTACACCATTGAAACCTATGGCGGCGGGAGTGCCAGGTGTATGATGGCGGAGGTTTTTTTGCCGGAAAAAAGCAGGTCTTAGCTCCGGTTTAGCCGGCGGGCCCTTTATTTATTTTACTTCCGGCGAGAATGTTGTAAATTTGAGGCAGAATGAGGTCCTTGTTGGTCATATCGCTGGGTTTATTGATGATGGTTCCGGCTTTTCACCTGAACCTGATCTATACCCTTTACCATTTCAATAAAACTTATATCGCTCAAAAATACTGTGTAAACCTCGACCAACCGGCGCTCATGTGCAGCGGTAAATGTTATATCAACAAGGTCATTGCCCAAACACAGGATCAACAATCCGATTCGCCGCTGCCACGCAGCAAGGATAAAATTTCCGTTTTTTTATTTCCGCCGCCGGAAATGGAAAAACCGGCTTACCGGGTCTTTTCATTTTGCAGGCTGGATATTCCGCTTCCAACCCCTGCATACGAACACCTGTTCATTCCTTCCATTTTTCATCCGCCCAGGGTTTAGGGTTTTTTCGCTGCACTGGTGCGAGAATTGTAAGGGTTGACGCCTTTTTTACCTCGCGTCGCCCCACGCCAAGGGCCACGCCAACGGCGTGGTGTGCATGAGGGAATGGTTAATCCATTCAAAATCAGGGCAACCCAATCATGGTAACCCATAAGATCCGGCGAATCACGGTTTACATGGATAAGTTATTTATTTTCAACGGCTTAACGATTTATCCCGCACCAGTCTGTCATCGGAGGACGTGTACCGCAGGGCGCCCTTGGGCCGCACCGGTTTGCCCCTTCGACCCATCATCCTTTCAATTATCTCATATTCAATAACTTCAATCATGCTTTCAAGAAATTTTCTATACATTTTATTGGTCGCCGTATTGCAAGTCGCATGCGGAAAAACCGGAAAAAACATTCAAAATGAAAAGGCCGCCGAAACCCAACTTTGGGAAGAAGTCATGGTGGTGCATGATGACGTAATGCCCAAAATGAGCGATATCAACCGACTGAAAAAAGGGTTGCGGGAGCTCCCGCAAGACCGTTCAACCATGACTGCGATCACCGACCTCACCAAGGCAGAAGACGCCATGTGGGACTGGATGCACGGGTTGAAGACCCAAGTGCAGATCGACAGCCTCGCCCATGAAGAAGCCCTGGATTACCTTTGGCGGGAAAAAACCAGGATCGAAGAAGTCCGTGATCTGATGTTGAAGAGCATGGAACAAGGGGAAAAAGCGCTCAATAAACCCGATTCAACAAATTCAAACAACTGATCAAACACCATGAGATTCATTATTTTCCTTATATTGGCAGGTCTGGCCGCCAGTTGCAAAAACGATGACCAGCATAAACCGCTTCCGATCATCAGCAATCCGGTTGTGACCGGCAGCGACACGATCCTGCATATCATCCCCGATTTTGCTTTTGTCAATCAGGACAGCCAATTGGTCACCAATGCTACGTTTAAGGGTAAGGCTTATGTGGCCGACTTTTTTTTCACATCTTGCCCAACTATTTGTCCGAAGGTCAAGCAACAAATGCTTCGGATATATGACCGTTATGGTAATGAAGATTTGCTGACCTTGCTTTCCTATTCGATCGATGTAAAACGGGATACGGTTGGTCGTTTGAAATTTTATGCCGATAATTTGGGTGTTAAAACGGAAAAGTGGCATTTTGTGACCGGAGATCAGGACGCCATTTACGATCTGGCAGACGACTACCTCAGCACTGCGCTGGCGGATTCCCTGGCGCCGGGCGGATTTGCCCATAGCGGTTACCTGATCCTGATCGACCCCAACCGCCATATCCGGGCTTATTGCGACGGCACCAAAGCCGAAGCAGTCGACGGATTTATGCGGGATATTGACCGGCTGCTGTACGAATTGAAAAACACGAATCAATAGCTTTAAAAACTTTAAAATACATCAACATGAACAAGCGCAATTTTCTCAAAATGAATCTTTCGCTGTTGGGTGCAGCCTTTCTCAACCCGGTCGCCTTCTGGGCCAGGCGGGCATCCGGCAATCCCTTTGCCATTCCTGTAACAGCAGGCAATTTTACGCTGCCTGAACTGGGTTACGCCTTCGATGCGCTCGAGCCGCATATCGATACGCTGACCATGCAGATCCACCACGGCAAACACCACGCTGCTTATGTCAACAACCTGAATAAAGCCGTGGACGGGACCGCGTTCGACGGAAAAACACTGGAACAGATCCTGCCGGCGCTGACCGACAAGGATACGGCCGTCCGGAACAACGGCGGCGGCCACTACAACCACTCTATGTTCTGGAAACTGCTTACGCCAAAAAAGGGAACAGCAGCCTCCGCAGAATTATCGCAGGCCATCAATGATGCTTTCGGTTCCCTGGACGCGCTCAAAACCCAGATCTCGAACGAGGGCAAGGCTCGTTTTGGTTCCGGTTGGGCCTGGCTGGCAGTTGGGCCGGACGGAAAACTGTTTGTCTCCTCGACCCCTAATCAGGATAATCCCCTGATGACCGGCCTGGTCGCAAAACCAGGCAAACCCATCCTTGGGATCGATGTATGGGAACATGCTTATTACCTGAAGTACCAGAACAAACGCGACGAATACCTCAACGCCATCTGGAACATCATCGACTGGGAGGAAGTGAGCCGGTTGTACCAGGTCGCGAAACCTCCCAGGAAAAATATTTTTGGCATGTGGCCCGAACTGGGGGCTTTCCACACCGTGATGTCGGAAACCTTCCACCCGATGGAAGAAGGTGATTTTAAACCAATCCGGGCGCGTTCCGGTGAGATGGCCGACAAGGCGAAAACGCTGGTCAAATCCAGCATCCCCGCCGATTTTAATACCCCTGAAATTGTGGATGCCGCCAAACGGTTGTCAAAAGGGAGCGCCGCCCTCCATAAAAGGGTTAAAAAACAGGCATCTGATGCGGAGATCACCAAATCCCTGACCGCTTTGCACGATGTGTTCCATGAGATTGTCGGGCTTTGCAGGGAATGAGAGGGGTGAGAGGGGTGAGAGGGGTGAGAGAGTGAGAGGGGTGAGAGGGGTGAGAGAGTGAGAGCCCGCCTGCGCTGAACCTACGGCGGGTGAGATTTATCCGACCCGCAGGTTTCGGGGCAGGGGCGGAGAGTGAGAAGAAGGGCGCCAAATTTCTCCCCTTCTCCCAGTCTCCCTCTCTCCCAGTCTCCAAGTCTCCCCTCCCCATCCCGTCGTCCGAATAAAAAACGTTAACAACACCTTAGCATGAACCCAGCCTTTATCCTGTCCGTATTGTGTTTACTGGTGGTGGTTTCGGAGCTTCTGGCGCAACGCACCGCGCTGAAAAGCCTGGGAACTGCCCTGATTGTCATTGTCCTGACAGCAATTGTTGCCAACCTGGGTTTGATCCCGACAGGCTCAACGGAGGAAAACCCGGTCCCGGTTTACGACGGAATATTTGCATACCTGGCGCCGTTGGCTATTTTCTGGTTGCTTCTGAGGGTCAGTTTAAAGGATATTCTGAAAGCAGGGGTTCCTTTGATCCTGCTTTTCCTCATCGGTTCATTTGGTACGGCGCTGGGCGTTGTGCTGGGTATCTGGGCGATCAACGGCAAGGAGACTCTTGGCGGGGAATATGCCGCGGTGGGGGGCATGTTTGCCGCGACCTATATCGGCGGGAGTATCAATTTTAACGCTGTTGCCCTGCATTACAACATCATGCGCGACGGGGTATTGTACAGCGGGGCGGTGGCGGTAGACAATATCATCACCACACTCTGGATGGCAGTTACCCTGATTGTGCCAAAAGTCTTTTTCCGGGCTTGGAAATTCAAGGTTCAAAACCAGGCTCTGATGCCGTATGACGAACCCGAAGAGGACAGGGATGAAGAAACCACGGGCCCGCTTGACCTTGCATTGACCCTGGGTTTAGGGTTGGGGGCTTTGGCGCTTTCTAAGTATCTGGAAACCCTTTTTCCCATTCCCTCCGTGATCACCCTGACGCTTATTGCGCTGGCCATAGCCCAGACTGCCTGGGCAAAGAGCCTCCGGGGGCCGCGATCGCTGGGTCTGATTTCGGTTTATCTTTTCCTGGCAGTCATCGGCGCATTCTGCAACATCGAAGCATTGGGCAAACTCGGCCCGCTGGGCTTCTATCTGCTGGCCCTGACCAGCATTACCATGGTGGTTCATGGTATCGTGGTCCTGTTGGGGGCCCGGATTTTCCGGCTCGACCTGGATAAGGCGGCCATCGCCTCCCAGGCCAATGTGGGTGGAGCGGCGTCGGCGCTTGCACTGGCCCGGAGCCTGGGCCGCAGCGACCTGACCCTGGCAGCCGTGTTGCTGGGATCGCTCGGCAATGCGATGGGGACGTTTATCGGGTTTTGGGTGGTGAATCTGGTTGCCTGATGCTGGTCACGACGCGGCACGGCCGGCATCAGGTCTACCTCACCAGCAGTACATCCCCTTTGTACAAAATCGTTTCGCCGTCGATGAATTCCACCTCTGCGGTAAAAACATAGATTCCAGCATTCAAAAGCCTTCCGCGGTGGGTGCCATCCCATCCGTAAACCGGGTCGTTCGGGTTAAAATCATAGAGTTCAAACATGGTTTCCCCCCACCGGTTGAAGATGAGGAAGGATTTCACGCTGGTCGCCACATTTCCGTTTGCGAAGATCATAAACACATCGTTTTCGCCGTCATTGTCCGGTGAAAACGCGTTCGGGATGAATACCGGCCGGTCCTTTGAGACATAAACCGTGATCTTGTC
Organism: uncultured Lewinella sp.; assembly: GCA_964558465.1. Classification (GTDB taxonomy): domain Bacteria; phylum Bacteroidota; class Bacteroidia; order Chitinophagales; family Saprospiraceae; genus JACJYC01. Next base: position 124,555 of record CAZLEF010000002.1, on the reverse strand, counting down.
CGAAGCGCTGCACCCTTTGTCGTCCACAACGCTTACGGAAAATATGGCGGTTTCCATCGGCGCCACCAATGGATTGGAACAATTGACATTGATCGAATCGCCGTTGCAACTCAGGGGGACATTACCGGACCATTTGAAGAGCCCGACCTCGTAAGTCGTCTGGGCCAGCAACTGGTGGTCTTCCCCCAGGCTGATCGTCACATCAGGGCCGAGGTCAACCTGCAATTCTGACGGCTGATTGATGGTAGCCGGTTGTTCCCACTCACAACCCGCTGCGTCCTGAACTTTCACGGTGTAAACACCTACTTCCAGGTTGGCGAATAACGACGCCGAACTAAAAGGCCGGTCATCCACCGCATAAAGGTATGGGCTCACACCGCCGCTGACGCCTCCAACCTGGATAATGCCTTGCCGGTCGCCGTAACAGTTGGGGTCCTCCGTGGTCACATTGGCCTCAATCGGAGGGGGTTGCAAAAGGACGGAGGAAAGCGTGGTCTGGCAGCCTTTCTGATCGGTAATTGTAAGGAAATAATCACCCGCACTCAACCCCTGTGCATTGGCTGTCGAGGCGCCGTTGCTCCAGATGTAACTGTAAGGCGGGGTTCCGCCCTGTACCGTTGCCTCCAATACGCCGTCGGATTCATCCGGACAACTGATATGATATTGCCCGAATTGGGAAACATGCAGAATCTGGGCGGCCAGAGGAGCTGGTTGTGTGACTGTCTCCACAAAGCCGGCGATGATGCCGTAACGGTCGGTTACTTCCACCTCATAACTCCCCGGGGCAAGGTTATCCAGTGAAACCTGGGCGCCGTTCGAGGCTACCGTCCCGGTTACCGCCGGTCCGCCCGAAAGCGGAGTAAGGGTATATTGATAAGGCGGCGTGCCGACCGTCATGGTAAACTGCAGCCGGCCATCGGCGCCTCCTGCGCAGGAAGTGGCCTGTGTCAGGCTTTGCCACTGCAATTGACAGGGGTGGTTGCCCAGGTTCAGCGTTATGATGCTGTCGCAGCCGTTAACGCTGTTCAAAACTACGGTATAGGAGCCCGGCACATTGAAACTGCTGCTACCGACCTGGAAACTTTCCGTATCGCAGATATCTTCATTTAAAGTAACCTGATAAACCGGGTGAACGGTCAGGTTGAGGTGAACAACGCTGTCGCACCCGGAAGCAGCCGTCAGGACATCCTGGTACTGACCTGCCGAAGCATAATTGGACGCGCCTACTCCAAACGATTCTCCCTGACAAATTTCAACATCCAGAACCGTTTCCGGGATTTCAAGTACCGAAAGCCGGAGATTGACCACGCTGTCGCACCCCGTAAAGGCCGTCAGGATATCGGTGTAATTCCCGGTAACACTATATTGGGCGCCCCCGACGCCATAGGTTTCGCCGTCGCAAATGGTAATATCCAGGTTGGTTTCCGGGATTGGGAAAACGGTCAACTCCAGGTGAACGATACTGTCGCAACCGCCGGCCGCCGTTAAAATTTCCGTATAGGCGCCGGAAGCATTGTAAACGGCATTGCCCACCGCGAAGGTTTCGCCGGAGCAAATCGATTCGGCAAGAAAAACTTCAGGAATGGGAATGACCGTAAGGTTCAGGTTGACAATGCTGTCGCAGCCTGTTGCCGCCGTCAGGATATCCTGATATATCCCGGAGGCCGTATAGGTGGAATTACCTACCTGATAGGATTCGCCTGCACAAATGGCCGGTGTCAGGTCTGTGACGGGTATGGGCAAAATGGTCAGGTTCAGGTTAACAAAACTGTCGCATCCGTCCTGAGAAGTAAACTGATCGGTATAAAAACCAGTGGTTTCGTAGACGTTGCTCCCCACGGTAAAGGATTCTCCTTCACATAAGGTTGCGGTCAGGTTGGTCTGGTAAAAATCGGTCACCGTGAGGTCAAGTACGACGATACTGTCACACCCGAAGACCGTAGTCAGTGTATCCCGGTAAACCCCGGTTTGATCATAGACCGAACTGCCGACGGAATAAGATCCGCTTTCGCAAATGCTGGCCACTATACCGGTCTGTTGGACAGGCGCTACCGTAAGGTTAAGGGTCACCGTGCTGTCACAACCGTTGGCGGCGGCCAGGACAGCGGCAAACTGCCCTGTGGTTCCGTAATCCACGCCGTCCAGGCTGTAGGTTTCACCCTCGCAGATCAGGACATCGATGGTGGAAGCGGACGTCGGCAAAACGGTAAGATCCAGGTAAACGATACTGTCGCATCCGTTGGCAGCCGTAAGAATGTCGGTAAAATCACCGGATTGGGAGTACCCGGATGAACCCACCAGAAAGGTTTCGCCCTGGCAAATGGATTGAACCAGGAAGGTTTCCGGCACATCCAGTACGGTAAGGTCGAGGTGCACCGTACTGTCGCAGCCGTTCGCCGCGGTGAGCACTTGTGTGTATATACCTGCAGTCTGGTAGTTCATATTCCCCACCGTAAAACTTTCACCGTCGCAGATGCTGGGCGTTAGAAAGGTTTCCGGGGTGGGCAGCACGGTGAGGTTGAGGGTAACGATACTGTCGCAACCTGTCGCCGCCTGGGTTAATGTGGTCTGATAGGTCCCTGTGGACGAATAATCAACCCCGCCCATTGAAAAACTTTCTCCGTTGCAAATGGAAGGGTTGAGGGTGGTAAATTTCAGGGGATGCACCGTCAGATTGAGGAAAAAACTGCTGTCGCAACCCTCCGGCGTGATAAAATCGTCCTGGTACTGGCCCGTCGCGGTGTAAACAGAATTGCCGACGGAATAGGATTCGCCTTCACACAACTCAACTGTTGCGGATTCGATCAGCACGTCCTCCACCAACAGGTTGAGAAAAACCGTACTGTCGCAGCCCGTGACGGAGGTAAATCCGACCTGGTAATTGCCCGCATCCGTAAAGGTTTGCCCGCCCAGGGTAAAACTCGAACCGCTGCAAATGGTAACGGTGCGATTGGATTGGATAGGGGGCCGGACGGTCAGGTTCAGGTTGACGGTACTGTCGCAACCGTTGGCCGCCATCAAAGTGACGGTGTGCAGGCCGGTGGTGGAAAAGGTCTGGTTGCCCACCGAATAATTTCCACCGCTGCATACGGTTACCGGAAGGTCGGTGACGCTGTTGGGCAATACGGTCAGGTCGAGGGTAACCGTGCTGTCACAGCCATTGGCGGCAGTCAGCCCTACGGTATAAACGCCGGTTTGGGTAAAAGACATGCCGCCGACTGTATAGGTATCGCCGGCACAAACGGTGACCGGCAAACCGGTTACAATTTCCGGGCGAATGGTCAGTGAGAGGTTGACCACGCTGTCGCAGCCGTTGGCAGCCGGAAAAATGTGGCTGTATTGGCCGCTCTGGGTATAGGTTGAATCCCCGACACTGAAGGATTCACCAGCGCAGAGGGTTTGTTGAAGGTTGGTTACCGGGTTTTGAAGTTCAACAAGGGTCAGATTAACAATACTGTCGCACCCCAGGGCTGAAACAAACTGGCCCTGATAACTCCCGGGAGCCGTCAGGGTATTGCCCGCAAAAGTATAAGTTCCGCCTTCACAGAAAGAGGCCGAAACGTTTTGGGTGACATTGGGGATCAGTTGCAGGGTGAAGTTGACGGTGCTGTCGCAACCCGCAGCCGACGTCAGCACTTTGGTATAACTGCCGGCCGTGTTGTAATTCTGGTTTCCAACCGTAAAATTATCCCCCTGACAGACCTGTACGATGCCCAGGTTCCTTATGATAGGAGGGCGAACAGTCAGGTTGAGGTTGACAATACTGTCGCAACCGCCGACAGATTCCAGCACGATCTGCCGGGCCCCGGAGGTGGTGTAGGTATAAGTCCCTACCGTGTAGGATGCTCCGGCACAGATCACCGGCGCCAGGTTGACAGGGGCCGGCGTGGGGTAAACGGTCAGTTCCAGGTAAACCAGGCTGTCGCAACCTTCACTGGACTGAAGCGTGAATACATCGGTAGTGGACTGGGTGAAGGTATAGCTGGTCGACCCATCGGAAATGGTGTAACTTTCCCCCTGGCAAATTTCCTGGGGGTCGTATTCGAAGTAAGTCGGGTGAACCGTGAGGGTTAAAAACACGGTACTGTCGCAGCCGTTGGCCGACTGGAGGAGAACCGGTTGCATGAAGGTAGAGTTGGAGAACCCGGTATTGCCGACGTAGAACTCGGTCCCTTCACAAATTTCCGCTTCTAAGAACTTCTGCGAAGGTTGTTCCACCGTGAGAGACAATTGTACGGGCTGATCGCAACCATTGCCGTCGACATAGGAAAAAGAATAATTGCCGGTTGAGGAAAAGGATTGCCCCTGATAGGAATAGGTATCTCCCTGGCAAATGGTTTCATTGAGGATCTCCGGGTCCGGGTATTCCACGACGATGGTCTCACAATACTGCGGTCCGGTGGGGCTGCAAGGGTTGGAAGGCGTCACGCACAACTGGAAAGAGGTTTCGAAGTTGGGCATATCGAGGTTGATTTCCTGGTCATAACCGACCACGTTGCCATCCTGTGTCCAGGTATAAACCCCGGCGCCGAATACCGAAGTAGCCGAGAAGGTGACATTGCCGCCCGGGCAAACGGGGGTTGGATAGAGGATGTTCGACACCCCTGAAGTGATCTGCGGGGCAGTCACTGACCCGGAAAGCACGGTCAGGTCGAAATCGCAAATATCGCCGAAGGCGCCGTCGATGACCAGGAAATAGGTCCCCCCCGGAACCAGGCCGCTGGCGGTAAAGTTCTGAGAAGTATTTCCGGGCACCTGGTCGTCGCAATTGCTGACCAGATTGAAAGAAGTGCAATCCACCGTCTGGTAAATGCCGATCTGCAGGCCGTCGTTCTGCACGCAAGCGGAAACATCAATACGGATGGTAAGGCTCGCGCTGCCAGCTACAAATCCCACCCATTGGGTATTGTGCAACTGCCCGGCGCAGAACCCCGGAGGCGCTTGTCCAAGATCCGTTAAGGAATTTCTGGACGAGTAGCCAGTCAGGTCGCAGACGACACAAGCTTCAGCGCAAAAGCTGGCCAGCGGCGGATTCGGCGGGCAAGAACCCGGCGGCATTTGTCCCCATAATGTAAAACAAGAGAAGATACCTGATAGGAGCAGTAAAATTTTTTTCATGAAACCGTTGTTGCATGTTGGTCAATTGAATAAGTTTTTTTCAGGGGAAAAGAGCGGCAAAAATTTTGGATTGAGGAAAAAAGTCGTTCTGCTTAAATGAATGGGCAAATTTAAAGAAATCAAAATTTTTGAGGGTGTTTTTTCCTTTTGGTAATAAAAACAGAACAGACTCCCCTCTTTTTTAAGGACTGCCCAAAATCATGAAAAGGTCAAAAAGCTTTTAAAATAAGCCTCCCGTGACTGCGGCAGCCGCGGCGAACCGGTTGATCAAGTTAAAAAAATGTAATTTGGCAGACAATTTACCCGACCGTTAAAACCCGAAAGCCAACCGCATTTTGTCAAAAATCGCCGTATTTTCGTAAATCCCGCCAAAAAGCTCTGCCCCAGGGCCATAAGCAAAAACCGGAATCAGGACCCCGGTATGGTAATCGGAGGTGAATCCGGGTACCAGGCTTTCCATCGTTGAACCGGTATTGATGGCATACCCGCCGGTTTCATGATCAGCAGTGACAATGATCAGGGTTTCCCCGTCCTCTTTGGCAAAATCCAGCGCTGCGCCGATCGCCTTGTCAAAATCGATCACCTCGGAAATGATGTATTCCGAATTTTTGGCGTGGCCGCCCCAGTCGATCTGTGCGCCTTCAACCATCAGAAAAAATCCCTTTTCGCCCCGGTTTTTCAAAAAAACAGTAGCCAGTTTGGTGGCCGGCGGAAGGTAATCGCGACCCTGGCGGACCGGCAACGGGTCGGAATCAGCCGTAAAGAAGGCAAAGTTCCGGTTGAAATCTACAGCAACACGGGTCAAGTCTTCGGTTGCATTATCTGAAATAAAATAACCATTCCGGGCCATTTCTTCCAGCAGGTTCCGGTTATCACGGCGGGTTTCAAAGTATTTTTTCCCGCCGCCGACAAAAAAATCGATCTCTGTTTTGATAAAATCGGCTGCTATATCCTCATAGTCATTCCTGGATTTGACATGAGCAATAAAGGAAGCCGGGGTGGCATGTACGATCGTGGAAGTTACGACCATTCCGGTGGCCAGCCCTTTTTCTTCGGCTTCTTCCAGGATGGTTTTCACGGCGGTGGTGTCCATTTTAACGCCGATGGCGCCGTTGTAGGTTTTCACGCCCGCGGAAAAGGCGGTTGCGCCGGCGGCCGAATCCGTGATCAGGTTATTGCCGGAATAAGATTTGTGCAAACCCACCACCGGAAATTTTTCCAGGTTCAGTTTGTTTCCGTTCTGGTAAAGCCCTGCGGTGATCTGGGTCAGGCCCATACCATCGCCGATCATCAGAATGATATTTTTCGGATGGCGCTTCAATTGAATATCTTCCGTTACCGGCCCGGTGACGGAAGGCGGCTTGGCGTTGGGATTGCAGCCCGCTGCCAGGAGCAAAAATGAAACCAAGAAATAGGTTTTTTTCATAGTATGTTGATTTCCGGTAAAGCCTCACCCCAGCCAGGCATATCTTTTACCCGGCAATGCCTTCACCATACCTTTAAATTCCAAGTTGAGCAAGACAGCGGCCAGGGCGCTTCCCGACATCCGGCTCTGAAAGGTCAGCGCATCGATGCCGCTCTCAGGGTTTTCCTGCAACAAAGTTACAATTAATTCTTCTTCTTCGGTCAAATCGGCAAACAACTCCCGTTGCAGGGCCGGCCTGGGAAGGTTATCCTCCCAGCGCAGTAAATATCCGATATCAGCGGCTTCCTCCAGCAAAGCCGCCCGGTTGGTTTTGATCAGCGCGTTGCAACCTTTGGCCGCCGGGTCCCGGATTCTGCCGGGCACGGCAAATACATCCCGGTTGTATTCGTTAGCATAAAAGGCAGAAATGACGGATCCGCCTTTTTCAGCTGTTTCCACTACGACCAGGGCGTCGCAGAGGCCGGCGATGATCCTGTTGCGCAGGGGAAAATGTACCCGCTCGGGTTGAACCTGGCTCGAAAATTCGGTTAACAACCCGCCGTTCTGCGTCATCTTTTGGGCAACCGCCCGGTGTTGGGCCGGATAGATCATCCCCAGGCCATGGCCGAGCACGCCAACGGTCGGCATCCCCAGGTCCAGGCACTTTTTATGCGCCGTGATATCTATGCCGAAAGCCAGGCCGCTGATGACGGTCACCCGGTAGGCTGCCAGGGATTCGATGATCTCTTCACAAACACTGACGCCATAGGGGCTGGGTTTGCGGGTACCCACGATGGCCACCGTTCGCAAGGCGTTCAGATTGGCATTGCCGCGATAATACAGCGCCACAGGGCTATCATTCAGAGGTTTTAAACGCTCCGGGTATTCCTTGTCGAGATAACTAAAGACCCGGATTCCGTTCTTTTGGATGTATTCAAGCTCCCGTTCCGCCTGGATCAGCGCTGTTTTTTGCAGGACGTATTCAACGATCTGTTTGCCGATCCCCGGAATAGCCAGCAGTTCTTTTTTCCTCGCTTCAAAAACAGCCTCAGGGCTTCCGCAATAACTGACCAGTTGACGGGCCGTAACAGGCCCAACCTTGGGGATAAAGGTCAATGCAAGGGTATGCAACAAATCCGGCATCCGAATGGGTTTAAAATTTGTAATCGGTTAAACTTCCGGCAGATTGATTTACGGGCCTGTGAATCAGGCAGACATCGTCTTCGACAGGAAAAAAGGAGAAAATACTGTATCTTTGAATGAAGCCAGAAGCTACAAAGTTATTACTTTTCTTTTTTTTTGACAATCTTTGTATCAAAATTATTCCGGTTATGTCCAGAACAAGGCTTACACCCAGGATCGAAATCCTGATCATCGGCGTATTTTTTGTTTCTTTCATTGTTTGGGCGGTATCCAAATGCAAGTCTGCCAAAGCGGAATACCAAAACAGGGCTGCATTGGAGGCTTATGAAGATTCCGTCGCGCTTTCGCATGAAAAAACCCTGTCGCCGCCTGCAGTTCAGGCGCCGGCCACCGCAGCGCAGCAGGTGATCAAAGAGCGCACCACCCCGCTCTATGTAACGGTCGAAGGGTTAAAGCTGAGAGCGACGCCAGACCTTAAGGGGAAAGTGCTGACCCAACTCAAGCTATACGAGGAAGTCGTTTTTCTGAACGAGGTCACGGATTCATCCTACCAGATCAAATTGGGAACGGTGACGACGACCGAGCCCTGGGTGAAGGTCCAGGGACGGGGCCATGTAGGCTGGGTCTACGGCGCGGGGGTCGACTATTACAAACGAAAACTGGAAGGCGCAAACTGATTGAAATTCATATTTACCCTGATCCTTAAAAAATGGAATTGACAATCCGGAAAGCCGGTCCCGGGGATATACCGGCCATTCACAACCTGGTGCGGGAACTGGCCATTTACGAAAAAGCCGAACATGAATTCACAGCCAGCCAGGAGGCCTATCAGCGGGATATGGCGGATGGGGTTTTCCAGGCATTGATTGCCGAACGCGAGGGCGAAGTAGCAGGCATGGCGCTGTATTATATGGCTTATTCAACCTGGAAGGGCAAGATGTTATTCCTGGAGGATTTTGTGGTCAAGTCAGGTATACGCAGGTCAAATATAGGCCAGGCGCTGTTCGACGCCTTGCTGAAAGAAGCCGCATCGCTGGGGTGCAAGCTGGTAAAATGGCAGGTTTTGGACTGGAATGAACCGGCTATCGCTTTTTATAAAAAAAACAATGCCATCATCGAGAAAGACTGGTGGAACGGAAAAATATTTTTGCAGGAAAAAAAAATTGAGTTACCTTTGGCCTGACCTTCAGTCTAATAAATATTAGGATCGTACCTTCATCCCTTACTTTATTTGACAAAGAGACTAAACCCTCCTTCAGGTACGCATCACAAAACAGTTTTACATTTATTCGGTTCGGTATCCGGCCTCATGATAAGGCGCATGAATATTTTTTCTCCGGAATCAAGAGATTAAGCATTATAGTGTTTCATAGTGTGAGGGGTAACCGCTTCGGCGGTTGCTCCTTTTTTATAAATCCCTTTCCAACAGTTGATTGGCCAGAGCGATCAAAGGCGTTTTCCTTTCACCCGGCGCCTCCAGTTCGTCCAGATGCCGGAATGCCGCTTCCTGGTATTGTAATTGCAAAGCCCTGACCCGGGCTGGAATGCCGAGGTGAAGGAAGATCTCCACAACAGACCTTATTTTGGCGTCCGGGTCCGTTTTTATCCCGGAATAAAGGCGCAAAAGTTCATGCCGTTCGCGGTCGCCGGCCATCTCGAGGGCAAGCAGAAAGAGGGCCGTTTTTTTATTTTGGAGAATATCTCCTCCGGGTTTTTTACCAAATTTCCGGGGGTCGCCGAAGGTGTCCAGATAGTCGTCCTGAATTTGGAATGCGATCCCGATATTTCTTCCGAAGCCGGCCAGGTTTCCGACTTCCACGGCGCCGCCGATCCAGGCTCCCACTTCGAGGCAACCGCCCAGGAGGGCTGCTGTTTTCCCCTCGATCATGGTCAGGTATTCTTTCAGGGTCACATCTGCCCTGGTTTCAAAATCCATGTCCATCTGCTGCCCCTCGCAAACCTCAGCCGCCGCTTGGGTAAAGGCACGGACAGCCCGGTTGATCCGGTTGGTCTCCGCCCGGGTATTCAAAAGATACTGGTAACTCATGATCAGCATGATATCGCCGGATAAAATGCCTGTATTCAGGCCATATCTGGCGTGTACGGCAGGCTGCCCTCGACGCAAGGAGGCCTGATCCATGATATCGTCGTGCACCAGGCTAAAATTGTGAAAAAGCTCCATCGCCATGGCGGCCGGCAGCGCTTGTTCAGGATCATCGCCGTATAAATGATATCCCATCAAAGCCAGCGCCGGCCGGATCCGTTTGCCCCCCAGATCCATAATATACCGCACAGGTTCGTAAAGCCCCGCAGGTGTTTTAACTGAATTCTGGCCGGCCATATATGATTCGAAAAGTTGTTGAAAAAACAAAACATCCTTCATCTGTTGTACATTTATTATTTTTGCATTTAAACACAAAACTACAAAGGAATACCATGCACCAAAACTCCAAAAACTTTATTATCCTTCTGGTAGAAGATAATCCCGGAGATGTCAGATTAACCCGGGAAGCTTTCAGGCTGATTAAACACCCTATCCATCTTGAAATCGCAACGGACGGTGTCGAAGCGCTGAGGTACCTGCACAAAACGCCTCCCTATCCGGACAAACCCCTGCCCGATCTGATCCTTTTAGACCTGAACCTGCCCAAAAAGGACGGCCGGGAAGTCCTTAAAGAAATTAAATCGGACAACGTTCTTCGTCAAATACCCGTTATCGTTTTGACCACCTCCAACGCCAGGCAGGACATTGTTCAAAGCTACGAGCTCCACGCCAATTGTTTTATTAATAAACCGGTCGATTTTGACCGGTTTTTCATAATCATACAAAAAATAGTAGACTTTTGGCTGCTAACGGCAGAATTGCCTGCACGCCTGGCCGGTGCAGACAAGGCGCAATTTTACCAGGCTGTTAAATCATGATCCATATTTTAGTGATCGAGGACAACCCCGGAGATGTTCTGAATATCCGGCAAATGTTGGAGGAAAGCCACCTTAAACACAAATTCCACCATGTCCCATCCCTGCATGAAGGGATGGTCGCACTTTCAGAACAAAACATTGACCTGGTCTTGCTCGATCTTTCACTGCAAGACACCATGGGGTTCAATACCCTGCAATCCTACCTCAGGGAAGCCCCGGAACCTAAACCGCCTGTGATTGTACTTACGGGAAATAAAAACGAAAAACAGGGGGTCCAGGCCGTTAAGGAGGGCGCCCAGGATTATCTTTTCAAATCTGAGATCACCAGCAAACTGCTTGAAAAATCTATTCTTTTCTCCCTGCACCGGTCGAAAAACCAGGAAAGCCTGAAACAAGCCAATTCAGAACTGTCCCAGGATCATTTACGCATACAGAAAACCTTTGAAATTGCTAAGCTGGCCAAATGGGAACTGGATATCGTTTCCAATTGGATGGAGTGGTCTGATGAGATGTTTGAAATATTTGGCTTCAAACCCGGAGAATTCCAGCCCACCCTCCACGATTACCTCTCTTATGTACATGCAGAAGACAAAGAACGGGTATATGATTTTTTTGACAGCGCCAAAAAAACGGGAGAACAAAGCAGGATAGAACACCGCTTATTTGTACGAAACCGGTTGGTAAAATACCTGCTTGTACAGGCCAGGATCAACTACGATGAAAAATCGAATAAAATAGTGCTCCTGGGCAGCCTTCAGGATATTTCATACCAGGTTGAAAATCCGAGAACCCCCGACAATAAACAACCGCTCAGGGATCTGGAATTAAACAAACTGGCGGAGTTTTTTTTTAAACGCTGGAATTTTCAGTTCCGTTCTCCGCTTAATTCGGTCACCCAACTGCTTTATCTGCTTGAACAAAGCGGCTTGAGCGGGCCTCAGCGAGAGTTGGCCTCAGAAGTAAAAGTGGCGCTCGACGACCTCGCGCTGCTGACCAACTCCATGATCAATTATGCCGCTTTCTTTTCGGAAAACCTGGAGGTCCGGGAAGAATTACTGGAGGTTAAATCCTTAAATTCTATCCTCGAAAATACGACGCGGCCGGGGCGGTTCCAGTTTACCTGCGAGATTGAAAATGTAAATAAAATACGCGCGGATATCAGTAAATTTGCCCTGGCCCTTCACAATATCCTGGACCTGGCCGGCCATGCCAGCAACCGAAGCCCGGCAAGCATCAAAACGATGCTACAGGCTGAACTTGGAGATAACGGCCTGATGCATACTCAGATCGACTATGCGGGCCCGGAGATTGTCCTGGATAAAATCGCTTCCACTTTGCCGGCCAAAATGACCCTGGTCGAAATGGAAATGATGGAAAAAGGGATCAAATCGTTGATCACCCTGAAACTGATCCGGCTCCTGAAGGGTACAATCGAAGTGCGGCCCGTTAACGAAAACAAATCCCGCATCCTCATTCAAATCCCCGTGAAAATTATTTTCCAGGACCGGAGCGGGGTGGTCCGTCCCAGCAATTCTAAAAAAATCCTGTTGGTGGAAGACCATATCATCTCCCAGATAGCCACCCGGAAACTGCTCACTTCCTGGTCGGATAATGTGGAGGTACGGGTTGCCGGCACGGGTGAATCGGCGCTGAAATCCTTTGGCAGCGAACGGTTTGACCTCGTGCTGATGGACTTGCAATTGCCGGGAATAGACGGGCTGGAAACCACCCGGATGATCCGGAAGTCCAGCAAAATTCCCATCATCGCCCTGACCGCCAACGCCTCAAAACAGGAAGAAGAACGCTGCCTGAACAACGGCATGGACGATTACCTTTCCAAACCTTTCAAACCCGAAGACCTCTTTAAGCGGATCCTGAATCTGACCGGGCCGTGACGCATTGGCGCCCGCCTTCCTTTGAGGTTGCCGGGTGATTTTAATATCCCGCTGAAGCCGGCGGGTAACGATAGCCGGCTCGTTAAAACCGGCCCGGATCTCTATCTTTGCCCGAAATGAAAGAGGAATGGAAGTTTTTGATCTGGTTATCATCGGCGGCGGCCCCACAGGGCTAAACTGCGCTATTTCTGCAAAAAAACGGGGGCTCCGTTTCCTCGTCCTTGAAAAAGGCGTGCTGGTCAATTCCATTTATCATTTCCCGGTCAATATGACCTTTTTTTCGACCTCCCGGTTACTGGAGATCGCGGGTACGCCTTTTATTTCCCATAGCGACAAGCCCACCCGCACCGAAGCGCTGGAATATTACCGCAGGCTGCAGGAATCTTTTGGCATCCGGATCAATCTGTACGAAGAAGTTTATTCGATGACGCCCCTGGAAAACGGTCAATACCGGATACAGTCCGCCAGAAGCAATTATTCCACACGGTCGGTGATCATCGCTACGGGTTATTTCGACACCCCCAGGAAACTCAACATCCCGGGAGAAGAGCTGCCAAAAGTAAAACACTACTATGACGATGCCCACCCCTATATCGGCCAGAAACTGCTGGTGGTCGGCGCTGCCAATTCAGCCTGCGATGTTGCCCTGGAAACCTGGTCGAAAGGCGCCGAAGTGACGATGGCCATCCGGGAACCGGAAATCTATCCTAAAGTCAAATACTGGATCAAACCCAATATCGAGAACCGGATCAAAGAAGGCAGCATACAGGCTTATTTCAACACCCGGGTAAAAGAAATTCAGGCTGAACAGGTGATCCTGGAGGGCCCGGATGGTACGTTTGCCCTTCCCAACGATTTTGTGATGGCTATGACGGGGTACCAACCCAATTATCCCTTGCTTCGAAAACTTGGATTGCAGATACCTGACGACGAAGACCAGGCGCCCGTCCACGACCCGGAGACCCTTGAAACCCAACTCCCCAACGTTTTTCTGGCCGGAGTGGTCTGCGCAGGCCTGAAAACTTCAACTTTGTTCATCGAGAATACCCGCGATCATGGGGAAATTATAATCCGGCAATTGGTGGAACGGCTGGGATAGGGTTTCATGGTTGCATGGCCACCAGTGAAACACTGTGGCATAGCCATCCCTTCGGGAAAACACTGAAACCGGGAAACCATATATATTGCCAATAAAACACCGATTCCTTCCAAAATAAGCGGTTGATTTTTAATTTTGCGTCGGAAAAAGACAAAAGAACATGCCAAGAGAACTCGCTTCATTAACGGCGGAAGAACAACAATTGATGTTTGACGCCATTCCTTATATTACGTTATTGATCGCCGGCGCCGACGGCAATATCAAAACCGATGAAACTGCCTGGGGTGAAAAGATCACCGGTATCCGGAGTTACAGCCACGATGCGCTTTTGATGCCCTATTATAAAAAGGTGGGTGAAAACTATGCTGAACGGATGAAGGAGCTTTTGGCGGCGCTGCCCTTCGACACTGCCGAAAGGGAATCCGCCATTAGCGCGCAACTGGCCAGGCTGAACGATATATTGCCCAAACTGGATTATTTCTACGCTTCCCTTTTTTATGAAAGCCTCAAAAGTTTTGCCCGCCATGTTGCCGAATCGTCCGGGGGCTTCCTGGGTATGATGAGCATCAGCAAATCAGAGCGCAGGCTGATCGATCTGCCGATGATCGAGGCGCCGGTGGAGTAGATGAGGATAGGAGGATGCGAGGATAGGTGGATGCGAGGATGCGAGGATGCGAGGTCGTTAAGCGGCGGGGATTCTTTTGTACCACTCTTCCAGGGCAAATATGGCCTGGACATCCTGTTTCAGTTTGTCAATATTGAGTGGCCCCTTAAGCGGCAGTGTGCGAAGTTGTTCGATGCCCTCCAGGTAAGCGGATTCCATGAGTTTGATGGTTTCGGATTCGGAAGCTGTCAAAATCTGGTGGTATGGGATTTGAATGGAGATATCGGCTGCCTTATTTTTTTTATTGAAATGCCTGCCAGGCCGGTTGATTTTATCTTCCGGTTTTACAATGATAAAGGTGAAGTAAAATTTTTTAAGGGCATCCCCATATTTCGACAGGTCAATGCTTTCGTGAAGTACGTGAATGAATGGGGTGAGGTTGACCTTTGGGTAGATTTCATGCCAAAGCCGTCCGGAAACATATATTTGTCTTTCTTCTGGTATCATTTTCTTTAGTTATCATTCGAATTCCCGGGAGGGCGAAACAATTTGATTTTCCTTTTTTGCGCCTCCGGTAATAACGGATAATTGTAGATTTTGATTTTTTCCATTTTAAGGCATTCGCTGTAGGTCCCATGAAACTCACCTACATAAACAATGTTTGACGCCCCAAAGTTCTTTCCAGGGTAGCGTCCTTGTTCTCCTTTCCTGGTGATTCCATATCGCCAAACCTCTCCTTTATACAAAAATATGGTCGAAGATCCATTTGGACAAGTAAAACATGGATAATATTGATCGACCGTGGCGATTAGCGCATATTGCTGTGCATGATCGATTTCATCAAGCTCTTTATCCAGCTTCTCTTGCCGGTCAGGAGAAAGTAAAATGTTACCTTCTCCATCCGCAATCGTTGGGGATGTTTTGCCTTTATCGCTAAAAAAAATTGGGTGAACGAGGAACGAAATGCAAACCATCAACAAAAACAAAACGAGATACCATTTTGGATCAGGATTCCAGTTATTCCTTGTTTTGGTTGGAAAAGGAATCACCCTCCGGTAGGAGGTATTGCTGGAACTATATTTCCTGGCAGGCCCTGAGTTGGAATAAGACATAATCTGTGGATAAAAGGGCCAAACTATACTGTTCAAATTTCTCTTGCAAGGACAAATTTGGGTTTTCTGACCATGCCAAATTTTTATATTTTGATAGATTCAAACCCTGGTAACCGTTCATTCCCCATACACCCGCTCCATAACCCACTGGCCTACCCCCTTGCCCTGCTGTACTCCCGCCTCACAGGCATCCCGGAAATGGATGCCCCCGTAAAGCCGGGAAATAGCTGCTTCGTCCGAGGCTTCATAAAACGAATTGAATCGTCGTTCAGGCAACCCGAAAAAAACTTCCGAAGTATCCGTAAAGGGAAAGGGTTCGCCCAGCAGGCGGGTCAATACCGTTGCCGCAGAGGCGGAAGCTACGCTGTGGCCGCTGGTGTACTCCGGGAAGGGCGGAGTTTGAAGAAGGGGACGCCAGGTCCGGTCCAGGAGTTTGTTGATGGCGGTTTCCGGCCGGATCCGGTCGCTGGCGTATTTTTCCTGCCAGCAACTGATGAACGCGTCGTGCAGGGTCAGGGCAGTCAAAGTATGTACGAAAATGGCCGAATCAAGCGGGATGCCTGCCTGTTTGCAGGCGATCCCGGCAATGCTCATCCAATGGCCGCCCGGCGAGATTTTCTTCAATCCGATGGACATATGGCCCGAGGACGCCACTGCAAACGGGTTGCAATCCCAGAAATTGGCAATGGTGTCCTGCCGGGGTGTACAGTTTTTGACGGCATGGTACACTTCCTTCATCTGCCGGTAAAAAGAACTCGTGGTGTCGGTACTGAAATCCGCCGGCCGGGGTGGTGCAAACTGGTCGGCAGAAGTCAGAAAAAACGGCCGGATGGTTGCCCATCTGGGTTCGATGGCCCCCATATACTCCGGCGGGGTTGGATACCAACGCCCTTCTTCCCTGCTCGGGGTATACCGGGTATAAGTGCTCAGTTTGTTGTATCCGTCGCTGCGGGCATACCGGACAACCTGCGCGGCCACTTCGGTTGCATACCGGATGTTCCGGCCAAGGTTTCGTCTGGAGATCTTATTACCTGCGAGAAAGGCATCTGACAGGGCTTTTTGTTTTTCCGCCAGCAGGTATCCCGACGGCATCAACTGCCGCCCCACTTCCAGCATGGCATAATTGGCGCAGAAAGCCAGGTTGAAGTTTTTTGGCGTCGCCGGCGGCTGGATGCCCGGATCGATATTCAATTTCTGGTTGATGTTCCTGAGCCGGCCTTCCCCATAGAACGCCGCTTCATAAGCGCCCAACAAGGAATAAGCGTAAAACCGGCTGGCCGCCGGCGGATTGGCCACGTCGTGCAGCATCACTTCCGAGAGGTGAAACACGTTGTCCGCCAGCAGTCGCAGTTCATCTGCCCGTTCTTTTGCCGGCTGGGAGAAGGCGGAAAACACCCAAAAAAGCATCGCAGAAAGCGACAGTAATCTCATACTGAAATAGTTTATTTAGGCGAACCTCCTGACTCCTGGCGCAGACTGCACCTTCCTCCAAACAGGAAAATTATTTTCAGGCGGTCCCTTCAGTGATCCTCAGTGCCCTTAGCGGTCTCATGGTCTCATGGTCTCATAGTCTCATGGTCTCACAGTCTCACAGTCTCATGGTCTCAGTGATCCTCAGTGGTTACCTCATTCACCCGGTACATCTCCACCCCAACATTATTAACGCCCACCAACAGGTAGCCGGCGCCGTTCACCTCAATGATTTCCATCGACCGGGTATCGCCAACCGTTCGCAGGCCCGATCGGGGTTGAGGGACCCAGGTAAAATTACCTTTTCCGTCACCCTCGAACAATTGTCCGAAGTTGGCGTCGATCACCCCCATCCGGATCCGGATCGAACTTTGATTGCCCCCCAACACCAGGTCTATATTCCCATCCCGGTTGTAATCCAGAACAGACATGGCATAAACCGGCCCGAACTGGGCCTGGACCGGTAACACCTTCATCCCAAAATTGCCTTGTTTATTTTCCAGGTAAACGGTTTCCAGAATGGTCGCCTTTAATACCTGTGCATCTTTGAGTTCACTTTTTGAAAAGATCGAATTGATCTGGGCGTCGGCATAAGCGGCGTAACTGGTGAACTTGCCCCGCATGCTGTACATCTGGTCGAGCAATTCGTCGCGGCCGGCAAACGGATAGGATTTTCCCTGTATATAATGGCTGAGGATCGGGTCGACCGAACCGTTTTTGTCAAAATCTTTGAAAACCAGCGTAACGGGTTCTTCAGGGCCGGCCCTTAGTTGGGAGTTGAGGCCAAAATTTCCGAGGATCAGGTCTTCATCGCCGTCGTTGTCAAAATCGTGTGCGATCATGCGGGTCCACATACCGTGAAGGGGCCGGTCAAAAAATCGATCGGTGGCCCGGTCCAGTTTTTTACCCTGGTTGTTAAGAAAAACCTCAACCGCCATAAATTCACCCGCGACTACCAGGTCCTTCCAACCATCTCCGTCGACATCCAGCCATCGGGCATCCGTGACCATACCGATACCGGATAAAGCCGGGGCTTTGGTTTTGGCAACGCTTTCAAAACGGCCGCCTTTGTTTTCCAGCAGGTAACTTTCCGGCGCAACCGGGTATTTTCCGGGTATCACGCGCCCGCCGGCAAAGAGGTCGAGGTCGCCGTCCTGGTCAAAATCAGCAGCGGCAACACAGGATTTGCTGGCCCGGATCTCCGGCAAAGCGCCTGGAGAAAGGGAGAACTTTCCGGCCCCGTTGTTCAGGTAAAGCCGGTCCTGCAATGCCTTGTCGTTTTCGAGGTATTCGTTGTAACCGCCGCTTGCGACGTAGAGGTCGAGGTCCTGGTCGCCGTCGGCGTCGAGGAACAGGGCAGCGGCATCCGTATATTGCGGATCGAACGGCAGGACGGCGGATTCCTCGAAACTGCCGCCGGCGTGCTGTATGAACAACTTGCCGGGGGTTTCCTGGGCGCCCCCGATGTAGACATCCTGACGACCATCTTTATTGACATCCCCGACTGCCATGACCGGGCCGCAGGTCGTTAACATGGTCAGCAGCAGGGGCTGCCGCTTGAAATCGTTGAAACCTTGCTCAACATGGGTGTAGGGGATGGCAGTATTCGCCTTGCTGAAAACCTGCCCGGAAAACGGATTACCCGTCTTCCCGGTATGGGTTGCGGCGGTTCCCTCCTCGCGGATCTCCAGGATCTGGTCGGCGGGCACGTCGCGAAGCGTTATTTCTTTGCCGCCCGGCCACCGGATCTTGATGGAATCCGCTTTGACGGCATTCCCCAAACCTGCATGGATCCGGCTGGTCACTGTTGATTGAAATCCGCGGACCGGGGCCTGCTCCACGTATTGCACCTGCCCCTGGGTGTAAACCCTGACCCTGGCGCCCACCGCCCGGGTATTTTTCCCTGCGCCGGCGAGGACCAACTGCAAATAATGGTGTTCGGGAACCTGCTCCCGGGCCAGGTTCCGGAAAAGGGAAGCTGTTGCGTTCTGGTTATTGACCGCCAGGTCGAGGTCGCCGTCATTGTCGAGGTCAGCATAGGCGGCGCCGTTTGAAAAGGTGGGCGCCTGGAAGCCCCATTCCACACTTTTATCGGAGAAGGTGAGATCACCATTATTCCGGAACAGGTAGTTGTGCAGGGGGGTCGACGTCATGGTTGAGACCAGGTGAAAGGTATCGGCTTTCTCTTTAGCTTTCGCTTTTTCAAAATAATAATCCCCTTTGTACTTCAGAAAATCGCGGTTGGTATAGTCGCGGTAATAGCCATTGGTCACAAAAAGATCCTTCCAGCCGTCGTTGTCATAATCGGCAAACAATGGCGACCAGCTCCAGTCGGTATTGGAAATACCTGCGACCTGCCCGATTTCGCTGTAGGTTCCATTCCCGTTGTTGAGGTGGAGCATGTTGCGCATGTTCTGGAAGTAAAAACCATTGAGCACCATTAAAGCGTAATGTTCGTAATTATCGGGGCCGTACAGCAATTTCTGGCGTTTGTTGTCCTCGGGCAGCATATCGAGGGTATAGATATCCGGCCAGCCATCGTTGTTGAAGTCATTTACGTCGCAACCCATTGAAAAATAGGAGATATGCTGCATATAATCGGTCATGCGGTCGGTGAAAGTCCCGTTGCGGTTGTTGATGTAGAGGTAATCGGGTTCGACGTAGTCGTTGGTCACATAAATATCGGGCCAGCCGTCCTGGTTGATGTCGGCAACGCTGATACCCAGACCGAACTGCAGGGGGTTGCCTTTGATGCCGGCGGCAGCGCTGATGTCGGTAAATTTTCCGTTGTCGTTTCTGAAAAATTTGTGACCGGCAAAGGGATGCCGCTGATCCTTGACGGTTTCGAATTCAATCGACTTGATCACGGTCACATTATGGTTGAGGAGGTACATATCGAGGTCGCCGTCCAGGTCAAAATCAAAAAAAGCAGCATGGGTGGAATAGGACGGGTCGTCCAGGCCGTATTCCCGGGCCTGCTCCCTGAACACCCCCTCGGGGCTATTGATAAAAAGCTGGTTCCTTCTTTTTTCAGGGTCTCCTTTTCCTGAATAACAGAGGTAGATATCCAGGAATCCGTCGCCGTTCACGTCGGCCATGGCGGCGCCCGTTTTCCAGCCGTCGTAACCGGCCACCCCGGCCGCGGCGGTTATATCTTCGAACACCAGGTTGCCCTTGTTGAGGTAGAGTTTATTGGGGCCCATATTGGCGGTGAAGTAGAGGTCCTCCAGACCGTCATTGTTGATGTCTCCGACTGCAACCCCGCCCCCGTTATAAAAATATTCGTAGGTCAGCACATTGGATTTTCGACTTTCTTTCAGGTTGTTTTCAAAAGTTATGCCGGTACGGTTCGACGGCAAATGTTCAAACAAGGCGCGCTTTTGCCCGGAAAGCAGCAGGCTACACATTAAGAAAATAGCCAATATGGGTGATATCCTGTTCCTCATAGACGATCAGACAGATTTTGGATTGCAGACGGTTAATCAAAGTTAGGAAATTTACGGGAAAAGTAAAAAATTCAGGTGCCATCAGATCCGGGTATTTAATCCACAGGAATCAACGAATCTGCAAACGGAAAAAGTGACCATGATCATCCGGCCGGGCAATAAAGGTCATTTCCCAATCCTATCCTCAAGGTTTAACTTTGTCATACTTCGCGCCGTTGAGGTGCAAAGTGTTTTTTTCAGACCTGAACGATTGCATTTATCCGGTATATGCAGAATAAGCTCTAAAACAGACAATTATGGAAAAGCTGACCAAAAAAGATTTTGAAGAACTGGCCAACATGCATGGTGACCGGCTGCTCTCCATTTACCTCCCGACGTCCAGGGCAGGCCAGGAAGTGCTCAACTGGCAAGACCAAACCGTGTTCAAAAACCTCCTGGCAGCCATCCGGAAAGAGATGGAAGACCGGGGTTTTTCCAACCGGGAAATACTGGAATTTATGGCGCCGGCGAATGAATTGCTGGCGGACAGCGGATTCTGGCGAGGCCAGGCGGAGGGGCTGGCCGTTTTTTTAGCAAAGGATTTTTTGCGTTCCTATTCGCTTCCGCTGGACTTCGAGCCCTATTTCTATTTTTCTACTCATTTTTACCTGAAGCCGCTGCTGCCTGTCCTGATGGAAAACCTGGATTTTTACCTGTTGACCTTGAATCTGCAAGAGGTGAAATTTTACAAAGGCGACCGATACGGGCTGGAAGAGGTTTTTCCCGAAAGCGTTCTGCCACAACGGGTCGGGGATGTCGTGGGTTTTGATTACCAGCAGAAATTCCTGGGTTACCATACCCAATCCCGGGGAGGGAATCCGGTGGCCATATTCCACGGGCACGGGGATTGGAAAGAGGACGAAAAAGATGAAATTCTGGCCTTTTTCAGAGCCATCGACAAAACGATAGGGGAATACCTCACAGGTGCGACAGCGCCCCTCGTTGTGGCCAGCCTGGATTATCTGTTCCCTTTATACGAAAAAGCGAATACTTACAAATATTTAATTCCGGAACACCTTTCCGGCAGCCCCAAACATGTGGAAACAGGCGAACTGCACAGGAAGGCCTGGGATCTTCTGACTTTCGGATTTGAAAAAATAAAAACGGAGAAGCTGAATCTTTTTAACCAGTTCCAGGATACCAGGCGTACCTCAACGGACATTCAGGAAATCATCCCTGCAGCCATCAGCGGCCTGATAGATACCCTTTTCCTGGCAAAGGACCTTGAGATCTGGGGAATTTACGACCAGCGGGACGCCACCACAGACATCTATCCGGATCAAAATCCGTCGAACACTTCCCTGACCAATCTCGCTGCCGTATCCGTTTTCCGGAACGGCGGATTGGTTTACCTGCAGGAAGAGGATGAACTTCCGCATCCGGCTTCCGGGATCAATGCACTTTTCAGATATTGAAGCGCTACCAGTGAACATGAAAGAAACGGCATCTTTAAACAGGCTGAACCACCCGCAATTGTTGATCCCACTTTTGGGAATAGGCCTTTTTTTTATTTTGTACATTTTTTCCGCGTTTTTATATCCGGGAGGGTCAAACGTTGAAACCATTTCTACACGATACAGTTTAGTGAACAATTATTGGTGCGATCTGATGGCGAACTATTCCAAAAACGGCCATATCAACCCCGCGAGGCCCATTGCCATTACAGCGTGGGTAATTCTTTGTTTCAGTTTAAGCCTTTTCTGGATAAACCTGCCCAGGTTATTTTCTGTAAAAAACATCAACCAAAAAATCATTCAATACGCAGGAACGTCTGCCATGTTTTTTGCGCTGTTCTCCTTTTCAAAATTTCATGATGCGGTCATCAATCTTGCAGGCATTTTGGGGGTTATCACTTTAATTCCCACCTTTATTGAACTCAAAAAAGAGCATTATACCGGGTTATTCGGCCTGGCTTTGTTTTGTGCATTTCTGGGGCTTTTAAATTATTTCATTTATACCACCCATTTCCAGATTTCGAAATTGCCCCTGCTGCAAAAAGTAACCTACTTTTTTTGTTTGCTGACGTTCGGGGCGGCCAGTTATAAAATATACCTGAAAGAAAAAAAAATCAAAAATGAGTTTTAAAATTCCCTCTACCTTGACCCCGGAAAATACAGTTCAGCATGCCATCCGAAGAACGCAAATTAAAAACAGGCATCCTGGGTTGCGGCCCCATCGCGCAGTTTGCCCATTTTGAAGCTTGCCAAAAAGCCCGCAATGTCGAGTTGTACAGCATCTGCGACGCGGCTGAAGACCTGCTCCAA
The DNA here is from genome assembly GCA_964558465.1 of uncultured Lewinella sp. GTDB lineage: Bacteria > Bacteroidota > Bacteroidia > Chitinophagales > Saprospiraceae > JACJYC01. Next base: position 102,038 of record CAZLEF010000002.1, on the reverse strand, counting down.
CGCATGCAATCCGTCTGGCAACCCTCAAAAGCTTTTTCGGATTACCGTCGGATGCTGGAAGACCCTCAACTGGAAGCCGTTATTGTGGCCACCTCGGATTTTTTCCATGTCCCACTCTCCCTCATGGCCGTTGAAGCCGGCAAACATGTACTGGTTGAAAAACCCCTGAGCCACTCCCTAACCGAATGCCGGAGGCTGGCAGAAGCCGCCGCCAGGAACCAGGTGACCGTACAGGTGGGCCATATGAAACGTTTTGACCCTGGGATCGCCTGCGCCCAACAATTTGTCCGGGAAAAACTGGGGGAAATGCTGGCGCTGAAGGCCTGGTACGGCGATAATACCCACCGCTACACGGCAACCGGTAATTTGCAGCCGCTGCCGGTCAAAAGCGCAAAAGCGGTAAAACCCGGCGTCGACGAAAAGGCCAACCTGGAGCGCTACTACCTCATGACACACGGCAGCCACCTGCTCGATACCGCCTGTTTTCTGGCCGGCCCAATCGGCAGCATACAGGCAAAATTCCGGCAAAAATTCAACGCCTATTGCTGGTTTGTGGATGTGGAATTCAAAAACGGCGCGATCGGCCACCTCGATCTGACCATAAAGGTGCGCGGCGATTGGCACGAAGGTTTTACCATTTACGGCGAACAGGGAAGCGTTTTTGCCAAAACCTATAATCCCTGGTTTTATAAAAGCAGCGACGTGGAATGTTTCCTGGAAGCCGAACAGCAGTTTTACCGGCCTTTAGGCGCCGACGGCTTTTCTTACCGCAGGCAACTGGAACACTTTGCCGATGTCATCCTTCATGGCGCGGCGCCCCAGGGTACGGATATCCGGCAGGGCATGGAGGTAGTCAAAGGGATGATCGCCATCCGGCAATCGGTTCAAAGCGGTAAAACCATTTATCTGGATGATCTGACCGAAGGCGAACTGGAATGAAAACAGGAATTTTTGCTAAAACTTTTTACAGGCCGACGGTCGAAGGGGTGTTCCAGGCGGTGAGGTCCCATCATTTTGAAACCGTTCAATTCAATATGAGCTGCGCAGGCCTCGACCCCATGCCCGGAGAGATCCCGGAAACGGTCATCTCCGGGATCCGGTCGGCTGCCAGAGGGGTATCCCTTTGCGGCGTCTCCGGCACTTACAATATGTGCCACCCCGATCCTGCGGTAAGGGTAACCGGACTGCAACGGCTGGAGGTGCTGGCCCGGCATTGCAGGGCCATTGGAACCGATCTGATCACCTTGTGTACGGGGACCAGAAACCCGGACGATCAATGGGCCTTTCATCCGGACAACAACACCCCGGCAGCCTGGCAGGACCTGCTGCAATCCATGGAAAACGCCTTGCTCATCGCCGAACATTATGACATCCGGCTTGGGATCGAACCTGAATTGTCCAATGTCGTGAATTCTGCCCGGAAAGCCCTGCAATTGCAATCGGAACTGGGCAGCAAACGGATGAAAATCATCCTCGACCCCGGCAATTTGTTTGAACGGGCCGGGATCCGTCAGATCAAACGCCTGATCGACGAAGCCATCGACCTGCTGGCCCCGGATATCGCGATGGCGCATGCCAAAGACCGCGACGGAACAGGGGCTTTTGCACCGCCCGGACAAGGCATCATCCCATTTGACTACCTGGTCAGCCGGCTGCGGTCGGCCGGGATCGATGTTCCGGTTGTTGCGCATGGCTTTCCGGAAGAGGCGGCGCCGGCCGTATCCGGTTATTTGCACCGGTTGCTCCAATGTTAGATTTTGAGGTCAATTTTTGGGCTCATTTAAAATATATTGGTCAAAGATCATCTGCGGTTTATTGGATTGCCGGATGTTCCAGGCAGTGATCACGACCACCATTTCCTTTTCCGGCCAAACGATGATGTTTTGCCCGCCGGCGCCACGGGCCATAAAAATACCGGCCTGGCTCTTGTCCGGAAAACTTCGGGACACCGGGTTGGACCACCAGAAATACCCATAGTCGTACCCTGAATAAAAACCATTCCCCTCGACATTTTTAACTTTGGGAGAAATGGCTTCCTGCACAAAATCTTCAGGGAGGATCTGTGCTCCGTTCCATTGTCCTTTCCGGAGGTAGAGTTGCCCGATTTTAGCCATATCCCTGCTCGTCAGTGATAACAGGGCCATACCGTTATTTTGCGGTCCGCCGTTGCCGCCCCAGAAGCGGTAGTTTTTAATTTCCAGCGGGTCAAACAGGTATTTTTTGGCAAAATCGTCGATCTTCATTTTCGATGCGTTTTGCACGATCCCGGCCGTTAAGACCGGCGCGGCGTTGCTGTAATTGAACACCGTTCCCGGCAGGGTATCCATTTCGGTTGCGAGAATGGTTTTATACCAGTCGCCTTCCGTGGAAAGCACCTTTCGCCAGGTGTTTTCCGGATCGTCCCAGGGAGACTCCTTCCATTTCAATCCGTGGCGCTGAGTCATCAGATCTGCGATTGAAATACCGGCCTTATCCCGGCCAATGGCATAATCCCCGGGATAAAAACCCGGGATTTTTTCATCTGCACTTTTGATCAGGTTTTGTTGCAAGGCGCATCCTACCAGCGTCGCAACCACGCTTTTGGTAGCAGACTGTAACTGGTGGAGGGAATCGGCCCGCCAGCCGTTGTAGTATTTCTCGAAGACCAGGCGCCCGTTCCGGATCACGAGCAAACTGTGAACCTCGCCGTATTCTCCGGCTAAAATGGCGCTGTCCGCTTTCAGAAGATTTTGGTTTGTTATCCAATCTCCATTCGTTGCATCAAAATCGATTTGACCAAAAACAGGATGGGCGAGCATAAAAAGGGTGTAAAGAAAGACGAAGGTTTTCATAATTTTTCAGTCAGGTGGTGAATAAATAAGTTACTTTCAAATCAGAGATGCAACCTTCCGCGTCGATGGTGGGTGTCCGCAGCAATCTGCCGGCGTTCAAAAGTAAATTCAAAGAAAAGCAATATTCCAGCACAGGTTGACAACTGATCGCTTACGACCGGCGACTGGCAACTTTCATCAATTTTCTTCCGTACTTTAGCCCCTTCATCAACCAATGCCATACCTGTATGTTTACCGGATTTTCACCCTGTTTGAAGTTTGCATCGCGCTGTTTGAAGTTTGCAACTTCAAACCTATATATTACCCTCTTCTTCTTCCTCACCTTCGCCGCCTGCACCCGCAAAAAAACCGAACTGGTCTGGAAAATGGAATACCCGGTCATCGGCTCCCAGTCTTCCCCAAGGGCCACCGACCTGAACGAGGATGGCGTTCTGGACATCGTCATCGGCGCCGGCAAAAATGAATACCAGCACAGCGAGCAGGGCATCATCGCACTGGATGGCAAATCCGGCCAGGTCATCTGGCAACAGGAAGCACCCGATCAGGTGTACGGTTCGGCCACCTTATACGACATCACCGGCGACGGCATCCAGGACGTGTTCATCGGCGGTCGCTCGCCCCATTTTAAAGCCCTTGACGGGAAAACCGGCGCGGTGTTGTGGGAATACAAATACCAGTACGAAAACGATCCGGTTTTAAAATACGCGCGCTTCAATTTCAACAACAGCATTATCGTGCCCGACCAGAACAACGACGGGGCTCCGGAATTGCTCACGGTAAACGGGGGCAACTCCAAGGCAGACCCCAATTCGGAAGTGAACCGCTTTCCCGCCGTACTGATGTTATTCGATGTCCGGACCGGAAATATTGTCGCCGCCGATACCATGCCCGACGGCAAAGAGTCCTATATGTCGCCCCTCTGTTTTGCCCAGCCCGGCAGCCAGGAACACGTCATCCTTTTTGGCACCGGGGGCGAAACCATCGACGGCCATCTGTTTATGGCCCGCCTGTCGGATCTTACTCAACGGAAATTGTCGAACGCCCGGATCATCGCCTCAGAAAAAGGGCATGGCTTCATCGCACCGCCTTCGGTAGCCGATGTCAACGGAGACGGCCAATACGACATCATCGCCATCTCCCACGGCAGTACCATTTTTGCACTCGACGGAAAAGACCAACATATCCTGTGGCAACGACAGGTAAAGGAAACCGAATCGAGCAACAGTTTTGCTGTCGGTTATTTTACGGACGACGAAGTCCCTGATCTTTTTACGTTTGTCAGCAAAGGCGCATGGCCCAATAGCGCCGGGTCGATTCAGTTGATGCTGGACGGCAAAAACGGGGAAATTGTCTATATGGATTCCATCGGCTGCACGGGTTTCTCCTCCCCCGTGGTGTACGACCTGAACAACGACGGGCGGGATGAGGCCATCATCAGCATTAATGAATACGATTGCTCGCTCGGTTTTGCCGGCAGATCGCCCTCCCAGATCGACAATAAATTGATCGCCATCGATTTTCAAAAGGGTTCCATCCAGGTCATCGACCATGTAAAAGGACTGAAAAACATTTTTTCCACACCCTGGATCGGCGACCTGGACGGGGATAAATACCTGGATATCATTTATTTCCAATACTACCACTACCAGGACCTGGTCTCCTTCCTCGGGATGACGGCCAAACGGGTGTCTACCTCCATCAAAATGCGGCAACCGCCGGTCTGGGGCGCTTACATGGGCTCGGAAGGCAACGGCGTTTTTCCGGTAATCAAAAAATAAGTTGTGGTGGAAAAATAAAATTTTGCACAGCCTAAAGCGCGTAAACGCACTCAGGTCGTTTTTTTTTTCACCACGACCTGTCCCGCAGGGCGGGATAAGAAACATAGAACACAATAGAAGGTCAACGAAGACGTCCGTCTTCATTGACCAATTTACCGCAGGTAAATTCTTATGTTTTCTTATGTGCCTTATGTGGTGGAAAAATTAAATTTCGTGTACCCCAAGCGCGTAAACGCGCTTGGATCAGTGGTGAAAAAATATTGAGTGGTTAACGACCACTCCCAAATTGGAAATTCTTCCGTACTTTGGCAGTTATAACCATACATCTCCCGATGCACCCGCGCGTTAACCGTAACCACAAACCAATTTACAGCATGAACCTTTCCCGTCGCCCAATATTTTACTTTTCCGGAATGGCATTTGCGTTTTTTACCCTGGTTGTCCTGACCGGTTGTAAAAAACGGGAATCCCCCGACCTGTCGCCTGAATCCTCCGAAATCAGGAATATCTTCACCCCAATGAAGACGGAACAAACAGGCATTGACTTTATCAACCAGGTCGAAGACGGCGAGGATTTCAACATCCTCACCTACCGCAATTTTTACAACGGCGGCGGGGTGGCAATTGGGGATGTGAACAACGACGGCCTGCCGGATCTCTATTTTACAGCCAACCAGCTCAAAAACAAGCTCTATCTCAACAAAGGAAATTTCGTTTTTGAGGATATAACCGAAAAAGCGGGCGTCGGCGGGGTTGGCGTCTGGAGTACGGGTGTCACCATGGCCGATGTCAACGCCGACGGGTTTCTGGATATCTATGTCTGCAATTCCGGTGACGTGGATGGACAATTTCGCGAAAATGAACTGTTCATCAACAACGGCCGCTCTGCTCAGACAGGCGAATGGAGCGGAAATTTTTCAGAAAAAGCCAGGTCGTTCAATTTAAATAACAACGGCTATTCCACCCACGCAGCCTTTTTTGATTATGACCTGGACGGGGACCTGGACGCCTATATCCTCAACAACAGCTTCAAAGACCCCAGCAAAATCGACCTGTACAAAAAAGCGCGGGAAATACCCGATGAAGGCGGCGATCGGCTGATGCGCAACGACGGCGGAACCTTCACCGATGTATCCGCCGAAGCCGGCATCTACACCAGCATTATCGGGTTTGGTCTCGGTGTGGCAGTCGGCGATCTGAACAACGACCAGTGGCCGGATATCTACATCAGCAATGATTTTTGGGAAAGGGATTACCTGTATATCAACCAGGGTAACAGCAAATTCTCAGAGGAATTGATCGACCGGATCAACTATTGCCCGGTTTCCAGCATGGGGGCCGATATCGCAGACCTCAACAACGACGGCAGCCCGGAAATTTTTACCACCGACATGCTGCCCGCCGATAATTACCGGCTGAAAACCACCATCGCCTTCGACCCCTACCACCTGGAAGACCTGAAATACCGGGCCAACTTCCACTACCAAATGGTGCAGAATTGCCTGCAGTGGAACGATGGCGCCGGTTTTTTTCAGGAAGTCGGGCTTATGGCCGGCGTCGCAGCCACTGACTGGAGCTGGGGCGCCCTCATTTTTGATTTTGAAAACGACGGCAACCCCGATATTTTTGTCAGCAACGGTATTTTAAAGGACATCATGTCGATGGATTTCCGCGATTTTATCGGCGACAGCCAAAACCGGAACAGGATCGCTGCCGAAAAAGGAAAATTCAACGACCGGGATTTTATTGCCATGATGCCTTCCAAACCCCTGAAAAACTACGCCTTCCGAAACAATGGAAAAATGGCCTTCAAAGACCAGGCCGATGCCCTGGGACTCTCCCAGCCCTCTTTCAGCAACGGTTCGGCTTACGGCGACCTGGACAATGACGGGGATTACGACCTGGTGGTCAACAATATCAATTCGCCCGGTTTAATCTACCGCAATGAAACCGATCAAAAGACCGGCAACCGCTATCTGAAAATCCGGTTTAAGGGCCCTGCCCAAAACCCGTCCGGCATCGGCGCACAGGTGACCCTGCGGATCAACGGCGGGATCAGGGTCCTGCAAAATTTTAATACCCGCGGATTTCAAAGCAGCATCGAACCCGTTTTGTTGTTCGGTCTTGGGAATGCTGAAAAGATAGACGAACTGGAAGTGGTCTGGCCCGACAAAAAAGTGCAGGCGTTATCCGGCGTCCAACCGGACAACACCCTTCTTCTGGACTACGCCGATGCAACCGGCCAAAAGACCAACCCGGAACAACCGGCTGCCCCGGCATACCGGGAGGTGAGCCGGCAGGTGATCGCGGGCAATGCCCGGCATGTCGAAAACCGACAAAACGACTTCGAACAGGAGATCCTTTTGCCAAGAATGCTCTCCACGGAAGGCCCGAGGCTGGTCGCCGGCGATGTCGACAAGGATCAACTGGATGATTTTATTTTATTGGGCGCAGCCGGCGATCCGGACAAACTGTTCCTGCAAAAAACAGATGGGACATTTCAATTCAGGGCCGTTCCGACCTTTGCCAGGGATATCGGTTTTGAAAGCACCTGCGGCGCCCTCTTCGACTTCGACCGGGATGGCGATCTGGATTTTATGGTGGGATCCGGAGGCAACAATTACCAGAACGACAAGGTCAATTTCCTGGTCCGGCTGTACCGGAATGACGGCAGCGGGAATTTTGCCGCCGATGAAAAAAGCATCCCGCCCGCCATCGGGAATTTCTCCACGCTGGAAACAGCCGATTTTGACGGCGACGGACTGACCGACGTATTCCTCGGCGCCAGGGCCGTCCCCGGCAATTACGGCTTGCCGCCGCAGAGTTACCTGCTCAAAAACAACAACGGTGTATGGATGGATATCGCCCCGCCCGCCATCGGCAATATCGGCATGGCCACCGATGCTGTCTGGGCCGATGTCGACGCTGACGGGGATCAGGACCTTGTGGTGGTGGGCGACTGGATGCCCGTCCACGTTTTTATCAACGAACGGGGGCAATTCGAAAAGGATATCGTCATCCCCGGCAGCAAGGGGTGGTGGACCCGGGTGGAAGCGGCAGACCTGGACCGCGACGGCGACCCGGACTTTGTACTTGGCAACTGGGGGCTGAACACCAAATTCAAAGCCTCCCCCTCGAAACCCCTCTCCATGTTCGTCAATGATTTTGACAACAACGGGAAAAGCGAATTCATCATCAACTGGTACCCGCCGCTCGACAACCAGGCCTACCCTTTTGCGACCAAACCCGAGCTGACCGCCCAATTGCCGGCCCTGCGAAAGTCGATCCTGAAGTACGAGGACTACGGCAATAAAACCTACGAAACCCTGTTTCCGGCGGAGATCCGGAACACTTCTTTTGCCTATGAGGCCAATTACCTGGAAAGTGCCGTCCTTTGGAATGAGGCGGGTGTTTTTTCGCTTCAGGCATTGCCCCTGGATGCCCAGGTTTCGCCGGTTTTTGGCATCCTTGCCGATGATCTCGACGGCGACAACATCACGGATATCTGGCTCGGCGGGAATTTTTATGCCCTCAAACCCCAGGTCGGCCGGCACGACGCAAGCAGAGGCGTCTTCCTGAAAGGGGCCGGAAAATCCTTCCTTTTTAATCCGAAGGCCCGGCCGTTTCCGCCTGTGGCCGGTGAGGTCCGGGATGTGGCCGTTCTGATTTCCAACAATAAGAAGCGGATTTTTGTAGCCCGGAATAATGATAAGGTGCTCGTTTTTGAGAAATAACAATAAAAAAAGATGGATACTAAAAGCTTTTTATGAAACAGTTTTTGATGGAAAGACCAACTCGGAAACACTTTAAGAACTGCACAAAAGTCTTTATGGTAATCAGGATGGCTTCGCATCCTGTCGATACGTAAAAATTTCCACCACATAAGATACATAGGACACAATAGACAGGCCGTAATTGACCAATGCCGTCGGCATTGATCAATTATTCCTTATGTTTTCTATGTTTCTTATGTGGTGAAAATAAAAAAATGCGTTCATGCATATTTAATTTTTCATCAATCGTTCATAATAAAATTCCTTCTCCAGGAAAACAGAGGTGAATAAAAAAATTGGCAGCTCGCCGGACCCTCCACCCACAGGCTTCCGATGTCCGGCCAACTGCCAATTCACTGTTTTCTGTCGCAGTTTCAGTAAATCGTTTCCATCAACTTACGACTTACAACTTACGACTTATAGCTTATTCCGGCCCACCGGCCCACCAAACCTTGGTGGTATACAGGTTTGGACTGGTAGCCCCCGCTGAGAAGTTCGGGTTGCCCGCAGTTTCTGATACCGGATACTTCAACCTTTGCGGAATCGTCCCGCCGGTCTCATTACCCGGATAATTGACCGGTACCAAAACGGGATAACCCGTTCTTCTCCAGTCTGCCCAGGCTTCCCACCAGTTGAAGAACTTGTTCACCCACAACTGTTCGCCGATCATTTCCAGTTTCTGGTTGGCAGAGCCGGTGTAAGGATATTTGGCCAGATAGGCATCTATAGCGGCATCGCTTGCGGTAAGTGATGCGTCATAGATGGTATACATCTGGCAGGAAGCCCTGACACCGTCGTTGTAGTGCCCTGCGGCAGCGCCGGCGCTCAGACCGCCAATTCCTCTTTCAGCCGCTTCAGCCAGCAACAGTTTCACTTCGCCGTAGTTCATCAGCATGTAGGGATCATCGTCATCCAGCATCAGGGTATTGATCCTGGAATAGGTTTTGGCCTGATCCACTACACCGCCGGGGGGCAGACCTTCAAATTCCGCAAGCGTTGTCGGGTCGTAGCCGTTCGGCATGCCTTTTTGAGCAAGCGGGTCGGCATTGATGATCGTTACGCTGCCCGGCGCCCAATCGATGATACCGCCGCTGATGATCATGAGCCGGGGATCGTCGTCGGCAACCGAATTCTGGTCATCGCCTTTCAGCCAATCCACCAGCGTCTTGCTCAGGTAGGTAGGTTGCCCGCCGTCGCCGGGAGCAAAGGCGCGGGAGATCCCGTTCTGGTTGGTCCATTCGCTGGGGGCCAACGCCATCGGAACGATCACGTTGTCGGCATTGCTGGTCATAACGCCACCTGCAACCGCTTTTGCAACGTAAGTATTGGCCGTCGCGGCATCTACGTTGGAAATCCGCATCGCCAGCCGGAGCATGAGGGAATACCCCCATCTTTTCCATTTGGCGATATCGCCCTTGAAATAGAGGTCGGCTGCTGCAAAACCTTCATCCGGGTTGGAAGCGTTCAATGCTGCCGAGGCTTCGTCCAATTCCTTCAGCAAGTCAGTATAAACAGCTTTCTGTTTGTCATAGGTCGGGAAGAAAGACCCGCCCGGCCTGGTTGCAGTAAGCGCATCCGAATAGGGGATGCTGCCGTAGTAGTCGGTCAAACGGTGATACAGGAAAGCGCGCAGTATCCTGGCAGCATTTCTCGTATTCACCTTATTGCCTTCGTCAAAACCACCAACATCGGTTTGTTTCAAAACCTCAGCCAGGTTCTTCAACTGGTCGCCATAGATAAAATCCCAGGGCGCCGTGAACGTTTCCACGTTTTCCGTGTATTTGTCGCCCGGAGCGATACCGCCGCCGGCATTGGCGATCTGCTGGATGGCCATGGAACACATGCCGATATTGGTCCGCCAGTCGATATAACGGTTATCGCCGGATGAACCGCCGGATGCGGCCCCCAGTTGCGCAGCCGTGAACAGGAAGTTCAGGTTGATCTGCGTCACCGCCTGCGGGTTGATATTCAGGTCTTGCAATTCGTCCGTATTGCACCCGGTGAGCAGGGCCACCGAAAGCAGGCCGGATAAAAGCAATTTATTATTATACTTCATATACCGTTGATTTTTAGAAATTGTTAGAATGATGCCCTCAGGTTAAAACCGAAAGTACGGGTTGGCGGCATGCCGAAATAATCCAGCCCCTGGGCATTGCTGCTCGTATAGGTGGCTTCCGGATCGATGTTTTCCACATTCTTTTTCAGGATGGCCAGGTTACGGCCGACAAAAGAAAGGGACAAACTCCTGAACGGCGTTTTTTCCAGCAGGGTCCGCGGGAAAGTGTACCCGAAAGTGATCTGCCTGAGTTTGATAAAGGAAGCATCGTAAATGAAGTTCTCCTGCGCCCGCTCACCCAATTGCGCCCAGTAATTCCGGGCTTCGCCGGGTGTAAGGGTCTTATTGATCGGCTCGAAACTCGTACCGTTCTGGACAACGCCGCTGATCGTCAGCGGAGCTTCACCTTCCCGGCCCTGCAGGGATTGTTTGTGGAAGCCGGCCTGGGTCAGGCGCACGTTGGTTCCGGAATAGATATCGCCGCCCGATTTGAAGTCGATCAGGAAGCTCAGGTCAAAATTCTTGAAGGAGAATTCGTTGTTCAAACCGCCCGTAAAATCGGGAACCCCGTTTCCAAGGATATTGTATTTTCCGTCGGTGACCGGCGCCCCATCCGCATTAAATACCAATTGGCCGTCCGGCGACCTGAGTTGGGTCACGCCCAGGATCATGCCGTAAGGTTGACCGACAACGTGGTAAATTGCCGCAGTCCGGGTCCTTGGTTCTTCCACAAAAAGCCTTTCCTGGCCTTCGATCAGGGATACCACTTCGTTGTTGTTCTTGGCAAAGTTCAGGGACGCTGTCCAGGTCAACGGCCCTCTGACCGGCGTGCCCGTCAACAGGAATTCGATACCGTTGTTTTTGATTTCACCCAGGTTGACGGAGGTGGTTGCGAAACCGGAAGCTCTGGAAATACCGGCATTCAGGATGTCATCCGTTGTTTTCTGGCTGTAATACGTGAAGTCAAGTCCCAGCCGGTTGCCAAAGAATCGCACATCAAAACCGACTTCCGTTTCCGTTGAAGTAAACGGTACGAGGTTCGGGTTCGGCAGGTTGGAACCTGAGGAGAAGGATGCAAACGGCGTACCCAGGTGCGGGGCGCCGCTTAGGGAATACGTGAGTACGGTTTGGTACGCGCCTACGGAGTTGGCGTTGCCCACCTGGCCGTACGCGGCCCGGAGTTTACCAAAGCTCAACCAGTCGGGTACTTCAAAAGCGTCAGTGAATACAAAACTGGCGCCAACAGAAGGATAGTCGATGCTGTTGTTGGCCGGGTTCAACACCGAGAACCAGTCCCTTCTCCAGGTACCGGTCACGAACAGGAATTCATTGTAGGCAATTTCAGCGCTGGAGAAGATGGAATTGATCCCGATCTCCGAGAAGCCGTAGCCGAAGTTGCGGTCTTTGGTATTGTTGATGGCTGCAAAAAACGGAACGTTAAAGTTGTTGCCGTTGGCCGAAATTTGTTCCCAGGAGGAACGCATCCGGTTGCCGCCAAAAAATGCGTTGACATTGATCTTGCCGAACGTTTTGTCAAAACCCACCATGTATTCCAGGTTGACCTCGCGGATGCGCGTTTCCTGTTCACCCATCGATCCGCCGCGCTGGTAGCCCGTACCCTGCGGGGTCAAACCGGTGAACCTTCTCGTCGACCAGTCCATACCGGCCCGGCCCTGAACGTACAGGAAGTCGGTGAGGTCATACCGGAACCTGCCGTTGGCGATCACGCGGTCCCTGACGTCGGACTGGATATACTGATGCGCTGCCCAATAGGGGTTCTGGCCCCAAAGGTTGCTCGATTGCTGGTATTCTTCGCCCGGGATCTTGCCGTCGAAAATGGTCAGACCATCTCGTTTCTGGATTTCCACGCTGGGTACGGCGCCGGGTTTATCCGGGTCGCCGATCATGGTTTCCACATTGATATCGCCCGGAATGTAGTACATTGACAATGGGGCGTTACCCGGTGAATCGGAGATAAAAGGCCGGTTCTTGGTATCCTCTTTCGAATAAAGGATGGCGGATTCCATGGTAATTCTCTTGCCGAATTTGGAATTCGTCGACAGGGAGAGGTTCAACCGGTCAAACCCAGCATTGGGCAGGACGCTCTCGCTCCGGAGGTCGGTCATACCGAACCGGAAGTTCTGGGTTTCGCTGCCGCCGGAAAACGCGACGGAGTTCGTCCAGGCGCTTCCCGTTCTGTAAAAGCGCTCCCAGTTGTCGCCCTGATAGGCATAAGGCCGTGAAACGCCGTCGAAACCTACCACCTGGCTGTTGTCGAACCTGGGGCCCCAGCCCTGGCGGTACCAGCCGCCGTTCCAGGCATTGGTCAGGTCGGCAAGCGTATTGGCCTTGGTTGCCACCTGCGTGGCCAGGGTAGGGCCAACCAGGCCGCCCGAACCGTTGGTCGTCTGCGGATCGTAGAGGTTCACCACATTTTCAAATACGTAGTTGGAGTTGAACTCTACGCCGATTCCCTTGCGGGCGGTACCTTTTTTGGTGGTCACCAGGATCACGCCGTTGGCCGCGCGCGAACCATAAAGAGCGGCAGCGCTGGCGCCTTTCAGAATAGTCGTGGATTCGATATCGTCCGGGTTAAGGCTTGAGATGCCGTCGCCCTGGTCGGCGCCGCCCCAAAGGCCGGCCTGACCGTAGTTGTTATTCGTCATCGGAACCCCGTCCACCACGTAAAGCGGCTGATTCAGGTTCGAACCCAGCGTTTTCGCGCCGCGGATCACCACCCTGGAGGAACCGTTGGGCCCGGACGAAATTTTGGTAACGTTGACCCCGGCAACCCGGCCGGCAAGCGAATTGGCCAGGCTGTTTTCACGTGCCTGGGTAAAATTGCTCCCGTCAACCTGCGTCACCGACGATTGCAGTGCCCGTGTATTCCGCTTGATGCCCAAAGCGGTCACGATCACCTCCGATAAAACTTTGGCATCCGAACTCATCTGGAAGTCGACAACCGAGTTGGCGCCGACCGCCACTTCCGCGTCTGCATAACCGAGAAAGGAAAAAACCAGGACAGCCTGGTCGTTGGGAACCGAGATGGAGTATTTCCCATCCACATCGCTCACCGTTCCTTCCGCAGTACCTTTAATTAAAACGTTGACCCCTGGCAGCGCCAGGCCGTCAGGATCCGTCACGGTGCCACTGACCACCCTCCCCTGCGCATACGCGACGGAAGAGAGCAACAGTACAAGCAACGACGAATGAAGAAATCTTCGGTAGAATCTGCTCTTCATAAATTGACTTGTTTGAAGTGAGTATAATTTTAAAATTAATCAATCCTGAATTTGATGCGCCTTTGCTGACATACTGCACGGCCGGTTCGAGGCTATTTTGATTTGACATAGGAAATACACTGGCTTGACGCCTTGGTTGAAAACAATCAAGACGTTTTGGGAAACTTTAGCCGCTTTAAGTTCTTATTGGAAGTGAAAGTATACTAGACCTAATGCAAATTTATCCCAAAGTTTTCTAAAAAAAAAAGAAAATTTGAAAATTTTGTGCGGACACGGAATAATTTTATTCGGTTTTCCAATTTGATGCCGGGTTGAACGCCGAAATAAAAAACCCCGAAGTCCGTTCTGAACCCCAGGGTTTTTTGTTTCTCTCACCCTCTGATGTTGATTTGTTGATTTGTTGATTCGAGGATTCGGTTCTCCCAACTACATGCTGAGCGCAGCCGACTCCGTCTGCAATAGGCGACTTCGTCGTCCGGAGGCCGAAGCACTCTCACCCGACGTAGCTTCAGCCACGCCGCGGCGTGGGGCTCTCACCCTCTCACCTCTCTCACCCTCTCATGCTGAGCGTAGTCGAAGCACTCACACATCCGCCATCGACTGGTTGCGGGAGCGTTTCCGTTCGTGTTCCTTCAAGAGGATCTTGCGCAACCGGATCGACTGCGGGGTCACTTCGACATATTCATCCGCCTGGATATATTCCAGGGCTTCTTCCAGGGTGAAGCGTTTGGGCGGCACCAGGCGAAGTTTATCATCGGAGCCGGAGGCGCGCATATTGGTGAGTTTTTTGGTTTTTGTCAGGTTGACGACCAAATCGCCGGGTCGGCTGTTTTCACCCACCACCTGGCCTTCATAGATCTCCTCGGTAGGCGGCACAAAAAACCGGCCCCGGTCCTGCAGGTTATTGATAGCATAAGGAATGGCCTTGCCATTTTCCATACAGATCAGGGAGCCGTTGATCCGCCCCGGAATGTCGCCTTTATGGGGCTGGAATTCCAGAAAGCGATGGTTCATGACCGCTTCACCCGCCGTAGCCGTCAGCATATTGCTCCGAAGGCCGATCAGGCCTCTGGAGGGGATTTCAAATCTGAGCTGGATCCGGTCGCCCTTGGGTTCCATCGCCAGCATCATGCCCTTCCGCCGGGTGACCATATCAATGGCGGTGCCGGCCTGGTTTTCCGGCAGGTCGATCGTCAGTTCTTCTACGGGTTCATGCAACTCGCCGTTGATGCGTTTGGTGATGACCTGGGGCTGCCCGATCTGCAATTCGTACCCTTCGCGGCGCATGGTTTCGATCAATACGGAAAGGTGCAATACGCCCCGGCCGAACACGCGGTAGGCGTCGGCCGTACCCGTTTCTTCCACCCGGAGGGCGAGGTTCTTTTCCAGTTCTTTTTCCAGGCGGTCCTTCAGGTGGCGGGAAGTGACAAATTTGCCTTCCTGACCAAAAAACGGGGAATCGTTGATGGTGAAGACCATACTCATGGTCGGCTCGTCCACCGCAATCGCCGGCAGGGCCTCGGGCAATTCCGCGTCGGCAATGGTATCGCCGATATCAAACCCTTCCACCCCGAAGATGGCGCAGATATCTCCTGCCTCAACGATATCGGCCTCCTTACGACCGAAACCTTCATAAACGAACAGGTTTTTGATCCTGCTGCGCAGGATGGAACCGTCCTTTTTGACTAATGCAACCGGCTGGTTGGAAGTAAACTTGCCGCGGTTGAGGCGTCCGATTGCGATCCGCCCGATATAATTGCTGTAATCCAGGGAAGTCACCAGCATCTGCGCATTGCCCACAGTCACCTTGGGCGGCGGGATATGCTCGAGGATGGCGTCCAGAAGCGGGGTGATATCCGTGGTGGGCTTTTTCCAGTCAGCACTCATCCAGCCGTGTTTGGCCGTGCCGAAAATAGTCGGAAAATCAAGTTGATCTTCCGTAGCGTCGAGGCTGAACATCAGGTCAAAAACCGCTTCATGCACTTCATCCGGGCGGCAGTTTTCCTTGTCCACCTTGTTGACCACCAAAATCGGTTTCAGCCCCAGTTGCAAAGCCTTTTGCAAAACGAAACGCGTCTGCGGCATGGGGCCTTCGAAAGCGTCTACGAGCAGCAATACGCCGTCCGCCATGTTCAGCACACGTTCTACTTCGCCGCCAAAATCGCTGTGGCCAGGGGTGTCAATGATATTGATCTTTACATCCTTGTAACGGATGGATACGTTTTTGGAAAGGATCGTAATGCCCCTTTCCCGCTCCAGGTCGTTGTTGTCAAGGATGAGTTCTCCCGGTTTTTCGTGGTCTTTGAATAATTTTCCGGCCATGAGCATCTTGTCCACCAGGGTCGTTTTACCGTGGTCGACGTGTGCAATAATGGCAACATTCCTGATTTTATTTTCCATAAAAATTTATTCCAAAAACAAAATTTGCAAATTCGGCGGTTTTGAATAATTAACTGATTTTCAACTATTAACAAAATTCCGATTTCGCTTTTCCTAAGAAGGCGCAAAGGTACGGAATATGCCCTTTCGTAGTATTGAATATTTTAAAGTTTAATTAAAAAATAACGTATTCATGGGAACCGTTCAGGGGGGCGAATGGTTTCATGGCTACATGGTTTCATGGCTACATGGTTTCATGGTTTCATAGCTTTTCCTTAAACCGTGAAACACTGTGGCATAGCCATCCCTTCGGGAAATCCATAAAACACTGCCCTCCCTCGTAACGCTTCAGGGCGTGGCTCCGGCGGCTGAAGGATTTATCCGCCGGCGTGAGGCACGAACGGTGGGCGGAGGATGCGAGGAATTGTTGATTTGTTGATTTGTTGATGCGTTGATTCGAATCCAAACAACCCCAAACAATCCCAAACAACCCCAAACAACCCCAAACAAAACATTATTCTAAAATAACACCCGTTCACATGTTAACGCCCGCAATACGCCTGTACCGTCATTCTTTTTCCGGACTATCCCGCGACATCTGGTTATTGTCTCTGGTCATGTTCATCAACCGGGCCGGTACCATGGTCATACCATTCATGACGATCTACCTGACCGGCGAAAAAGGCTTTCGGCTCGAACAGGCGGGTTGGGTAATGAGCAGTTTTGGCCTGGGGTCGGTTCTGGGCGCTTTTATCGGCGGTAAACTGACCGACCGGATCGGCTATTACCCGGTCCAGTTCTGGTCATTGCTGCTCGGCGGGTTTTGTTTTCTGGGTCTGATGTTCATAGATGGTGTAGCCGCGATGTGCGCCGCTGTTTTTTTGCTGAGCGCGATAGCCGATGCCTTCCGCCCGGCCAACCAGACCGCAATCGCGTTTCACAGCCGGCCTGAAAACCGGTCGCGGGCTTTTGCCCTGGTGCGACTGGCCGTCAACCTGGGTTTTGCCGCCGGGCCGATCATGGGTGGTTTTTTGGCGCATGCCATCGGTTTCAAATGGCTTTTTGTAGCCGACGCCGCTACTTGTTTCGGCGCTGCCCTGATTTTCCGCCTCAGCATCCGGCCGAAAAAAACAGCGAAACCCTCTGAACTCGAGGAGGAAAGGGGCCTCTCCCCCTGGAAGGACGGGCATTACCTCAAATTCATCCTGTTCATCACGCTGGGCGCCCTGGCTTTCATGCAATTCATGAACACACTGCCCATTTTCTGGAAACAGGAATACGGCTTTTCCGAGGCCGGCATCGGGGCCCTGACTACCCTCAACGGGTTGATGATCGTTTTGCTGGAAATGCCGATGACCTACCTGATCGAAGGACGGCTCGCAAGGCTGGCGATCATTTCCCTGGGCACCTTGTTCTACGGGATCGCCTTTCTGGTATTGGGCGGACTGAGCTATTGGGCGCTCACACCCTTTTTGTTCATGATCTTCCTGACCATCGGCGAAATGCTTTGCATGCCCTTTGCTTCCGCCTATGCCGCCGACCTGGCTCACCCCAGCCGCCGGGGCCAGTATATGGGCATTTATACGATGTCGTATGCAGTAGCCCTTATTTTGGGCCCGACAGCCTCTATGGGTATTGCCGCTCAATTCGGGTTCATTCCGCTTTGGCTGATCTGCGGCGGCCTCGGCCTGGTCAGCGCCGCAGGTATCCTATGGGTGGGCCGCGGCCGGCAGGCGGTTTTGGCTCGGTGATCCAGGCTTCAGTCTTCAGTCCGCAGTTGGCAGTTTTGAAATTGTTTAACCGCAGAAATACGTACCCTTGACCCCGGATTGTAAATCAGAGGAATCGTCCAAAGGACCCCTTCGGGGAGGAATCGATGCAACATCGGATTTTTGTCTAACTCCTTCTAAGTTTTTGATAACAACATAAATATTAAACACATTTTTTTTCACCACATAAGATACATAGAAAACATAAGTTAACCATTCCGGATCGCCAATGGCGAACCGGAATGATTCTATGTGATCTTATGTATCTTATGTGGTGGAAAAAATCAAGCCACTACAGGATGCGAAGCCATCCTGTTTGCCATAAAGATTTTTGGGCGGTTAAATGAAACGTTCCCAAGTTTGTCTTCCTTCGTTCCGGGCAGGCTTCGCATATCCATCACCGGCTCTCCCTTAGGGCCCCTTTGGATCCAACTAATTAACACAAATCCAGCCTGCACGCTTACCTTTGCCCCATGAAAAATGCCGAAATCGGTACGGATATCGAAAAAGCCAGGGAACTGCTCCGGCGCGAACAATTGGTGGCCGTGCCCACGGAGACGGTTTACGGTCTGGCCGGCAACGCCCTGAGTGAAAATGCAGTCGCCGAAATTTTTTCGGTCAAGAACCGGCCAGCTTTCGACCCGCTGATCATCCATGTATATCCTGTTGAACGGATCGGAGATTGGGTGACGGCGTTCCCGGAGCAAGCGAGGCAACTCGCCGACGCTTTCATGCCCGGTCCGCTGACCCTGCTGCTGCCCAAAAAAGCGGTCATTCCCGATCTGACCACTTCGGGTTCTCCGCTGGTGGCGGTCCGGTCGCCGGATCACCCCCTTACCCAAGATCTATTGGCAGGCCTGGAATTCCCGCTGGCAGCTCCGAGCGCCAATCCATTCGGGTATATCAGTCCCACTACGGCCGAACACGTTGCCCGGCAACTGGGCGACAAGATCCCCTATATTCTGGACGGCGGCCCGTGCACGATCGGGATTGAAAGCACGATCATCGGCTGGGATGAGACCGGGCAACCCACTTTGTACCGGAAGGGGGGCGTGCCGGCGGAAGAGGTCGAGCAAATCATCGGAAAAATCTCGATCCAGCCGTACTCCAGTTCCAATCCGCTGGCGCCGGGCATGTTGAAAAGCCATTATGCGCCCCGTATTCCGCTAGTTATCGGCCCTATTCCTGATCTGCTGGATAAAAACCACGGCAAAAGAATCGGCATCCTCTCCTTTAGTGCCACCTATCCCGGCATTCCACCGGATTACCAGATCACCCTCTCCCCTACCCGGGATCTGAAAGAAGCGACGCGCAACCTGTTCTCCGGTCTGCGCTACCTTGATTCACAAAATATCGACCTCATAATTGCCGAATTTTTACCGGAAGCCGGCCTTGGCGCAGCCATCAACGACCGGCTGAGAAGAGCGGCTGCAATTTAGCTCTGTTTAAGTCCAAAGGGGCGCCTTTGGGGAGGATTTGAATCCTTTCTTCCGTCCGTCTTTGTTCATGCTGAACCCAGTCGATGCGCTCAGTTTCCTTTTCACCCCGTCTCCCCGTCTCCCCGTCACCCCGTCACCCTCCATCAATCACCAGATCCACCTCAAAGACCCGGTCTTCCTGCCGGATATTCATGGCAAACCTGTTCGGGTACTTCAGCTGAAGCCTCTGCCGGATATTGGCCAGGCCGACCCCGCTTTGCGGGTCCTTTTGCTGGTTGTGGTCGTCCTTCGAATTCCGGGCAAAAAATCGGATCCGGCTGCCGTCCGTTTCCAGGATCAGGTGGACGAATGCGCCGGGGTTGTGCTCAAAATCGCAGTGTTTGAAACAGTTTTCAACAAGGGGGATCAGGATCATGGGTTCGAGTTGAAGGTTACCGGTATTTCCCCGGACTTCAAACCGGATATCCAGCGGGGCTTCGCTGCGCATCTGAAACAATTCGATGAATTCCCGGATCTGGGCTGCTTCCTTGTCGAGGGGCAGTTTCTCCGCCTGGCCGTCGTAGATCACATAACGCAGCAGGTTGGAAAGGCGGAGGACCATGCCTGCGGTTTTTTCCGAACGGACCACAGCAAGGGAGTAGATATTATTCAGGGTGTTGAACAGGAAATGGGGATTGATCTGGGCCTTCAGAAATTGCAGTTGCGCTTCCTGTTCGCCGGCCTGAAGTTTCAGACGACGGCGCGTTTCCTCGTTCCGGTTCAGGATCAGTTGGTAAATAGCGCTGATCATGAGGATGCCGGCATTAGTCGCCAGGGCGCCTACCCGCCAGTTGACCACCGGGTCGCCTTTGATCCAGTCGGACATCGGAATGGATGGGAAAAGCAGGTTGAACCGGACCCGGACTCCTACCATGACCAGGATGACCGCTGCTACGGCCGCCAGATAGGCCAGGTACCGTTTGTGTTCAATAAACCGGTTGACCAGGTACAGATTCAGATAAAAAATGACGGCCATCGATGCCATGTTCCCGAATGCGCGAACGAGGCTGAAACCAAACGGCATAAAGCGGCTGAACAACCCGGCGTGAACCAGTGTAGCCGCCAGCCAGACCAGCAGATGCAAGCCAATGGTGTTGCGCATTTTTTTTTTAATTTGATTGATTGGCCACGGGACGTTGATTTGTTGATTTGTTGATTTGTTGATTTGTTGATTTGTTGATCTGAGGAATTGTACCAATCGAACCAATCGAACCAATCGAACCAATCGTATCAATCGTATCAATCGTATCAATCGTATCAATCGAACCAATCGTATCAATTAAAAATTGCCTCACCCAAAAATAAGTTTTACAGCGGCCCCCTACGCCATTTTTCAACCAGCCGCAGGAATCGTTCAACCAATGGAGAATTCCTGCCAACTGCTCCGTAGGTCCGAAGGACTCCTACGGGCCTTTGGAGGCTCTCCACGGGAGCCCTTTGGGCTTTTGGAGACTTAATCAGAGCGTTCTATGGACCAGGCGCCGAAATAGTTATGATAATTTTTAACAATTTAATTCCCAAATGCACTATTTTGCCGGGAAATTTGTTTAACAATAAACCCAAAAATCCAACAGCAGCGACTGAATGGAAGCGCCGGTCATATTTTTAGCTTTTGCGAACGATCAGGATGCCCACCTGGCTCTACTGGATAAAGAGCGCAAGGCCATAACAGACCACCTGTTACCTTTGGCTAATAAGAACTATTTTCAATTTTTCAGCGAACCATCCACTACCAGTGCAGATCTGATCAACCGGTTGGCCGAATTCAAAGACCGGATCGGTATTTTCCATTACGGCGGCCATGCAGGCAGCGCTAAAATTTTTCTCAACGACGTTGCGGCTGACGCCCAGGGCCTGGCCCAATTACTGGGTCTTCAAAAAAACCTGAAACTGGTTTTCCTCAACGGCTGTTCCACCCTCGACCAGGTAAAGAACTTGTTCGCACAGGGGGCGCCTGCGGTCATCGCGACCAGTGTGCCGGTGGGCGATGTCAGTGCGCAGGAATTTGCCGCCGCTTTTTACCAGGCCCTTTCCACTCAGCACACCATAGAAGAAGCCTTCAAACTGGCCAGCGCAGGCTACCTGATGAAAACAGGGCAGGCGGCCGGGATCAACCGGGGTTTTGATTTGTCGGAAAAGGAAAATCTTGAAGAGCTGCCGTGGGGTTTGTTTGTTTCACCGGGCAAGGACGAGATCCTGACCTGGAAACTCCCCACCACGAGCGCTGCATCCTTTATCGTCCGCGGCGCGGGTTATCGCCACCAGGAAGGCGGCTCGGTCAATGACAAGATCATCCAGACCATCGCCAACGCGATCGAAGAATATTCCTCCATCATCAAAAGCATGGCCAGTGAAGCCAGGCAAAGAGGCAAGGAAGTCAAGATCCGCGATCTCCGGGTGGCGGTCATCGATTCGTTTCCTACGCCCATTGGCACCCACCTGCGGAAGTTGTTGCTTTCGGAAGAGGTGAGCCCCGACCGGCTGCAAAAGATCGTCAATGTGTATTCCGTCTCCGTGGAGATGCTGGCTTATATCATGTTGTCCCAATTATGGGATGAAAGGGAAAATGCCAAAAAGTTCCAGGTCCCGGAAGAACCGAATGCCGTACTCAAGGATTTTTTCAACCTCAGCCCGGAAAAACTGCCGGTTTACAATTATGTGCCTTTGATCCGGGCGGTCAGCGAAATTTTTAATGCCAACCAGGTCGAGCCGTTTGTTGCTGAATTCGCCGATCTGCAAAAATCCTTTTATGCTGAAGATTCCTTCCAAAAAGCCCATCTTTTTCTGGAAGAGATGAAAAAAGAACTGGAAGGGACCATTGCCGCCAACGAGATCGAAAGTTTTTGCGTACAGGCGGAAGACCATCTCTGTGAAATTTTCCGGCACCTGGGATTTTGCGCCAAATACACCCTGGCCACGATCAAATCCATCGATCTTCAAAAAATCCGTCATAAACCCCCGTCCTATGTTCACAACCTGGTCATTCTCGACCGGATCACGGCTGCCATCGGGGTCCTGGATGACATCCTTGTGGCCGACAATTACACGGAAAGCAAATCGGTCATCCTCATGCGAAACGAAGATGAATTGCATCCTTATCTCAATCTTTCGCCCCTGATTATCGACCAGAATGCACTGATCCGGGAACAGAACTCAAAACTTTTTTACTATCGCTATCAGACAAACGGCAGCTATTTTTACGTTTTGGTAGATAACCTGAAAGATTCGCTGGAGGTGAACGACCGGCAATTTCAGGATGTAAAAGAAGCCTTTGACCGTTTTGCCAGGGTAACCTTCAAAGATGGTTAAGGATCTTAAAAACGTAGCCTGTTGGTTAGGTGACCCGAAACCGAAAGTTTGTAAGAAATTTTAAACTGTACACATTATATTTGCATGCATACCAGTTAATTAACCGGGAAAACCAATGCTAAAGCAATCGCCATTCAAATTGCTGGATTCCTACGACAAAGACGACAAGGAGATCTTCTTTGGCCGGGAAACTGAAATTGAGGCGCTGTATCAGATGACGTACCAGACCAACCTCATTCTGGTTTACGGTATGTCGGGTACCGGTAAAACAAGTCTTATCCGCTGCGGCCTGGCCAACCGTTTTGACTCCAGCGACTGGTTTGACGTTTATATCCGGCGGCAGGAGAACATCAACCAGGCACTTAAACGGGAGCTCAAGGCCAAGGATACGATGAAATCCTTTGAGGAAAATTTCACCATCCGGGAAATGATCCATTCCCTTTACCTCGACCACCTGCGCCCCATTTATCTGATCATGGACCAGTTCGAGGAATTGTTCATCCTGGGCACGCCTGAAGAACAGGACGTTTTCATTGATACCGTCAGAGACATCCTCGAAGCCAACCTGGCCTGCAAGATCATCATCTCCATCCGCGAAGAATACCTGGCGCACTTGTCTGAATTTGAACGCAAGGTGCCTAAGCTGTTTGACAAACGCCTGCGCATCGAACCGATGAACCGCGCCAATGCCCGCAGGGTTATCCTGGAAACCGCCAAAAACCCCCGGTTTAATATCCATCTTTGTTATGAAGAGATCGCCGACGATATTATTGACAATGTCACCGAAGGGGTAGGCCGGGTGCAGCTTCCTTATTTACAGGTTTTTCTGGATAAAATGTACCGGCTGGCCTATGCTCGGAACCCCAATGAAATTATTTTTGATGAAGAACTGGTAGCCCGGGTAGGGAGCATCAAAGACGTGCTGGCCGACTTCCTGGACGAACAACTGGAAGTATTTGGCCGGGAGGTAGACCGACGGGACATGGCCATCCGGTGGCTCAAGGCGTTTGTTTCGGAAAAAGGCACCAAAATACCGGTGAAAAGGGAAGATCTCCCCGGACTCAACGCCGATATGAGCCCGACCCGCATCAATATATACCTTGAATTTTTTGTCAATCGCCGGATTTTACGACCGCTCGACAACGATCAGTACGAACTGGCCCACGACAGTCTGGCCATGCAGATTTTCGAAGCCCGGCCGCAGGGTGTACCCTTGCCCAAGGAATTGCCGGTCTTCGAATTGCCCGACAATCCGTTTGTCGGATTCGAACCCTATTCCCCGGAGATGGCGGCGATATTTTTTGGCCGCGACCAGGAGATCAAGGACCTTTTCGACGCTGTGGTCAATGAAATGGACAACCGAACCACCCTGGTGCTAGGCCCCATGGGCGTGGGTAAAACCTCCCTGATCCGGGCCGGATTGATCCCGCGCCTGGAACCTTTGTACAGCGTCCGATATATTCGTTGCAACCGGGAATTCATCGACAGCGCGCTGGTTCGGAAAATGTTGTCCCTGGAGCCCCAACCCGGTCAGGAACCCATGTTCTTGCAGATTGCCTACCGTTGGGACAAGGAAATGCCCAACCATGTCGAACGCAAGATCCTTATCTTTGACCAGTTTGAAGAGTTTTATATTTGGGTTCAGGAACCCCAGCAGATCCTTCACCTCAACCTGCACATTGCTCATTTACTCGAGTCGCGTCGCAATACCGACCTGGTTGTTGTGCTGAGGGATGAGTTTTTCACACAGCTTCAGGACCTGGAAGCCCTCGTGCCGGATATCATGGAGGAACAACTGCGGGTGAGGCCGGTTTCCCGGGAAACGGCGGCGGATATTATCAAAAAAGCATCCGCCCAGGCTGGGATGGTCATTGAAGATCCGAAAGTCATCGAAAAGATCATTCAGAACGTGACCGAGAACGGAAAAGTGAACCTGACATACCTTCAACTGTATATGGATCGTTTATATCGGGTGACAACCCCTGCGTAACGTATGAGCAGAATCATCAATAACGAAATCCTGGCCAAGATCGGCAAACCGAGCGAGATGGTTGACGATATGCTGGACAAGCAGATCGAAACCATCGAAACAGAACTCGGCGAGCGCGCCAAAGGCGTAGGCAACCGGATATTGGGCTATTTTCTGGTCAACGGGAACCGGATCCAGTTGCAAGGGGCCGAAGTGGTGGAGCGCCTTCAAATCGATATGAAGCTGGACGGCCAATCCGCCAACGGCATCATCGACACCCTTCAGCATTCCGGCATTCTGCGCAAAACGGCCGGCGATAAACTGGAAATTGCCAACAACTTCCTGGCGCAGCGCGCCCAGCAAAAAGTGGAATCCGAATACCGGGTCCTGCGCACCATCAAAACGACTATCCAGGACCGGATGAGCCGCAACGAACTGCTCGACCAGGTCTACCTTAACCATATTACCCCTTCTATTCCCCTGCTCGACCTCAACGAACGGGAAAAAGCATTTATTCAGTCTTCCCAAAACGCCATCCGGAAACGCCGGAGAGCCCTGGCCTTTTTCCGGACCATTGCTTTTCTGGTTTTGGCCTGCATGACCGCCTGGGCGATCTTTAATTATATCCGGGCAAACCGAAACCTGCATTCGGCCAATGAATATTCGAACAACCTTGAGCAGGAAAAACAAAAGGCCATTGATGCGCTCAGACGCGCCGAATTAGCTCAATTGGAAGCTGATTCTGCCAGGGCTGACGCCGTAAGAAACGCGCTGGAAGCTGAAAAAAATGCATTGGAGGCCGAACGGCAAAAACAACGGGCCGAGGCGCTGCTTCGTTTTACCCAGGCCGACCGCGACAGCATTTCCAAACTCAACAAAACCAACCTGCAACAATTAGCAGCCCTGGAGTTGCTCTCCCAGCAATTCCAGGCCAAAGCTGAAGAAAATAAACGCCTGGCCGAAGAAGCTCAAAAAAGAGAGATCCAGGCCCTCGAAGCCCGGTCCAAAGCAGAAAAACTGAACATGGTCATCACCTCCTGGAACGCGGCTGCCCGCTCCCTTCAGATCGAGGATGCCCGTACCAAAGCCCTCGTCGCAATGGAGGCTTACAATATCAACCGCGATAACCCCGAGGTCGGCGACGTCAAACACCCCAATATCATGAAAGCCTTGCTCGATGCCTCGGGCGCATTGGACCCTAACCTCCCATTTGACATCAAAAGAGCGCAGAAAGGCGCTATCCGGGACATCGTTTTTCAACCGGGTAAAAATGTCTTTTTTACAACAGGCAGCGACGGAGCCGTCAAAAAATGGGAAGTCAGGAACTGGAATTTGGTAGGGGCCCCCGAAATCAGCAAAAGCCCGGAGATTTTCAAACACCAGGAGGGGGTCAACAATGCGCTGGCCATCAGCCCCGACGGCAAACGATTGCTGGTTGCCGGCGAAATGCCCTGGTTTCAGGTACTGAACGCCGAATCGGGCAAAAGCCAGGATACCTTCCGGATCGAAAGAGGTGAAGAAATATTTGCTGCCGGCATTGCCAACAACGGAGAGTTCATCGCCGCAGGTTTCGAACGATTTTTCTACAGGCCTGCGGGCGCTGAAAAAATGAAAACAAGCCCTAAAAAAAGGGGTAAAGCCAACCTTATCCTCCCGGTGGATGAACAGATCTGCGCTTATGGCCTGGCAGGTAATTACGGCGGTAATGTTTACCGCTTTACGGTGGATTCCCTTTGTTCTGCCGCGGGCGGCGTGAGTGAATTCAATATATTCGGTAACAGCCGCGAAGTAGATTACGGCCTGTTATCGACCGTGGCCTACCAGCCCATCTCCGAAAAGACCGCCCTTGTGGCGATGGGTTTCTCCAACGGACGGATTCTGCTGGTCGAATCCGACCGCAAAGGCGACCGGTTCTTGCCCAACAGCGACCAGGCCCGCAAAATGTTCAAGCCGCATCTGGCGGCCATTACCGATTTTGCCTTCAGCCCGGACGGCAGTCAACTGGCGGTCGCCAGCCTGGACGGGACGATTTCCCTATGGGACCTCAGGAAATATACCTCTCCAACTTATCAGCCTGTGATTTTCGACCGGAATGCCGGTTGGGTTTTCTCCGTCGCTTTCTCCAACGACGGCCGTTTTCTGGTAGCAGGATGCCAGGACGGAAGCCTGTTTTTCTGGAATGTCAACCCGACCGACTACGCCCGGTTCCTGTGTTCCAGCCTTCACAGTACGCTGGCGTACGCCCAGGAAGAACAAAGGAAGGTGGATGTGGCGCAAAAAAAATCACCGGAAAGCTTCAAACTTAATTTCGACGAATTGCCCAGGGAAGACTATCGCCGGTATTTCGGAGAGATCGAGCCGGGAGTGCTGCCGCGGAGGCGGATCACGGTTTGTGATTGAGCCGAGTTCCTGCTTTGTAATTCTAACGTAAATTATGGATAGGTTTTACCGTTGACTTTAAAAATTCAACCTGGCGAATTAGAATATTTACCACAAAGACACCAGGATTCCACAAAGTGCACGAAGAAAATTGTGCGCTTTGTGATGCCTTCGTCTCTTTGTGGTTCAAATCACGCCCCATTAATTGGCACGAATATCTCGTTAAATTTATCCTTTTCTGGTCTTGTCACTTTCTTTGGCCTTTGGCGCCCAAAAGAAAGTAACCAATGAAAAGGCCCGGGCGGCAGCAGAGTCTTACTTTATCTTTATCGACCATCTTACCTGGGGCCGCAATGAAAGATGGGTCCGCTCGGATAAATGCCACAGTGTTGCCGGCAAACCCAACTGTAGGAAGGAGCGCCCATTCATCCGGAAAGAGAGGAAAGGGTTGGCACCGTAACTGAATACGAATTGGGTTTTGTTGTTCTGATCCGCCAAAAGATCGAGCGAATGGAGCCGGACCAGGGTATGATCGACATCAACGTGGTTGGAAACGACCTTGTCGTGAACCAGAAAAGATAATTGGGCAGTAAAGCCGAGCCCCGGGGAAAGCCGGTTGGCGGGGGAAAAACGTCGTTCTATGCTCACCGGCAAATTCCAGATATGATACCTTGATGTGGCGCCCAGCCGGATATCAATCTCCTCATTGTGAACCACATCCGTGCCTGCTGACCGCTCCAGGACAAGATTGGACCCCACATTTCCGGCTGAGGTGGGAAGAGAATGCGCAAAGGCATTGGTTAAAAGCGCACCATGGTCGATCTCCGTTTGCAAATTGTAAGGAATATGCAGATCGTATTCCGT
This sequence comes from uncultured Lewinella sp., assembly GCA_964558465.1. Lineage (GTDB taxonomy): Bacteria > Bacteroidota > Bacteroidia > Chitinophagales > Saprospiraceae > JACJYC01. Next base: position 74,211 of record CAZLEF010000002.1, on the reverse strand, counting down.
CAAAACGGATTGCCGGCTGTATCCAAGGCCGGCATACAACCTTGTTTTGCCGTTCAAATGAAAACCCAAGCCGGCAAAATAATCCAGAGAAGGCAGCCATTCCGTGCTGAGAATGGTTTCGCCCAATGGTCTTTGATCCGGTTTTTTATCCAGTTCAGGGTGATAACTTCGTTGCAACGCCAGGTAAAATTCCCAATTTCCTGATTTTTTTTGTCCATTCGCAATGGGTTCCGGAATCGGATAGTTTTCCAGGGTTTTGCTTTGAATTTCTGGAAACAGATCGTTCCTGAACAGTGGCTGAAGGCTTGCGCCAGATCCGGCAAAAGGGTCCCCGGTCAACAGGGGACCTGAATTTTTCGACGGTACAGCAACAGGAACTGAAACCTGAATATCCGGATCAGCCGGCGATTTTTCTGAAGGATTACCGCTGTCCGGGAGTGCTCCTTTCTCATCCAAAACAAAATCATCGGAGGTTGTTCCCCGGCTTTCCGGTTTCCCCGGCGCAGGGGTTGTTGTGTTCTTTTGTTTCGGGCTTTCCGCCAAAGCAGGGAGCGTTCCAGGCGCTATATCTCGTTCAGACCCTGGTTGGATCGGGATTTGGGAATTTTCGTGCCGTCGAAAAGTATCTGTTAAAACGGGACCGGAATTTTCAAGGTCAGACTGACTTCCCAGGAAGGGATGTTTTTCGACGCCCCTGCCTGTCAGGAACCATATGCCCACCCCTGCTGTGGCAACCAAAAAAAAGAGCAAAAACGGTATTAAACGCCTGCGTTTGGGCCTGCCTTTGATTTTAGCCTCAATGTTTTGCCAAACTTCGCCGTCAGGAGTAAAAAAGCCTTCCTCCTCTTCCGAAATATTATATTTTGGTTTGTTTCTCACCTTCTGAAATTAATTATACAACTGCCGGAATTACGGATGCATCTCTGAGCAGATTACCCAGCATTTTTTTTGCCTTCATGAGCTGTGTCTTGGAAGTACTGACCGAAATCCCCAATAATTCGGCAATCTCTGCATGGGTGTACTCTTCGATCACATACATGTTAAAAATAACCCGGTAACCCTCCGGCAATTTTTGCAGGTAAGATACTAATTCTGCGTAAGACAAATTCTCAATGGCCGAATCGTCGTAATGCTCCCGCAACGAGGTTTCATGGGTCAACTCCTCGGTTACAATCCGTTTTTTCCTTTTCTCCATGAGTATCGTATTCACAATCACCCGCGATCCCCAGGTGTAAAAATTGCCTTTTTCCGGATCGAAAGAAGAAAGGCCCTCATATATTTTAATGAAACCTTCCTGTAACAGATCCTGCGCTTTCATCCGGTCGCCGGCATAACGCAAACAAATACCGAAAAAAACCTTGCTGCAGGCATCATAAATGCCTTTGAAAGCCTTGGTATCTCCATCAATACACGCTTTGCATAAATGGTTTATGTAAAGTTGCTGATCAGTCATGCTCAAGCTTTATATGCATTTTTTCTTCCAATGGTTGCCTGTGTAACAAAGAAAACAGGGTTTGGTTTTTGAATAATTTTCCCGTACTCCGGGGCAACCCTTTTTGGGGGTGATGCATATATGCTTTTGAAAACTGATTTAATCACCTTAAATATCTGATCATGGGGTTTAGAAATTTGATACTCACGCTTTTTCTGCTGCCCGGTTTTTTAACTGCGCAAAACACCATCGTCGACGTCGTTGTCAATTCGCCCGACCACACCATGCTCGAGGCGGCGGTCCTGGCGGCCGGCCTTGAAACCACCCTCAGCGGCGACGGGCCCTTCACCCTTTTTGCACCTACGGACGCTGCTTTTGCCGCACTGCCCGAAGGTACCGTGGAGGCCCTGCTCCAGGACCCGCAGGGCGCGCTTACGGATATCCTGACCTATCATGCAGTGGCAGGACAGGCGCTTTCCACCTCGCTTTCCGACGGACAAACCATCGCTACCGTCAACGGAAAAAATATCACCGTCACCATCAACGCACAGGGCGTTTTCATCAACAACGCTCAGGTCACCGTCGCCGATATTCTGGCGGATAACGGCGTGGTGCATGTCATTGACGCCGTTCTGCTGCCCCCGACGGTAACCATCGTCGACGTAGTTGTCAATTCCCCCGACCACACCGTGCTCGAAGCGGCGGTCCTGGCGGCCGGCCTTGAAACCACCCTCAGCGGCGACGGGCCCTTCACCCTTTTTGCACCTACGGACGCTGCTTTTGCCGCACTGCCCGAAGGTACCGTGGAGGCCCTGCTCCAGGACCCGCAGGGCGCGCTTACGGATATCCTGACCTATCATGCAGTGGCAGGACAGGCGCTTTCCACCTCGCTTTCCGACGGACAAACCATCGCTACCGTCAACGGAAAAAATATCACCGTCACCATCAACGCACAGGGCGTTTTCATCAACAACGCTCAGGTCACCGTCGCCGATATTCTGGCGGATAACGGCGTGGTGCATGTCATTGACGCCGTGCTGCTGCCCCCGACGGTAACCATCGTCGACGTGGTCGTCAATTCCCCCGACCACACCGTGCTCGAGGCGGCGGTCCTGGCGGCCGGCCTTGAAACGACCCTCAGCGGCGACGGGCCCTTCACCCTCTTTGCGCCAACCGACGACGCCTTTGCCGCACTGCCGGCAGGTACCGTGGAGGCCCTGCTCCAGGACCCCCAAGGCGCGCTCACTGATATCCTGACGTACCATGCAGTGGCAGGCCAGGCGCTTTCCACCTCGCTTTCCGACGGACAAACCATTGCCACCGTCAACGGACAAAATGTCACCGTCACCCTCAATGCGCAGGGGGTTTTCATCAACAACGCGCAGGTCACTGTGGCTGATATCCTGGCGGACAACGGCGTGGTGCATGTCATTGACGCCGTGTTGCTGCCGATGGCCGTAAGCGCCCGGGAATTGGAGACAGAAGAATTGGTCAATGCATTGTTTCCCAATCCCGCGACCGACATCATTCAATACGATTTATCGCCGGTGGTCAACGGAGAATTCAGGATGCAGATCCTCGATAACAAGGGCAGGTTGCTGAAGCAATTGAACAACACCGACCCAAAGTCCTATTTTTCTGTAAAAGATCTGCCGTCCGGATTGCTGGTGGTGCAGATCGTGACTGCAGATAAAATATATACGACCCGGATTGTTAAGCAATAAGCAAGTTGAAGTATTTCGAATTTTCGAGTGTTAACAGCAGGGGCCCGGAGAAATCCGGGCTCCTGTCTTTTTTGGGTCATCTCCCCATATAATCCAAAGTCAGGTTACAAAGTAACTTCACCCCATGTTTCATCGAACTGTCGTCGATGAAAAAATCGGGCGTGTGGTGCGGAGCGGCGGTATCGGGGTCCTGACCGATGGGCATGCCGCCGAGGAACAGGAAAAGGCCCGGAACCTTTTCCGCAAAAAAGGAAAAGTCTTCAGCGCCGGTAATAGCTTTGCCGAGAAGCACATTTCCCTTGCCCAGCGTAGCTTCCAGAGTGGGCAGCATTTTGGCGGTCAGTTCGGGGTCATTGTAGGTGACCGGGTATCCCCTGTCGATGGTCAGTTCCACTGTTGCGCCCCAGGCTTCGGCGATATTTGTAGCCGTGCGGCGCATGCGTTCGTGGATATCGGCCTGCATTTCCTTGTCGAGGGTGCGGATTGTGCCGATCAATTCGACTTCTTCCGGAATGATATTGCTGCGCACCCCGCCGGTGATCTTGCCCACGCTGATGACGGCGGGCTCCTTGGTCAGTTCCGTTTGACGGCTGATGATCATCTGGAAGCCCTGAATGATCTGGGCGGAGATGGTGATTGGATCTATACCGGACCAGGGCGCGGAGCCATGGGTTTGTTTGCCTTTAACTTTGAGCGTATAACTGTTTACAGCAGCCATTGTACCCCCGGGTTTGTAGCGGACTTTTCCCACCTCAGTGGCTGAATTGATATGAAGGCCAAAGACGACATCCACCTTCGGGTTGTCCAGTGCGCCTTGTTTCACCATGAGTTCTGCACCGCCTTCCTCGCCCGGAGGCGCGCCCTCTTCGGCGGGTTGGAACAATAATACAACCGTGCCTTTAAGTTGGTCTTTCATCCCCACCAGGATCTCTGCCGCGCCCATCAGCATGGCGACGTGGGTATCGTGGCCGCAGGCGTGCATCACCCCGACTTCTTCTCCCAGGTAGGTGGACTTTACTTTGGAGGCAAACGGAATCCGGACCCGTTCCGTAACGGGCAGAGCGTCCATATCGGCCCGCAGCGCTACCACCGGCCCGGGTTTTCCGCCTTTGATAATGCCGATGATACCGGTATGCGCCACACCGGTTTTGAACTCGATGCCCAGCGCCTTGAGGTGAGCTGCCACGTATTCTGCGGTTTTGAATTCGCGGTTGCTCAGTTCGGGGTACTCATGGAGGTGGTGGCGCCAGGCGATCACTTTTTGTTCGATGGCGTCTGCCTGCCGGTTGATGAGATCGTTTGGATCGTATTGGGCGAAGACCGTTGCCGAAGTCAGGGCAAAAAAGAGAAGGAGTGTTTTTTTCATACCTTTAAAAGTTCAAGATGAAATGATTCTGTGATACCGGCGCCTGTCTTACCGTTTTAATTCAGCATAGTATTTATAAAAATAAGGAATGGTTTCGATGCCTTTATAAAAATTGAACAACCCGAAATGTTCGTTGGGCGAATGCAAGGCATCGGTATCGAGACCGAAGCCCATCAGGACGGATTTCACACCCAGCACCTGTTCAAACAAGGCAACGATGGGGATGCTTCCGCCTTCCCGCTTGGGGATGGGCGCCATTCCGAAGGTTTTTTCCATAGCCAGATGAGCGGCTTTGTATTCCGGGGTATTGGTAGGCGTGACCACAGGCAGGCCGCCGTGGTGTTCCTTCACCTCCACGGTCACATACGGGGGCGCCATTTTCTCGAAGTGAGCCTTAAAGAGTTCCGTGATCTTGTGCGGGTCCTGATGCGGCACCAGGCGCATGCTGATCTTGGCAAAGGCTTTGGCCGGCAGGACGGTTTTGGCCCCTTCGCCGGTATAGCCGCCCCAGATGCCGTTGACATCCAGCGTCGGACGGATGGAAACCCGCTCCAGGGTTGTAAATCCGCTTTCGCCGAGGATCTCGCGAATACCCAGGTTTTCCTTATACTCATCCAGGCTGAAAGGCGCTTTGTTCATTTCCTTGCGCTCCGCATCCGACACTTCATCCACATCGTCATAGAAGCCAGGCACGGTGATCCGGCGATTGTCGTCGTGCAGGGAAGCGATCATGGAGCAAAGGATATTGCAGGGGTTGGCCACTGCGCCGCCGTAGACCCCGGAGTGCAAGTCGCGGTTAGGGCCGGTAACCTCCACTTCCACATAGCTCAAACCACGAAGGCCAACGGTGATGGAAGGCGTATGGTTGGCGATGATGCTGGTATCGGAGATGAGAATAACGTCGCAAGCCAGTTTTTCCTTGTTGGCCCGGCAATAGGCGCCCAGATTGACCGAGCCGACCTCTTCCTCCCCTTCGATCATAAATTTAATGTTGCAGGGAAGCGCCTCTTTTGCCAGCATGGCTTCAAAGGCCTTGACGTGCATATACACCTGGCCTTTATCGTCACAGGACCCGCGTGCAAAAATTGCGCCTTTGGGGTGAATTTTGGTTTCCTTGATAACCGGTACAAAAGGCTCTGATTCCCATAAATTCAGCGGGTCAGGCGGTTGAACGTCGTAATGGCCGTAAACCAGGACGGTGGGCAGGCTGGGGTCGATGAGTTTGTCGCCGTAAACAATGGGATGACCTGGGGTTGGTGTGATTTCCACGTTTTCGGCGCCGGCCAGCTTCAATTTGTCGGCGACAAAGGCAGCAGCTTTGGCCACGTCGCCCTTGTATTTCGAATCGGCGCTGATGGACGGAATGGTGAGCCATTCCAGTAATTCGTTGAGAAAGCGCTGTTGGTTTTGATGGATATAGGCTTGAACTTGTTCCATAATTGAAGGATAAAATGGTTAATTCGACCAAAAATAGTCAAAATCTGTTATCTGATATTTTCTGAAAGGATCTCCTGAAGCCTGGCCTCATCCAGGTTTTGCTCCAGAATACCGCCGTTGGCAAAGGCGATCTGACCGGTTTCTTCCGAAACGACCACCACGCAGGCAGAAGCTTTTTCAGTAATGCCGACAGCTGCCCGGTGGCGGAGTCCGACCTGTTTGGGCAGTTCAGGGTTTTCAGAAACCGGGAGCACCACACTGGCAAAGGCCAATTTGGCGCCTTCGATCAGCACTGCGCCGTCATGCAGCGGCGATTCTTTTTGAAAAATGCTTTGCAAAAGCTGTTCTGAAATCTCCGCATCCAGTTTTACGCCCGTCGAAACCAGCCCCTCCAGGTTGATATTATTGCTGAAAACGATCAGGGCGCCGGTCTTGGTTTTACTAAAACGGAGCAAGGCATTGCGAAGGATCCCTACCCTCTTCTCTTTTTCACTCGATTTTAAATCGCCAAAATTCCGGTGCAGGAAACGGTCAAAAATCTGGGATCGCTGGCGCAATGTGCTGTTTCCCAAAAATAGTAAAAACCGGCGCACTTCCGGCTGAAAAATAATAATAATGATGATAAATCCTACTTCAACAAATTGGCCGAGTACGGCAGCCAGCAAGTCCATTTTTAATTGCTTGACCAGCCACCAGGCCATGTAGAGCAGGACGACTCCGGTAAAAATATTGAAAGCAATGCTGCCCCGCAACAACTTGTACAATTGAAAAATCAGGTACCCGACGATCAATACATCGAGTACATCCCAGATACTGACAGGTAAAAACCCTATTTTGAACAACAACTGCATGCGGGTCCTCTAATTGAGCGCAAGTTAATCAGCTTTATTTTGAATTTCCCGGGGGCTCCTGTATTTTTGCACAGATAAACCGGTTATCCCATGATTCCAACAACAAAATTTTGCATTCTGGTTCTGTTCTGCCTTTCAGCCATCCCCCCTGTTCGTGCACAGGAAATCCGGCAGAATGAAAAAGGAGAAAAGATCATTGTTTTCCCGGATGGATCCTGGCAATATTTTGATGACTTCCTCAAAGGAACATCCGCGGAGACCCAAAACCAGGCGGCCAACCCCTACCCCACCTTTACGGCTGAAGTAGAACCGCTGGATGGCGAAATCCCTGTAACGCAGGAAGACGTTTTCCGGATCGCTCTCCGCCGGTCGCAACTGGCCCGGCAAGCCGCGAACATTGCCGAGACCCGGGCACAAAAAGCAGCCGATGCCCGGAAATCACTTGAAAAAGAATGGCGGGAAAAACAGAATGCAGGTCAACCCGCTTCCGCTGAATCCAAACAAATGGACGCCAGGCTTCAGGCTGCCAGACAAGCAGAACAAGAGACTGCCCTGGAAGCGAAGGAGGCGCTGCGGCAGGCCGAAAACGCCCTGCAAATGACTGAAAAAGGGCTGTACCTGACCGACTATAACACCAACCTGAAGGAACAAAAAAAACGCGCGGAGACCGCCAACAGCCAATCCGTGACAGCCGACCGTCCCTATGAAAGCATATTGCCCCTGACCGACAACTCAGCGGCAATGGGCAGAAAATCAAACGACCTGATCCTGACCCCGCCGCCTGCCGCCTGCATTACCGCCTTTGAAGGCGCCGACGAGTCGACCAATCAGCGGCGAAAAGATCTCCAAAAACAATTTTTATTTGCCCATACCGACGAACGGCTCCGGCCTTTCCTGAAAGATAAGGCCTATTTGCGTTGCGACGGCTATTTTTCAGCTTTGGGTGGTTACCGCTTCCTGACCCTGGAGTTTACGTTCGCTTACCCCAATGCCCGTGAGGCTTACGGATTTATTGAAAAGGGAAGCGTTTTGACTATAAAATTGCTCAACGGCGATTTTGTCAACCTCCGGTCAGGCACAATGGATCAGGGCAGGTACGATATCGACCGGGACATCCTTACCTACCGGGTGTATTACCCCATCAGCAGGGGGCAAATGAACCTCCTCCGGCAGACGGAAGTAGATGCCATCCGCGTCTTCTGGAGCAGCGGGTTTGAAGAATACGAAGTCTACCAGTTGGACTTTTTCATGAACCAGATCAGGTGTATTGATTGATTCGATTAACGATTGATTCGATTAACGATTGATTCGATTAACGATTGATTCGATTAATCGGATCAATCGGATCAATCAAAACAATCCAAATGGACCCGGAAATACAACAAGAACGCGAACTATATTCCGTCCGGATGCTCGGATTACAATTGCCGACCGACCCGCGCTGGGTCAATCTGGCGGAGATGGAATTGCAGGAGATCCTGACCGACCACGCCTACTGCGAGCAGAAAGCGGCTACCTTTTGCATTTCCCTGATCCAGCAATTCCCGGAAAGGACCGAACTGGTCAGGCAACTGGCTCCCATCGTTACGGAGGAATGGGGTCATTTCAGGATGGTTTTGGCTGAAATGGAAAAAAGACAGTTGGGTCTTGGCCGTCAACGCAAGGACGAATACGTCAACAAACTGTTACAATTTCAAAAGAAAGGCGGCAGCCGGGAGGATATCCTGCTCGAAAAATTGTTGGTTTGCGCTTTGATCGAGGCCCGGAGTTGCGAGCGTTTCCGGCTGTTGTCGCTGCATATCCGGGAAGACCGCCTTAAGGATTTTTACCATAAATTCATGGTTTCCGAAGCCGGCCATTACCGCCTGTTTATTGACCTGGCCAGGCTGTATTGCGGCCCGGAAAAAGTAAAATCGAGGTGGGAGGAATACCTGGCCTATGAGGCAGAGGTCATGAAAACACTGGAATTGCGGGGCGACCGGATGCATTAGGCCAGTTGGCCGGCGCTGCCAAATCCCGGAGGTTTGGCCGGAAACGAAAAAGGTTGGGACGTATATCCCAACCCCAGTAATATGAAACTTAAAGCGACTAAACGATTGATTGCGTATCGCAAATTTAGGTGGAAAATGGGCTTAAAGCAAAAAAACGGCCTTCTTTTTGTAAATTTCACCTGAAACGGCCCGCTCAGGATCCTTTTATGCCCGCTTTTCCTGACATTTTTTGTATTAACTCTGTAAACCGTTCCTGAATTTTACACCCCGCATAATTTTCCAGAGGCCTTCTGCGTTTTAATGTTCTTACCCGATTCATCCAATCCATGTCGGTTTGACAAAAGGATGAATTTACTTCTTCAAACCTCATGGCCCGCCGGCCGGCACAGCAGTGTTTTATAAAAATCAGTTGAATAGATAAAACGCCTGAAGCCATTCATTTTTTTACAAATTCGAAAATCTTGTGAATAGGATGCTATTTGCCCAAATTTCTATTTTGTAAACCAAAAACGTTTGTCATGTTGAACAAAAAGGTTTTTCACGCGTGCTTGTTGTTCCTGAGTTGCAGCCTCATTTTTATGGCTTGCCAAAAGGATGATCCTATTGCATCCGGCCAGATGCAAGTGGAAATTACCGATGGTCCGGTTGACGATGTCGATGTTAAGGCCGTATTTGTCACCGTCGCGGATGTGAAGGTCGATGGAAGATCCTGGGCCGGATTTGCCGGCAAAACCACGGTTGACCTGATGGCCTATCAAAACGGGGTTACCAAAGTCCTGGGCAACGGGACCCTCGATGGCAAGGCTTACAGCGACATCGTACTCGTACTCGATTACGACCAGGATTCCGCCGGTAATTCGCCGGGTTGTTATGTGTTGAACGACTTGAACGAGAAAATCAAACTCACCGGCAATGCCACCCAGGAAATCAAGATTCGGGGCGATTATCAGCCCGACGAAAACGAACAGCTTGACCTGGTCGTGGATTTTGACCTGCGCAAAGCCCTCACCTACGATGACAGCAACAGCGGGTTCAAACTCGTTTCAAACACTGAACTCGAAAACGCCCTCCGGCTCGTTGCAAAATCGGAAACCGGGGTCATCAAAGGCACTTGCACGGACGCGCTTTCCGGCAGCGAAAAGATTGTTGTTTATGCCTATAAAAAGGGAACGTTTAACCTGGAAACGGAAAAAACGCCCCAGGGAGACGCGCAGATCCAGTTTAAAAATGCAGTGACCAGCGCGGCCGTCGCCAATAACGGCGCTTATCAGCTTTCCTTCCTCGAAAATGGGGATTATGAACTGCATTTTGTGTCTTATATCGATGACGATGAGGACGGACAGCTCGAAGCGGCCGGCGTCCTGGAGGTCAGCGTGGTCGGAGATTTCAACATTCTGGGGTTGGATCTCGGCGCAGCGGTTACCCTGGATTTAGCCGTTTTGGTGACCGGGGTGGTACCGATTTAATCAGTTAGCAGTCTTATAGTTGGCAGTTGGCAGTCCATCTCCGGTTTCAGGACCGCCGACTGCTACCTATAATCAAGTTCTCAAATAGGAGGCCCCATTGATATCCAGAATGCAACCGGTGGTAAAAGCCGCTTCCTCCGAAGCCAGAAAGAGGATGGCGTTGGCCACTTCTTCCACCGTGGCGACCCTGCCCAGCGGGCTTTGTTTTTTCACCAGTTCTCCGGCTTCACCCTGCAACCAGGGCCGGGCCATGGCCGTCTCTACAAAACCGGGCGCCACGGCATGTACCAGAATATTGTACGGGGCCAGCGCCTGCGCAAGGGACTGACTGAGGGCATTCAGGCCCGCTTTGCTCGCTCCGTAGGCAGGTTGGCCAGGCTCACCGCGAAAGGCGCCCCTCGAAGACACATTCACGATTCTTCCGCCGCCGGATTTCATCATCTCCCTGGCCACGCAGAACGATACGTTGGCAGCCCCGACCAGGTTGACGTTCAGGGTTTCCTGCCAGGCTTTTTGCCAGGTTTCGTAGTCTACCTTGTCGGGTGCGTGCTGAAGGAATACACCTGCGTTGTTGACCAGAACATCGATCCGGCCAAATTCCTGGGCTACAGCCTCCACCATACTTTCCACCGCCGCCGGGTTGGCGATATCCGCCCTGACGGCCATATGCCCTTCCCCGTCGAGTGTCTCAACGGTTTCTTTTGCAGCGTCATGCCCTTGCCGGAATGTAATGGCGACCCTTGCGCCGTGGCGTGCAAATCCCAGTGCAGCGGCGCGGCCAATGCCCCGGGAGCCGCCGGTGATCAATACGGTTTTGTTGGTGAAGTCCATTTTTGGAAGGGTTTATCTTGGTTTATGATGGTTTATGATGGTTTATTGTGGTTTATTATTGTTATGCCGCCGTTACCCCAACAACAATGAACAACAATGAACCCTCCTCCGCCGCGCTTTAGGGCACGGCTATGGCGGGCGAAACAACCATAAACAGTCCGCTACTCCCGTTCCGGCGCAAGTTTCCAGCGGGCGGGCGACCGCCAAAGAGCCGAAAGCAATAACTGGCGCATGAACAGGAATTCCTTGGGCAATTTATCGTACAACCGCTCAAAGAGTTCTTCATGATCGAGCAATTCTTTTTTCCATTCTTCCCGGTCAATTGCCATCAGGTGGTGGAATTCCTCTTCTGAAAAATCCTCCATGCCGGTCCAGTCCATATCTTTGTAGCGGGGCATCCAGCCAACGGGCGATTCAACAGCGGCAGCCTTGCCTTTCACCCGGCCGACGATCCATTTCAGGACCCGCATATTCTGGCCGAAACCCGGCCAGAGGAAATTGCCTTCTTCGTCTTTCCTGAACCAGTTGACGGCAAAGATCCGCGGCGGATTGGGCAGATCCCGGCCAAACTGAAGCCAGTGGTTGCAATAATCGCCCATATGGTACCCCATGAACGGCAACATGGCAAAGGGGTCCCGGCGCACCTTGCCCACTTCGCCAAAGGCAGCCGCCGTGGTTTCCGACCCCATGGTGGCCGCCATATAAACCCCGAAACTCCAATTGAATGCCTGATAGACCAGCGGCACCACACTGCTTCGGCGGCCGCCAAAAATAAAGGCGGCAATGGGCACCCCGTTGGGGTTTTCCCAATCCGGATCGATACTCGGGCACTGAACAGCCGGCGCCGTAAAACGCGCGTTGGGGTGGGCCGCTGGTTTGCCGGATGCCGGGTCGTGCGGTTTTCCTTGCCAGTTGGTCAGCCCGTCGGGTATTTCTTTGGTCATGCCTTCCCACCATACGTCGCCGTCCCGGGTGATGGCGACATTGGTGAAAATGCAATTCCGCTTGATGGTCTCCATGGCGTTGGGGTTGGTTTTGGAGTTGGTGCCGGGGGCCACGCCAAAATAACCCGCTTCCGGGTTGATGGCGTGCAATTTGCCGTCCTTTCCCGGGCTGATCCAGGCGATATCGTCGCCTACGGTGGTAATTTTCCAGCCGTCCATTGGTTTGGGCGGGATCAACATGGCGAAATTGGTCTTGCCACATGCGCTCGGAAAAGCAGCAGCCACGTACGATTTTTGTCCTTCCGGCGATTCCACGCCCAAAATCAGCATATGTTCGGCCAGCCAGTCTTCTTCGAAGGCGACGGCGGAAGCAATCCGCAAGGCAAAACATTTTTTGCCCAGCAACGCATTGCCGCCATAACCGCTGCCGTAGGATACAATGTACCGGTCTTCCGGAAAATGTACGATATATTTCACCACAGGATTGCACGGCCATTTCGAATCGGCCTGGCCTTGCGCAAGCGGAGCGCCCACAGTATGCAGGCACTTCACAAAATCACCGTCGCCCAGGTGATCGATCACCGCCTTGCCCATCCGCGTCATGATTTTCATATTAACCACCACATATTCCGAATCGGTGATCTGCACCCCGATGCGGGACAACGGCGAACCGACGGGGCCCATACAAAACGGAATGACATACATGGTACGGCCCTGCATGCATCCGGCCAGAAGCCCCTCCAGGGTGTTTTTCATCTCCCGGGGGTCGACCCAGTTGTTGGTAGGCCCCGCATGGTCCTTCGTCCGGCTGCAGATAAACGTCCGGTCCTCCACCCTGGCTACATCGCTTGGATCGGAAAAACAAGCAAAACTGTTGGGTCGTTTTTCTTCATTCAGGCGGATAAAAGTCCCTTTGTTCACCAACTGCCGGCACAGGCGGTTGTACTCCTCTTCCGAACCGTCGCACCAGTAAATCTGTTCCGGTTTGCAAAAGGAGGCGACGGAATACACCCAGTCTTTCAGTTTTTGATTGGGCCCGGAAAAGGCCTGATTGGTCAGGAAGTCTTTTTGTTCAAACATATAACGTCTTTTTGATTAGGCATCGATAAGCGGGGCAAAGGTAGGCGATCCCGGTGGATTTTTAGGCAATGCGGAGGAACTTGTTGGGGCGTGTTTGTTGTCGGGTAAGGCTTCAGGGTACAACCTAGGGTTGCGCCCTGAATTGCGCCATTGCGAGGGTAATTGTCTGAATCAGGGTTTGCAGGATTTTGAGATTTTCAAAATTCCTAAATTCAGCAAGCGTGGTTTACGCCAATTTGTACCTGATCACCTGTTTTGACGCCGCGAACGAACTGATGCACCCCTCCGTGGACTGGGGTTTTATTTGGCCGTTCATCCCTTTTATGGAATTTTAACACTTGACCTATTTGATCTTTCAGAATAAAACACTTATTTTGCCCATTCATATGTAGATTGTTTTCATTTGGTTTTTTGGGGTTATACAGGGTACTGCGTGTTCGTAAGCGCCCTGCTTTTTTTATATTCGCACCATGTCGAAAGTAAAAACCGTCTTTTTTTGCAGCAACTGCGGCGCTTCTTCTCCCAAATGGGTGGGTAAATGCCATGCCTGCGGCGAGTGGAATACCTATGTCGAGGAAGTGATCAGCCGCGAAACCACGGAGGAGGAAAAAAAGCGGTCATGGCGGGGCGATACCCGAAGCAGCGCCGGCCCCCAACCCGTGGCCCTGCCCGATATCCAGGCCGGACAGGTCAGCCGGCTGATCACCCCGAACGAAGAGTTCAACCGGGTATTGGGCGGCGGCATCGTCCCGGGGTCCCTTATCCTGATCGGCGGACAACCCGGCATCGGAAAATCTACGCTCTTGCTCCAGTTGGCGCTCCAAATCCAGGCCAGGATCCTCTATGTTTCCGGTGAAGAAAGCGAAGATCAGCTCAAAATGCGGGCCGACCGGATCGGAAAACCCTCCCCCAATTGTTATATCCTCACTGAAACCAATACCAGCAAGATCCTGCAACACGCGCAAAACCTCCAGCCCGACCTGATCATCGCCGATTCCATCCAGACGCTTTCTTCGCCGCATATCGACAGCATGCCGGGCAGCATCTCCCAGGTCAGGGAATGCGCCGGCGAGCTCCAGCGTTTTGCCAAAGAAACCAACACCCCGATCGTGATTATCGGGCATATCACCAAGGACGGCGCCATTGCCGGCCCCAAATTGCTGGAACACGTGGTGGACACGGTACTCCAGTTTGAGGGCGACCAACACTATACCTACCGCATCCTGCGAACCCTCAAAAACCGCTTCGGCTCTACCGACGAAATGGGGATCTACGAAATGCAGAGCGGCGGGCTCCGGGAAGTCTCCAACCCGTCGGAACTCCTGCTTTCCCAAAAAGAAGAGGAACTGAGCGGCAGCGCCATTGCCGCCACCATAGAGGGCCTTCGCCCCATGCTGATCGAAACCCAGGCGCTCGTCAGCAAGGCGGTTTACGGCACCCCCCAGCGTTCCGCCACGGGTTTCGACCTCCGGAGGCTGAGCATGTTGCTCGCCGTGCTGGAAAAACGCTGCGGTTTCCCGCTCGGCATGCACGATGTTTTCCTCAATATCGCGGGCGGCATCCGGGTGGACGACCCGGCGATCGACCTGGCTATCGTCGCCTCCGTGATCTCTTCCCTGGTGGACGTGGCCATTCCCGCAAAGGTTTGTTTCGCCGGCGAAGTCGGCTTATCCGGGGAAGTCCGCGCCGTCAACCGCATCGAACAACGCATCCAGGAAGCGGCCCGGCTGGGTTTTCAACGGATATTCATCTCTAAGTACAATACCAAGGGATTGGCCAAAGAGCGGTATCAAATTGAGATCAAGACGTTTGCGCGGGTGGAGGAGTTGTATACGGAGCTATTTAGCTGAAATATTTGAAAATTCTTGTCCGGTCTTCCATCTCTTTGTCACTTTTATGGAAGAGCTCAACCAGCACGATTTGGGGTTCGTCCGGAAACCAGGCGTAAACCAGGCGTAATCCAGAATTTAATCCTCGACCTTTCAAACTTTTGCAGGCGATTTTCTTGATTTTGATCACGCAGGTTTCAAGACCCAGACCATCAATCCTGAAACTGAAGGGGGGCCGTTCATCCGGTTTTACGGCGAGCACTTTTTTAACAATTTCAATATCCTCTTCAAGGCCCCGGAATCTTTTGGCAAGGGTTTTCAGATCCTTCTGATATTCGTCAAGCGTTTCAAATTTCATGACCTTTCCTCTTGTTCTTCTTCATAAACACGGGCGGAATAGGGCGGCTCCCGGTAGAAGGCGAGTTCATAATCGATCAGTTCACCTTCATCCGTGGCCAACCAGGGTATATCCTTATGCGAATATTCGCTGATGGCCGAAGCCGACCAATCGGAATATTGCTCGATGACCCGATCTATCGTTTCTTTTTCGGCCGCATTCAGTAAGGTTAGATCCGGTTTTTCCAGGGGTAGGTAACGCGTTTGAGTAAACCCGAAATATTCCGTTTTAACCCTTTGGATTTTTTGTTTTTCAATCATTTGGGCCAGAACATCGCCAAAATTCAAGGGTACCGGCCCAAAATCGAGCTTGCGGTAGGCAACGCCCGTCAAATGCTCTTCATAATTTTCGTAAAAATTGAAATCCGCAAAATAAAGCAGCTTATACAGCACGGTTTCTCCTACGTTTGGTTTACCGGCGCAACGTTCCAGGATATAAAGCAGAATATTTACAAATTTTTCGATCTTCAGGACTGGTACCGGGTTTCGAAACACTGGTTGTGCCGCTTCCTGGGATAGGATCAATTCCTTGTTCTGGATTACCGTGAAATCCATAGCAAGCAATTTATCCAGCGATATGTTCAAAGCATGGGAGAGCCGGATCAGTTCAACAGCAGAAACCCCCCGCCTCCCGGCCTCCATTTGTACCAGGGAGGACCTGGAAACAGACAAAAATTTCGCAAGTTCTTCCTGAGACAACCCTTGATGTTTTCTGAGTAGGGCAATTCTTGCCCCTATTTCTTTTTGGGATAGTTCTTTTCCCATGGTGTCGATTTTGCCACAAATTTACAAAATGTTTTTATTTTAAACAAAAAAATGTTCATAAAATAAACATTTTATTTAACTTTTCCTGCCACTAGGTTGGCTACCCGGGCTTTTAACCCCTTCCCGGTTTCCACTGCTTCGTGGAGGATCTCCGAAGCAAAATCCAGGAATTCCTGCGGGTGGGTATCTCGTTTGCCGGTCTGCAGGTTGATGAAGGCGAACTGGGTCCAGAGGACGGCTTTGGGGGTTTTACCCGATTCATCGAATAGGATCCCCTCTACCATCAGATGCCCCGGGCCGTAGTCGATGAGGGCAGATTGAATGACGACCTTTTCATTGAATCTGGCGGGTTTGAGGTATTGGATCTCATGGGAAGTGATCACCCAGCCGGTTCCTTTTTTGTAATAGGTTTGCAGGTCGAGATCATAAAACTGACGCAATCGGCATCCACATCGGGTTTGATCTCTCCTCGTTTTTGTCCGGTTTGGATAATCCGTTCCAGGTCGGCCAGTTGCCGGTCGATGGCTGCGGCTACTTTTTTGCGCAATTCCGGCAAGGTGTCATCCGCTTCGAGGCCGAAGTTCATGATCGGGCAGCCACCTTTTACCGGAGAATTTACGGAGTAATTGCGGTAATAATCACAAACGGCATGGAGTTTGGCGGGCATTTCAGCATGTTGCCGCAGTTTAAAAGCCAACTCCTCCATAACCCATCTGGCGTTTTTTTTCTATTCATTCAAAAATAAGTTATTTTTGGAGATCAATCAACGGCTATGAACGGTCAACTCCATACCTGCCCGGCTTGCGGGGAATCCTTCACGCTGGTATCGGATCAGCCACGGGTGCGCCTCCAATGTCCGTTTTGTTCGCATTCCTTTTATGTTGAACAGGAAACGGGGGCCCGGGAAGAAAAAACGAGCCAGACGGGTACGGGCCGACGCAATTGGTTTGACAGCGGCATTCAGGAGATCCGTGGCGTGTTCAAAGACCTGAAACAAATCAGTTTCAAAGAGGAGATCCTGCCCATCGACGGCGGGAATGTCTACACACTGGCCGGAGATTTTGTTTTCTGGGCGGTCACCTTGCTGGGCATTATCCCTTTACTGATCGTTACGATCGACCGCACCGACCACCAACTGACCATGTTCGCCCTTTTTTTTGCGTTTGTATGGGGCGTTATTTTCAAGCGGTTTGTGCTCAACGACGGCGGATCCTGGAAATGGGCGGTAGCGTCGATGTTGTTTACCGGCATCGCGGGTATCTGGTTGTTGCTGTTCGTTTACCGGTTCATCCTGCCGGGGTTCTACCTGCGCATGTCCGACAGTTCCAATTCGCTGATCTCCCTGCTGGGCTACGTTTTCCAGGTGGGTTTATGGGAAGAGCTCTTCAAGGCGATCCCGGTATTCCTGCTGATCTGGTGGCGAAAATCCAGGCTGAAACCTATGCAGATTATTACGGTTGGGATATTTTCCGGACTCGGTTTTGCGGCTTTTGAGAACCTCTATTACGGTGAGAACGCCGTTTATTCCACGTATTCGCTTACCCGTGATTTTGGGGTAGAGGGGTTGGTTTCAGGGGTGACCAATGCCATGGTCATCACGATGTTGCGGTCCATATCACTTGTGTTTTGCCATGCTGTCTGGTCGGGTATTGTGGCTTATTTCATCGCCATTGCGCTGCTGCGCAAACACCGGGTGGGGGCCCTGATCACGGCAGGCATCCTGGTTGCGGCGGTATTACACGGTATTTACGACTGGTTTGCCGGCATACAACCCACGATTGCGGCCTTGCTGGCCGGTTTTTCGTTTGCCCTTTTTTACGGATATTTGTCGAAACTCAAAACCAGCTTGCAGGCTTCGGCCTGACAGGATTTTTCAGGCTCAGGTCTGGGCCTGGCTCGAATCCATCCAGGCATCCAGCGCATTCCCGCAGTATTTGCAATACCGGGCGTCGGGGTCGTGGCCTTCCCGGCTGCAGTGCTGGCAAACTGTGGTGGAAATCTGGGATTTCCGAACGGACCGGATCAACTCCCCCGTAACGATCCCGGTTGGTACGGCTATAATGGCATAACCCAATAACATAACCGCCGCTGAAAGGAACTGGCCGACATCCGTTTTGGGGGTAATATCGCCGTACCCCACGGTGGTCAGCGTAACAATTGCCCAGTAAATGCCCCTTGGAATGCTTGAAAACCCATCGTTCCGGCCCCCCTCCACCAGGTACATCAAAGACCCGATCAGGGTGGTCAGCAGCACAACAAACAGCAGAAAAATAGTGATTTTGGCCAGGCTGGCTTTAATCGCGCGGAGCAGGATCTCTCCTTCTTTCAGAAAATGAACCAGTTTAAAGATTCTGAAAACCCGCAACAACCGCAACGCTCTGACCACCAGAAAATACTGTGCGCCGCCAATAAAAAGCGCGAAGTAGGTGGGCAGGATGGCGAGCAGGTCAATGATCCCAAAAAAACTGGTGATGTACCCGCGCGGATTCACCACGGCGTAAATCCTGAAACCATATTCGATGGTAAACAGAATGGTAAAAAACCACTCCAGGGTCCAGAACAGATCAAAATACTTGAAATGCAACGAAGGTACACTTTCCAGAATCACGACCAGAATGCTGACCACGATCATGCCCAGCAGCACAATATCAAAGATCTTTCCGGCAGGCGTTTCCGCCTCGAAAATAATCTCATGCAACCGCTGGCGGAAAGGGCTGAATGATTTGACAGGTTCTTTCATCTTCCTGATCCTTTTCTTATTGGGCACTTAAAGTTAGAAAAACATTCAGGATGCGGGATTTTTTCTGAAAAATGGCCAAAAAGCATTCCATGGGCCCCTGACGGCGCCGTTCCGTAATTTGAGCGGTACATTCCTCCAATTTTACAGGCCTTTATCGTAGCTTTGCCTGATCATCCTAAACAAAAATATTCTTTGAAATGAAGGCCGTAATCATAGAAGATGAAATCAACGGTTTGAACAACCTGAAAAACCTGTTGTCGGAACATTGTGAGGAAGTGGAAGTGATCGGCGAGGCCGGCACCGTGGAAGACGGCGTGGATTTGCTGACAGACCCCGCTTTTCAACCCGATGTCGCTTTTCTGGACATCAGCCTGCCCGACGGCCTGGTCTTTCAAATGCTGAACCAACTCCGTCCTATTGATTTTGACGTCATTTTTGTGACTGCCTATTCCGAATACGCCATCAAGGCCTGCGAATACAGCTCGATCGGTTATATCGTCAAGCCGATCGACCCGGATATGCTCATCGAGGCGGTTTCCCGGATCCGCCCCCGAAAGCTCAACCAGACCGACCGCCGCCTGGAGTTGTTCAACAACTATTACAACAACCCCAATGCCTTCACCAAAATGAGCATCCCGGCGCTCGACGGCATCTATTTTGTCAACATCAAGGATATTGTCCGCTTTGAAGCCGAGGACAATTACACCCATATCTATATGGCCGACGGCGACCGGATCACGGCCTCCAAAACCATCAAGGCTTATGAAGACCTCCTGGCGCCTTTCAACTTTTACCGCGTTCACAAACGCCATGTCATCAACCTGAATTACATGCGCAAGTTCGTCAAAGGCGACGGCGGTTACCTCATCATGGACGATGAGATCCGGATCGAGGTCTCCCGCCGGCGCAGGGCTGCGTTTATGGAGCAGATGCGGCGGTTGCAGGAGTATTAGGGGTGAGGAAATGCGCGCCACGCCACAGGTTTACCTGCCCCATGGGGGCATGGCGTGGAGGATTCACTTCACGCGTACCCGCACCACCACCGGCAAAATGTTTCCCTTTTTCAACTGGCTTTCCGCCTGGGCATTATCCGGCTGGAAACGGATTTCTCTCACCGGTTCCAGCTGCCGGCCAAAGGCGTTTTGCAGATTGGCCAGGAAATCGCCGCCCGTATACGTTTTCAATTTTGACAGATAGGAATTGAGGTTATCCACCGACGACCTGGAGATCAGGAAACAGATATACTCCGTGCCCGGGTCGTTAAAAGACAATGCGCCGTAGGGTCCGGGGATCGGTAAATTGACCTCCGGAATGGAGATCACGGCGCTTTCATGTTTGCCATCGTATTTGCTGTCGAATTGTTCGTCGCGGGGCCAATGGACCTTTACATTTTTCCGGGCGTCAAACGAAAAGGCGTACAGGTACATATCGGCCGTGACAGACTTTACCAGGGGTTGGAGCAGGTCTCCTGTTTTCAACCCTCCGTTTTTGAGGTCGTAATACCCGTTATTGAACCGGAGGTCCATGTCTTTAAAAAGCAGGTTATTGTCCTCGTCGTACCCCGGTTGCCGGATGGCGATGAGCGATTTATAGGTTTTGCCTTCAGCGGCGCCTTCAGCAGGGATCAGCTGGACGCCGTAGTGGCAATACCGGGCATAGTCCTTGTATTTTACCCATACAAAACCACCGTTCCCCCAGTTGGTTCCCCAACTGTTCAGGATCTCGAAGGCTTCCCTCCCGTCGTCGAACCCGATCACGGTCATGGCGTGTGCGCCCAATAAGGAGGTATCCCCTTTTGCGGGAATCCAATACTCGTCTTTTGCCGTGATCTTCTGGAAGTTTTTATACAATTTCATCCCAATGATCACGGGTTTTTGCTGGGCAAGGCTCAGTTTGGTTTTCTGGATTTTAACAAAGTCGGGGTCGGCCGGGGCAAACAAGGTGACAAAATCCTTGATCCGGTTTTGGGCGGCTGCCTCCAGTTCGGGCTCACCCGGTTTTTTTTCGCAATCGTTTTTCATCCGGTCAAAATCCCGTGAATAAACATCCCCGTTTTCCTTCAGAAATGCGGCGGCATCACTGAGGTAGGCGCCAAAATCGCAACTGCCCTTCCGAACCTGGTTGTAGATGAACAGGGCCGACATGGCTTCGCGGGTGATCTTATCCTGCTGCCCCGACCATCGGTTCCGGATGGCATTCAGGATGGTCAGCGCACCGTAACCGGTCGACCAGCCCGTGCACGACCCGATATACCCCTGGTCCTGCGGTACGGGGCAAAAGGGCTTGAGGTCGGCTTTCAGCACGCCTTTTAAAGCCTCCGATTCCGCTTTGCTGCCCTCTCCGTACAACGGCTGCCGGGGAAGAATTTCGTACTGTTTATCATCCAGCAACAGGCCCTGACCGGACAGGATGGCCGGAAGAAAAAACAGAGCCGGAAGAATAATTTTTTGAATTTTACTTTTCATTTGGGAGGGTTTTAGGCGTCGGACACCTTCGAGGTGTCCGACGCCTGAGGCTCAATTTTGAATACACCGGACATAATACCGCAAGTCGGTTGCGCCTATGATAACGGCGGTCGACCAAACCTGGGAGCTGCCGGTCTTGTTGAAATTGGCGAAACTGTCGGTTCCGCCCCAAAAGCCGATGTTGTCGTCCAGGCCGTCACAATTGTCCTCGGCCAGGCAGGAGCCTCCCATCAGGAAATCGGTTTTGGCGGCGCCGCCAGGCAAAAACGGCGCTGAACTGCCGCTGTAAATGGGGCCGTTGCCGGTCAGTTGTTCGGTCAGGCCGTAGGTTTGAAAAAGTGTTTTCCATTCTTCAGCCGTGGCCACATGCCAGCCGTTGACGCATACATTACTCAGCGTCTGTTTGGAATAGACCCTGCCATAGGTATCGCAATTGCCGGCGGAAAGCCCGTAACAACTGGAAAAAAAATTGGCGGTATTGAAATTGAGGTTCTCTACCATCCAGCATTTGCCCGGTTTGCTCTCGTCGTGGCTGCCATCGTCGGCGATCCAGACGGTCTGATAGGATTTCCCGTCGCGGGGGTCTTTGAACGGCTGTCCGCATTCCCAGGGGCCTGTATCAGGGATCTCTTCCAGGCTGCAGGCTGATAAAAGCAAAAGAACGGTCGAAAGAAAAATATTAGCTTTCATCGTTTTTTTTTTCATTCCTCCAAAGGAGTCCTTCGGACAATCAATTGTTGATGTGTTGATTTGTTGATGTGCGTGCCACGCCATCGGCGTGGTTGATGCGTTGATTTGTTGATGTGTTGATTCGAGGGGGTGTCGTATCAATCGTATCAATCGTATCAATCGTATCAATCGTATCAATCGTATCAATTCAAACTCTCCAGCTCATTCCACGAATGAAACCGGTACGGCTGTATCAAATGGTCCTCCAGCATAGCGTCGTTGTATTTTTTGATCTCGGCTTTAATACTCTGAAAAAGCTGGAAAGCGATCTTTCCGTATTTGATGATCTCCGGCAACAAGGCCAGAAAGGGCATGCCGGATACCCTTCCGCCGGTCACTTCAAAAATCACGGTCTGGAAGTTATTTTCATAATAAGCCTTGGCTGTGTTCAGGTCGGTTTCGATCTGGCGGGAATAATCGTTGGGGTATTCGATGATGAATTTGCGTTTTTTCTTGTCCAGCAGATCATTCTTGATGTTGTATAAAACCTGGTTGAATTGTTCGGCCGAGGCGTTATACGCGTCCATCACACGTTGTGCGTCTTCCTGTGAAAACTCGTTTTTGATCCGGTTGAAATCCCGGACGGCTTGCTCGGCCTTGTTCCGGGATTGTTCAAATTTCTGGATAAATTCCGTGTTCAGGAATTGGGTCAGGCCGGCATACGCAGAGCTGCCTTTGGGTTGAGCGAAAGCGGAGGCCGTAGTGAATGCCAGAACGGCAATGAATAGACTTTTCATGGTTTTCAGAATTTTAGTTTCAGGGTTAATCCGATCCCGTTGTCGTAGCGGTCGCCGACGGCGGCGGGTTCAATTTGAAGTTGCGGTTTAAATTCGCCGGAGATCCCGCGGGAAGCGCAATCTTTGTTGTAGCGGTTCACCTGCGCCAAACGCGTGATCATGATAAAACCGCCTGCCGCCAGGATGGTACCGCCGCCGACCATCAGCCACGTCCCTTGTTTGTGTTTTTTATTGGCTGCCGCGTAATGGTCATCGCGGGTCATTTCATCGTATACGGCGTCATTGGGGTCCAGGTTGGTTTTATATACATCATACAGTTCTTTGGAATTACTTTCAGCGCCCAGGCCGGCCAGCAATAGACCGACGCCGGTGGCGCCCGCGCCGGCCAAACCGGCATAGACCGGAACCGTTTTCATCGGGATGCAAGGCGGGGCCACCCCTACTCCGGTTACTTCCACTTTCAGTTCCTGGGGGTTGTCGAGGATGATATCCTTGACGATATCCCAGACGATCCTTTTACCAAAACCCGGGGTGATGTTTTGCCCCAGGTCGCCCGACAGGCCAACGGCGTTGATCTGTTCTCCATCCAGTAAAATCTTCACGGTCACATTATAGGCGGCTGCCCGGCCGCTCCGCGCCAGATCGTAGGTAATGGTCGCCTTGTCGCGTTCTTCGCTGACCTGGATCTTGACGTTGGATACCCCGCCGGCGACAGACTGGGCGGAAATACTGCCGGGGAGGACAAACAGGAATACTAGAAAAAACCATAACGTTTTCATATTGATCTTTTTAGGTGGTTATTGGATGATAAACAGCGGCAGGTCGCCCAGGTCATTGCGGGAAAGCCCGGGGGTCTGAGCCTTTCCTTTCACGGTCCTGACCATAGAGGGTACCTCCCTCTTGACAAAAGTTTCAAGTTCGTTCAGGGAAACGATCCCATTGGCATTGGCGTCGGCTTTGCCTTTCAGGCCTGTGATCAGGGCTTCCGTAAAGGCGCCGTTTTGCCACCGGACATCCTCGTAAGATTCCTCGTTCTGGCTGCTGGAGGTCATAATGGCAAATCCTTTGGGTGCGCCGCGCATTTGCAGGAGTGCGTCCCAGACATCGGCGGCATTGGCCCTGGCGCCGCCGCTGTGGCAGGCGTCCACAAAGACGAGCACCTTACATTTCAAGGTTTCCAGGTGGGTCAGGATATCTGTTTTGTACGAAACCGAGGTGGAAATCCGCTTTTCGGGGGCATAATCGTTGCCCTGGATGCGGAGTTCTCCGTTGTCATCCAGGAAACCATGTGAAGAAATGAACAACATGACGACGTCATCTTCGGTGATCATGCCGGTCCGGAGTTTGGTTTTGATGCTCTCGATCGCGCCCCTGATCTCCCCGGTGACCGCCGCCTTGCCCAGCAGCGTATCGACTTTTACGGTGTTGAAAAGCCGGTTGACGCCCTTTGCCTGGCTGCTGAAAGTATTGGCAAAGTCTTTGGCATCCTTCATCGTGTACTTCAGGTTGAGTTGGGTGCCGATGGCCAGGAGGTACAGGTTGGGGCGATGCGGCGAGTAATTGATTTTCAGGCGTTCTGATTCAACAGCGCCGGTGGCGGTCAAAATTTTCAGACCGACTTCATTGATGTCTGCCTTTTCGCTGAGGGTCACCACATCCTTGAAGGAATAGCTGCCGGAATTGCCGATCAGTTCAGCGGTTGGCGAAGGCGCCCGGTACTGCCGGTTGTGCAGAACCTGGATATTTTCCTTTTTGATAAGATCCGGGCTTGTAATGTTCATCCGGATTTCGAGCTCCCTGGTTTTGGTGGTGAGCATCTGACCGTTGAGGGAGATGGCATCGGGTTGCATCCAGATGATCCGTGTGCTGCCCGTCACGGCCGCCGGCTCTACTTTGATGCCGGCAGGCGTTTTGCTCATCACCCTTTCTGCATAAAAGCGCTGATCTTCTCCGGTGGTGACGACTACCTGTACAGCATTCCTGCCCTGGGTGACCGGCGCCTGGAAGGTCAGGATCTGGTCGCTGAATTCGGGCCGTTTGAGCAGGCCTACCTCATCGGCTTTGTTGCCCACCAGGACGGAGTTGACGTAAATGTCGATCTGGTTGAGGTCGATCGGCATTTTGGATTTGATCCGGACTTTGACCACTACCTTGCCGCCGATCTCGCCCACCACAATATCCGTGACCGTAGGGGAGATCCACTCGATCGAAACCTTCGGCTCTTTGGGTTTGGCCGGAAAGATCAGCACTGCCGAACTGCTGGTACTTTCTGTTTTGGCGGCCGGTAAAATGGCCGGGGGCTTGCATTGAGCCAATAAGACAGCCAATGCCATCAGCCATAGTGCATTTGTTTTCATTTCAGTTTTTTTGGGTTGTACCTCCGACCTCAGGTCGGAGAAAAATAACCTTTAAAGTACCTCCAACCTCAGGTTGAGCCATGCCTGCGGCATGGTCAAAATCTATAACTCCACTCCAGCCCCAGGGTATAAAACGAAATATTGGGGTCCGGTAAATTCACAAAGGTCCCTTCCAGCCCGATCACCGAATTTGTACCGACCGGTTTGCGCAAGGCCCCTTTGAACACAAGGCCAAAGGCGCCGGATTGCGATTTGGGGCTAAAATACCCGAATCCGGCCCCCAGGCGCCAGTCGAACGGACCTACCGCCAGGTTGGGGTTGGTATAGAGGGCCAGCAAGGACGCTCCGGCGATGGAATAGTCGGGTTTGAAACCGTAAATCCCTGCGTTGGCCTGGAGTTGCCAGTTGACTGCAATGGATCTGGCGATGCTGATCTGACCGTAGATGCCGTTGTTGAACCCGCCAAGTCCATTGCCGGGCATGGTAATCCCCGCCTGGAGCCCTGCTTCCCAGGGCATATTAAATCCGTTGGCCGGACCGTCGTACAACGGGGTTTGACCGTCAATTACATAAACTTTCACATTGGCTGCCGGATTGGTGAATCCGGGGGTGGAATAGGTACCGTCCAGGTTATCTGTCAGGTTCTTCGCAACGCCGTCGATCTCGATTTTTATGCGATTGAGTTGGCCCGGCCCCAACATGCGGTTGAAGCGGTTGGTAGGCCGGATGGAGAGTTGCCGGGTGGCGGTTACGATTACTTCCGGGCCGGTATAAGCGGTCAGTCGCCCATTCAGGCGGATTCCTTGCTGGTCGCTGAAATCAAACAACGCGCACTGCATTTCCCAGCCCTCGAAGGCGCCTCCACCGGGGATATTGCCCTGAAAATGGACATAAACCTGGTAGGTGCCGGTAACCTGATTGCCGGTAAAAACACCGGTATAATGCCCGTTCCCGTCATCCGTCAGCGTGATCTGGCGGTTTTCGAGTTTGATTTTTTCCAGGAAGGCCGGGTCCCTCATAAGGCTGTCAATTTTTGCCTGGCCTGACTGATAACCGGGCTCGGGAAGGCTGAAACCGCCGCTCCCGGCGTCGCTCTTGGCCGCCAGGTCGCCCAGGTCGTCGCCTGGGCGGACCAGGGTAGCAATGACCGTTGCATTGGCCAGGTGGACTCCCCCGAAGTCGACGGTGGCCTGCACCGGCAGGTTGTCGCCCGGGTAGTAATAAGTTCTTTCTCCCAGACTGAGATTTGTGCGGAGCAATTCATCATTGGTGATCGCGACAATATTATACGGCCGGCCTTCCTTGCCGATGATCTCCACTTCCCATTCGCCGGCAGGTGCAACCGGGTCAATCGAATTTTCCGATTGGAACGGAAAATCCAGCGTGATCAAAGTACTGCCTTTGCCCGTTTGTTTGCCCACGTTGACCGGCTGGCCGTCTTTATATAACCGGACGGTTTCCAGCCCATCCGGATAATCTACCCGGAAAGCGAGATTGGAGACAAAACCGTTTACCCTGAATTTTTCCTTTGGCGCGTTCACCGGTCCCGTCATGGCGCCCCGGCGGTAATCGAGCACCCGTGGCGTGCAAAACCTCAGCGAAGAGGGGATCGTCCTGGTGAAAAACACATTGAGGTAGTTTTGTTCGGTGGCGTTCAGATAATCAACCTGGACGTATTCCTCATCCGGGTTGGCCAGTTGGTTCAGCATGGTCGCAAACCCGGGAGTAGCGCCCACCCCGATGGTGAATATTTTGACATGGTTGTTTCGGGCGGGGGCGCTGTCCACGTCCAGGGGCAGGCCGGCTGCGCCCAGGATTCCGGTGGGCGGACTGAAGCTCGCCTGGTTTTCGATCACCTCGGTCATCTCATTGAACATGGGGTTCCGGTTCTGCATGCCGTCGGTAAAAACGATGATGGAACGCATGCCGTCTGTGGCAAGGCTGGAGAAGAACGTATTGAAGATCTGCTGGATTCCGCCGCCCATAGGCGTCATATCAGACGGGGTCAGGGCCGGTGGGAAAAGCGTGCTTTCCACGGTTGCCGGGTTGTTGATCCAGACCTGACCGAAGTTGGTATTTTGCAATTGGGTGACGGTCATCCCGTTGAAGGTATATACCCCGAGTCGGTCGCTTGCGCCCAGCATGGCGCTGCTTTTCAACAACGGAAGGTAATCGCTGACGGCATCCTTGAGCAGATCCCATTTGGTACTCCCCGAAGCGGTTGTGCCCAGCATGCTGCCCGAGAGGTCGAGCAGGAGGGCGTATTCCTTCAACGACGGGCAGGCGGCGGGGCAAACGGTCTGGATAGCCAGGTTATAGGGCCGGGTATAAGTTGTACCCGACGACGTGGCCTCAACCGTAAAGGAAAAAACACTGCCTGCGGTGGAAGGATCCGGTAATCCGGACAATACACCGGTGGTAACATTCAGGCTGATGCCGGTAGGCTGGGCGCCGGCTATAATGTTCCAGGTTGCAGAAGCCCCATTGTTCAATACAAACTGGAAACTGTAGGATTGCGTGATGCACCCCGGCGGCAGGTCGGCATAATTGGGCCGGATGCCGATACTTTGGCCTTGGGCCAGGGCCGGCAAAAGACTGAAGGCAAGGAATCCGGCAAGGATCAATGTGTTTTTCATAAATGGCTTAGGATTTAAAATGTTTTTCATTGGGTTTAAATTTATTTAGTTGTTCATACCCTGTTCATCCGTTTTAATGAGCAATGTGTTACGTTTATCCTGTAAATTTATTTCCGTGCCTGCTACCAGGTAGCCGTTGTCGCTGGTTTTCATCACAAAAAACGCATCCGACGATTTGCCTGCGGCGCTGAGGTAGTCGCGCTGCCACTCCACCGTTCCATCTTCGGTTTTAACCCGGAACAGGGCGGCTTTGACATTGGGCGAACTGCCTGTTTTGCCGGCGGCAATCACCGATTCTCCCGACAAAAAACCGCTCCGGAACAAACCCGGACCATAGCCTTTATCCCAAACCACTCCGCCGGTCGCGCTCACCCGGACGATTCTGGTAGCCGACAAACCGCCGCCGATCAGGATAAAACCGCCGTCCGGAAGGGGTAAGATCTCAAAAATATTGAAATTTCCGAAATAGACCGGCGTACCCGTGAGGTCCAGGTTGTTGTTGAGCTGAAAAAAACACCCTTCACGCTGGCCCGATGAAGGATTGACGATCTGCCCTGAAACGGCATAACCGGAGGCCGTATTGAGGATCTGTTCCGCATAATTGTTCGGACTGCCCGTGAACAGATTTTTTCTGGACTGCAACTGATAGGCGCTGTTGAGTTTGATCAGGAGGACGCCGGCATTGGTATTGGTGCTTTTCCCGCCGCAGATCAGGTAGCCGCCGTCGTCGGTTTCGGTGAACCCACGACCGATCTCGGCGCCTTCATTCTGGTCGAAGAACTGCTGGCCGGTTTCGAGGGAAAAGTCGCTTTTCAGCTTGATGAAATAAAAATCATCCGTGGTAACGCTGTTTGCAGTAAAGTTACAAAAACCGGACATAGCATAGCCGTTTGAAACCTTTTTAAAATTTTGGGTGGACAGTGCGGGGTAAGCGCTGCCCGGATCAAAAAAAGCGGGGGCGCCGGATAAATTGCCCGCGTCTTTGTCAAATTTCGCCAGGTATACCTTCTGGTAAGTATTCACGGCGAGGTAATAGCCGTCGGATTTTTCATCCGCTCCGATGGCGAATTCCAGGACGCTGGTCGCGTCAATATCCTGGGTTTTGATAAATTTTTTGGAGGTGGCCGCGGTCGCGTTTACCGTAACCGTCGTCGTGGTTTCATCCGATTGCCCGTTACCTGATACGGTCAGACTGACCTGGTAACTGCCGGCCGCCGAATAAGTTTTACCTGGATTGGCCTGGGTTGAAGTGGTCCCGTCGCCAAAATCCCACAAATAGGAAACGGAGTTGGTGGAACAGGCGGAGCTAAACCCGGGGTCGCAGGGCGCCTGACAACCATTGGAGGCCACCGTAAAACAGGCTACCGGCTGGCCGCCGGCAACCACCATATCCGGGATCACGGCCAGGTCGCAGCCGTTCAGGGCGGTCAAAATGAAAAACAGGGAAAAAATTTCTTTCGTTTTCATGGTTTTTTGAGGTTTTTTTATGGGGAATTATTGGGTTCAGGCGGCAACTTCCGGTTGCCTCCTGAATTTAAAACCCTGGATTCTGCCCCAATTCAGGTCGTTTACCCTTCTAAAGTGGGCGGGAAAGCAGGGAAACTAAAGCGGCAACTTTGGGTTGCCGCTTAAGGCAAAAAATCAAAAAACAGGTATTCTTCTTTGGGATTCAGGGTCTTGTACCCGGTGGTTTTGGCCACGCCCTCCCCGGCAGCTTGAAACCGGTAACGAACGGCCTTTTCTTTATCATACATAAAAACCAGGGTTTTCAACGGGCTGTCTCCATCCGCAATCCATTGAAGGACCTGTTGCAGCGGTTGCCCGTTGAGGCTGTAAGCCACCACGCAGTTTGCCGAAGCGTACCCTTTGGCCGACAGCGAATCCAGGTCCAGTTCAACATCGAGGTTCATTTTGCCGATCTTGTTTTCAGTTACCGCTGTGGTGACGTCGATCACTTCCGCCCAGCTCTTTTTTTGCATCCATTGGGTAGTGGTTTTTTCGCCGTTTACGTTGATTTCCGTTACCCGGTATTCGAGGGGTTGGTCCAATCGCACGGCGTACTGAAACCGGGCCGTTTGGCTGCTGAGGTCGGATTTATTCCGGCTGAAATCCGTTTTTACGGTGATGTATTCCTTGGCAGCTCCAAAGGCTTTGATCTCTACGATTTTTTTGAACAGGTCGGGCCGGAGTCCGTCGCTGAAATCATAACAACGCACTTCAAAAGAGGCATAGGCAGGCGGCAGTTCTTCGTTGATATCCACTTTTTTCAGACAAGCCGGCCATTGGTTCACATCAATGTAAATGGGGAAGGTGTTGGCCTTTACCAGGTAAGTGTTCAGGGTGGAGTCAAAAACGGCGCCCTCCGGCATGCCCGACTCCATTTCCTCCACAAAATCCGCCTGGCCTTCGTATTTCGCCTGACCGACCGTGCCCGGGATAGCCTCGGCATAAAAGGCGTAAGAAAAACTGATCCCCAGTTTTCCGGTGGCGACCTGGTCCCAGAGCAATTGGGCTTCTGCATTTTCCAGGCGCATGGTATAGGAACGTTCCTGCCAGAAAACATTTCCTGAACCGGAACCACTACCTGCATCCACTCCGCCCGCACTCACCTTGCGGTATTTCTCATTGGCTGCCGCAGCGTCGCCCAGCGGGATGATCAGTTCGCCGTTGAATTGGCGCACGGGCATCGGCCTGAGTTCCACCTTGCCGCCCAGCGATTGTTTGATTTTTCCAAAAACATCCGCGCCGGGTTGCGCCATTTCTACCGACAGGTACAAGAGGTTCAGAAACCCCTTGAAGTCCTTGTCGCTGTAGAGATGTGTACCCGTATACCGCATTTGCAGCAGCGTAAATACCGGTTGCCCGCCGTTTTCTTTTTTCAAAACGATCTCCGGGGGACTGTAATAAAACAGTTTTTTGTTGTGATGATCCTGATAGATATCGCAACCGTGCAGCCGCTGCCGGGTGCTGAGCACCGGTTGCGCCGCCGCTGCCCCGGCTGCAAGGAGCGCCAGCAGAAATCCAGCCTTTTTCAATAATTTGTAAAACATGGCTGCGGCCTTTTCGCTTATTTTGACAATTTTATGTGTTGCAATTCAGGTGTCCAAAGGTTATTTTCTAAAAGAGGAAACCAGTCTTTTGATCAGCGCCTGTCCGATAATATTGGTATCAGGGTCGTTGCTGATTTCCCAGGCGTCCGCCTCATAAATCGTCCCGTCGGGCATAATGATCTGCACGTAATATTCAAATTCCGGTTTGCTGCCTTCGGGTACGTAGATCGTACCGCCATCGAGGGTTTGGCCGTCAGAATTGATCGTCAGGGTGGGCAGGTCTGTTTTGGAACGGGTGTTGGGGTCGGCTTGAACCGACCGGATCTTGACCTTGACCATCCGAGCGCCGGTGTATTCCAATGGGTCGAAGGCGTCAAAGGTCAGTTTGCGGCTGCGGGTGCCTTTGGCGCCGCCGATGAGGTCGTTTTCGATCTTGTCGTCGCAATATTTGCAGGCCGCGGGCTCGTATTCCAGCCAGATCCGCTGAATGCCGGCGTGGCTGTCCACCCATTGCGGGATACTGCTTGCATCGAACCGCACCTGCGCGCCCGGCGGAACAGTCGTATTGCCCGCCTGCCAGGTATAGACGGAAAGCGCTTTACTGCCCGATTTATTGGCCTTCATGATATGCATATTCTTCAGGACAACCGGATAAGGCGCATAATTCACCCAGGGAGTTGATCGCATGGCGGAAGGGTCCAGTTCGAATTTTCCAAACGTATTCTGGTCGTTCAGTTTGATGTTGAAAGGAATGCTGATCTCCGGCATATTTTCACCGGCAGGCGCCAGGAAGAGGTTGCCGCTGAGGCCTACATTCTCAAAAAGGGCCGTCATCAGGTTTTCCACATTTTGCATTTTCCAACTGATGGTAATGGGTTCTGCCAGGTTGGAGGGCGTGGTCACAGAGATATCCTTCGGGTCGATGCCGAAGCTGCTGATCTGGTTGATCGAAACCCTTGGCGGTTGCGACAGCGGCGCCGAGACCAGTTCGGTAAAGGACGCCCCGGGTTTGTTTTTCAGATCCGCCTGCAACAAAGCGGCCGCCATTGCCAGGTCTGCATTGGAGATATTGGGGGTCAGTTCGGCCGTCACGGTGGCTTCCCCTTTAGCGCCGGAGGTACTCGACAAAAATTTGATGTACAGGGAATAACCGCTGACGGAAGACCAGTTCAGGTTGTAACTGTTGGGCAAATAATAGTAGTACCCGGACTTTGGGTTGGCGTCGCCGAAGACCTGGTAATAAATATTCACCAGCGGATAGGAATTGGGGAATGCGTATTCCGACCCGATATAGTTTTTCCATTCGAAGGTGGAAATGTTTTTAGGCCCTTCTCGCTCCATTTCTTCGGGTTTGGGTGCAGGGGTTTCCGGGGTAGTTCCGGGGTTGGTGTTGGCGCCTGGATTCGTAGTGGAGCCGGGGTTGGTCTGAGTACCGGGGTTGGTATTTCCGCCGGCCGTTGTATTGCCGGGCGCTCTGCCGGGGATCCGGGTGGTGTTTTTATACTCCGGTTTCACCAGAATGTTATCCCTGACGCGGAATGATCCGGCCATCAGGGCGGCATTGCCTTTCTGAAAGGTCAGCACATTAAATTTGGCATTGGCCGGCATGGCGGCCCGGTCCTGGTTGAACACCGACCAGTCGTCGCGGTTGTACCACACCCCCACTTCATGCGGGTTGTAGGGGCCGCTGGTCAGCCAGTTCTGGGTCACAAAAACCGCCTGGTTATCGCTTTTCCCCTGGGTTGTGCTGCTGCCGATTTTACCCCAGTTGCCTGTGGGCGCGGCGAGCGTAACCAGTTCGGTGCGTTCATCGATATAAACGTTGAAATGCGCCCCCGGCTGGATGGCCGCTTTATCCTGATTGAATATCTTCCACTTCCCGCCGGCAAAATAAACGCCGGTCGGGTGGGCATTATATGGGCCTTTCGGTCCGTAATTTTGGGTAACGAGGATCCGGGCGTTCTGGTTATTGTCCAGTTTGGGATGGCTCAGGGTAGTGACGTGACCCGAGGTAACGCCAGGCGCTGCTTCGTGGGTGAAGGCGTTCTCCCCTTTCGGAACCGACAATACAAAAAACCGGGCGTTTTCGGGCATCGCGGCACGGTCCTGGTTAAAGATGGTCCATTTGTTGCCGGCATACCAAACCCCTGTGGCATGGGGATTGTAAGGCCCACTGCTGCCGTAATCGGCCGAAATGATGAGGATAGCGCCCGGGGAATTATTCACGGCAATATGATCCAGGGTCGTGATATGACCGTTGGTATTGTTTTTATCGGCAACATGCCTGAAGACTTGCTGGGCGGAAACCAGGGCCGGCAGCAACAGGAAAATGGCGGTATGCCAGGTTATTTTTTTCATTGGTCTTTTGGATTTGATCCGGAAGGGGCCGGATGGAAAATTAATTCTGGGAAATCGACGCCGCGTTTTTGAAGGGCGCCAATTTGACATTCAGGATAATATTCTGACCGCTGAACATCCATTTTTTATCCAGTTCGTACAGGTAATCCGTGGATGAAAGACTGATGCCTTCTCCCAGGGCTTCCTCGAGCAAGGACCCCAGACCGCCTTCATTCGGTGTAATGGTGAGCTTTAAATACCTGGATTCCAGGCTGGTTTGTGTCACTTCCCTGCCGTTGTCGCTCATCAGGAAGGTCAGTTCAACCTGGTTGTTTTTGGGCAGGTCGCGTTCCGCGGGGCTGATTTCCTGAATGGTCTCTTTCCGGGCATTCTGGATAAATCCCCGCACTTTGTACGACTTGTCCGCAAACCCTTTAAAGGTTGCACTGATGGTTACACTCCTTTCGTCTTCTGATACCAGGGTCACCCTTTCAAGTTTGTTCGTTGACCCGGAGATCTCTTCCAGAATGGACGAGGCTTCGTCCTTGACCGCTTTCAATTCCCGTTGGGAAAACAGCAGGACCGGCAAGGTCAGAAAAATCAGTATGGCCGGCAATTTTCGAATCATCTGGATCATATTGAGGTATTTATTCCGCCGGATTTTGGCGTGTTTTTGGTGGTTAATGTCTGTAGTCGAAAAAACGTTACTGGAAATCGCCCAAAATTTTTGGCAGGCTGTTCCGGCCCTGTCTGCGCGGTTTTTTTCCATTTTCTGCCTGTCGGCGGCGGCGTGGATGAATTTAGGGTGCAACTTCAAAGTTGCACCCTGAATTTGTCCGTCGGAATTCAAGCCGGCAACTGATTTTGGGCCTGCTGCTCCAGTTTGACACAACCCGGCGGACCTAAACCTGCCCGGACACAGTCTCATTGCTTTCGTCTCGGTCATTACACGAATTTGAAGTTGCAAACTTCAAATAGCGGTGGTAGGGGTCGTGGCGGAAGACTTAGGGATAGCAGGGAGGTCCCTATAGTACAGTCTGGAAGTTCGACAGTCCCGGCTCGTAATAAAGGAAACGAAATTTCAATTCACAGCGAAGCCAAAGACTGCCGAACTGCAGACTGCCAACTGCAGACTGCCAACTGCAGACTGCCAACTGATTAGTTCGTCACCAACTGCGCATCCTCCGGAACTTCGTCCACATACAGCAACGTATCGGAAGATTTTTTCCGGCCCGAAGACAGGGTTTTATTCCCAAACATGCGCCAGACGATCTCGTATTCAAAATCGTATTCGCCTTGTTTGAGCATAAATTCGGCCAATTGTGCGGGCGCAGGGTCCGTACCCTTCAGGGTGACCTGCTCCACCTTTTCGCCGGCGCCGTAGTCAAAATAGAATTTGACGGTAGCCAACCGGATGCCGGCGTCTTTGAGCAAGGCGGGGTCCGCTTCGACACTGACTGAAACGGGGTGGAACGGCGGCGCGACGTTGAGGCCCAACTGGTCGGATTCCGACCATTCCCTGACCACCGTATGGTCGCCGAAAAAACTCCATACCGTTTTAAATTGATACCTGAGCCAGGCGTCGCGGTTATAATCCGCGTCGTCTTTCCAGCCGTACAACAAACGGAAAGGGTTGCCCGCAGCCTCCGTAAAATCTTTCTGCGCAATCCGTACTTCGTCGGTCGTGGCCGGGCCCTTGCCATGTTCCTTTTTCATGCTGACGGTAACAAAATTGATGTATTTGCTGAACTGGTCGGCGTTCAGGCCATCCACCGACACCAGGATCTCTCTTTGTTTGTAGAAAGGATCGTCGAGGTTGATCTGGCGGAAACAGTCCTTGCATTTGGAGACCTCGCTGCCCAGATTTTCGTCGAAGCGGAAACTGATAGTCTCGATGGTGGACTTGCTCAGGTCGATGACAAACTTGCCGGTCTTGCGCTGTTTTTTCATTTCATACGCAAAATTCAGCGACACCAGCGAGGCGTTCTTTTTAGCGCCTTCCGCAAGGGCATTGATCCCCCTGGCAATGTCGTCCATGGTCGATTCATCATTGGCCGACGGCATGCTGAAGGGCTCAAACATCAGGTCGACGATCTTTTTATAGGCGGTTTCCAGCAGGGCTTCCATCTTGTCGTCGGCCCCGAAATTGGTGACCTTGATGGCGCCCTGCTCGCGCAGTTCGTCGAAGGCTGCTTTAATATCCAGCCCCAACCCCACATAGCCGGTGTTGACGCCGATGCCTGCGCTGAAGCCTTCATGGGAATACACCTTATCCCAGTCTACCTCGATCTTGGCCTGCATGGGGGACCGGTAGCCGGAGAAGTCCATGACAAAAGAAAAACTCAGGTCAGGTGTAGGCGTTTTGCAGGACTCCCAAAGGATTTTGGCCCCGAGTTTGGTCAGCCGGATCGAACAGGCCGCTTTGTTGCCCACAAAAACCGGGGCGCGGCCCACGCCCACTACTTTTTTGGTAAACTCGCTTCCTTCTTCCGCAAAGGACGAGACGAGCGAAAAGTTGCCGCCTTTGTAGATGACCGGGCCGATGATGACCGCGTTGTCGCGTTTGGTTTTTTTCTTCAGTTCCGACTGGGCCCTGGCAATCTGTTCGTCGGTGATCTTGAGCTCTACCAGGGTGTGCAGGATGCCTCCGCCTTCGCCCTCCGTCCGGTTGGCTTCACCGTTTTCCGTTTTCACGTTCTGCACATAGCGCAGGAAAGAAAACTGCATTTTGCCCTTGGCGTCGGTTCCGAGGCCCAGTTTATTGGGCAGGTAATAATATTTGGTGGTATCGGTAATATGGGGGAAGACGATCAGGTCGCCCGCCTCGATGGGTTGGTCGATGAAAATGGGTTGGCTCAAACCCGGGGTTGAAAACCCCAACATGCCGATTAATATCCAACCCAGGATAATTCGAATTTTCATTTCAATGGTCTTTACTGGTTTATGGAATAATATTGGCCGGGGTTTTACAATAATCGTGAACCTTGCGCAATGCATCGGTAAACCGGATCGGGGACGCCGTAATGTCGGCCAGAACCAATTGTTTTATGGCATTTCTATGGGTCCAGTAGGCTGTATATGCCTGGGGATTCCGGTCAGGGTAATGCCGATCATGGTCTGCTTTGTATTCGTCATCCGACATGGCAAAATGCGTGAGCAAATCCAGCAAAGCAAATGGATAAAGACTCGACGTCAACGAGCCGTTGGTTCTGGCTGTCTGACCGGCCGGGGTGGCGGCAAAAGCCTCCATCTGAAGCGCAAGCCGGTTGGCTACATAGGTCAGGAACCGCATCCGGCGATTGTCGTGAATTGAATGGGAAGCGGATAGGATCATGTCAAGGGCCTGATCCCTGTTTCCATTCGTATTTTGCCAGAAATAGGTAAAAAATGCTGTTTGTGTAATTTCGCTGTAAGTCAGGTAATCCCCCGGTATTTCATGCCAGGTATACCGCCACACCAACACATCGCCGATACTTGACCTGCGCCGGGTACTGACCCGGTATAAGGCCTCTCGACCCGCTACTACGGATTGGCCCTCCACAAAATACCGGTCGTCGGCCCTGGCATAGAAATTATTCATTTCCGTAATGGCCGCTGCATTCATCAGGTATCCGTAGAATGTACCGATGCCTTCGTTGAGCGCCGCCTCGGGGTCGCCCTGCAACTCTTCACCGTAATGTTGCTCATCAGCGCCGTAGGTAATGTAGCCATCCCAACGGGACCAGGGCCCCGTGAATTGGGTGTGAGACGTTTCATGCAGCACCAATTCATCGATGGCAGCCGTTCCGCCGGTTCGGTGTGATTGGTCGAATTCCATCTGGTATTCCCCTAACCTGACCCGGCCTCCGCTGCCCCCTGTTGGCCAGACGTGTTTTCTGCCGTCATAACCGTTGTCCGTGCTGAAAATAATACCCAGGAAAATGCCGGTTGCCCCCGGAGTGGTCAATCCGTTGCGATCGTCAATCAAATAATAATTGACATCGATGGTGTTTTGGGAAATCCGCATTACTTTATCAACCTGTGCACGCAGCGGCCGGCCGGCTTGCAACTGCTCGTATACATAACGGATCCTTGGCGGGGCTACGGTAAGAAATTGAGCGGCATTAGCTGCCGTAACTTCTACTTTGGCATAACCCACAGGACAAGAGCTGTTGTCGGCCGGAGCGCCGAAAGTAGCGGTAATCGTAGCTGTGGGGGCAACAAAGTAATATTTGATTCCAGCCTGGGCCATCAGAGCGGGTATCCAGCCGAGGGCCATAACAAACATCCCGATCAGGGTTATTTTTTTATGAATGGTTTTCATTTTTTGGTTTTTTATAGTTCGTCAACAAAGAGGATGGTGTCTGTGGCTTTTTTCCGGCCTGAAGATTCAGTCTGCTGGCCTCTCAATTTCCAGGTAACTTCGTATTCGTACCCCAACTCATTTGGCTTCGACAAATAATCGATCCTCCCCGACAACATGCCTTTTGATGGGTTCAAATCGATTTGTTTTACAAATTCTTTTTCCCCTACTTTGTAGAATACTTTTACATTGATCGACCTGATCCCCTTATCGGTTATAAACCCGGGGTCCGCTTGCAGTTCCACAAAACGCATTTGGTAGGGCGGGGCCAGGTTCAGGGCATTGGACCTCGATTTCTGTGCAGGGATCGTTATATTATTGTCCCCGACAATACTCCAGTCTATTTCGTATTCGTAATCCCGCCATTTATTGCGATCCTGGTCTGCTTTCCAGCCATACATCATCCTGAAGTTATTTCCTTCTTTGTTAAAGTTTTCGCGGTCAATCTTCAGTTCGTCGGTAGATATATCTCCGCCTTCGTGTTTTTTGGTGATCCGCACATTGACAAAATTGACGTACTGAACAAAGTCTTGCAGGCTTCCGACATCCACGGTGGCTGAAATTTCCCTTTGCGTAAAGAGCGGGTTATCCAGATTCACTTCCCGGAAGTACTTCTGGTCGTTCATAAACTTACTCAGGTCGCCGATATTCTCATCAAACCGCATGGACATATTGTCCACCGTATATTTATTGAGGTCGATTCTGAAAGTGCCCCTTTGCCGGATTCTTTTCATTTCAAAACTTGCAAGAATGGCCAGTTGCGGAACCGTTTCTTCTCCGTTCGCCTGATCCGATTGGACCGGCCCTTCCGATGGCGGGGTAATGCCTTCTGTACGGGCTCGCAACGGAGGCCGGTGGCCCTCTCCCGCATCAGCGGTAGTAGTCTCAGTGTCGGCAGTTGTTCCTCCGGTGGTAGTCGAAGCAGTGGTGGAGGCGCCTGCATTCGCCCGGCGTTCCCGGTTGTTGGTTCGGGCTTCCTGCCGGTTTCTGGTCAGCATGGTAGAAGCCCGGTCCAGCAGGCTGCCGCCGGAAGTACCCGCTGCAGAGGATATATTTGAAAAATTAGGCGTACCCGTGCCATTCAACGGTGAGAACATCATATCCGTCAGCTTGTTATACGCTGTTGTGATCAACTCTTCCATTTTGGCGTCTTCACCGATCTGGGTGATTTTTATGGCGCCCTCCCGGGTCAGATCATCAAAAGTGGCGCTGATCTCTCCTGCAAGAAAAGAAGATGCTACACCTACGCCAAAGGACTGGTGTTCGTAAATCTGATCAAAATTGGCTTCAATGATGGCCCGTTTTGGAGCCCTGAATCCCGTGATATCCATTTCAAAAGTAAAACTGATGTCCGGCGTCGGCGACTTGAAAGATTCCCACAAAAGTTCGGCGCCCAATTTGGTAAGCTGGATCGATATCGCGGCTTTTTGTCCGTCGATAATGGGTGCATTGCCGATACCGACCACTTTCTGGGATAAACTCCCATCCGCGTCTTTAAAGGCTGAAACCAGGCCGAATTTTCCGGATTTATAAACAACCGGGCCCATAATTTGTGCCCCTGGCGCCAGTTTCACCAGTTCCCGCCTGGCGTCCTGCAGTTGGTCTTCACTGACGGAAAGGGTCACCAGAGCATGAAAAATACCGCCTCCCTCAGCCTCTCCGGGTTTCGCGTTTGGGCTTCCCGGTTTGACATTGTTGGCATACTTCAAAAAGGAAAACTGGGGTTTACCATTTGCATCCGTAGCCAACTTCACCTTGTCTACCAGATAATAATAACTTTTTTCATTGTTGACTTCCGGGAATAAGGTGAGTTCCCCTGCCCGGACGGGTTTATCCAGGATAATCTGCTGCCCCCAAGCCTGTTGTAAGGCGACCACGCACAGCAACAGCCATACGAGTCCGGCAATGATCTTTTTGTTCATTTTCAAATGGTTTTTTGGTCTTTGGAACGGTAACCGGTTCCGGTTTCCTGCTTCATGCATCAAAAACCGGAACTCGTTACCATTTATTCTGATTTTATTGGCTCAATTCCGCACGATATCAATCACATCCTTGAATTTGTCCAGGATGCTGTCGGCCTTTTCTACTTTTCCGTCATTGGGGTTCAGAAGGGTTTTCCCCATATCGATGGCCTTTTTGAAGAGTTCAGAAGTTTTATCCCGCAATTCATCCGGAACGGTGGCAAAAACATAGTCGTCGTTGATCTTGGCGTCCCAGTCGAGGGCCAGTTTACCGGCTGTTTCGTGGGTCATCACCAGGCGGGAGACGTACCCGCGGGTATCGCGGTCGGTAAAGATCATCTGCTCGACAAGCGGCGTGCCCTGCGATACCGTGATCGGAATATTGGTTTCCATTTCCTCGCCAAATTTTTTGTACCGCACCTGCAGGGTGGCCCGGCGGATCCCCATTTCTTTCAACTGGTCGAGGTCGGCTTCAAACTGGATGGTCCGCGGCGTCACGGGCGGCGCCAGGGTCAGGCCTTCCCAATCCCCTCTGACGTATTCGGCCTCCTCCGGGAACAGCCGGCCGCCCTTCAGGCTCCATTGGGTCTTGTATTCATATACGTCCGAATTTTTGTCGTCGCCCCGGGCATAAGAGACGGAAGCCTTCAACCCCTTGGATTTGAGGTATTCCCGGTCAATGGTTACCTGGTCGGTGAACGGATTGCCTGAGTTGCGGCGTTTGCGCACGTTGACGGTGACGTAGTTGACCTCCTGGCCAAACATATTCTCCGCTTCGATATCGAGGATCATGTTGATCTCCCGGTGCTGGTAGAAGGGGTCGTTGAGGTTGACGCTGCCCACGCATGCCTTGTTGTGCCGCACACCGTCGTACCATTCCGCCAGGTTGCCGAGCAGGTACATGCGCTGGGGCACATTGAGGCGGTAATTCAGCCGGTAGACCTCCGTCTTACGGGCATAATGGGATTTGAGTTTTTCAACAGAGATTTTCCACTGTTCCGCATTTTCATACCGCTTCATCATATCCTCGGTATTGAGGGCTTTTTGTTTGGAGTCCACCGGCGCTTCATTGTCGTGGCTGAGGCTGGCGATGCTGTTCATGAATACGTTGAAGAAGAGTTCCGTGATTTTAGCAGTCACCTCATTGCCCAGCTTGTCGTCGAGCCGGATGTCGATAGCCTTGCTTTCTACCAGGCTGTTGTACAGGGTATGCACTACCGAATCCTGAATATACTCGTCCTTGCTGTCACCTTTGGGGGCGTCCGGCACCATGTAACCCTGGGCCCTGAATTTTTCGTATTCCGTC
Source organism: uncultured Lewinella sp. (assembly GCA_964558465.1). Classification (GTDB taxonomy): domain Bacteria; phylum Bacteroidota; class Bacteroidia; order Chitinophagales; family Saprospiraceae; genus JACJYC01. The sequence goes on along the minus strand of CAZLEF010000002.1, from coordinate 33,439 downwards.
TCGATCTTGGTCCAGTCCACCGTGATTTTGCCGTCTACCGCGGGGTAAAGAACGTTGTAGGTAAAAAACAACTGCACGCTGATATCGGTAATGGACCTGGTTTTTTCAAAAGTTGCCGCCAGTAATTGGGCATCGTTTTTATCCATTTTGGCGGCTACGGCGGCCTTCAGGCCCGGCAACATGGGCGCCACGCCAGAGGTCACCAGGGAAGGGTTTTTGTCGAGGGTGCCGCTGATGATCCGGAAAGAGGTTTCGCCGTCGGGCTTCACGTCGGCAGGCCCGAGGATCTTCGGATTGGTCACGGCAGCGTATTTCCGGTTGGTCTTCGCCAGGTCCTTGATCTTGGCCGCCAATATCTGCTGGGCCTCTTTCTCCTGCGCCGGGGTCAATCCCCATTCCATCAGAAAGTGGAGCAATGCGCCCTGCACACCGCCCAAAGCGGCGGTTTCGTCGGTGGTATATTTCATGAACAGGAATTCCGGGGTTTCGCCGTCTTCTTTTTTCGAAAGGGTCAGGCCGACCGGAAGGTAATAGTACTCGCCCGTAAAATTGGAGTTCAGGGTTTGCGCCCGCCCGTACAGGATCACTTGCGTGCCGTCGCCCAGTACGATTCCGATGCGGTTCTCGTAATCCAGCGTTTGGCCGGATACCACTGCCTGTAACATAAAAAGGCAGGGCAGTAAAAGAATTTTCATGGTTTTTTGAAAGGCTTGAAACGTTTTCATTGTAATGGTTTTTAAAACTAGAAATTGATGAATGATGGGATCATGCGTCCGATTATGCGTTGTTGTACAAAAGCGCCGTCCACCTTATTCCCCGGGTCTTTATATACCGTTGCCTCGGGCCATTTCGCCACTACTTTGTACAGGCGGTTGGGGGTGGTGGTCAACGTATTAAAGATCAACTCCTTAGCCATCAAAGGCCTGCCGAAAAGAAACATCAGGGCTTCCGCCACAAAGTCGCAGCAGTTGTAGCGCATGGCGTTGAACGGTTTTCCGCGGTCCGATCGTTGTTGCAGAAAATCCTCCAATCGCAGATCGTCTTTCGGGGTTGTCCGCAGGGTAATGATCCCGTCGCTGGGATACCCTTCCTTATGCGGCACACCTTCGTCGGCAAGGGTTTTCAGCGACAGCAGCCCTTTCCATTTTGACGACGGAAGCTGGTAGTACGTGGAGGCCACGTCCCGGTCGTAGTTGACTTTGTAGTCGTCGTTCTTTGGCCACAGGTCATAGTAGCGAACATAACCCGTGGCCACGGTATCCGCCCGGTATTCCGTTTTCCCTCCTTTTACGGTTTCTCTTATTTTGATCAGGTATTCGTCTACGGCAATCCCTGCATGACCGGTTTTACCATCGCAGGTTGCGTAAATGATGACATGGACGTTTGCTTGTCCGGCAAACCCTAAAAACAGGAGAAACAGGGAAAATATCGAAGTTTTCATGGGCGCTATTTTTCGGAGTTGGCTACCGGCGCAAACAACTGGTCCAACCCGGCTTCCAGGTAAAAAATATCCCCTTTGATGAGGTTATGCCATCGATCGGGATTTCCACCGCGATAGGAAAAGGCAAGCTCAAATACCGTTTTGGCCAGTTCCCCGGGTTTGCCCAATACCTCGCTGAACATCCGGGTCTCTTCCCCGTTCAGGCGGTAAGAGAAGGCGAGTTTGGTTCCGGGTATCAACGGCGCCACAGGCTTCACCGTCAACTTCCGGTTCAACAATTCAGTAACCGGCCCTTTGCCTTTGATCCGGAAACCGGGTACAGAATCCGGGGCTTCAAGGCTGATGGCGCCTGCCAAAACGGCCAGGCTGTCTACATGTGTGGTCAGCCATTGAGCAGCTTCCGCTTCCTGGCCCGGGGTCAATCCCCATTCGGTCAGAAAATGTAAAATAGCGCCTGCCGCCGGCCCGTCATCCGTTTCAGAATAGGTCAGAAAACTAAATTGAGGGGTCCCGTCCGGATTCCGGGCCAACCGAAAACGGGTGGGCAAATAGTAATAAACGTTGGCCGCATCCGGATCAAATCCGGCCATCAGCGTCACTTTTGCGCTGTCTTTCAATTGGATCTGGTAAACAGCCGCTGAGTTGACCACTTGGGTCAGTCCGGGCAGAGTAGTCAAAGTGAGAAAAATAAGCAACAGGTTCTTCATGGGTTTATTTTTGGGGTAATTCGTCCAGAAAGATCAATCCGTATTCATCCTTGCCGTTCAGGGTATCTTTGGCGCCGTCGTTTTTGATCCAGGTGATGGTATAATCCACGCTTTGCTGGTCGATCGGCAAGGTCAGTTCGAAATATTTTTCCGACAGGTTTTCTCCTGGTTTTACCGTCAGGCGTTTTTGTTTTCTTTTGCCAAAAAACTCGTAATCTATCTGTATGGAAATGGCGCGCACATCATGGGCCGCCAGTTTATCCGGATCGGCGTCCAGTCCGATGACATGCCGTTTATAAGGGGCGTACATATTGATGACCGGGGTATTCTGTGTGATCCAGCCGGTTTGGTAATTGCCCTCCGCTCCAAAATTCCACATCACCTGATACTCGTAATCCAGCCACTGCAAACGGTCTTTATCTTCCTGGTTCAGGTAGGACATTGCGATCCTGCCCTGGTTTTCAGAGAGGGTATTTTTGGTCAGGAATATTTCCCTGAGGGTTTCTTTTCCGCTCTGGTGGATTTTACGGAAAGAGATGGCCGCGCTTTTTACAATATGTTCGAAAGCGCCCTGCAAATCCCCGTCGATATTGATCAGGACGTCCCGTTGCTGAAAAACCGGATCGTTCAGGGTAACATCCCGGAATATTCGTTTGTCCTTGCCAAATTTTTCGAAGATATTGCCGATATTGAAGGTGATCAGGTGACGGCGGCCGACGGTTGAATAACTGTTCAGCGAAACGGTGCTCTTGCCTGATGTTTTTAATTCTTTCAGGATATAGGTCCGGCTGGCCCCAAACAAACCCAGCGAGGCGAGTCCGCCGGCGCCAAAAATTTCTTCCATAAAACCTTTTTTCTCCAGGGGAATCTCGCTGGGTTTAACGGGGTTGAACATCATGTTCAGGAGTTTTTCATAGGAGGCGTCCAGGATTTGTTCCATCAGACTGTCCTGGCCGGCAGCCCGGATCTTGATGGCGCCCGTTTTATGCAATTCACTGAAGGATTTGTGTACTTCCGAACTGAAAAACAGGAAATTGGTCTTTTCGTGGTAATATTCATTTTTCTGCACTTCCGACCAGTTCACCTCCACCTCGGCGTTGTAAGCCTGGGTCAGCCCCGAAAAGGTCAGGTCGAACAGGATAGAGACATCCGGCGTAGCCATTTTGAAGCTTTCCATCAGCAACTGGGCTTCCAGGGTATTCAGCATGAAGGAAAAAGCCACTTTGCTGTTTTCAAAAACCGGCGCCTGCCCGACGCCGATGAGCTTTTTCTCTTCTTTGCCGCCCTGACCCAATACGGAGGAAACCACGACGTAATCGCCTTTTGAAAAAAAGACGGGGCCTTTTAATCCGATCTTTGGGTTGCGGAATTTGATGCGCAAGGCGTTTTCTGCCTGCCGGATCTGGTCTTCCGGCGTATCGTACAACACCAAAAAATGCACCAGGCCGCCGCCGTCCGCTTCTGAAATGCTGTGAATGCCGGTCGGGGCCGGTTCCTTGGCCACGGCATACCGCAAAAACGAAAATTCTGGTAAATTTTGGTCGTTAATGGCCAGCCTTCCCCGCGACGGCAGGTACCGGTAACTTAGGCTGTCGCCGTATACCGGAAAACACATCAACTCCCCGGCCTGAACCCCGCCGTCCATCAGGATGGGTTGCGCCCGCAGAACGGCGGTCAGCGCCAAAAGGAAAAAAAGGATCAGATAATTTGTTTTCATTTTTTGGTTTTGATTTGAAGTGATCGCCAACTGCCCACGCCTGTGGCGTGGCCAACTACTTACACCCATCCTTCTCAGGCGGCGTCAAAAAAAGGTATTCACCATCCACCAGTTGCAATCCTTCATGGCATTCGCCGCCTTTGAAGTACCAGTTGACCTTATACGCAATGGGTTGCCCTTCATCAAAGTACAAGGCGGTTTTATGGGTGTTCACCGGGTCGTCCTGACGCAGGGTGATCATTTTCTGAAATTTGGCCTTGCCACCCAGGATGACATAGAAGCTCACCGTAGCGGAGCGCACATCCTGTTCTTTGAAAAAGGACCGGTCGGCGTCAATCTCCACTATTCTTTTCTGGAAGGGCGGGGTCAGGGCCACCGATGGAAGTTTCGAGGGATACCATTCTTCCTTCGCAGGAGGAAAGAAAAAAGTAGTGTCCATGCCTTTCAGGCTCCAGTTGACCCGGTATTCGTAATCCAGCCATTCCGAACCGGAAATACCCAGCCTGGGGTACAACACGGTTTTGATACCTTGCCCGTTTTCGACATCCTTGCGGTTGAAGATCAGGTCGCCGGTGGCGTCGGCATGGCCCGGGCCGTATTGTTTGCGGAAGCTGACGGATGCAAAATTGATGATATCCCCGAACCCTTCTGTGAAGTCGGCGTCCAGCTGAAAAAAGATCTCGCGTTTCTGAAAATCGGGGTCATCCAGGTTGACGACCCGAAAGTATTGCCCGGCGCCCTGGTCGATGTTGTAAAGGCCTCTGAGGTTTCCGGCTGTAAAGACGGGTACCTTGATGGTGGTTGATTTGCTCAGATTCAGGTAAAACTTGTAACTCCGGATATCTCTGCGTTCCTTGAGGATGTATTGATTATCCGGAATATATGCCTGCGATCCGTGTCCGAAAAAAAACGCAGGCAGGGCGCCTCTCTCGTATCGGCCTTTGATTTCGGCATCAGCCGGTTTTTCCTGGTCGGGGAGTCTGGCCCAGCCGTTTTTGGAATCGAACATCAGGCTGATCAACTGGTTGGTCAGGATATCCAGGATCTTTTGCATATCCTCCACCGGGATTCCCAAACCAGCCGAACGGTCGAGTACTTCTATTTTTAACACCTGCGTTTGCACCAGGCTGTCCACAATTTTGCGGGTCTGGTTGCGGGAAAAACCGCCCTGAATATTCTGCAATTCACTGAAATGTTGATAAAGCACATCCATCTCTGCCTCAATGACGGCATTATATCCCTTGACTGCCGCTTCAAAAAAGCCCTCAATGGCCACCGAAACATCGGATGTGCCGCTTTGAAAGGATTCCCACAACAAAGTAGCGCCTTCCTGGTTGAGGTTGGCGGCAATGGCCGCGCGCGAACCCGGCAGGAAAGGCGCATGCCCTGAGGTGATCATCTGGGTGGTAAAGGGGTTTTCGCCACCTGTATTATTGAGCACCGAAGAGATGACCCGGAAACCGGCCATCCCTTTTTCGCCGTCCTTCAGCGCTTCCTGCATGGGCACAGGGCCTCGGATTTTGGCGCCGGATATTTTTTTTGAAAGCTGGGCCTGCAATTGGAGCACCTCGTCGTTGGTCAGCGAAAATTCGATCAGCGCATGGAAAAGCCCGCCATTGGTTTCAGCGCCCTTTTGGCCAACGTATTTCAGAAAAAGCACCTCCAGCGAACCATCCGGGCGGACAGCCAGTTTCGGGTATTGCGGCAGGTAATAATAGTCCAGCGGTATGGCGCTGTCCTGGAAAAGCTGTATGCCGTTGATGATCAGGTTGCCTTCGTCGTATTTGACAATGGCCCGGCAAGGCATACTGACGGCCAGCAGGAATAGTATCCAAATGGTTCTCATTGGGTTATCGCTTGAAACGCTGCAAAAATGCTCCGGCACGGGGTCCTCGCATCGTTTATTTTGCCATTCATACCTTCGCTTGGGAAAACGTTACGAATCGGGAAATTTTTTTTGAAAATCAAGGCGGGAAGGGAGGAAAAAATATTTGTGTTACCTTGCAAATCATTTCCGTTCGGGTCTTGGCGGAAATGCGGGAACGGCGGGCTCTTCAGTCCCTCCTTCCTCCTTCACCGCCCTTTTCGGGTCGGAGAAGGATTGGGACGAGACTGAAGAAAGCCGTCATGGGAATTGGGGTTACACAAGTTCTAACTGAGGTTTAGTTTTCGACCAAAGTCCGATCCCCGGCAGCTTTCCCGTTTCCAGCTGTTCCCCGGAGATATTTCAAATTCAATGCATATCGCATTTTCATAACAGTGTAGTTCTTGCCTGCGTTTAAACATCCGCGTTCTGCTTTTTTTTATTTTTTCCTGAAAGTTTAATTTTTCCTGATTTCTTCACTTATTTGTAATCTATGGCCAACTGTTTGCCAACTGTTGATGGATTAAAAAGCGGGGATGAAAAGGATATCCGTAAAGGGATGGAAGCATTGTACCGGGACGCGGAGATCAAAAAAATTGCCGCTTACTTCTACTGGCGTTACCCGGGGTTGTCCCCTCTGATGACCTGGGAAGACCTCTGGTCGGATACGATCATGCGGTTTATTGGTGAAGTAAGGGCAGGGCGCGGCCCCAAAACCAATTGTTACGCCTATATCCGGAATACCTGCCGGAATATTTGTGAAGAGTACAGGCGAAAAGACCATCGGATCTCCTTAACGCTGGAGGTGCTGGCCAAATACCTGACCGTTCCCGCCCATCAGGTTTCCAGGGAAAAACTGGAAAACTTGCTGGAACAAATCGGCGGCCAGTGCAGAATCCTGCTTTGGTTGCATTATTTTTCCGAGCCTCCGGTGAAGGACCATACGGACCTTGCTGTGGAACTTAATTCCGGCGGCTACGATGTAAAACCAGGTTCAATTGCGTCTCTCCTGGCCCGGTGTAAAAGAAAATTGAAAGACCTCTTGAGGGGGGACTCAAGTTCGCTCTTCGAGGATTAATATAATTCCAATGGAAAACAACTACAACCTTATAGAAGACTATCTGAACGGCGCTTTGAAGGGTCCCAGGCTTCACCTGTTTGAAAAAGAACTGAAACAAAATCCGGACCTGCAAAAAGCCCTGATCCGGAAAGGATTAAATGCAGATGCACCCCAAAACCCAGGGGAAGAAAAAATCCTGGCCCTGGCAGAAAATATCCGGAAAGAATTTTCAGATGAGCAACCTCCCCGGCTCAGCCTGGCGGACCGGCTGAAATTTTCCTTCCTGGAAATTTCTTTTTGGATGAAACTCATTTCTGTCATCGCGGTCATCGCAGCGGTGTGGCTGATTTGGCCCAATTTATTCTCCCCTGAACAATTGGAGCAGGAACAGCTCCGGGAACTGATGATCGATCCTTATTGCCCAGGGGTAGCCGGCGCTTCCGGTGCCGGGGAGGATAAAATATTTTATGGGGCCGCCCTCTTTTATTGCGAGATAAAACCCGGAGGTCTGGACAGCCTTGAACGAATCGAAGCCGGATGCGCAGGTTTTTGCATGGCCGCTTACTATCTGGCGCATTGGCGGCTCCGGGAAGGTCAGTATCCGGCAGCTGCGCGGGATTTTGAAGCCTGTCTCGACAACAGCGCCCAATTAAAGGCGTTTTACAATACCAGCGATCTGTCCAAAATCCGGTTTAATCTGATCCTGACAGAATTGGGCCGGGGCGGTTCAAAGCAACAAGCCAGATCCGCATTAAAATCACTGTTGAAGGACGACGACGCAGCTCAGGAGGTCAAAGACAAAGCCGCTGAGCTGCTTCGCAGGATTTGATGATAGTTCGCTGATTTTCCGTCGCATCCTCCAATCCTCCACGCCGCTGGCGTTGCAAGCTGCATCCCCGCATCCTCCAATCCAGCTGCGTGGTACGCAAATTCCCCGCATCCCCTGCGTGGTCCCAGCCTCATTCACGAATTGCCCGCTTTTCTCCTTCTCAGGCGCCAACCGGCAAGTCCAAAAATCACCCCCCCTGCAATCCAGATCTGCGCGGGAATTCCTGGTTTTTCAGGGTTGCCCGCAGGCCCGATCAAAATAATGCTGGCCCAATCATTGGGATGAACATAAGTTTTTGCCGCCTTGCGTTTGGCTTCGGCCAAAGCCACGTCTTTGGGTTTGGACTGATTTAAAAACCGGTCGTAAAAATCAGGAGCAATGACCGCTTTTGCTTCGGTGGGCACGTTCCACAGGGTCGTGATGAAACTTTTGACACCTGCGTATGCCAATCCGCGGGCCATGCTCAAGTTGCCCTCTCCCGCTGCATACCTTCCTGAAGCCGTCTGGCAGGCCGAAAAAAAAGCGAAGTCAAGATTCCAGGATTGACTGTAAAGGTCCTTCAGAAACAAGACCTGCCCGATGTCCAGGGTATCCTCTTTTTGGGTAAAGGCAATAAAACTCAATCCGGGATCCTCTTCGTTCAGGATGCCGTGGGTGGGTACGTGCAGGATCGAATACTGTTGGCAGGCCTTCAGAAATTGTTCCTTGGTAGCAAGGCTTTCGGGATAAACCTCGACATCCTCAATTTTTTCAGAAAGGGCCTTCACTTCTTTATTTTGGTTCAACCCAAGGTGGGCCAGATACGGTAGCGCCTTTTTTAAACCGCCCAACAGGTTTTGATCCCGGTTTTGGCTCAGATCCGGATGAAATGCCGTGGCAAAAACTGCCAGGCCTTTCTTCAACCCGTTTTCACGTTTGAAGGATTTCATCAGGCTCAATAAATTGGCTGAAAAACAATAACTGATGCTGTGCTTGAACAACAAGAAATTTTCCCGGGAAATATGGTGTTTCAGGCTTTTTTCTTCCCTGACCGTCAGCAAGGTCTCAAACGGCAGATTGGTCAGAATCCCCGATGGAATAATCACCACCCGCTCCGGCAGCAGGTTCTCTACCGGTAAAATCAACAACCGGTATAAGTCATATCCTTTCCTGCATATTTCTTTTTCCCGGGAAGTGTCAATTTTTCCGCTGTATTTCAGCAGATCTGTAAATGACCCCACCAGCGTATTCAGGGAATCCCGGTGAATTGGAATGCTTTTAAAGTCGAAGGATTGCTGGGTGATACAAAAAATATGCATCACAGAATCCTGAAAAAAATACTCTACCAACCCCTGTTTTTTTTCCAGAACCGTTTTCTGCACGTCTGCCACAGAAAGGTCCGCTCCCTGGTATTTCAATGCAAAATAGTTCGGGTAATTTTTTTTGAGGGTTTCCTGAAACTTTCGGATGCCTTCAAAATTCTCAAGTTTTTCTTCCCTGCCCAATTGAAGTAAACTATCGTTTCCGGCATGTTTGATCAAATCGGCCTCGATCTGGTTTTTTTGCGCCAAAAGGTCGAGTTCCTGGCGCCGTACCCGGGGCGGAAGCGAATTGCTGGCGCTCTTGAGCCGGGCCGCTTCCAGCAATACAAACGCCTGGCTTTGTTCGGCAATGCGGAAGGCATGTTTCAGGTGGTCAATATCGTTGGTCAGCCGGTACAATTCGGTGTAACCCCAAACCGCTTTTCGGAGGACGTCCTGGGATTTTTCCGCCAACCGCAACTTCGCCTCATCGCTCGTGAACTCCCCGCGGCTGATATGAACCAGGGAAAACAGGGAATCGTACAACGCGACGGCCGCCTGCAGGTTTTTTTCAGCATTTTCCCCCCGGTTGAACCGTTCAATATGGATCTGGGCAATATCCCCGTACAAAACCATGAGGTATTCCGGGTTGGATGTTCCTGCATTCAGGCTTGGGAGCGGTCCGCCCGCGCGGTAGACCGGGATCAACCGGTGCAACGCCGAGTCATAATCCGTCATGGCCCTGTTCAGGTCGCCCCGGCCGTAATGCACTTCGCCCCGGTTGATAAACAACTGGGCGTACTGATCGGCCTGGTTCCCGTTTCCCTGCAGCGAATCGAGCGTATGGGTCAAAACGTGTAAGGCATTTTCCAATTCCCCGCCCCGGCGGTGCAATTCGCCCAGATTGGCGGCGGCAATGGTCATCCCGCTGTTCAATTTCTGCCGGGCGTAAAGTTCCAACGCCTTCGAGGTATTTTTTACCGCCGCTTCATAGGGCCCGGTTTTTTCTTCCGCACGGTCCATGGAATCCTGCCAGATATTTCCCGCAACGAGGTATAGGTCGGCCAGGTGGGGGTCGTCCGTGCCCGCCTTGTTTTCGTTGATTCCGGTTTCCAGCACCTGAAGGCCTTTGGATAGCTGGTCCAGTTGACGGTAACAATAAGCAAGGGCCCAAAAAAAGTCCATTCGGTATTCTTTATAATCCTCCCATTGCGGCACATTCGGCAGGGCCACTTCCAGCTGGGAATAGGCCATGTTGACCTCCCCGAGATCAAGGTAAATTTCTCCTTGTTTCAATTTGCATAAAAACGAGGAAAGCACAGAATGGTCCTCCAGCATCACATTGGCTGAATCCAGGTAAACCAACGCATTTTCGTAATCTGATTCTCCCTGAAAAGTGACGCCAAGGTTGAAGTAAAGGCGCAAAATTTCCCAATCATGAGGGTCCTCGATCGTATTTCTCCTGATCTCCAGGGCCTCAAAGAAGTAGGGGCGGCTTTTCACAGGCTCCTCCTGTTTTAATAAACCGTTGCCCTGAACACGCAATAAATCGGCTATCCTGCTGAATTGCTCCACCCTGGCGGAATCCGTGCAATAGCGGAGGTCGGTCCTGGCTTGGGTCAATTCCTGTGACAGTTGATCCAACGGTTCTTCCGCGGCCAACCGATTGTAGAGGGAATCCAGCCGGATATCCAGGTCGGGACAGGAAACGGCAGGCGGTTGGGAGGAGATGGAGGTGTCGGCAACGCGGTTGCATGAAACAAAGAACATCCCGCAAAAGACAAAAAAAATGGCAAAGAATCTCATGGGTCGATTAGTTTTTTAAACAGGAAAAGCCAGGTTGCCTCATGAGGTAACCTGGCTTTTGATCATTTTTTCTGAACCGTAACAGGTTCGCACATTCCTTCTATGGCTTTCTTATGGTTCAGCCTGAGTTGTGTCGGGAAATCCGTAACCGGATCTGACGTTGCGATGATCCGATCTTTGATCTGAATGGGCCTGAGGCTGCTGTTCAACCCCAGGATGACCGCCCCGGTACGCGCGACAAAGGGTGCAGACATAGAGGTGCCAGACATCGCTGCGGCTCCCGAAGGACCTACAGTCCTCGGTATTGCGCTAATCACATCTACCCCCAGAGCGGCGGCAGTCATTTGCGGAGCCGTAGTCCAATTGGAAAACTTTGCACGCAGGTTCTTCCCATCCACCGCGCCTACACTGATCATGTTGATATAATCGGCGGCAAAAGATGCCGGCCAGAATTTGACCGTTTCGTCCAGCAAGGCATTGTTGTTCCCCATGCCTGCAACAATCAGGATGTTTTCCGCCACTGCCAGGTCGAGGAAAGTTTTAATAATGAGCGGTGGAATAGCTGTGTGGGTATAATCCGGATTTTTCAGGAATTCCTTTGTCGGCCCGTCCAGGTATCCCCAACTGATATTGATCACCTGCGCGCCTTCAGTCCTGGCAGCATATAAACCACAGACCGCATCGAACAAATCGCCGTTTTGGGTGCTTTTTCTGGTAAATTTAATATTCGAAAATTGAAGCGGAACCCCCATGCCGTTGCCTCCTTCCAGGTTAATGCCTGCAATTATCCCGTTGATATGGGTACCGTGACCGTTGTCATCAGTGGGTTCAGACACGAGGCTTATGACATCGAGGCCATAAGTTGTAGACCCGGACATGGGAGGCGTACAAGCATGAAGCATCGGCGCTTTTGCCCACGGGCTTTGGCTCAATAAAAAATTATTGGCAAGATTCGAGTCTACATCTACCCCGGAATCAACAATCGCAACCTTTACCGCTTCTACCTTGTCGCATTTTTCTGATTGATACGACTCTACCTTGTTATTTTCCAGGTCCAGTTCCGGAAAATCCAGCAGGATATTTTTGGTGATCGCAATTCCGCCGCCGCCGGGAGGTGGTTTTTCCGTAATGCCAATCAGATCCAGGTCGCCTTCACCCTTGTATTCCCATAATTGAAGGGAATCCTCGCACGGGCAAGATTTGGTTTTAACAAAATTCAGTTTATTTAAAGTATCCCTGTAATACCCGCTGGTATCCGACTTAGAGTCGTAAATTACTTGATTTTTCCGGTAACTGATCCTCGCAGAATCCGGCTCGCCGGGCGAGATTTCGCCTTCTTTCCATTCTCCTACCCGATTGAAGTGGACAATCTTTTCTTCCAAACCAGGATCTGTTGGCAGAGGAGGTTCTTCCGGCTGTTGGCAATCTGAAAACCATACGCCCAGCAGAACCAGGCTGAGTACCTGCACCAGGAATAAAAGGCTTAATTTTCTCATACGTGTATGTATTATTAGGCTAAGTGACGTTACATTCAATGTGCAATTCAGGGAGATTCTTAAACATCAGGAGGGATTTTTTTTTCACAGCCGCCAGGCCGGTTTTCACTTCAAGGATTAAGGTAAAAGAATTCTCTAAAATACCACAATTATATTAAATATTTAAGATTCACATATAAATAAACATTACTCAGTCAATCCATTGAAAATTAGGCGAGTATTTATATAATTATTTCACATTCAACAAATGCCCCATCTCCCGCTGTTTGGTTCGCAGGTAATCGATATTGGCGTCGCCCGGTTCGATGATCAGCGGTACGCGGCTGATGACCTCCACGTCGCTTTCCTCAAAGGCATGCACTTTATCGGGGTTGTTGGTAAGCAGGTGGATCCGGTTGACCCCCAGGTTCTTCAACATTTCCACCGCAATATCGTAATGCCTGGCGTCGATGGCCTGGCCGAGGTGAATATTGGCTTCGACGGTATTGAAACCCATGTCCTGGAGCGCATAGGCCTTCAATTTGTTGATCAGGCCGATTCCGCGGCCTTCCTGGCGAAGGTAAAGCAATACCCCTCCGTGCATCGAGATCAATGACATCGCCTTCGACAACTGTTCGCCGCAATCGCAGCGCCTGGAACCAAAAAGATCACCGGTTATGCATTCTGAATGGATCCGGACCAAAACAGGTTGAGACGGGTCATACCCCTTGCTGATCAGCGCAAGATGGGGCATCCAATCCTCAGAGTTGGGCGCAAATGCAATCATTTGGAATTCTCCCCAGGAAGTCGGAATGGGCGCTTCGGCTTGCCTGACTATTCCATTTCGGTCTGACATGAAACCGCAATTTATTTCATTGATATAAATCTCTTAAAGCCCGATAAAGTTGCAAAGTTAGGGCTTGATTTGGTGCTTTTGTTTTTTTATTTGGGGTTAACCGGATCCGGGTCATCTTTGTCCAGGTTTCAGAATCCTGACTTTTTCAAAAAAACGGATTTTTATTTTGAAAAATTCATTTTTGCAACATTTTTTAAAATAATTCACCCCGGCAAGCAGCGTTTTTAGCTGGAAATTCGATTTTATACTGTATTCTTCTTGTTCCCTTCGGGGAATTCCTTCCTGCGGCTTTATACAAAAAACCTACAGCTTCAAACAACCCGGCTGGTCCTCCGACGTCTGTCGTCGCGATCGATCGCTATTCAAAAATGATGCCTGACAGGCCTGACGGCCGGTCAGATCAGGATGCTTTTGTTCCGATTTTTTTTATCATTAAAACCTGGACTATTATGAAGAAGGTTTTTTTAAGCCTGCTGCTGGTTGTTACCAGCGCCTGCGCCTTGCTTGCCCAACGCACCGTAACCGGCAAGATTACGGATGAAAAAGGAGAAGCCTTGATCGGCGCTACCATCCTTGTCGAAGGTACTTCCTCCGGAACGGTGACCGACCTGGATGGCAATTTTTCCCTCCAAGTGCCCGCAGGGAGCAATACCCTGCAAATTACCTACACGGGGTTTGCCTCCCAACTGGTCGAATTGGGCGCCGGTAATGTGATGGACATCGTAATGGCCCCCGACGTGATCGGCCTGGAAGACGTGATCGTCGTCGGTTATGCGCCGCAACGAAGGAAAGACATCACCGGCTCGGTTTCATCCGTGTCCTCCGGCGCCATTGCCGATGTTCCTGCCCTCGGCGTACAGTCTGCCCTGAATGGCCGCACTTCCGGCGTCCATGTGGTGGCCAACTCCGGCACACCCGGCGGCGGTATCGACGTCAGGGTGCGGGGCAGTACCTCCCTGAACGCCAGCAATCAGCCGCTCTACGTGGTGGACGGCGTGCCGGTCATCACCGGCAACCCTTCCCAACTGGCCGTAGGCAACGGCAACCTGAACGCACTGGCCGACCTGAACCCCTCGGACATCGAGTCGATCGAAGTGCTCAAGGATGCCTCCACAGCAGCGATCTACGGCTCCCGGGGCGCCAACGGCGTCGTGCTCATCACCACCAAAAAAGGTAAATCCGGCGCCAGCAAAGTGGGCCTGAACGCTCAGTACGGCTTCCAGGAAGCCTGGAGAAAAGTCGACGTCCTGGATGCGAATTATTATTACGATACGCTGTTGAATGAAGCGGCCATGAACCGCTTCGGCGTCGGGATTGCAGCGTTGGGCATCCCCAAGGACGAAGGCAATACCAACTGGCAGGACGAGATCTTCCGCAAAGGCAGCATCCAGGATTACAACCTGACCTTTGAAGGCGGCGACCTCACCACCAAGTTTTTTGCCTCTCTTACCTTTAGCGACCAGGAGGGGATCGTGCAAAAATCCGGCCTGACCCGGTATTCCGGGCGACTGAACCTCGATCACGCTCTCTCCGACCGGCTTTCCATCGGCTCGAATATGAGTTTTACCAAAACCCAGATCAAACGCCTGCAAAACGACAACAATATTTACGGCGCGGTTTCGTCGTCCATCCTCCTTCCGCCGGATATTCCCATCTTCCGCGAAGATGGCTCATGGGGGTCGGCTTACGGCCTTGAAAACCCGGTGGCTGCTTCCACGGATTACAACAACAACGCACAATCCAACCGCTTCATCGGAAATATCTTTGCCCGCTACGAACTGACCGAAGGCCTTTCCTTCAAAGCTTCCCTGGGTACCGACATCTTATCGTTCCGCGAAGACGAATTTATACCGTCAACCCTCGTGCAAGGATCGGGTTCCAATGGCATCGGCAATACCGCCGAGCAGTTCTTCAGCCGGTGGATCACGGAATATACCCTTTCTTACCAAAAACGTTTTGGCAAGAACAGCCTCACCGCAGTGGCAGGCGCAGGCTTCCAGGAAGATCGCACCCGCTCCTCAGCGCTCTCCGCCACCGGTTTCCCTCCAGGAATTTCAACCCTGGGCGGCGGCGCAGTCAAAACCAACGCTACCACCGGCTTTGCTGTCAATGGCCTGCAATCTTATTTCGGGAATGTCAATTATAGCTACAACGACAAATACATCCTGGGCGTAACCTTCAGAGCCGACGGTTCTTCCCGTTTTGCAGAAAACAACAAGTTCGGGTATTTCCCGGGCGTATCGGCCGCCTGGCGGATCTCCGGTGAGGATTTTATGGCAGGCGCTGCCTTTGTCAATGACCTGAAACTGCGCGCCAGCTACGGCGTCACCGGCAACCAGAATATCGGCGACTTCTCCGCCCTCGACCTGTTTACCGTCACCCACTACGCCGACGAACCGGGGATCGGGTATAACCAGTTGGGCAACCCGAACCTGAAATGGGAAACCACCAGCCAGTTGAACATCGGCCTGGATTTTACCATCGCCAAATCCAAATTATCGGGGAGCTTCGATTATTATATCAAAAAAACCAACGACCTGCTCTTCAACCGGCCGATTCCCACCACTTCCGGCTTCACGACTTATCAGGAAAATATCGGGAACATGGAAAACAAGGGATTTGAAATCTCTCTGACCAGTTTCAATATCGACCAACCGAACTTCTCCTGGTCCACTACCCTGAATTTTTCGCGCAACGTCAATACCGTCACCGAACTGTATAACGGCCAACCCATCGACGCGGGTTTTGCAACCCGTATTGCTGAAGGCCAACCCATCGGCGCTTTTTACGGCTGGGCCGTTGAAGGGATCTTCCAGAACGAACAGGAAGTGGAAGACCACGCCTTCCAAACTTCCGGCACAAGACCCGGCGACATCAAGTTCAGGGACCTGAACAACGACGGTACCATCAATGACGGCGACCGGCAGTTCCTCGGATCGGCCCAACCGGATTTCCAGGGCGGCCTGTCCAATATTTTTCAATTCAGGGGTTTCGAACTTTCCGCCTTTTTCCAGTTCTCCTACGGAAACAAGATTTTCAACAACAACGCCGTCTTCGCCGAAGGCATGAACAGCGTTTTCAACCAGACTGCCCGCGTAATGGACCGCTGGCGGGAAGAAGGCGACCAGACCAGTATTCCACGCGCCGTTTGGGGCGACCCCAACAACAACCGCCGGAATTCAGACCGTTTCATCGAAGACGGATCTTACCTGCGCCTGAAAACAGCTACCCTGGCGTATAACTTTCCGAAGAACCTGATCGAACCGGTCGGGATCAGCAAACTCAGGATCTACCTGGCCGGCCAGAATATCCTGACCTGGACGGACTACAGCTGGTTTGACCCGGAAGTGAACACGTTCGACGGCAATAATACAGCCCTCGCCACCGACTTTCTGACCTACCCCCAGGCGCGTTCCTTTATCCTGGGATTGAACGTAACCTTCTGACCCCGATCTGAATTTTCATTTTTTAACCAGCTGAAATCATTGAACAATGAAAAAAATAAATGCTTTAACGGGCTTGATGCTGGCCTTCATCGCCTTCCAGTCGTGCAGCAAACTGGAGTATGTACCAGAGGATCAGGTGTTTGCGCAGGGCGCCATTAAAGATTTCGCTTCGGCCAATGCCGCCGTCGCCGGGTTGTATGATGAATTGCAGGATGGAACCCTCACTTTTGACGGGTACCTCTCCTTCTGGCAGTTTTTTTCCGATGAATGCAACTGGACCGGTACTTTTCCGACCCAGGCCGAATTCGACAGGAAGGATGTTTTTGCGTCCAACTCCACCATGGAGGCGGTCTTTTCCGATTTTTATGACATCATCAATTACGCCAACTTCCTCCTGGAAGAACTGCCGAAGATCGATAGCCCGGACTTTACCGAAGCCGATCTCAACAAATTCTCGGGAGAGGCACGGATGATCCGCGCGTTTGCCTACCTCCACCTCGTGCTGGGATGGAAAGAAGTGCCCATCGTGCTGACCGCTACGCGGCCTGAAACGGTGGGGGACGGGCTATTTGTCGCCAAATCGCCGGAAGCCGACGTTTGGAACCTGATCATCTCCGACCTGGAATTTGCCGAAAAAAATGCAGGCGACAACCCCGCTTCCCGCGCTTCCGCCAACGCAGCCACCGCCCTTTTATCAAGGGTGTACCTGTACAGAGGCGCCTGGCAAAATGCCTTCGACAAGGCGGAGGCCGTCATCCAGAACGGCGGATACAGCCTGGTGGCCGATTACGAAGAGGTGTTTGATGAAGAGACCTCGGAAAATATCTGGATCCTGAAGTTCAATAAGGACGACCAGAATGCCAACGCTTTCTTCTTCTTTCCGGCGGGTTTGGGCGGCCGGCGGGTGAGCGCGCCCTCGCCCCAGTTGATCGCTTCCTACGACGAAGGCGATACCCGCAAAGCAGCTTCCGTTGCCCGCCTGGGCAGCCAGGATTATTGCATCAAGTACAAGGACATCTCCACCGGAAGCGATCCGCTTTATTTCATCCGCTACGCAGAGGTGCTGCTCAACGGCGCCGAGGCCGCGGCAGAATTGGGCTTGTTTGACAAAGCCAATACTTATTACAATATGGTTCGAACCAGGGCCGGTCTCTCCGAACAAACACTCGATGCAGCCAATTATGTTGATCTGCTCCTGAAGGAACGTTTTGTAGAATTGGCGATGGAAGGATTCCACCGCCTGATCGACCTGCGCAGACGCGGCAAAGCCCTGGAAGTGCTCGAACCGGAAGGATACGACCCTTGCGACGAGGTTTGGCCGCTCCCGCAAAGGGACATAGACCGCAACCCGAATCTGGTGCAAAATGATTGTTGCACCTGTTGATACCTGATGAGCGATGGCAGTTTGACAGTTGGCAATGCGAATCAATAGTTCAAGATGGTTTATTATCGTTGACGGACGTTAACCAAAATGAACTATATTGAACCCTTGATTTGCATGGTTCGTTGTAGTTTATCGGCGCCCAACAACAATGAACCACAATAAACCAAAATGAACCATATTGACCAGCATTGAACCCTTGATTCGCATTGACAACTGTCGAACCACTAACGCTTTAACTTTTTACACCAATCCGGATCCCTCATCCACCTCCACTCAAAACGTGAGGTTGTCCCGTTTTTTTGAAACCGGCTTCATAAAATCCTCACCCAGTATTTTATCCAGGGTTTCCAGCAAAAAATCCGCGTTTTCCCGGTTAAAACACATGGGCGGTTTGATCTTCAGGACGTTGTTGTCGGGCCCGTCCTGGCTCATCAGAATGCCGTGTTCCCGCATCCGGTTTACCAGATAGGTGGTTTCGGCTGTGGCCGGTTCAAGGGTCGCCGGATCGCGGTTCAATTCAACGCCCAAAAAGAAGCCATGCCCCCGGACCTCCCGGATAAGTGGATGTTTATCCGCCAGTTCATGGAGCCCTTGCGTCAGATAGGTTCCCATTTTGGCTGCATGATGATGCAATTGTTCATCGCGGATAACATGGAGCACCTCCCGGCCGACCGCACAGGACACGGGGTTGCCGCCGAAGGTATTGAAATATTCCATCCCGTTGGCAAACGCTTCCGCAACAGGTCGGGTGCATACCACCGCCCCCAACGGATGACCGTTCCCGATGGGTTTGCCCAGGGTTACAATATCCGGCGTGACGCCCTGTAATTCGTGCGCCCAGAAGGCGTCCCCCACCCTGCCGAATCCGGTTTGTACCTCATCCGCAATGCATAGGCCCCCTGCCGCGCGCACATACGCGTAAACTTTTTTTAAATAAGAAGGCGGGGGTGCAATCTGGCCGCCGCAACTGAGGATCGTTTCGCCTAAAAATCCGGCAATTTTTTTACCCCGGCCCTGCACTTCCCGGATCAGATCCCGGACTTCATCCGCATACAAACCGCCCACGGCTTCGGAATTCCCCCTGTATTTTCCCCGGAAACCATCCGGCATCGGTGCCACATGGACAAAATCCGGGGCGCCTTTCCCTCCTTTCCCGTCAAATTTATAGGAACTGTGTTCCACACATGCGTTGGTATTCCCGTGGTAACCGGATTCCAACACGATCATGTCCTTCTGCCCGGTAAAATTACGCGCCATCCGCAGCGCCAATTCATTCGCTTCGCTGCCGGAATTGACAAAATGGACCACACAAAGTTCTTTGGGGAAAAATTCCAGCAATTCCTCCGCAAACCGCACGATCTCCCTGTGCAGGTAGCGGGTATTGGTGTTCAACAAAGCTGCCTGGCGCTGCAAGGCGCGCACTACCCTGGGGTGCTGGTGGCCCACATGAGGCACATTGTTCACCGTATCCAGATATCGCCGTCCGGTCTCGTCGTACAAGTATTGCATATACCCTCTGACCATGTGCAACGGGCGGTCATACGACAAACTCAGGCTCTTGCCCAGGTGGTTTTTCCGGAATTCAGCCAATTCATCCAAAGCGTCGCTCTCTTCCAAAACGAAATTTTTCCTTTGTAACCCGAGCATAAGGCCGGGGTCCGGACAAAGGCTGAGCCAGATCCGTTTTTTCTCCGGGAAAGCTACGCCTGGAAAATCTCCGGTTTGGCCGAGCAGGTCCAGGATGATCTGAAAATGCAGATGGGGCGGCCAGTTTCCATTTTCCGGCGCAGGGCCAACGGTTGCGATCACCTGACCTTTATGGACTTTCTGGCCTGCGGTCAAACCGGTTAATGAATCCAGCGACAAATGTCCGTACAGTGTATAAAATTCGGGGCCGCCGTCCGGTTGGTGTTTCAAAATGATCGTCGGACCGTAATTTCTTTCGCCCGCATTATTTTGGAGGCAGCATACTTCGCCATCCAGGGGGCTCAGAACCGGGGTTCCGGCATCCGTCCAGATATCCGTCCCCAGATGAACGGTGCGCCAAACCGGCCCGGTATCACCCTGCACCGTGTAGGCGTCCGTGGTATAAAAGGGTCGAACTTCCCCGTATCCGCCGATACCCGTTTTGCCTTGCCTCAATTCATCGATCGTACGGTGGAAAGCGCCGATCTCGTCAAACCGGGTGTTATGGCCAAGGTCTAGGCTGCCGGCGCTGAGGTCCATCGCGATCGGATCGGTTATAACGATCGGATCGGTTATAACCGATCCGATCGCGACCCATTCCCGGAATGCTTTCGCCTTCGGACAAGGCTCCCACCCGCAGGCTTCCCGGAAGGTATAATGCGCCAGGGCAGGTGGTATTTGCCGCCATTGCGCCAACAGTTCCCATGCCGGCGCCTCGCTGATGAGCAGGTATTGGTTGTCCGGTTCTTTTTGTTTGTTGATAGCAGAAGTGGTCACGCTGATTGCCAGCCGCGCCGCGATCATATAATACAGCACCTCTACTTCCTTTTCCAGCAAGGGATAAACACGGTGAAAACCCTTCAGGGCCTCAGCGGCAGCCTCCAGGGGGTCTTTCCGGCCCATCACGGCGTATGCGCAGGCGCAGGCCAGTTCGTTGATCGTATGGGTAACAATCGTATCGCCGAAGTCGATCACCCCGCTCACTTCATAAACCCAGGTGGCCGGGCTGCCGTCCTTTACTGCCCTGAGCAAAATATTGTGATCATTGGCGTCGTGGTAATGCACCGATTGCCGCAATTCAGGCATCAACGGGACCACCTTTTCTTCAAACCCCCGGATAAAAAAGTCAACCGTATCTTTTTGCACATCTGTCGCCAGATTTTGTTGGTAGTCTTTGATCCAGCGCATTTCAGAAATGTTCCAGCGATAGAACCGCCGGGTCGCCGGATGTTCAAAATCTTCCAGCCCCCGGCTGATATACCCCAGCGCTTCACCCAGACTCTGCAAGGTTTTGGCCACGATCGGGTTGGCGTTGGCCCAGATCACCCCTGGCACCCAACTGAGCAGCCTGGCATACCGCAGACGCCCTTCCGGGTCCTGAAACCTTGGAATCAGATTGTCGGTCTTATCGGTCAAAGGTTGTGGCAACTCCAGCGGGATTTTTTTACCGGCGAGATGCAGCATCACGGCGTTCTGCATTTCCCAGTTCACCAGATCCAGATCCGGGCGACTGATCTTGAGAATATATTCCCGCCCGCTTTCGCTGCGGAGGTGGTAGGTAAAGTCTACTTCGCCGGGCAGGGCTTTGGCAATTGCCTTTAAGCCAAAAATTTCAAGAGCGCAGGATTGCGCTTCTGCTGCAGAAACCCGGAGGGTGTGGAATGCGGGCATTTTTTGGGAGGTAAAAATAGGATAAAAACAGAATATCCCCGGGCCCATTCGGACCCCGGGGATATTGATATTTTTTACTGACCCGGCCGCGAAGCGAAAAAAAGGTCAGTATGAATAATGACTACTCCTCGACCGGAACGTCGGCGTTGGTATCTTCCTCCTCGGCCGGAACGTCAGTATTGGTATCTTCTTCTTCGGCCGGAACACCGGTGTTGAGTTCTTCAATGGCAGGCGTCGATTCAGCCGTAGCTGCGGTAGCAACAGCCGCAGTCGCAGCGGCGCCGGCAGCAGCAGCAGCCGTTTGACTTCCGCTTCCTGAGCCTCCGCGACGGCGGCGACGGCGGGTTTTGCCGCCTTTGCCTTCCTGATCTCTGTTGTACACTTCGTTGAAGTCCACAAATTCGATCATAGCCGTTTCAGCAGAGTCACCCCGGCGGAAACCGGTTTTGATCACGCGCACATACCCGCCCGGACGGTCGCCGACCCGCTCAGCGATCACACTGAACAGTTCCTTGATCGCTTCCTTGTTTTGCAGGCTGCTGAATACAACGCGGCGGGAATGCGTGGTGTTTTCGCGGGATTTGGTGACCAGCGGTTCGATGTACTGGCGAAGCGATTTGGCTTTGGCCAGCGTGGTGTTAATGCGCTTGTGAAGGATCAGGGCAATGGCCAGGTTCTTCATCAAGGCTTTGCGGTGGCCGTACTTCCGGCCAAGCGCATTGACTTTGTCTCCGTGTCTCATTTTAATTTCGCATGTGCAACACGCCAGTTCAGTTGGGCATTCCTTGTACCTCCGACCTCTGGTCGGAGGAAGATTCCCCTCCGACCGGAGGTCGAAGGTACTACCCGGCCCCAGGCCGGCCTGAAAGAATAGGCGTAATTGCGGGTTAAACAAACGGGACGCCGAAGGCGTCCCTGATTGCCCGGACCGCTTAACGAAGCGGAATTTATAACTGTAGAGAGATGGAAGAATTAAAGGATTGATTTCAATTCCGCCACGCCATGCCCCTATGGGGCAGGTAAACCTGTGGCGTGGCACGCACTTCCTCAATTCCTCAATTCCTCGATTCTTCAATTCCTCGATTCCTCAAAATAAATATTAATCCTCTTCCAGCTTATACTTGGAGAGATCCATGCCGAACGTCAGACCTTTGTCCTGCAGCAGTTCTTCGATCTCCACCAGCGACTTCTTGCCGAAGTTGCGGAATTTCAGAAGTTCATGCGTATCGTAGCGAACCAGTTCCGCCAGGGTATTGATCTTGGCAGCCTTGAGGCAGTTGTAAGCGCGCACCGAAAGGTCAAGGTCCTCCAGGGATGTTTTCAGCAACTTCCGCATATGGAGGATATGCTCGTCTACGATCGTATCTTCACGGGTCCCCATCTCGTCGAAGGTGATGTTCTCGTCCGTGATCAGCATCAGGTGCTGGATCAGGATGCGGGAAGCCTCCTTGATGGCCTCATCCGGGTGGATGGTGCCGTCCGTTTTGAGTTCGATGGTCAGTTTTTCATAGTCTGTTCGTTGGCCTACACGCGTATTCTCAATTTTGTAAGAAACGTTTTTGATCGGCGTATAGATAGCGTCCACCGGAATAACCCCGATGGGGGCGTCTTTCGGCAGGTTTTCATCGGCGGGAATGTAGCCGCGGCCTTTGGAGACCGTCAGTTCCATTTCCAGGTTCACAAAAGGTTCCATGGTGCAAAGGAGCAAGTCGGGATTCATGACCTTGAATACGTTGGTCGACTCTTCGATCAACCCGGCTTTAAACTCTTCCTTACCATTGATGGTCAGGTAGATTTTTTCGCTGGTGAAGTTTTCATCGGAGATGACCGGTTTCAGCCTTACCTGTTTGAGGTTGAGGATGATATCGACAACGTCTTCCACAACGCCGCGGATGGTGGCGAATTCGTGGTCGACCCCGGCGATCCGGACTGCCGTGATGGCATATCCTTCCAGCGAAGAGAGCAACACCCTGCGAAGGGAATTGCCGATGGTTTGGCCGAAGCCCGGCTCCAGCGGTTTGAATTCGAAAAGCCCTTCAAAATCATTCGCCTTCTGCATGACGATTTTGTCGGGCTTCTGGAAATTTAGAATACTCATATTCTGATTTAAACTTTGATCGGGAAAAAATTCCTGGATCCCCTTCTTAACTAGGCCGGCGGGAAACTTTCCCGCCAGGATGATTACTTCGAATACAATTCGACGATCAACAACTCGTTGATCTTTTCCGGTATTTGCTCGCGTTCCGGATAGGCAACAAACATGCCTTCCATTTTATCCGGGTTAAATTCAAGCCAGGGAAACTTGCGTACATCCGATTTGCTTCCGGCTTGCTCGCGAACCATTTTCAAGCCTTGTGATTTGCCGCGTATGGTAATTTTGTCGCCAGGGCGCAATTGCATGGAAGGCACATTTGAAATGACCCCGTTGACCAGGACATGCTTGTGCGAAACCAATTGCCTGGCGCCGCGACGAGTCGGAGAAATGCCCAGCCGGAAAACTACATTGTCGAGGCGTGCTTCGAGGAATTGCAGCAATACCGTACCCGTAACCCCCTTTTTGTGGGAAGCCTTCTCAAAAACGTTACGGAACTGGCGTTCAAGCACACCGTAAGTGTACTTGGCCTTTTGTTTTTCCATCAACTGCAACGCATAATCAGACCGCTGACGGCGTTTTTTCCCGTTGCCGTGTTGACCCGGAGGATATTTTCTTTTTTCAAACGATCTGTCATACCCAAAGATCGATTCACCGAATGCTCTCGATTTCTTCGTCTTGGGTCCGGTATATCTCGCCATTGTAAAATATTAAATTAATTCCGTTGAGTAATTGATTAAACCCTTCTGCGTTTGGGCGGGCGGCAACCATTGTGCGGCACGGGCGTAACATCCTGGATGCGCAATACTTTGATACCTGCCCCGTCGATAGCCCGGATAGCGGCTTCGCGACCCGAGCCCGGGCCTTTCACCAGGACTTCAGCAGCCCGCATACCGGCATCATAAGCATTTTTGGCAGCGTCCGATGCGGCTATCTGGGCAGCATAGGGCGTATTTTTCTTGGAGCCTTTAAACCCGGCTTTACCGGCCGATGCCCATGAAACAACCTGTCCGCGTTTGTTGGTTACCGTTATGATGATATTGTTGAAAGTCGCCTGGATATAGGCGAATCCTTCCGAATCCACCTTGACATTTCTTTTTTTCGCTTTCTTAGCGTTTGCCTTAGCCATTGCTTATCAAAGATTTTGATTACTTGGTCACTTTTTTCTTGTTGGCCACTGTCTTACGCTTACCTTTCCGGGTACGGGCGTTCGTACGGGTCCTTTGTCCTCTGACGGGTAAACCTTTACGGTGCCGGAGCCCCCGCAAACAGGCAATATCCATCAAACGTTTGATGCTGAGTTGGACTTCGGAGCGCAGTTCACCTTCGACCTTAAAATCAGCAGTAATGATCCTGGAGATCTCCCGGACATTTTCATCCGTCCAATCCTGCACTTTGATATTTTCATCAATACCGGCTTTTTCCAATATCTTCTGGGCAGAGGAAGAACCGATGCCGAAGATATAGGTCAAGCTGACGACGCCGCGCTTGTTTCTGGGTAAATCAATGCCAGCAATACGAGCCATTGTTCAAAAAAAGTTTGTGTGATCAATCCGGCGGCTTGCCAGCTTTTTTGCGTGACAGCGGCCGCCCCCTATTCCAGACAGCATCATCCCTGACGCTGCTTGAACTTTGGATTTTTCTTGTTAATGATATAAAGCTTACCCTTTCTTCTGACGATCTTGCAGTCAGCGGATCGCTTTTTGATCGAAGGTTTTACTTTCATCGGAACGTTGTTTTTCAGTAACTTACTTATAGCGGTAAAT
This sequence comes from uncultured Lewinella sp., assembly GCA_964558465.1. GTDB lineage: Bacteria > Bacteroidota > Bacteroidia > Chitinophagales > Saprospiraceae > JACJYC01. The sequence goes on along the minus strand of CAZLEF010000002.1, from coordinate 8,359 downwards.
AATCCGGCCGCGCGACAAATCGTACGGCGACATTTCTACCGCTACTTTATCTCCCGGCAATATGCGGATATAGTTCATCCTCATCTTTCCGGATATCGTGGCAATAATCTGATGATCATTCTCCAACCGAACCCGAAACATCGCGTTGGAAAGGGCTTCTTCAATTATACCATCTTGCTTGATCAGGTTCTTCTTCCCCATATTTTGATTTTCGGGATGCAAAGATAAGGAAAACAATTAATTTCCATGTTTTTTCCTTTAAATTCTTTATGCATCAAGCAAGCGCCATTTTAAGCCCTATATTTTTGATGTTGGGGTTGTTCATCACGGCCTTTTCAACCAGGCTGTGGTCGCTCAGAATGTCCGCCTTGTATTTTCTGACAACCACCGAATGCTCAAAATGAGCGGACGGCTTATGGTCTTTCGCAAAGACGGTCCAGCCATCTCTGGCCGTTTTCACTCTTTTATGCCCCATATTGACCATCGGTTCAATAGCCAGTACCATGCCTTCCCTCAGTTTCACGCCTTTGCCGCGTTTGCCGAAGTTAGGCACTTCAGGCGCCTCGTGGAGTTCGCGCCCGACACCGTGGCCGACCAGTTCGCGAACGATTCCAAAGCCGTTTCTTTCAACATATTCCTGAATAGCTGCTCCGATATCGCCGATGCGTTTGCCGGATACGGCTTGTTCGATTCCTTTGTAGAGCGAAGTGTTGGTCACGCTCAACAATTCAACGATCTCGTCTCCTACGTCGCCGATAGCGAACGTATAGGCCGAATCCCCGTGAAAGCCGTTGAGAAAAACACCACAATCCACTGAAACCACGTCGCCTTCCTTGAAAATCTGATTTTTATCCGGAATCCCGTGGACAACCTGTTCATTCAGCGATACACATAGCGCCGCCGGAAAACCTTTATAACCTTTGAAGGAGGGTATGCCTCCATGGTCGCGGATGATCGTTTCTGCGGCATTGTCCAGGTCTACTCCGGTTATGCCGGGACGAAGGATGGCGCCCACTTCAGCAAGCACTTTGCTCACCACCAGGTTGCTTTCCCTGAGCAGTTCGACTTCTTCGTCCGTTTTAAAAATGATCATCCCCATATTTTTACATATTTGCGCCGATGCCTTGCATCCTTCCGGTGTTTCTGCCCTGGATCTTACCGGTTTTGACCAAACCGTCATATCTGCGCATCAGCAGGTAGCTTTCGATCTGCTGCAAGGTATCCAGCACAACGCCGATCATGATCAGCAACGAGGTGCCGCCAAAAAATTGCGCAAATCCGGTATTGACGCCAAAAGAGGCGGCAATAGAAGGCAGAATGGCAATGAAGCCCAGAATGATCGCGCCGGGTAACGTAATGCGTGTTGTAACGGCGTCAATAAAATCCGCAGTGGCCTTACCCGGTTTGACGCCCGGAATAAAGGCGTTCTGGCGCTTCAGGTATTCGGCATACTGGGTCGGGTTGACCATCAAAGCCGTATAAACATACGTGAAGGCCACCACCATGATAAAATAAATGATGTTATAAGGCGCCGAAGTAAAGTCGTTCAAAGCCCGCAAAATCGGGTGGGCGTTGATGTCGCTTTCCTGGCCTGCAAGCATCTGGGCTGCGACAGCCGGCAAAAACATCAATGCCTGGGCGAAGATGATCGGCATTACGCCCGCAGAGTTCACTTTCAGGGGAATATAATCCCGAACCCCTGCGGCAGGAAGATTGCCGCCGCCACTTCTCCCGGCTATATGTTTGGCAAACTGGATGGGTATTCGCCTGACGCCTACCACGACCAGTACCGTAGCCATGATAATTCCGTAAAGGATCGCCATTTCAACCACCAGGTTCAAAATCCTGCCCTGGCTGAACTGTGCGTTGATTTCAAATGCAAAGGCTGCCGGCAGAGAGGCTATAATGCCGATGGTGATCAGCATGGAAACACCGTTCCCGATGCCTTTGTCGGTGATCCGTTCACCAAGCCACATGGAAAACACCGTGCCCGTAGACAGGATAATGATGTTGGAAAGCCAGAATATGCCATCCGGAACCGAGGGGTCAACCGCTGGAACGCCGGCGGCAGACATGCTCTTCACATAAGACAGATAGGTGCCGCCCTGAACCAGGGTAATGGCAACCGTCAGCAACCGCGTGATCTGATTCACCTTCCGGCGGCCTGATTCACCTTCTTTTTGCTGGAGGCGCTGGAAATACGGCACTGCAAATCCCAGAAGCTGAATAATAATAGAGGCTGTGATATAAGGCATAATGCCCAATGCCATGATAGAGGCATTCTGGAAAGCGCCGCCTGTAAAGGTATTGATAAGGCTGAGCAGGTCATTTCCGCTTGAACTGGATTTGATCGCTTCTTCTAAAACGGCAGGATTGATCCCAGGCAAAACGACAAAGGAACCAAAACGGAAAACAAGCAGGAGCCCAAGCGTAAACAGGATCCGCGTCCGCAGCTCTTTTATTTTCCAAATATTTTTAAGCGTATCAAAGAAACGTTTCATTGGTCGAATTTAAACGAGATTAACAGTTCCGCCCAGGCCTTCGATAACTGACTTCGCACTCCCCGAAACAGCATGAACGCTGACCGACAATTTGGCGCTCAATTCGCCGGAACCCAACACTTTGACTTTGTCGCGTTTGCGGGTATAACCCTTTTCGAGCAACAAGCCAATATTAATGTCCGACACGCCGTACTTTTCAGCCATGGCCTGCAATTGCCCCAAATTAAACACAACAAATTCAACCCTGTTTGGGTTTTTGAATCCAATCTTGGGCAAACGCATTTGTAACGGCATCTGGCCGCCTTCAAAATTGCGTTTGTTTTTATGGCCGGAACGCGACTTGTCGCCCTTGTGTCCGCGGGTAGATGTGCCGCCATGTCCGGATCCCTGACCACGAGCGATTCGTTTGCGTTTCTTTACGGCGCCTTTAGCCGGCCTTAAATGATGTAATTCCATTATCTTTTCACTTTAAGCATTAGTCAATACCAAGCCTGAAGCGGCAATTTGCAGCGGTATCAGGCATTTTCCACTTTCACCAGATGGGCAACCTTGGCCACCATGCCCAGGATCTGGGGAGTAGCTTCGTGTTCAACCGTCTGATTGACTTTTCGCAAGCCCAATGCTTTGATCGTTTCCTTCTGGCGTTTGGAACGGTCGATGGTACTTTTGACTTGCGTTACTTTGATCTTAGCCATTTTTGCCAAAATTTAACCCCAGCCAGACTGTGGCCGAAGCAGTATTATCCTTGAAATAATTTTTCCAGGGAAATGCCGCGCTGGCGGGCCGTTTCCTGCGGATTTTTCAACCGGGTGAGGGCGTCAATTGTTGCTTTGACCACGTTGTGGGGGTTGGATGAACCCTGTGATTTGGCCAGAACATTGTGTACCCCGGCGATTTCCAGAACAGCGCGCATAGCGCCACCGGCAATGACACCGGTACCGTCTGCAGCAGGTTTGATCAACACTTTGCCCGCTCCAAATTTGCCTTTTTGCTCGTGCGGGATAGTGCCATGCTGAAGGGGAACACGCACCAGGTTTTTCTTTGCACTGTCCATTGCTTTGGAAATCGCTTCGGAAACGTCCCTGGCTTTGCCCAATCCATGACCAACGGCGCCTTTGCCGTCGCCCACAACAACAATAGCCGAAAAACTGAATGTACGGCCACCTTTGGTAACCTTGGCAACCCGGTTGAGCGCCACCAGTTTTTCTTTCAACTCTGTTTCGGCGGGCTTAACCCGGTTGGCCGTTGTATTTTTCTTAGCCATTATATTATTGATAGTTAAATTCCGATTAAAGTTTCAGACCGTTTTCTCTGGCGCCATCAGCCAGGGCTTTTACCCTGCCGTGGTAAAGGTAGCCGCCGCGATCAAAGCTGGCCTGGTCGATATTCAGTTGTTTTGCCCTTTCAGCGATGATCTTGCCGATTTCGCGCGCCTGCTCCGATTTGGTACCCTTTACGACAAAGGATTTTTCGAGGGAAGACGCAGCGGCGAGCGTGTGTCCGTTGACATCATCGATCAACTGGCAGTAGATAAATTTATTGCTGCGGTAAACACTCAGTCTCGGGCGGGCAGCGCTCCCTGAAACCTTTTTGCGGATCCGGTAATGAATCCGGCGCCTTCTTCCTTCTCTTCCTAATTTCATGGTTATTAAAAATTTCCGGTTTTAGTGTAGGGACGGATTATCCAAACCCAAAACCCCTGATGAAACCATTAAAAAAACAGGCAATGCCTTTATTTTACTTTTTGGCGCCTTTACCTGCCGATTTGCCGGCTTTGCGGCGAATCTGTTCACCGACAAACCGAATACCTTTACCTTTGTAGGGTTCGGGTTTGCGGAAAGCGCGGATTTTGGCTGCGATCTGCCCCAGCAACTGTTTATCGTTGCTTTCGAGGCGGATGATCGGGTTTTTACCTTTCTCCGATACGGTCGTCAGCTTCACCTCATCCGGCAAATAGAACCAGATGGGGTGAGAATAACCGATAATCAGTTCGAGCATATTTCCCTGGTTGTTGGCGCGAAAACCAACGCCAACCAGTTCGAGCTCCTTGACAAATCCGTTGGAAACCCCTTCCACCATATTATTGATCAATGCTCGGTATAAACCGTGCATTGCCCGGTGGCGCTGGCTTTCAGTCGGCCTTTTGAGAACGATTTCACCCTGATCAACCGACAACTCGATATCGGGATCCACCTGCTGGGCCAATTCTCCTTTCGGCCCTTTTACTTTGACCATGTTCCCTTTGGAAACGTCGATGGAGACGTTGCCGGGAAGCGTAATCGGAGATTTTCCAACTCTTGACATGGTATTCTGATTTTATCCGTTCAATCAATTAATAAACATAACAAAGCACCTCGCCGCCTACATTGAGCGTGCGGGCCTGTTTATCCGTCATCACACCTTTGGAGGTGGAAACGATGGCGATGCCCAAACCGTTAATGATGCGCGGCAGATCGCCTGCCTTGGAATACTGACGCAAACCCGGTTTGCTGATCCTGCCCAGTTCCCGGATAACCGGTTTTCTGGTCAGAGGGTCATATTTCAAAGCGATTTTGATGACGCCTTGATTTCCCTTACCGACTTCGTCGTCAAATTTATACTTCAAAATAAACCCCTGATCATAAAGGATTTCTGTGATCCTTTTTTTGAGTGTAGAGGCAGGGATTTCTACGATGCGATGACCCGCGTACTGAGCGTTTCGGATACGGGTCAAATAATCTGCAATAGGATCCGTTGTGGCCATTTAAATTGCATTGCGCCGGCCGGTATTCCAGAGGAGTTTCCGGAACCAAGTCGGCTTTTGAGGAAAAAACGTTAACTTTCAAAAATCAGGCTGGCAACTTTTTACCAACTCGCTTTCGTGATTCCGGGGATCTTCCCGTCAAGCGCCATCTGGCGGAATTTAACCCGGCAGAGGCCAAACTTGCGCATATACCCTTTGGGGCGGCCGGTCAGTTGACACCGGTTGTGGAGCCTGATCGGGTTGGAGTTGCGCGGAAGCTTGTCCAGTTCCTCCCAACGGCCTTCTTCCTTGAGCTGCTTGCGCAGACCGGCGTACTTGGCCACCATTCGGGTTCTCTTGTTTTCCCGGGCAATCAAAGATTTTCTTGCCATAACGCAAATTAATTTTTCTGGTTCTTGAACGGCAAGCCCAACATCTTCAGCAAAGCCAGGGCTTCGGCGTCGGTTTTGGCCGTTGTTACAAACGTAATGTCCAACCCGGTGATCTTGCTGACCTTGTCGAGGTCGATTTCCGGGAAAATGATATGTTCGGTTACGCCCATGGAGTAATTGCCACGGCCGTCGAAGCTTTTGTCGTTGATGCCGCGAAAGTCGCGCACGCGGGGCAACGCAACATTAATGAGGCGTTCGAGGAATTCGAACATACGGTCTTCACGCAAGGTTACCCTGGCGCCAATGGTCATCCCTTCACGCAATTTGAAGTTGGAGACCGAAGTCCGGGCTTTGGTCGGCACTGCTTTCTGGCCTGCGATCAATGTCAGTTCAGCAAGGGCATTTTCCGCCATTTTTTTATCCTGGGTCGCGCCGCCCACCCCCTGGTTGAGGCAAATCTTGGCCAGCCTGGGAACCTGCATGATGGTTTTATAGCCAAACTGCTCCATCAGGGCGGGGACCACTTCCTTGCGGTATTTTTCCTTAAATGCGGGTGTGAAACTCATCACTTGATAATTTCTCCTGATTTTTTAGCAAAACGTACGATTTTCCCCGTATTGTCCAACATTCTGCCGACCCGGGTAGGTTCGCCCGACTTGGGGTCGACCACCATGAGGTTGGAGATATGGATGGGAGCCGTAATTTCATTGATGCCGCCCGGGCGATCCTGGGTGGGTTTGGAGTGTTTTTTGCGAATGTTCACTCCGTCCACAACGGCGCGGTTCTTGTCCGGGAATACTTCGAGGACTTCACGCACTTTTGACCGGTCCCTGTAAGCGCCTGCGATCACGACGACCTTATCGCCTTTTTTGATCTTAAGCTTGGGGGTAAATCGATTTTGTTTGCCTTCTTTATTTGCCATTTTTCTTGAATTAAAGCAGTTTATCCGAAAAGCCGGATAATCACAACACTTCCGGGGCCAGGGAAACGATCCGCATGAAATCCTTTTCCCGGAGTTCACGGGCAACCGGTCCGAAAATACGGGTACCGCGCGGTTCATCGGCTGCATTAAGCAGTACGCAGGCATTGTCGTCGAAGCGGATATAAGAACCGTCCTTGCGGCGAATGGCCTTGGTCGTCCTTACGATGACCGCTTTGGAAACAGCGCCTTTTTTGATGCCGCCCGGGGTAGCGTCTTTAACAGAGACGACGATTTTGTCGCCTATCGACGCATAACGGCGTTTGGAGCCGCCTAAGACCCGGATGCAAAGCACCTCTTTCGCGCCGCTGTTATCGGCTACTTTAAGCCTGGATTCTTGCTGTATCATGACGCTCTTTTACAGTTTAACGTTGAAATGATCGTTCCTGCATGCCTGTATTTTTGGTTCGGCAGCGGCAGGTAACGGGGCATTATTTTGCTCTTTCAATGATTTCGACCAGGCGCCAGCGCTTGAGTTTGCTCAAAGGTCTGGTTTCCATGATACGGACTACATCGCCGACATTGCAGTCGTTCGTTTCGTCATGGGCCATGAACTTATTGGTCTTCTTGACGAATTTTCCGTAGATCGGGTGACGAAGGCGGCGTTCAACGGAAATGGTGATCGTTTTTTCCATTTTGTTGCTTGTCACGACGCCAATCCGCGTTTTCCTAAGATTTCTTTCTGTCATTGTCAACTGCTTTGCAGATCTTAACAAATTTTGATACCGCTTACTTGCGTTTTCTTCTGGCAACTATTTTTGTCCGGCCGGCTAATTCCTGCTCAGACAATTTAGCCAGTTCACGGCGCCGAAGTTCCGTTTGAATGCGGGCAATATCCCGGCGGACTTCGCGAAGCGTCAGTGGGTTTTCCAGGCCTTTCACCGCGTGGTCAAACCGCATCTTCTGATATTGTGCTTCCGTAGCTTCAAGCTCGGTGGCCAGATCTGCATCTGCAAAATCCTGAAGCTCAAGGAATTTCTTACTTGCCATTTTAGTAAATATTGACTTTCAACAACTTATGATCATCCTGCATAATCCGGCCGAACCACAATGCGGGTAAGTACGGGCAATTTTTGAGCTGCAAGGCGCAATGCCTCCAGCGCTACGTCCTGGGGAACGCCATCAATTTCAAACATGATCCGCCCGGGTTGAACGAGCGCAACATAGTGATCCAGGGCGCCCTTACCTTTACCCATCCGCACTTCCTGCGGCTTCTTGGTAATGGGTTTATCCGGGAAAATGCGGATCCAGACCTTACCTTCCCTTTTCATATAGCGGGTCATGGCTATACGGGCTGCCTCGATCTGGCGGTTGGTTATCCTGGATGCATCCAGACACTTCAGGCCAAAGGAGCCAAAGGCTACCGTACTTCCACGGTGAGCCAGGCCCGTATTCCGGCCTTTCATCTGCTTGCGGTATTTTGTCCTTTTCGGCTGTAACATTTGCCAGAAATTTTACACTTGCTGAGATCAAAAATCCGTAGAAAAAACAGGGTTTTGAAAAAGCCCCGCAAAGGTACGGCAATTTCTCAAAATATTATTTCAATTCGGATTGATTTTTTTTAAAATCAACGGCTCCGGCCGCCGCCGCCGCCACGGTTTCCACCGCCGCCACCGCCGCTGCCACCACGACCGCCGCCGGTTCCGCCGCCGCCACCGCGGTTTCCGCCACCGCTGCCGCCGCGACCACCGCCGCCGCCACGCCGGCCGCCACGATCGCCACCGCGACCGCCGCGATCACCACCGCGTTCGCGACCACCGCGATC
>CAZLEF010000001.1:338343-416769 GCA_964558465.1 uncultured Lewinella sp. | reverse complement strand
CAACAAATCAACAAATCAACAAATCAACAAATCAACAAATCAACAAATCAACACCATCATTTGCGCCATGATTCTAAGCGATGTAAAAATTCTGGAGGCCATTGAAAAAGGCGAGATCGTGATCGATCCTTTTGTGCGGGAGTGCCTGGGCACCAATTCCTACGACGTCCACCTGGGTAAATGGCTGGCCATTTATAAAGACCATATTCTCGACGCGCGCAAACACAACGAAATCCAATACCTGGAAATTCCGGAAAACGGTTTTATCCTCCATCCCAACACCCTTTACCTGGGGGTGACCGAAGAATACACAGAAACCCACAATTCGGTGCCGTTCCTGGAGGGCAAATCGAGCGTCGGCCGGCTTGGCATCGATATCCACGCCACGGCCGGCAAAGGCGACGTCGGCTTTTGCAATACCTGGACGCTGGAGATCTCCTGCACCCACCCTGTGAGGGTGTACGCCGGCATGCCCATCGGCCAGTTGATCTATTTCCGGGTCGATGGGGAAATTGAAACGTATTACAACCGCAAGGCCAATGCCAAATACAATGTGCGGACGGATAAACCGGTGGAGAGTATGATGTGGAAGAACCGGTTTTGAATATCAATACAACGCCATATCAAACCGTCGCCGGTACTTTCTTGTGAGCGGATGTTCATTCCCCCAGATATGAAACAAAGCGATGGCTGCGCGGCGCGGCAAGCCGTTGAGAAATCCTTTATCGATGGTCACCGCCCGGATGATTTCCTGGATAGCGCTTTCTTCCTCTCCGTTTTTCAGCGCATCGCCGGCTTTTGCAAGGGCTTCCGCCGCTGCCCCGGGTCCCGATTCAAGTTCCATGAGTTGCGCCAGGGTGCGCACGTCTTCCGCGGCGGCATAGAGCGGATCGCCCAGGTCGATATCGGCTACAAGCCCTTTGGAATAGACCGGTTTGATGTACACCAGGGCCTGCGCCAATGCCAGGCGGGCCTCTTTCACACCGGGCGACTCACGGATAAAGGCTTCGAGGTCCTCCACTGCGCCCGGCTCCTGGTCGTGCAGCGCTTCAATCAACCCCGCGAGGCGGTCTTTTTGTTCATTGGGCAGGTACTCCGCCAGCCAGTTTTCGATGGATCTGCGCGGCAGCGCCCCCGTGAATTCGGCGATGGCCTCCCCTTTATAAAACATTTTCACATGCGGGATGCTCATGATCCGGAACCGGGAAGCGATCTCCTCTTCTTCTTCGGTATTCACCTTCACCAGCGACCAGCTTTCGCTTTGCTCCTCCGCCAGTTTTTCAATTACAGGGCCCAATACCCGGCAGGGGCCGCACCAGGGCGCCCAGAAATCGACGACAACGGGTTTGAGGTGGCTCAAATTGATCACTTCTTTCTGGAAATCCATCCTTAAAGTTTTTTCTCAACAAGTTTTTTGCATCCCAATAGGGGAAACACGTCTAAAATACATCCTGAAAGAGGAAAAAGTTTTGACAAAAATAAAATTGCAATTGTATGAAAACCTTCTTTACTTCCATGTTTTGCATACTGGCCTTGATGGCCTATTCTCAGGAAGAAACCCTGTTTGACGACCTGGAGATCATCGGCGCTTTTGGCGGTCCTCTGATCGAGATCGGTCAGATCAACGGGGAAACGGGCGCAAGTGTAGGCGGCGGCGGCGCGCTGGTGCTCAATAACCTTTTCATCGGAGGTTATGGCACGGGAACCGATTTCCCGGAGTACGAGATCGTTGGCGGCGAAAACGACGGCTTTTACAATATCCGGTTCCGCCATGGCGGCCTGTGGCTGGGTATTGTGCCGAAGCAGCACAAAGTTGTCCATTTTTACGGCAGCGCCAAGATTGGCTGGGGCAAAGGCCGGCTGAGAGACGAAGATGATACCCGCTTCAGCGACCGCGTTTTTGTAATGACGCCCGAATTGGGCATCGACGTCAACCTGACCAGCTTTCTCAAACTCTCGCTCACCGGCGGCTATCGCTGGGTGAACGGAGTAACCCAATTGCCTGGCCTCGATAACGACGATTTCAATAGCGTGATCGGCGCCATTACCTTCCGCATCGGCGGGTTTGGGTACGATGATTGGGATTGGTAGGAATGGAGTGGATGCTGGATGCCTGATCCCGGATGGTATCCAGCATTTACCAAATCACTGTAATCCCATCTGCTTCGTATTGCCGGATAGATTCGTCTTTGCTCAGAATGGGAATTTTCAAACTTTTTGCCTGCCAGATCAACATTCTGTCAAAAGGATCCTTGTGAAAAGAAGCCTTAAGCTGGTGATAAGTAGCGCATATTTCACCGTTCAACGGCAATATTTCGATATCTATTTCTTTGCAAATCTCCGGAAAATCTTCGGGTTTTAAATTTTCAAGGAGCAATTTCCTAAGGGAATATTTGAGGGATATTTCCCAAAAAGTAATGGCGCTAACCATCACATGGGTTTCGGGCGACTCCAGGATATTCCTGACTTTTGAAGACAATTTGCCGGGTTCGGTGATCGCCCAGATAAGCGTATGTGTATCGATGAGGTAAATCATGCGCCCAGAAATTCTTCTTCCGTCATTTTAAAATCTTTCTGAAATTCCGCTTTGGCTCTTCCTTCCAATAATCCCAATTTGCGTTTTCCATGATGGGACAATGAGGACCGAGGTACCAGAAAAGCTACGATCTCCTTTTTCTTGCCAAATGCTATGGCGATCTCTTCTCCGGCGCGGACCCGCCCGAGGATCTCTGAAAAATGGGCCTTCAGATCGCCGACGGTGTACGTTTTCATTTTTTTTAACAAAGATATTGCTTTCCTGACAAGTTGTCAAGAAAAATTTTCCACACGCCGGCGAATCCAATCAATTTGGCAAAATCCAATTTTTCAACACCCGGAAAAAACGTGTCCCCTCCAAAGGCCATTCCGGCTCATATTTGTAATTCACGTTTATACTCAGCAATACGCATTAGATAAAATTAATATTTCATAAGAATTTTCCCGCGAAAGAAAAAAACATGGCGGGGAATGTGGAAAACTTCGGGGTTTTCCACTAACTTATCGTAGTTTTCCACATAGTCTCTTTCGGTTCCGGGATAAATTCCGGCGGCAATTCGCCGGGAACCCGTAATTTTGGACAAAGCGGACGAGGATCGTATGGCAGAAGGCAACAAACCGGTAAAAACTTCCGCGCCCGGTGGTATTCACAGCGGGCGGGGCAAAAAACAAGGGGAAGACCTATCCAGTTTTTTCTTCGGGCGGGTATTGCCCCAGGCAGTGCCTTTGGAAGAGGTGGTACTCGGCGCCATTATGCTCGATAAGGACGCCCTGTCGGTTGTACTCGACATCCTCCGCGCCGAATCCTTTTACCGGGATGAACACCAGCAGATCTTCCGGGCGATGTTGCGCCTGTTCGAACGCTCCAACCCCGTCGACGCCCTCACCGTCATGGAAGAGCTCCGGAAAATGGGCGAACTGGAAGCCGTCGGCGGCCCGGCTTACCTGGCAAACCTCACTATGAAAGTCGCTTCGGCAGCCAACCTGGAATACCACGCCCGGATCATTTCCCAGAAATTTATCCAGCGGGAACTGATCCGGACTTCCACCAAGATTGTCCGGGACTCCTTTGAAGACACAACCGATGTATTCGAACTGCTGGACGAAGCGGAACAAGGCCTCTTTTCCATCGCCGAACAAAATATGAGCCGAAGCTTCGATACCATCAGTTCGCTGGCGGGCAAAGCGCTCAAACAAATAGAAGAACTCAAAAATAAAAAGGATGGCCTGACCGGTATTCCCACCGGCTTTACCGAGCTTGACCGGCTCACGTCGGGCCTCCAGCGCTCCGACCTCATCATTCTGGCTGCCCGCCCGGGTATGGGTAAAACCGCCCTGGTGCTGTCATTGGCCCGGAATACCTCCGCGGAATTCCGCAAAGGCGTCGCCATCTTTTCGCTGGAAATGTCGAGTCTGCAGTTGGCCCAGCGCCTGATCGCCATGGAGGCCGAGATCCCGGGCAGCAAAATGCGCAATGGCCAACTGGAAGAATACGAATGGCAGCAACTCCATACGGCAATCGAACGGATCGGCGAGGCCCCCGTCTATATCGACGATACGCCGGGGATCAATATTTTTGAGCTGCGCGCCAAGTGCCGCCGCCTCAAAATGCAATACGATATCCAACTGATCATCATCGACTACCTCCAACTGATGAGCGGGGGCGGAGACAACCAGCGCGGCAACCGCGAACAGGAAGTCAGCGCCATTTCTCGCTCCCTGAAAAACCTGGCCAAAGAACTGAACGTGCCCGTGATCGCACTTTCCCAGCTGAGCCGGGCTGTGGAAACCCGGGGGGGGAGCAAACGGCCGCAGCTATCCGACCTTCGAGAATCAGGGTGTCTGACAGGCGACACGCTCTTGCAAAACGCCGAAACCGGGGAAAGAATGACCATCCAATCCCTGGCGGAGCGAAAGGAACAGGTTCCCATTCAAGTTTTTGCGGTTGACCCGAACTATAAGATCAAGGGCCATACGATGGTTAAGGCTTTTTATTCGGGAAAAAAAGAAGTGTTTGAGCTGACTACCCGAACAGGACGGAAAATAAAGGCCAGCGCCAACCATCCGTTTCTCAAACTGGAGGGCTGGACAAGGTTGGATAATCTTGAACCTGGGGATTCAATTGGTGTTTTTCCATTACAAGAACGCCAATTTTCGGCAAGGGTAATTCCTGATTTTGAATCGGTTTATTTGTCCAAATACGCTTTTCGGGATAGTGAAATCGTCATTCATCCGCAGAAAAATCACTCAACCTTTGCGGATTTCGTCGAATGTTTTGAAGAAAAAGCTTACGAAACGCAATGGGATAACATCGTTTCAATCACACCATTGGGATTCCAGGACGTATACGACGCAACTGTCGCAGGCGTTCATAATTTTGTAGCCAACGACATCATCGTCCACAATTCAATTGAACAAGACGCCGACATGGTGGCCTTCATCTACCGCCCTGAATACTATCAGATCATGGAAGATGAAGAGGGTCAATCCCTGAAAGGCGTCGCCGAAGTGATCGTAGCCAAACACCGCCACGGCGCCCTGAAAACCATCCGCCTGCGGTTTACCGACGAGTTTGCGCGGTTCTCCGATCTCGACGATCCGGACTTCGGCAACCTGCCCGCCGATACGTTCGATTCTTACCCGAGCGTCATTACCCGGCCCTCGAAGATGAATGAGGAGGAGGATATTCCTTTTTGAGTCCGGCAGTTCGCCCGTTTTTCAGTTGGCAGTCTACAGTCTGCAGTTGGCAGTCCGATTATGTTTCGATTCCTCAATTCCTCCCCAAAGGTCCGAAGGTCCGAAGGACTCCTATGGAGACTCCTATGGACAATTCCTCAGTTCCTCAATTCTTCAATTCCTCCGCGCCTTCTGCGCGGCACGCACTTCCCCGATTCCCCGCCCATCCATCATCACCCTGTTGGCAAAACACCCGGCAGAATTTAACTAATTTGCGAAATTCTGTAAACAATTATTATATTTGGTCCTGAGTAGTCAGACAACTGACAACTGTCAACTGACCACTGACCACTTATAGTAACCATATTCCCATGTCCAATCTGACCAAAATAAAAGAGCAATTGTCCAGCTACGAGTCTCTTGAACGGGAGCTAAACCTGAAACAACTTCAGATCAACCGCCTGTTGAATATCACCCAGGCCATCAACCACAATGTCTCCGCGGATGGCCTTTTCGAAATGTATCAATCCTTCCTGAAATTTGAGCTGGGTATCAAACGGATGTGCCTTTTTGTCAAAAAAGGAGAGCGCTGGCTCTGCACCGCTTTCATCGGTATCAAAGAAGAATTGCTGAAACTGGATATTTCCCGCGAACTGGAGCGATACGATCACCTCAAGAATATAGATTCCAGCGATCACCCGCTCATCAAACAATTTGACGTAGTCATTCCCGTCCGCCACAAGGACAACCCCATTGCATATGTTTTTATCGGAGGGATGAACGAACAGGAAGACATGTACGGAAAGATCCAGTTCATCACCACCATTACCAATATCATCGCCGTTGCCATTGAAAACAAGCGTTTATTCAAACGCCAGTTGGAGCAGGAACGCCTCAAGCGGGAAATGGAACTGGCCAGCGAGATGCAGCGCATGCTCATCCCCGGCCGTCTGCCCGCCAAGGCATGTTATGAATTCGACAGCATTTACAAGCCCCAACTGGGCGTGGGCGGCGATTATTTCGACTTCATCGAATTTGACGACGACAAGATTGTTTTTTGTATCGGCGACATATCCGGCAAAGGCATGGCTGCTGCTTTGCTGATGGCCAATTTCCAGGCTAATTTCCATACCCTGATCAACAAACGAACCGGGTTGATCGAGTTCATCCATGACCTGAACGCCAGTGTCAACCGGATCACGCTGGGCGATAAATTCCTTACCTTTTTTATCGCCGAATACGATATATCCGAACACCGGCTCAGGTACATCAACGCCGGGCATAATCCGCCTGTATTTGTTTCCGGCGGCCAACTGCAACTCCTGAAAAAAGGTTGCACCATTCTGGGGTCTTTCGTCCAGCTTCCGGAAGTGGAAGTCGGCCAGATCATATTGGAAGAAGACGCCATCGTCCTGGCGTATACCGACGGCCTGATCGACCTGAAAAACCGGAACGGCGATTTTTTCAGCGAAGAAAGCCTGAATGAATTTGTCCTGGATCACTCGCACCTTTCTTCCAAAGAGTTTAACGGTAAACTGATGGAACTGATCGAAAAATTCAAAGGCGAACAGACTTATACCGACGATTTCACCATTCTCACCTGCAAATTGCTGCCTGCGAAACGTCCGCAGGCTTCGCTGAAGGCTGATAAAAGCGCGCAGGAGTTACATGGCGCCTGAAACACGAAACCCTTTGGCCTGTTTTAACGTTGATCTTACAGAAATTTGCGGCACAGAAAAGAGAAATTGCAGGGAATATCCGGCCCGGATGGGTAAATTTTATGCATTCGCCTTAAATTCAGGCCTTTTCATCGGTTATTCCTTGAAAAAATCCGCAGGTTCGCTAAATTTGGCAGTTTAAGCAACTTACGTAATGAAGGACAAGAATGTAGCGGGCATATTGGCTTTGTTTTTCGGGGCCTTGGGCATTCACCGTTTCTACCTTGGACAGATCGGATTGGGTATCCTTTATTTGTTCTTTTTTTGGTTTACCTGGTTTATCGGACTGATCGACGCCATCGCCTTTTTTGCAATGGACAAGGATGATTTTGATTACCGTTACAACCGCATCGCCTACCCGACCAGTTACCCAAGGGAGCAATACAACCGAAGGGATCAGTACGATTCCCGGCGAAATACCAGGCCCGAACACCGGGATCCCCGCAGAAGCGCGCTGCCGGCCCCCAGTCAGCAACGCCAGAGATCTACACCGCCGCCGTCGAAAAAGCCGAATCCATTCACCCAAAGCGGGCTCGAAAAATTTAAGGATTTTGATTACGACGGCGCTATCAACGATTTTGAAAAAGCCCTTGAGTTTGACCCTAAAGACGTGGCCCTGCACTGGAACCTGGCCTGTGCCTATTCCCTGACAGAAAACGCGGATAAGGCTTTTTTCCATCTGGACCGCGCTGTTGTACACGGCTTCAACGACGCCAAACGCATCAAGGAACACGATGCGCTCGCTTTCCTGAGAATCCAAAAGGAATTCGAAAATTTTGAAAAGAACGGCTTCCGGCTGGTGCCGCCTGTGGACCTTCCCAAAGACCCCGTTCCAAAGGTTGCAACCGCTCCGGAACTCTCTCCGGATTTGCTCGAGCAATTGAACAAACTGGGTTCGCTGCGGGAAAAAGGCCTGCTGACCGAAGAAGAATTTTCCGCCCAAAAACGCAAGTTGCTGGGCTGAACACCATAATTTCATGGCAAAATGACCGCAGAAACGCTCCTTTCGACCACGATCCTACCGCTCCGGACTTCGGACACCGGCGAGGATGCGCTGGGCATGATGAATGATTTTTATGTACGCCACCTGCCTGTGGTGAACAACGAACAATTGCTCGGGCTGTTGTCGGAAGAAGACGTGCTGAACGCAGACGTGGAAGAGCCTGTGGGCTCTTACAGCCTTTCCCTTCCAACAGCCAGCGTTCTGCTGACCGACCATGTTTACGAAGTCATGCGCCTCCTGGCCGATTACCAGCTCACGATCATCCCCGTGGTGGATACCGACGGCAACTACGCCGGGTTGGTTACCCTGGAAGACCTTATCCGTTATTTTGCCACCAGCAGTTCCTTCCAGGATCCCGGCAGCATTGTCGTGCTGGAAATGGGCCGTCACGATTATTCCCTGGCGACCATCGCCCGGATCGTCGAATCGGATAACGCAGCCATCCTCAGCAGCTTCATCACCAATTTCAGCGACTCCACCCGCATCGACGTCACCCTCAAGATCAACCGCATGCAGATCGGTACGATCCTCGCTACTTTCGAGCGGTTCAACATCCAGGTAAAAGCTTCTTTCAATGAACAGGTTTATTTTGATACGTTGAAGGAGCGGTATGACTCCCTGATCAATTATTTGAATGTGTAAGGATCAATCAAACGTCCGTAATCACGTCAAAACCTTTGAAACTGCCCACGACCGCCAAACCTGCCACAGATCGGGCAATACCTTTTTGTTTGATTTTGCCTGCAATCTGGTTGAGGGTGGACCCGCTACCGACTGCGTCGTCGATCAGCAGTATTTTACCATATTTGACCGTTTCACTTACGGCAAAGGAATTCTCAGCATTGGCTATCCTCTCCTCGATTTTGCCAAGCGACTTTTGAGGCACCGGAATAATGCCCGATATTTTTTGAATTTTGATCTTGGGGAGGTTGATCGGCAAGTGTGTTTCTAAATATTTCATGAGTTGGACCTCCCGACGAAGCGTGGGCGGAACAAACCCGACCGCATCGAAATTGCCCTTTTTTAACAGCAACTCAAGTTTTGGGCGAAGCGTGCCGACCAGTATCTTCATCAAGAATTTGTTTTGACCCTGTTTGGCAAAATGCAAGAGGGTGCCAAGGCGCGTTTTCCCAAACCTTTCGATCGCATAAAAATCAAGATAATATAGTTCGTCCAGATATATCGCTTCGTACTCCTTCGTGTTCAACAACTTGGGTTTGCCGTCAATGATACCTTGCTCGTCATAGTAAATGCGATATTTTTCCAAGGTCTTCACGTATTCTTCCGCAGTTTTCTGCACCGGCAGGTTTCGCTGTTTGCACCACACCGTAAAACCTTCCAGACCCTCCATAATTTTCCCCGTCTCGTTGATCAGCATAAAATGGGCGCTTAGTGTCGCTTCTGTTTCTTTTGGTACTGACGGAACCTCTTTGGGCGCCTTCGCTGTTTTTCCCGCAAGCCGGTAAATGGTCTTGGGCGTCCGCCCGAATTTCACCACTTCACCCTTTTCCAGCAATTGATTCAACGATATGTGGATTGCCTGTTTCGAGACATCGAGGCGGTCTGTCATTTCCTTTACGGATAATTCGCCCATTTCGGCGAGCAATTTTATTATCCTGTCTTTGATCATATTTTTACTTTTTACTATCAAAAGACAAAGGTAAAATTTTTATTTACTTTTTACTATAAAAAATAAAAAGTAAAACTGCTGCTGCCTGGGGATGAAAGGCCAGGTTCCGGTATAGCGATTGGCGCCCCATAAGGTCAGACTGCAAATATCGGCCTGTTCAGCACGATCAATTCTTTTTTTCAAAAGGGCTATATTTCATAGCTTTGGAAAAAAATTCACGATTTGCCCTCTCCCGACCTCCGCGTTTTTGGCATCCGCCACCACGGCCCCGGCTCAGCCCGCAGCCTGATTGGCGCTCTCCGGCCATTCGCCCCGGATTGTCTGGCGGTTGAATTGCCCGCCGATGCGGCCGACTCGCTGAAAGCACTTACCAAAGAAAAGCCGGAACCGCCTGTCGCCATTCTGTTTTACAACCCCGACGACCTGCACCAGGCTTCCTATTACCCGTTCGCTGAATTTTCGCCGGAATGGCAGGCCTTGTTGCACGCGGCGGATTGTAATATCCCTGTTTATCCGATTGACCTGCCAATGAGCATCCAGTTTGCGCTCGACCGGAAAAGCCAGTTGGTCCTTGATCTGACCCCTGAAGAAAACGCCCTCCAGGCCGACCCGCTCGGCGAAATGGCCCGTCTGGTGGGGTATACCGACAGCGAGCGCTGGTGGGACGCCACCTTTGAGCGCGCGCCAAATGAAGAAGCCATTTTTCAAGCCATCCTGGAAATGGCGACGGCTTTAAGGGAAGCCCCCGTCCGGACGGAAACCCGGGAAACCTTGCTCCGGGAGGCGTTTATGCGGAAATCCATCCGGGAGCTGCTCAAACAGGGTTATCAGCGGATCGCGGTGGTTTGCGGCGCCTGGCACGCCCCGGTTCTTGCCGGAACGGCTACCCTGAAAGCCGCTGCTGACAACGCGGTTTTAAAAGGTTTGCCCAAGCGAAAATCCGAAGCGGCCTGGATCCCCTGGAGTTACCGCCATTTATCGCGCGAAAGCGGCTACGGCGCGGGCATAACAGCCCCGGCCTGGTACGAATTGCTGTTCAGTTACAACCGGGAAGCGACGGTCCGCTGGATGTCGAGGGTGGCGGGTTTGCTGCGCAAAGAAGGGTTTGATGCCTCCCCCGCGCAAACCCAGGATGCGACACGCCTGGCCGAAACCCTGGCGACCCTTCGAATGTTCGCCATCCCCGGGCTGGATGAGCTCGAAGAAGCCGCCCACAGTGTATTCAGCCGCGGGGAAAACCCGGCTTATGCCCTGATCCGCGAAAGATTGGTGATCGGCGAAAAAGTGGGCTCGGTACCGGGCGGACTGGCGAAAGTCCCCCTGCAAAAAGACCTGGAGCAAGCCATCAAATCGGCCCGTATGGGCAAATATTGGGGCGCCGATGAAGAACAATGGCTCAAAGCAACGGCCACCAACCCCAAGGGCGGCATCGACCTGCGCGAACCCGCTGATCTGGAAAAAAGTCATCTGTTGCACCGCCTGAACATCCTGGAGATCCGCTGGGGCAAACTGGAAGAAAACCCTGAAACGACGCTCGGCGGCTTCAAAGAGATCTGGCGAATGACCTGGGAACCGCATTTTGCACTGGCCGTCATCGAGGCCGGCATCTGGGGCAATACGCTGGAAAAAGCGGCCGGCGCCCGGTTGATTCATTTGTCGGAGCAATCCGCCAATTTAACCCAACTGGCCGGCATGGCATCCGACGCGCTCCGGGCCGGATTGCCGGAAGCCCTGGCGCCGGTTATCCGGCGGATGAGGGATATCAGCGCCCTGGGGCACGACATCTTCACGTTGCTGGAAACCCTGCCGCCGCTGATCGCGGTTATCCGGTATGGCGATGCCCGCAAAACGGATGTATCTGCATTGGCCGAACTGGTCAACGAGATCATCCCGAGGTTGTGCGCCGGCCTACCCGGCGCCCTGGCGGGTCTGGACGAATCCTCCGCCCGGACCTGGCAAAAAGCCCTGGCGACAGCCAACCGGTCGCTCTCCATACAGGCCTATGACCACTACCTGCCCCTGTGGCTGCACACGTTGGAACAGGTTGCGCTGGCCCCGCAAAGCGCTCCGCTGATCGCAGGACAAACGACGCGGATCCTGTTCGACAAACAGTGCTGGGATCTTCCGGCAACCAACCGGCAGATGCGCCTGGCCCTTTCCTCGGGCCGGAGCGATGCGCTCACTGTGGCCAACTGGATAGAAGGATTCCTGGACGGCAGCGGCCTGGTGCTGATCCACCACCCACCCCTCTGGGTTTTGCTCGACGAATGGGTGGCGGGTATTTCCCCGGATGCCTTTCAACATGTCTTGCCGGTCGTAAGGCGCGCGTTTTCAGGGTTTTCACCCGGCGAGCGGCGGCAAATGCTCGATTTGGCCCGGCAACCTCAGGCAACCGGCCCGACAACTGAAAAAGAACCGAGTTCAAATATACCGGTATCCCCCGAAGATAAGATCCTGCTGAAAACGGCGCGGATGATCCTGGGGTTGGGTTAGATGCGGGTTGGCCATGGCGTTCGCCGGAAAGGGTCAGAGATCAGGAGAAGCCACTGTTATCCGTATTCTGGACAAGTCGAAGTAGAAAGTTAGCCTGCCTCTTCGGAGACTTCCATTCCGGTCTGAAAAATAAAGATCATCCAGATCCATCAGTTTTTCTCCTTTTCCCCAGGCCCGGGGTTTGAATTGAAAATGGCCGTCGCGGAATTCTACCCATCCTGCATCGTAAACCTGATCTATCATGCCAAGTTTAACCCTTGAACTGCCCGGTTTCATTTCGAACCAGGTGGCGTAAATATTTTCGCCTCGATTGATCTTTTTATGGTTGAGCCAGGACTCTCCTAACGCAGCCATGATCTCATCTTGGCGGGCCTTTCCCTTTTGGCCGGGAAGGAACAGGCGATCCCATAGCGCCGAGTCGGCTATTTCATACTTTGCCGCGTTATAGAACTGCGGGCTTGATTTCCGGGTCAGGTAAAAGGCAGATAATTCCTTTTTTTCAGGGTCCGATTTTTCCAGGTAGTCAATTCGGATAGAATCAAGCTGCCGGGCCAGTAGTTCTGTACTGGCGCCGCGATTCGATCCGGCTAAACAATCGGTTTCCTGACGGGTAAAGTAACGATAAAGCTCCTGGCGGATGGGGTAGGCGTCCTGACCAAAGTCTCGTTTCCAGGTAAACGCATACCGGGATTCACAAAGCCGGTTCCCGCCGGCATCTGGTAAAAAAAGCAAGCCTTCCCCATGGGTCAGATCCGTGAAACGGATCACTTCGAAACCTTCGCTGGAATCCGGAAAGGTAGATAAACCCAACCACGTATTTTGTAAATCCCATTCATAGATCAGGGGGTAATATTCCCCGACAGGAAACGGAGGCCGGTCAGGTTTTTTAAACGCCGGCAAACGGTTTGTTTCAACGCATTCAATTTTTTGCATTCACCCCGTTTTGCCCCATCCAGTCCGTGATCGGCTCGTGGTTCAGGGCGGCCCCCATCAGGCCCGGGAAAAGGTCGGGCGTACAGGCAAAAGCGGGGATACCCAGGGCAGCCAGTTTGGCGGCGATATTCCGGTCGAATGCAGGGGCGCCTTCGTCGTTGAGTGCGAGCAGGGTTATGAAATGGACGCCTGAGGATTTGATCCTGGCGACCTGGCTCATCATTTCCCTGTCGTTGCCGCCTTCAAACAGGTCGCTGATCAGCAGAAAAGTGGTTTCTGCGGGGTTTTGGATCAGGCCGGCGCCGTACCGCAAAGCCCTTGCTATATCTGTCCCTCCGCCCAATTGGATGCCGAAGAGCAGTTCGACGGGGTCGGAAAGGCGTTCGGTCAGGTCTGCCACATTGACGTCGAAGGCCACGACATGGGTGCGCAGGCTGCGGATGGACGCCATGACGCAGGCAGCCACCCCGGCATATACCGCCGAACTGGCCATGGAGCCACTTTGGTCGATGAGCAGGATGACCTGTTTCATCTGCCTCCGCTTGTGGCCGAAGCCGATGACTTTATTGGGGATGATCACTTTGAGGTCGGATTGGTAATATTGAAGGTTGACTTTGACCGTTTGCGACCAGTTGATCTCATGGGGCCTGGGCTTAAAATTCCGGACTGCGCGGTTGAGGCTGCCGCGAATGGCCTGCTCGAGCGGAAAACGCATTCTCAATTCGATTTGCTCCACTACTTTCCGGATCACCATCCGGGCGGTTTCCCGGGTTTTATCGGGCAACATTTTCCCCAGGCTCAGCAGCGCGCCTGCCAGGTGTACATCGGGGGAAACGCTTTCCAACAATTCGGGTTCGAGCAACATCCGCTCCAGACCCAGGCGTTCCAGAGCGTCTTTCTGAAGCATCTGAACAACAGGTGTGGGGAAATACGTACGGATATCGCCCAGCCACCGGTTGACACTCGGCGAACTGGGGCCCAGGTTACCCCGGCGGTCGGAATCGTAAAGGGCCTCCAATACCCGGTCCATGCCGGTTTGCACCCCGTCTAGGCCGATTTCACCGCCTGCATCCGCTTTGGCGCCCAGGATGAGCCGCCACCTGCGAAGGCGGTCTTCTTCCGGTTGGAAACCCGGTCCAGGGTCCGGCATCAAAGTTTGAGTTTTTTGCTCAGCCAGATCAGGATAATGGACCCAACCACGGCAGACAAGATGGACCCGCCCAGGCTGTAAGCATTAATTTTCAGAAAACTGAACAACCAGCCGCCGACAATGGCGCCTAATACCCCGACAACGATGTTGCCCAACAGACCGAAACCCGATCCTTTCATGACCAGTCCGCTCAGCCAACCGGCGATGGCGCCTATGATTACGATGTAAAGCCAGCTCATTTTTTGATTGATTTGATTGTTTGGATTGATTTGATTGATTTGATTGTTTGGATTGTTTGGATTCTTCGCATTAACGCATCAACAAATCAACAATTGGTTGGATTGATTCCTCCAGGCCTGTGGCATGCCGCGCACTTCCTCGATTCCTCGATTCCTCCTCCTTTAAACATCCTTGACGGCATCCTCTACATCCTTGGTAGCTTGTTCCAGTTCTTTCAGCAATTTCTGGCGTTCTTCGGCGGCTTTGCGTTGTTTTTCAGCTTCTTCGATTTCTTTGGCTTTTTCGGCTTCGGCTTTCTCTTCCGCCTTATCCTTTTTGGATACGACCGCGCCTTTGAAAGGCTCTTTGCCGAAGGTCAGGGCGTCTTTTTGTTCGTCAACATAAATCGTATCGCCGGGAAGGTATTGCCCACCGATGACCAGTTTGGAAAGCTCGTTGATCAGTTCGCGCTGGACCACCCTTTTGAGGGGTCTTGCGCCGAATTGCGGGTCATACCCCAGGTCTGCGAGGTGATCCAGGGCTGCTTCGCTGATCTGGATGCTGATCTCCTGTCTGCCCATTAATTTTTCCGTTTTGCGCATCAGCAGCCGCAGGATCTGGTGGATTTCCGCGCGGGTCAGGGGCAGGAACATGACCTGTTCGTCGATCCGGTTGAGGAATTCCGGGCGCAGGTTTTCTTTCAGTTGTTTAAAGACCTCCTCCTTGGTCGTTTCCAGGATTTCCCCGCGTTTGTCGTCGCCAACAGCTTCGAGGTCTTCGAAGTTTTCGAGGATGATCTCTGAGCCCATATTGGACGTCATGATGATGATCGTATTTTTGAAATTGGCGACCCGGCCGCGGTTATCGGTCAGCCGGCCGTCGTCGAGTACCTGAAGGAGCACATTGAAAGTATCGGGGTGGGCCTTTTCGATCTCGTCGAGCAGGATAATGGAGTAGGGTCTTCTGCGTACTGCTTCCGTCAGTTGTCCGCCTTCTTCATAACCCACATACCCGGGAGGTGCGCCGGTCAGCCTGCTGGTAGTATGGCGTTCCTGGTATTCGCTCATGTCGATTCGGGTGATGGCCCTTTCGTCGTCGAAGAGGACTTCGGCCAGGGCTTTGGCCAATTCCGTTTTACCTACGCCTGTAGGGCCCAGGAAGATGAAAGAGCCGATGGGGCGGTCGGCGTCCTGCAATCCGGCCCGGCTGCGGCGGACGGCATCGGAAACGGCCCGGACGGCTTCATCCTGGCCAATCAGGCGTTTGTGGATCTCCGCTTCCAGGGTGAGGAGTTTATCTTTTTCGCTTTGCAGCATTTTGGCAACGGGAATGCCGGTCCAGCGGGCGACCACCTCGGCTATATCGTTGGCCGTGACGGCTTCAGCGGTAAACCTTTTTTCATCGGGCAGTTTTTCCAGTTTCAGTTCTGCTTCCTTGAGCGACGTTTGCATTTGCTGCAATTCGCCGTACCGGATCTTGGCCACGGTTTCGAAATCGCTGTTGCGTTCGGCCTTGGCAGCTTCGATCTCCATTTGTTCGATCCCTTTTTTGATATTCTGGATCTGGTCGACGATCTCTTTTTCATTTTGCCATCCGGCGCGCAGGGAGTCGCGTTTTTCTTTGGCGTTGGCGATCTGTTCGTTGATGATCGCCAGTTTTTTGGTGTCTTTTTCCCGTTTGATGGCCTCGCGTTCGATTTCCAGTTGGCGCACTTTGCGGTCCCATTCGTCCACTTCGTCGGGTACGGAATCCAGTTCCAGTCGCATTTTGGCGGAAGCCTCGTCGATCAGGTCGATGGCTTTGTCAGGCAGGAAACGATCGGCGATGTACCGGTGGGAAAGTTCCGCCGCTGCAATCAGGCCTTCATCCAGGATATCAATTTTGTGATAAACCTCATACCGTTCCTGGAGGCCGCGCAGGATGGAAATGGTTTCTTCCACGCTGGGTTCGTCGATCAGGACGGTTTGGAACCGGCGGACAAGGGCTTTATCCTGTTCGAAATACTTCTGGTATTCGTCGAGGGTTGTGGCGCCGATGGTGCGCAGTTCGCCCCGGGCAAGGGCCGGTTTGAGGATATTGGCGGCATCCATTGCGCCGCTGCCGCCGCCCGCACCGATGAGGGTGTGGATCTCGTCGATGAACAGGATGATCTCTCCGTTGGACTCGGTCACTTCCTTGATCACTGCTTTGAGGCGTTCTTCGAATTCGCCTTTGTATTTTGCGCCGGCAACGAGGGCTGCAATATCCAGGATGAATATTTTTTTGGAACGCAGGTTTTCGGGCACATCGCCCTGGATGATCCGCCAGGCGATGCCTTCCACGATGGCAGTTTTGCCGACGCCGGCTTCGCCAACGAGGATCGGGTTGTTCTTTTTCCGGCGGGAGAGGATATGCAGCACCCGGCGGATTTCGTCGTCCCTTCCGACAATCGGATCGAGTTTGCCGGATTCCGCCCGTTCATTCAGATTAACGGCAAATTTGCTGAGGGAGTTATAGCTGTCTTCAGCGCTTTGTTCTGTCACCTTTTTGCCTTTGCGCAATTCGGTGATCGCAGCCCGCATGCCCTTGTCCGTTACGCCGGCTTGTTTGAGGATCTTGGCGGCGCGGTCGGTTCCCTGAAGGATACCCAAAAGGATGAGTTCGATGGAAATGTACTCGTCGCCAAAATCCTTGAGCATGGTTTTAGCGCGGCTCAGTGCGCGGTTGGCGTCGGCGGTGAGGAATTGTTTGTCTACGCCTTCCACCCGGGGGTATTCCCGGATCGCGCCGTCGAGGGTTTGTTTGAGCGCACCGACATCAACGCTTTCTTTTTGGAGAATAAAAGTGGAAACATCTTCATCAATATCGAGGATGCCCCGGACAAGGTGGGTGGTGTCAACTTGCTGCTGGTCGAGGCCTGCGGCCAGTTTTTGCGCCTTTAAAATGGCTTCCTGGGCTTTAATGGTGAAATTGTCGTAGGTCATGATGAATGGTTCGATTCAAAGGGCAATGTTAACAAAAAAGGTTTTTAAAAAACGTTTGGAGCGATTGTTTCGTTACAATAATCGGCAATTCTTAGATGATCGGCGTAAAGTATCCTACAAATGACCACAATTTGGGCTGCTTTGTGCCGGTATTCTATCCAATATCTTTTACCTTTGAAAGCTTAAAACAGCTCATTATGAAAAAAAATCACCTTTTTCTGTTGGCGTTCGGCATGGTAATCACTTCTTTGCTGAACGGCCAGACCCTTAAACTGTCATCCGACCATCCGCAGCCAGGCGAAACCATCCGGTTTATGGCCTTTGACCTGCCTGCCGATGCTAATGTACAAGCCTTTTTTATCAACGGCAAGGATTTCGATGCCCGTGATGTTGACTTTTCTGCTGAGAATGGGAAAGTCAGCGGAACCGTCAATACCTCCAATAAAGATGTCGCCTTTTTCCTGCTGGCCAAAGATAAAGGAGAAGAAACGATCGCGCACCTGCCGGTCCTGTTGTATCAGGCCGACCGGCAGACACCGGTTCAGGGAGCTCATGGCAGCATCAGCCTGGGGTACGGCCGCATGAACCGGTATATGGGCATTGAAGGCGATTTTGACAAAGCCGCCTCATCGCTCAAAGCTGAATTTGCCCGGCAACCGGCGATAAAAGGGGATCCTTTCTGGGCGCCCTATTATGCGGGGCTGGGCATGTCGCTCAGCGACCAGGCGGCCATCGATGAATCCAAGGCAAAAATCGAGGCATTGAGAAAAAACAAAAAAGCCACGGAAAAAGACCTCATGCTGGCGCTAAGTCTTGCCCAAACGCTTAAAACAGAGGATGCGGACCAACTGAAAACTGCCGCCGACCAGATCAAAAAGAAGTTTCCGAAAGGGGAAACGGCGCTCAATGACCTGCTCAATCAGTTTTACGAAACGAAGGACCTTGCCCAAAAGGCCGAATTGTTTGACCGGTGGAAAAAGGCCGGCGGCACGGATGAAACCTCCGGCGAAAGGATGGCTTCCGTATTGGCCAATATGTATGGTAACGCTGAGGATTATGCCGGGTTCGACAAGTACATCGCTATGGTCAAATCACCGGTAACCAAAGCCGGCGCGCTCAATGGATTGGCGTGGAATTTATCGGGCGACTGGCCGATGGAGGAAGGCGCTGCACCGGACAAGGCGCTGTTGCAGCGGGCCGCCAATATGTCGCATGAATCGCTGCGACTGATGGAGGAGGTGATCGCCGATCCGGCCAAATCCAAACCGCCGTATTATACCGCCAACACCTGGAAGGGTTATATGAAAAATTCTTACGGCATGTACGCCGACACTTATGCCTTGCTGATGCACCGCCTGGGCAAAAACGACGACGCGTTGAAATACCAGCAGATCGCCTGTGAAGACAGCAAGTTTGAAAGCCCGGAAATGAACGAACGGTATTGTGTTTACCTCGAAGCCGGAAAGGGAGCTGCTGAAGCAGAAACCATGCTGGCCAAACTGATCAGCGAAGGTTACGGTACAGGCGCCATGAAAAACCAGTACAAACGGATTTTCATCGCCCAAAACACCTTGGAAACCGCCGCCGACAAATCGCTGGCCGGGCTGGAAGAAAAGGCCAGGCAAAAATCGCTGGAGGAATTAAAAAAGAAAATGATCAACGAGGCCGCGCCCGCCTTTGTACTTCGGAACCTGGAAGGGCAGGAAGTGTCGCTCGAAAGCCTGCGCGGAAAAGTGGTGGTGCTCGACTTCTGGGCCACCTGGTGCGGCCCCTGCAAGGCTTCTTTCCCGGGCATGCAACGGGCGGTTACCCAGCATAAAGACCAGGACGATGTCGTTTTCCTTTTTGTGGATACCTGGGAAAACGGCAAGGACAAACTCAAAAACGTCTCCGAATTCATCAAAAGTAACCAGTACACCTTCAACGTCATCATGGACGATGACAATTCGGTGGTTGAAAAGTACAAAGTGGAAGGGATTCCGACCAAATTTGTCATCGACCGGGCCGGGAACATCCGCTTCAAGAGCGTTGGGTACAGCGGCAGCGAAGATGGGCTGGTAACGGAAATGATGTTGATGATCGAACTGGCCGGGAAGGATATTACAGCGGTACCTTGATCCGGTTGCAGTACTGAGTTTTGGCAGTCTTTGCGCCGTTAAATGGCGACATTTCGTCTTTACCGAAGCAAAGACTGCCAGATTGAAATCTTCTACTTCTTCTTCCTGTATGTCAGCGTGTTACCCGTTCCGCCGATCATAGAGAGTTCGAGCGTTTTGCCGTCGGCTTTTACGAGGGCGTAACAGATCCAGTCCTGACCGATGACTTTCAGGCAGGAGATTTCTGCGCCGGGATTGCAGTCTTCAGGGCATTTATTATGGAAGGCGTAGACCAATTTTGAAATTTCCTTTCCATTGTATATTTCGATATAATCGCCTCCGGTGATCATCAGTTCGGAAAGCGGGTCAGAGGCGGACTGCCAGCGACCCTGAATATTTGCAGGGGATGGGTCGCCGCCTTCTCCCCGGAAGGGGTCGAGTTCGTCAACCAGTTTGTATGTGCCGTCGGCGATCACGTTGTTGCCGAAGCCACAGACAGGCGGGTTTCCTTCAAGGGTTTTGATCACCACCTGATTGCCGCTGAAGGCCAATTGCAGATGGCATGTTCCCCCGTATTCATTGGTTATGATATCCGCCACATTGCCGTCCCGAATGGTGGCTTTACCTTCCATCATGCCCATATTGTGCGCAGGCGGGCCGCCCGTGACAGAAAGGCTGAAGCGGAGGCTGGCATCATCCAACTGGTTCACTTTCAGTTCTCCGCTTCCGGCATTATTGGGTAATTCATAACTGAATGTGCCGGTCAAAGACGGGGGCGTATCTTCCTGTTCGGAGATGATGGCCAGGGTTTCAATCTCGTCGAGGATGGAGTTGGCCATTTCGCCCAGGACCGGGTCATTGGCAAAAGGCCTGGCGGCTTCGACAATGGCTTGCTGCAGAGCAAACCGCTCTTCCGTGGCGCCGGCCCGGCTGCTGAACAACACACTGTCGCGCAGGATATTGAGCCAGCCGATGACGTGGTCTTCGCCTTTGGCATAAGTTTCCTGAAACTGTGCGAGCATTGCCTTCGGGTCAGCGAGAAAGGCATCTTTTACGGCCAGCGCTTCCGGCACGCACGTATTGGCTGCGCAGGCTTTAAATTCCGCCCATGGGTCGGCAGCCTTTTTGCAGGAAACGGTCAGCAATACAACCAGAAGACAGAGCCCTGACAAGGGTAAAATGGTTTTTCTCATGGCAATTACAACATGTTAATGATCAGGCATCCTGACCTTGATGGGCAAAAATACAGAAAAGCGGGGATGGGGAAGAAAGTTTGCAGTCCTCAGTCTTCAGTTTGCAGTCTTTGGGCCGTAAAATGGCGGCATTCCGTCTGTATCCGAACTACGGGCTGCCAACTGCCAACTGAAGACTGTTGACTGACTATTAGTGGTCAAAAATCAGGAATTCACACCTTCACAACGAAAGTAATCCAAAAAACAATTATATTGCATACTCAACCGAAAATACGACACCTATGAAAAAGAGCATTTACTTCTGCCTGTTCCTTTGCCTGGGTTTGTTTTCCTGCCAAAAAGAAAACATCAACGTCTCTTCCACAGACCGGGTCAATCCGGTAAACGATTCGCCATTTGCTACGGTGGTGGTTTCCGTGCAACAGAGCGACCGGGGCGACTACTCCGGTACGGGCGGAGGCGGCTGCAACACCGACGGCGTTTCTCAACACAGCGCCATAACCAATGCCCAGGTGATGCTTTACAGATCTGTCGCCGGGGGCCAAAACAATGAGACCCTTCCGGAGGTGGCTTCCGGCAATACGGGCGAGGTCGGACAAACTGTATTCCGCGATCTCGAACCGGAGGAATACCTCATTGTTGTGCGTTCGCGTCTGGGCGAAAAATCGCAGACCGTGAAAACGGCGAAAGGAACTTCCTCTTTGGTGGTGTTTAATTTTTGAACGTAAAAAAGTTGTGCCCTGCTCGCGGCTGTTGGCTGACACTACTCAACCGCTGCCAGCACAACGGGCAGCAACAGATCCACCCACCTTTTATACATTTCGCCGGAAGGGTGCAAGCCGTCTGCTGCGATCAGGTCCGGATGGGACGGCGCTTCCCGGCTGATCGGAGTAATATCAATGTAGGCCACCCCATGCTCCATTGTGATGGCCTTGTTGGCAGCGTTGAACTCATCGATCTCACGGCCGATGGCGTCGGCGTTTGGCCGGCCCTGGCCGAAAGGTGTAACACCGTAATCCGGGATAGATAACACAAATACACGCTCTTTTTTCCCGCCGGCAAAATCAACCGCCATCCGCAGCAGTTCTGCAAACTCCGTTTTATAACTTTCCAGTGGATAATGCCTGTATTGGTTATTGACCCCGATGAGAAGGGTGACGATATCGTAAGACTGGCCGGCAATAGCCGCTTTTTCAATTCCCTCTTTTAACTCGCCGGTGGTCCAGCCGGTGCGGGCAATAATGGTTGGCGGATGGATCGAAATACCGGTGTTCCGCAACCGGGCTGCCAGTTGCATGGGGAACCGTTCGTCCGTTTCCACATCATGTCCGATGGTATAACTGTCTCCAAGGGCAAGGAAGCGGATGGAATCCAGCGCCCCTGCGTCAACCTGTAGTGCAGCGGATTCGACAGAAGGGTCGCAAGCGGCGGACATAGCCAGGGAAACCGAAGTCAATAACATAAGCATATATTTCATTGGAATCACGAATATTTTCAACAAACAAATGGGTCTATGTCTTTGGCGCCACAGGCCTGTTTTTTTTGCGGACAGCCAGGTTAACGGCTTTTCGAACCAGGAGTTCACTGCGAACATACCGGTAAATTTCGCCAAACGAGAAAATGATCCCCCCTCCGATCAGCATGGTATTTCTGGCAGCGGCCACCATCGGGAGGAACATAGGATAAAACGGCTTCACAAAAAGGAATTCGATCGCGGTCAGCAGCAGGAGCAGGAGAACCAGAAACACCGCAACAGCCCGGGTGGCGCTGACCAGCGTGGGCCAGAGCCTCCTGAAACACCGTTTGAGCAACAACCGGCAGGCCTTATTCTTCGGATCGATCCGGATCAACTCCCCTAAAACACTTTCAGCCTGGTGGTAATTGCAGGTATGGTACAACGAAGCCGCTTTGCGCAAAAGGGTTTCCCGGAAAATATCCCGGCCATTGACCTTGAAGATGTTTTGCCGGATCACTGTTTCCAGTACCGGGTCGGCCATGACGAGGTGTTCGCGGTACTTGCCGCATTCGAAGAGGGCGTCCGTATAGATCAGGGTCATTTCGAAATATTCTTCAAAGTCGAGCCTGCTGATTGCCGATTCGTTTTCTTCATAATAGCGCACAACTTCCCTGAAAGCATTCGGAGGGATTGCCTTGAAGCTGCGGTAAACCGCCGAATGATATGTCTGGTATGGCGTCAATCAGCCGGTGTTAAGACCTATAAAACAGGTTTGCCGGGACTTGCATCCCCTCCAAAACCGGAAATCTGAATTTTTAATAATTATAACCCATCAGGTATCGAATTGTTGACAAATACGAATACCCGGACGGTACAATTTTCATGTGTTTGGTCGGGATGACGCCGTATGCCGGAGCGTTTACCCGAAAATTTTTTTAAACGCCTCAAAAGTTTCGGGCAGAAGCGTTTTAAAGCGTTCCGGAAAGGTAAAAAAGTGCGTTACGGCAACGGCTTGCGTATCCAGGTCGTTCAGGTTGATGTACCTGGTCAGCGCTTCCCGTCCAAAGCCGCTGATGCGTTCCAGGGCCGGCCATATTTCTTCGCCTGTTTCCGGAAATGCGACGCCTGGAAAACAGATCCTGTAGGCCTTGACATACTCATACAACCCGACATTAAAATACTGGAAAGGCTGCAACGTACCTTTCACCAGGTGCTGAACCGAAAAGATCAGCGTGCTGTGTTGACCCTCTTCGTAGGTTTCAGAAGCGTGCAAAGTATCCGGAAACTGCGGTGAAGGAAATGGATGGCCATATATCACCACGTGTTCAAACAGGGTAAAAAGATAATCTTCCCGGTTGAGGGTAAGCAGCGCAGCATTGGATGCAGCGATGGCTTTGACGTCTTCAGGTACCTTTTCCAGACCCTGGGGCATGAAATCCGTAGCAGTCATGATCAGGACCGTTCGCTGACGAAACCTTTGGCGCAATAATTCGGGCAGTTGCTGATAATACGGGTGGCGCAATTCAAATAATTTCCTGAGCGATCTGTGCAGGTCGGGCGGATTTCTTTTGTACCAATACCAGTTGATCTGGGGGCTCAGCACAAAAACAAGGGCCAGGATAACCGCCACGGGCATCAGATACACCGTGAACCGGTCACTTACTTCCATAGACAGGTAAAACAGTACAGCGGCCAGTAAAACAAAAGGTATGGCGATTAACCGAGCGGGAGGCATATTTTTTATTTTGTAAACAGGCGTACAACCACGTCCAAGCAAGTATTTTCTCACGAAACCAGGGCAATCTAGTTATTTTTTTTCATCGGGGGTTGTGCGTCCCAAAAAAAACTTGTACATTTGACCCGCTTTTTAAGCAAGGCTGGTGCGGTAGCTCAGTTGGTAGAGCAATGGACTGAAAATCCATGTGTCGGCGGTTCAATTCCGCCCCACACCACAAAAATAGAACAATGGTATTAGCGCATCATCATCGTCACCACTTTTTTGCTTTCACAAGCAAATGGTGACGTCTTTGCGCTAAGGTTCACAAAACTGATTCGCAAAAAGAGGTTTGCCGTTTGCCGGCAAGCCTCTTTTTATTTTATCTGAAAAACAATGGAAAACAGGCTCAGAATCGCAGTACAAAAAACCGGCCGGCTCCAGGAGGAATCCCTTCAACTGCTCAAGGAATGCGGCATCCGGATCGACAACGGCAAAGACCAGCTTAAAGCGCAGGCGCGCAATTTCCCGGCAGATATTTTGTTCCTTCGCAATTCCGATATTCCGCAATACATAGAAGACGGGGTGGCAGACATCGGGATCATCGGCCAAAATACGCTGGTAGAAAAACAAAAAGACGTGGAAGAAATCCTGGCGCTGGGTTTTTCCCGCTGCCGGCTTTCCATCGCCGTTCCGAAAGGGGCGGAATACAAAAACCTGCAATTCCTGCAAGGCAAAAGGATTGCCACTTCTTACCCCAATTCGCTTGCAGCATTCCTCAATCGGCATCAAATCCGGGCAGATATCCATGAGATCTCCGGTTCTGTGGAGATCGCACCCAATATCGGCCTCGCTGACGCTATCTGCGATCTGGTGAGTACGGGCAGTACACTTTTTCAGAACGGCCTGGAAGAGAAGGAAGTTATCCTGCGATCCGAAGCCTGCATAGTCGCCACCAAGCGTATGCAATCGGAAGTGCGGTCCATTTTTGACACCCTGATCTTCCGCATCCGGTCGGTCCTGGCAGCCCGCAATCACAAATACCTCCTGATGAATGCCCCGAATGAAAGCCTCGAACGCATTATCCAGATCCTCCCCGGCATGAAAAGCCCGACCGTGATGCCGCTGGCAACAGAAGGCTGGAGTTCGGTGCATACCGTGATCACAGAGGATCGTTTCTGGGACATTATCGGGCAATTGAAAGAGACCGGCGCCCAGGGTATTCTGGTCGTGCCGATCGAAAAAATGATCTTATAAACCAAATCTGCCTGCAAAATGAAATTGTTTTGTTATCCCGGCCGGTCAGAATGGCGCCGTATCCTGCAAAGGCCGCTGATGGATACCGGTCGGCTGGAATCATCGGTATTACCGGTGCTGGATGCGGTAAAAAACCAGGGCGACGAGGCTGTGCGTACTTTCACGCTCCGTTTTGACGGGGTCGACCTGCCGGATAACGCAGTTCAACCTGCTGAGATAACAGAAGCGGAGACCTTGATCAGCGATGAATTGAAGAAAGCTATCCTCGTTGCGCACCGCAACATCGAGGCATTCCACACCCGCCAGCGAGAAGAAAAAACGGTGGTGGAAACGATGCCCGGCGTGAGATGCTGGCGCAAAAGTGTGGGCATCCCGCGGGTGGGGTTGTATGTTCCGGGAGGCACCGCCCCGTTGTTTTCAACCGTTTTGATGTTGGGGGTCCCGGCAAAACTTGCAGGTTGCCAGGAGATCGTCCTTTGTACCCCGCCCGGGAAAAACGGGAAAGTACATCCTGCCATTTTATACGCTGCTCATCTGTCAGGGATCACCCGGATTTTCAAGATCGGAGGCGCACAGGCGATCGCTGCGATGGCTTACGGTACGGAAAGCGTTCCTCAGGTTGACAAGATCTTCGGCCCCGGCAACCAGTACGTCACTGCCGCCAAACAATTGGCGAACCGTCATGGAACCGCGATTGATATGCCGGCGGGTCCATCAGAGGTATTGGTCTACGCAGCCGGAAATGCAGACCCTGATTTTGTAGCTGCCGACCTGTTGTCGCAGGCCGAACACGGAACGGACAGCCAGGTCATTTTGATTACGCTGTCAGCGGAACTGGCCGGCCGGGTCCGGGAAGCGCTGACGAAACAACTCGACGACCTGCCCCGTAAAAATATTGCAGTTGCAGCCCTCGGACAAAGCGCCGCCATTGTTCTGGAAAATGAAGAAACGGCTATTGACCTGATCAACGAATATGCGCCGGAACACCTTATCCTGGCTTGCGACAATGCCGCAGAAATGGCCGAAAAAATCGTGAATGCAGGGTCGGTTTTCCTCGGGCATTTTTCGCCTGAATCGGTGGGGGATTACGCTTCGGGGACCAACCATACCCTACCCACCAACGGATATGCCCGCGCGTACAGCGGCGTTTCCGTCGATTCCTTCGTCAAAAAGATCACTTTTCAATCCCTGACCCGCCAGGGACTTGTAGCTATTGGCCCGGCGGTATCGGTCATGTCAGCCGCCGAGGAACTGGAAGCCCATAAAAGAGCGGTAGAGATCCGGCTTGCAAAAATGGCGCAACATCCGGATATTCGGGAAATCCCGCCCGCGCAACGGGTTGAAACCGCCAGGACCGAAGAGCGTTTAAACCGGCTGGTTCGCCCCAATATCCTGGATCTGAAGCCCTATTCTTCGGCCAGAGGAGAGTTCTCAGGTGAAGCTTCGATCTTCCTCGACGCCAATGAAAACCCCTTCGAAACGGGGCTGAACCGCTACCCTGACCCCTTGCAGTGGAAATTGAAAAAGGCGATCTCCGGGTTGAAAGGCGTTCCGCCGCAGCATATTTTTCTGGGCAACGGAAGCGACGAAGCGATTGATCTGCTGATCCGGATCTTTTGCGAACCCGGCCGCGACCGCATCCTGATTGCGCCGCCGACCTATGGCATGTACCGCGTGAGCGCCGATATCGCCGGCGTGGAGGTAAAGGAAGTCCCGCTGTTACCGGATTTTCAACCCGATGTGCCGGCTATCCTGCGAGCCGCAGATGAAAGAACCAAATTGCTTTTTCTGTGCAGCCCGAATAACCCGACCGGCAATAACCTGGACCGGGCAGCCATAAAAGAACTGCTTGATTCTTTCCCGGGTATCGTGGCGATTGATGAAGCCTATATTGAATTTTCAGCCACCCCCGGATTTTCAGACCTTATTCCGGACCACCCCAACCTGGTGGTCTTGCAAACCTTGTCAAAAGCATGGGGTTTGGCAGGTATCCGGCTGGGCATGGCCTTTGGGTGCGGAGAGGTCGTCAACCTGTTCAACAAGGTCAAGCCCCCGTACAATATCAACGAGCTCACCCAAAGAGCCGCGCTGGAAGCCTTGTCTCAACCGACCCTGATGCAATCCCGGCTGGAAACCATTGTGGAACAGCGGAAATGGCTGGAGGAAATTCTCCCGGGTTGTCCCGCGGTGGAAAAAATTTATCCGTCCGACGCCAACTTCCTGCTGGTGAAGGTGAAAGAGCCGGCGGCCATGTACCGGCGTCTGGCCGACGAAGGGATCATTGTGCGCGACCGTTCCAGGGTGCTGCTTTGCGACGGGTGTTTGCGGATCACGGTCGGCAGGCCGGAGGAAAATGCGGCTTTGGTGGGGGTTATGATGCGGGGTTTCTAAGAATGAAAAGTAGCGTCAGTTTGATTTTCGTAAAGATTGCTTTGAAAGTGGTTAAAAACAATAAATAAGCTCGGCTTTTCTTTGTATTATATTTGATGTCAACTTTTAAGCACAGCGATTAATTTTTCAAATAGGGTCAGATTTGCAGAGGTCGCCTTTCAGCCAGACAATTTCAAACATGAACCAAGTCGAAAGCATAGAGGAATTCTACCGCCGGAAATTCAACTGGCTGCCCGCCGATATCCACAGTCAAATCGGACATTTTAACGTGTTTCATCATCAACACGTTGACCCGGGCAAAACGAACCCACTCCCGTACAGGAGGCGTGATTTCTATAAAATCATGCTGGTGGTTGGCAACATTGATATGCTGTACGCCGACAAAGTCATCACGGTCGGGAAGCAGGCGCTGTTCTTTTCCAACCCCCAGATTCCATACCAATGCACTAACCTCGAAAGGATTCAGTCCGGCATTTACTGCATTTTCAACCAGCATTTCTTCCATCAATTCGGCGACATCCGGCAGTATTCGGTCTTCCAACCCGTTGGGGAGCATGTCTTCGAACTGACGGACGAGCAGGCGGCACAGGTCCGTACCATCTTTGCGCGGATGGAAGCGGAAATCGGCTCAGATTACGTCCACAAATATGACGTGCTGCGCAACCTGGTGTTCGATCTGTTGCACTTTGCCATGAAGATGCAGCCTTCAACCAAACTTGAAAAACAGTCCGCCAATGCCTCCCAGCGCATCTCGACCATGTTCATGGAACTTTTGGAACGGCAGTTCCCCATCGAGGAGAGCCACCCGCGGGTGGGATTGCGCTCACCCTCCGGTTTTGCGAAGCAGCTAAACGTCCATGTCAACCACCTGAACCGGGCGGTGAAGGAGACGAGCGGGAAGACCACCTCGAAAATCATCGCCGAACGGGTGGTGCAGGAAGCCAAAATTCTGCTGAAACATAGCCGGTGGAACGTGTCGGAAATCGCCTACGCACTGGGCTTTTCGGAGGTGACGCATTTCAATAATTTCTTCAAGAAGCTGGTGGGGACGAGCCCGGGGAGGTTCAGGAATGGGTAAGTGACATTTTCTGGAAGAACGGTTTATTTTTTCTTTTTTTGGGCTGCATTGAGGCGTTGGCGAAGTCAGCATTTTGGGGGAGGCAGGCGTCAGGGCAGATTCAGAAAAAAAAGCACCCTGACTACTGTTCCAAACCCGCCAAATCCCGCTAAGTCAGCACCGCCGCCTGTTTTTAATCCCAATCCATTTAATTCCCGCTGACCATACCCGCCGGAACCGGCCTCACAATAGCCCGTTTCCCCAAACCATAGTTCAGCGTAAGGTTCCAGATAAAGTCTTTGCTGCCGGGAATATTCGTTTTGATCACTTTATTAACGACTGAATTCAGGGTGAACGGCGAGCCTGCCATGCCCAGGGTGAAGGACGAGGTGGCGTAATAATTCCCGCCATTCCCGAACAAATCCAGGTAATAAACCTGCGGTGTGACGTTCAAAAACAGCTTTTTTGAAAGTTTGAGATGGGTGAAACTGGCGTTCAAGGTGAAAAACTGGGAAGGCGTCGTGGCCCCGATGTCAAATCCCCGTGATATCATGAGGTACATGCCCAGGCTCACATTTTTGCTGATGGAATAGGTAGGAACCAGTTCGCCCACCAGATAGCGCTCCACGACGATGAGCCGCTTGGGGTCGCTGCCGGGCGGTTGGTCGAGGCGTACAAAATTCAAACCCAGATGGGCGCCTGTCCCCAGGCGGAACTTGCCTTTGTTCACCAGTTTGTACCGAAGCCAGAATAGCTGGTACCAGGGCCTGCCCTCCTCGATGGAAAAGGTAAATTCCGGGTCGAAGCTGAATCGTCCCTTTTCCAGGGACATATTAAAAATGGCGGCGGGCTGCTCCAGGGAGAAGCTGGGAATCAGGGAAATACCATTGTTGGTGACGCCTGCATTACCGGATATGCGGGCGACCACTTTTGCACTATCGCTTTGCTGCGCAAAAGCGGCGCAGGCAATGCCCGTGAAAAGGAATAACAGAAACAGGTTATTTTTTTGCATCTGCAAAGATGCTCAGGGCGGCTCACAGAAAATTAAAGAATATCAAACCAAAATTTAAGAATTTCAAACGATCTGTATCCGCAGGGCCTTCGGATTCCTCCCGGTCATCCTTTTAATGAAGTTGTTGAAATAGGTGGGGTATTCGAAGCCGAGCGAATAGGCGACCTCTGCAATGTTCCAGTCGGTATGCTGAAGTATGGCTTTCGCCTCGCTGATGATGCGCTCGTTGATATGGGTGATCGTTGACTTGCCCGTGATTTCCTTCAGGGAACGGTTGAGGTGGTTCACGTGTATCGAGAGGCTGTTCGCATAATCTTGCGCCGTCCGCAGTTGCAGGGGGCGATCCGGGCTTTCGATGGGGAATTGCCGCTCCAGGAGTTCAATGAAAACCCTGGTGATGCGGGCTGCTGCGTTTTTGTCCTGCGAATAGTTTTCCGAGGGTTGCATCTTCAATGCCTCGTGGATAATAAGTTGGATGTAGTTGCGCATCAGGTCGTCCCGGAAGGGGTAATCTGTCTGCTGTTCTTCTACCATTTTTTGGAAAATGCCGCACAAAAATGCCCGCTGAGCTTCCGAGATGTTCAAAATGGGTGTACCGCCAAGCCTGAAAAACGGCGACTGCAAGAGGCTCTCCGAACGGTTGATGGGTTGTAAAAAATCCTCCGAAAACAGGCAACTGTAGCCCACATAAGTCCTCGAAAGCGTCTCCCAGGAATAAGGAATGTGCGGGTTGCCAAAAAACAAAATCGTGCCGTTCATTTCAAAGCTCCGGTCGGCATAGTGGATGACGCTCCTGCCGGTGGTCACGCAGATTTTGTAAAAATCTTTCCGGCTGTACAGGCGGATTACCTTGCTGTCGCCTTCAATTTCAAAGACATTGAACCCCTTTAGCCTGAGTTCGCTGTTGAAGGTTGAAACGGTGCGGATGTTTTGGGCTTCCATTTCGCAAAGTTAAGATAATCAAACTATCCCAAAGAATACCAGGAGTCTTTTCCGACGCCATTTTGTTTCAAATGTCTGTTTCTAACCAGGTTTTCGAGAATTTCCGGTGTGATTTCCAAAGGTTGGACGGTTTGCATAGCGCATATTTTTACGCAAAAAATACGCATAAATGCCACTAAAAACAAAAAAATGCGCATAAGTGCGCGTAAATTTCAAAAAGCAACAAGGATGGAAGGTCGTTTTCATTTTTCCACCACCTTCAAATCCCGGAAATACCCCTCCGTACCGATGTCCACCCAAAGCCCGATGCCGCCGGATTTTGAGCCGCTCATCATTTCCCTGACAATGAAGGAAGGGTGCTTTTGGTTGTTAATGTACAGCGCCGCTTTTTTGTCCTTTATTTCGATGCGCATCGTTATCCATTCATTCAAGCCCACGTCGGCGTAAGTTTCGTACTGCCCTTTGTACTCCGGCTGCCGGAGCCTTTCAAACTTGAAATCCGGATAAGCATAGTACTGAACGGTATGGTTTCTCGCAAATTGTTCCTCCGATCTTCCCACCTTGGGGCGCAGGTAAATGGATTCAAACACTGAATTGTCTGCCTTCACCCGGAACGCAAGCCCAATAAACCCTTGTGAAAACGGAAAAGGCATTGGATCCTGAATGCGGCTCAACATTTTAAACTCGATGACTCCGTTTTCAAGGTTTACATCTTTCAGTTTGACAAAAGTCGGTTCATCAACGGTGGCGACCAATCTGTTTATGTCAAAAGGAATCGCCGCTAAATCCCGTTCAACCTTCAAAGCTTTTTTGCCTTCTATTTTAACGATGGAAGCTTTGACATTGGCAATTTCAAATTCCTTGCCCTCAAATCTTATCGTTTGAGCATGGGAGAAGGATAAAGGAACGATGGCCAAGAAAACGAAAATTAAATTTTTCATAATCGATTAAATTTCCTGAGTAAATTAAAATTTTGATTTCGCTTCGGATACAGTAACCGTTTTGCCGAGGCCCCCAAACTCATGCAGGTCGCCAAAAACTTCGATGCGAATGGACTGGTCAATGCCGCCGATGCGCAAGGGCGCAAATCCGGCGTCGCGGATAAGTTCTTCAATTTCTCCATTAATGTCCGTGTCGTCGGTGGCGTAAAACAGTGCGGCAGCGTCGGGTTTTTGCCAGGCGGCATTTGCCAGGGAAGCAGCCCCCAGGGCGCCTAATGCTTTGGCAAGTTTTGCGCCTTTGGGCAGCAATGCGGCATTGTGCAGGCCTGCCGATTCATTTTCGCCGATGATTTTGTCGAACCCACCCTTGTCGTTCGGTGCAATTGGATTGGAGGGATCAACGATGATTTTGCCTTGCAGGAGGGCTTCGTGTTGGTAAAACAACGCTTTGATGGCGCCGAACCAAACCGCCATAATGATAATATCTGCTGTTTTAATCGCATGGCCAATTTCCATAGGTTGGGTCAACGGGCCCAAATTCTCCGACAGGTTTTTCGCTTTGATAACGTCTCTGCCTGCCAGTATCACAGGGCGGTTGCTTTTGGCTAAATTAGCGGCCACGACCTGGCCGATATTGCCAAGCCCGATGATGGCTACTTTTGATTTGACGGGATTTTCCATTGTCTGAATTTTTATTTTGTGAAAAATGACCATGCAAAATTGCACCTTCGAACAGTGGAAAACCAATGAACTTCCTTAAGGAATAACCTTAATATAGTTTAAGCG
Organism: uncultured Lewinella sp.; assembly: GCA_964558465.1. Taxonomy (GTDB): domain Bacteria; phylum Bacteroidota; class Bacteroidia; order Chitinophagales; family Saprospiraceae; genus JACJYC01. The sequence continues at coordinate 384,604 of CAZLEF010000001.1, read as the reverse complement.
AAAGTTTATTTTCCGGATAAATCCTTTCTGATTTTGCTCAAAAACTCCGGGGTGATGCCGAGATAGGAGGCAATCTGCGTGCTGGGCAGGCGGGTCGCTAAATGAGGATATCGTTCCAAAAAATGCAGGTAGCGCTGCTGGGCGGTGGAGCTGATGTTTTGCAGCGCCCGGTTTTGCAGTTCAACGAATTTGTTTTCGATGATGACTTTGAAAATACGGTCGAGTTTAGGGATGTTGAGGTATAAAAAATACAGGTTTTGCCGCTCTATTTGTATAATTTCCGACGACTCGATGGCTTCGATGAAAAACCCGCTCGGCTTGCCTGAGTGGAAGCTGCCGATGTCGGCAATCCAGTCGTTTTCAGCGGCAAACTGTACGTTGTGTTCCTTACCTTTGTTATCCATGGCGTACATCCTGAAACAGCCCCGCACCACAAACGCATAGTGCCTGCAGGCGAAGCCTTCCTGCAAAATCATCTGCCGACGCTTAACCGTGCGTTGGGCGGCCAGGTCGCTTATCATCGCCTGTTCGGTTTCGGTCAGCGGCAGGTAAGCCTGGAAGTGATGGATAAGTGGGTTCATGGGGCAAAGGTAGCCAAAAGCGAAAAGGATTATCAATACGATAGGATACAAGTACTTGGGGCGATATGCCCGACTGTTTGATTTTCGTAACCATCCGTTTGTTTTCCATAATTTCCGCTCAAAATAAGTAGTTATCTTTGTTCTTAACTCATTACATAGCCAAAACTGTATCATCATGGCAATTTTCAATCTGAATATCAATGGCAAAAAACAGGAGGTAGATGTTGATCCCGCCACACCCCTCCTTTGGGTGTTGCGCGACCACCTCAACCTTGTCGGTACGAAGTACGGCTGCGGCATTGCCCAATGCGGCGCCTGCACCATCCACCTCGGCGATGTGGCGATGCGCTCCTGTATGCTGCCCGTTTCGCAGGTCGGCAACCAGGCCGTCACCACCATTGAAGGGTTGTCCGAAAATGGCGACAACCCCGTGCAGAAGGCCTGGCTGGAGCACGACGTGGCGCAGTGCGGTTATTGCCAGGCAGGGCAAATCATGAACGCCGCCGCATTGCTGAAAGCAAATCCGCACCCCTCCGACGCCGAAATTGAAGGCGCAATGAACGGGAATATCTGCCGGTGCGGTACTTACACCCGCATTAAGGCGGCGATTAAAACGGCTGCGGGGTAATTTCCGAAAATTAACGGATAGACTGTTCCGTTGTTACCACAATGCGGGCAACAATCCAGTCTCCAAAGGAGTCTCCAAAGGAGTCCTTCGGACCTTCGGACAAACAATCCAATCAATCGTAACAATCCAACAATTATCAACATGACCATCGTCAAAACCACTTACAACCGCCGTTCTTTTCTCAAATCCACCGCAATCGCGGGCGGCGGCATGATGCTCGGTTTCAGTTGGCTCGCCGGGTGCAAATTCTCCTCCAAAGAGGAAATGCTGGCTATGCCAAAAGAATGGTTCAACATCAACGCCTACCTCAAAATAGGCGACAATGGCGTCGTCACCATCTACTCCCCCAACCCGGAATTCGGGCAAAACGTTATGACCTCCATGCCTATGATTGTGGCGGAGGAACTCGACACGGACTGGAAGAATGTAATTGTGGAACAAGCGCCTTTTAACGCGGATTTGTTCCCCATGCAGTTTACCGGGGGCAGCCGGGGCATCATGTCGAAATGGGAGCCGCTCCGCACCGCCGGCGCCTCCGCCCGGCAGATGCTGCGGGAGGCGGCAGCGCAGGCGTGGCAGGCGCCCGTGGATGAAATTACTACCGAAGCCGGTGTGTTATTCCATAAAAACAGCGGCAAAAAGGCTGGCTACGGCGAAATGGCCTCCGCCGCCGCCAAAATCCCCGTGCCGGAGGAGGTGAAACTGAAAGACGTAAAAGATTTCAAAATCATTGGCGTCTCCAATAAGAACGTGGATGGCCCGAAAATTGTAACGGGCAAACCCATGTTCGGCCTGGACTACCGGGTGGACGGCATGCTCATCGCCATGATTGTACACCCGCCCGCATTTGGCCTGAAACTGAAATCAATAGACGACTCGGCAGCCCGGTCGATGCCCGGCATCAAAGACGTTTTCACCATCAAAACGTATAACGACGGCTTCGAAAAAGGCGGATTCGACACCAACGCCTTCCCTGAACTGGCAGTCATCGTTGGCCATTCCACCTGGGAAGTGATGCAGGCGAAAAAGACCCTGAAAGTGGAGTGGGCCCCATTTGAAGCCTATTCCGAAACCGTAGCCTCCTGGGGGGGCAAACGCAAGGTCAACGTTCCCGCCGGGTTGGAAAACTCAACCGACCACTGGGCTAAATTGGAAGAATTGGCCACAAAACCGGGGAAAATTGTTCGCAGGGATGGCGACCCGGAAGCAGCTTTCAAAAAAGCGGCAAAAGTCATCGAACGCAGTTACGCCTGCCCGCATCTGGCCCACAATTGCATGGAGCCTATGAACTTCTTTGCCGACGTGAAAGGCGACAAAGTGAAAGTGGCCGGCCCGTTGCAGGCCCCCGGTTTCATCGAGCCGACATTGGCTGCGCGCATGGGTATTCCCGTTGAAAATATTGAAATTGAAATGACCCGGATGGGCGGCGGTTTTGGGCGGCGGGCCTACTCGCACTATCTGGTGGAGGCCGCGCTTATTTCCCAGAAAATGAACGCCCCTGTCAAGCTTGTTTATACCCGTGAGGACGACATGACCAACGGCATTTACCGGCCCGCCTACCATGCTACCTACCGTGCTGCTTTGGATGAAAATAACCAACTCATCGCCCTGCACGTGAAGGCGGGAGGCGTGCCCGAAAGCCCGCTGTTTGCCGACCGTTTCCCGGCAGGTGCAATCGACAATTACCTCGCAGAGGAATGGACCATTGACTCCAATATCACCATCGGCGCATTCCGGGCGCCCCGTTCCAACTTTATTGCCGGGGCCGAGCAGTCCTTCCTCGACGAAGTGGCGGAAGAGATGGGTAAAGACCCCATCGAGTTTCGCCTCGAATTATTGAAACGGGCCAAAGAAAACCCCGTAGGAGAAAGGAACGACTACGAGGCCGACCGTTACGCCGGCGTGCTGGAACTGGTTCGTGAAAAATCGGGTTGGGCGAACCCGCCCGCCGGAGTGAGCCGGGGCGTCGCCGCCTATTTCTGCCATGCCAGCTATGCAGCGCATGTACTGGATTTGACGATGGAAAACGGCAAACCCGTCGTGCAAAAAGTGACCAGCGCCATTGACTGTGGCATCGTGGTAAATCCCGACGCCGCCGCTAATATGACCGAAGGCGCTGTAACGGACGGCATCGGCAACGCCCTTTTTGGTGAACTGACCTTCCGGGACGGCGCGCCTGAAAAGACCAATTTCGACAAATACCGGATGATCCGTATGAGCGAGGCGCCCAAAGCGATCGAAGTGCATTTTGTGAAAAACGAAATCAATCCAACGGGTATGGGCGAGCCGCCATTCCCACCTGTTTTCGGGGCGCTGGCGAATGCCCTGTACAAGGCGACGGGGAAGCGGGTGTACCGCCAGCCCTTCCTTGGCGACAATCAGGTGCTTGGGTAGGGCAGTGACCGCTAAATGAGCTGTTCATAAACGGACAATCCCTGTCCATTTATGAACAATCACGAACTATTAAATAAATAATAAAAATCTGATTATCAATACGTTGTTTTAATGGCACGATCATTGGCACAATCTGATTGGTACCATCAGACTGTATTATGATCAAAAACAACCTGCTCATTGCCCTTCGGCTGATGTGGAAACACAAAGCCTTTTCCTCTATTAATATTTTTGGCCTGGCCGTCAGCATGTCCGTTTGCCTCCTGGTGATCATGCTCATCAAGGACATGAACAGTTTCGACGATTTTCACCGGGACGCCGGCCGGATTTACCGGATCAATACGGAAGCGATCCGGAAAGGAGGCGGGGTTGAGGCTTACGCTTCCTCGCCGTTCCCGGTTGGAAAGACCCTGGCAGACCAGTACGCCGATGTGGAAAAAGGGGTCAGCCTGGTAAACCTTTTCAACGGAACGGTTGAGGTGGATGGGAAGCAGTTGCCGGTAGAAGGCTTTTTTACCGAGCCGTCTTTTTTTGAAATTTTCAGTTTTCCGCTGCAAGCCGGCGATCCTGCGGAAGCCCTGAAAGAACCCTTCAGCGTCGTTGTCACTCCGGAGACGGCCAAGCGGCTGTTCGGTGATGCCGATCCCATAGGAAAAACCCTGACTTACCCGGGAACCGGTGATTTTAAAGTAACCGGCCTACTGGCTGCCCCCCGGGGCAAGTCGCATATCCGGTTTGAAGCCCTGGCCTCCCTGTCCACCCTGCCGGTTATGGAAAAACAGGGGGCGATACCGCCGGTGCTCGACAACTGGAACAATTACTACTTCACCTACAACTATTTTCTGCTGAAAAAAGGCGGCGACCCCGAAGCCCTGGAAAACGGGTTGGCCGGCATTGCAAAAGACAAGTACGCCGGCCTGGAACTGGAGAGCCGCGACGCAGGGTACCGCTTTGATTTCCAGCCCCTGGGAAAGATCACACCCGGCCCGATGTTATCCAACAGCATGGGCGGTGGAATGCCCGCCATCCTGTTGTGGTTTCTGGGCGGCCTGAGCCTGGTGGTGATGTTGCTCGCCTGTTTTAACTACACCAACCTGACCATTGCAAGGGCGCTGACCCGGGCACGGGAAGTGGGCGTCCGGAAAGTAATGGGCGCTTCGCGGCGGCAGGTTTTTGCGCAGTTTCTGAGCGAAAGCGTTTTGTTTGCCCTCATCGCCTTGTCGGCGGGGTACCTGATCCTGCAGGCGATCCTGCCAGGTTTCCGGCAAATCGGCATGATCAGCACCTTCGATCTGACCCTGGCGGAAGACGGCCGCCTGTATGCCTGGTTCGGATTATTTGCTGTTGCGGCCGGGCTGGTCGCCGGGGCTTTGCCCGCCGGGTTTTTATCGGGGTTCAAACCCATTGTTATCCTTCAAAAACTGGAAAATATCCGGTTTTTCCGGCGGATCGGGCTGCGAAAGGCGCTGCTCGGCCTGCAATTCGGGTTATCGCTGGTGTTCATTTCAATCGTCACCATTCTCTACCGGCAAACGGAGTATGCGGTGGCCAAAGATTACGGCTTCGACCGGGAAAATATCCTCAACCTTCAATTGCAGTCGCTGCCCTACGAGCGGGTGGCGCAGGCCGTCAGCAAGGTTCCGGGAGTGGAAAGGGTCAGCGCCATTTCGCACAGTATGGCCACTTTTCGGGACAGCAAGGCGGACGTCCGGGTCAACGAGGGCGACGACCCGTTGGGCGTGCGGGATTACAGCGTGGACCATAACTACGTGGACAACCTGGGGCTGACCCTCCTGGCGGGCAACCGCTTTCCCGAAGACCCTGCCCAACAGCAGGAGCGGTTTGTGATCGTCAATGAAAAATTCGTGGAAAGTTTCGGCCTCGGCACGCCCAGCGAAGCCGTCGGTAAAACGATTTGGCTGGAGGATAGTACCCGGGTGGCCATTACGGGGGTATTGAAGGATTTTCATTTTAAACCCCTTGATTACGAAATCGAACCCTTGTTGCTGCGGTACCAGCCCGACCAATGGAATATCCTCAATATCCGGCTGAGCGGCGGGGATATTCCCGCTACCCTTTCAGCCCTGGAAAAAGAATGGAAAAAGATAGACGAATCGCTCTCTTTCGAGGCCCGTTTTTTTGACGAAACGATCCAGGAAACCTACGCCGACTACCGCGATATAACCTATATTATGGGGTTCATCGCCTTTCTGGCCATCACGATCGCCTGCCTCGGGTTGTTGGGCATGGCCATATTTACCGTCGAATCGAGGGCGAAGGAAGTCGGTATCCGGAAAGTGGTCGGAGCGGGCGTGTGGGATATCAGCAAGCTGTTGTCGGGAGGGTTTCTCGGGGTCATGGCGGCAGCCATTCTGGCCGGGTTGCCGGTCAGTTATTTTTTAGGCAGCCAATTCCTGCAGTCTTTTGCTTTTCACATCGACCTTGATTTATGGGCGCTCCTCCCGGGCGTCTCCCTGCTCCTGCTATTGGGTATTCTGACGATTGGCTCCCAAACCGTCCGGGCGGCGATGGCGAACCCGGTGGACAGCCTCAGGTCGGAATAACCTTCTGTTACCGGAACGGGAAACCTGATTTATTAATCAATCAATTCAAAAAGATGATCCGGACCTATATCAAACTGGCGTTGCGCAATATCGCGCGAAACAAATTCATCAGCGCCCTGAATATCCTGGGGCTTTCCGTCGGGATCGCCGTTTGCCTGTTCATCGGCGTCTGGGTGGAGCGGGAACTGACCTACGACAATTTCCATACGGACGCCGACCGGATCTTCCGGCTGTCGAATACGTTCAAAAGCGAAAGCGAATCCTTTTCGCAAGCCCCCTGCGGGCCGGCCCTGGGCGCCAACCTGCCCAGAGAGATGCCGGAAATGGAGGCGGCCTGCCGGTGGACCGACGGAAGCGGAAAAATCAGCGTGGGCGACCGCCATTTTTTCGAGCAGGACCTGATCGTGGCGGATTCCAACTTTTTCCGCTTTTTTACCTTCCCGCTGGTGTCGGGCGATCCTGACCGGGCGCTTGCCCAGCCGGGCAGCATCGTTTTGTCGGAACAACTGGCCAGAAAACTGTTCGGCAATGAAAACCCGGTCGGCAAAACCCTGACATACGACGGGAGCAGCCTCCTGACGGTAAGCGCCGTGGCGGTGGACCCGCCGGCCAATTCCCAGATCCGGTTTACCGGAGTAATCCCCATGAGCCACCTCAAACAACAGGCCGCCGCCAACTGGGGGATTCCTGACGTGGACCAGCTATGGCTCGGCGGATGGATGTACACCTACGCCAGGTTGCGCGACGCCGCAGCCTGGAAGGAGGCCGAAAAACATATGAACGAGGTGTTCGTCCGGTATGCCGGCGCAGAGCAGGATTCGTTCAAAATGAGTTACACCTACCACCTCCAGCCCATCCGCGACGTGCACCTGCAATCCAGCCTCCGGTACGACACGCCGTCGAACGGCAGCCTGTCGAGGGTTTGGGTTTTTGGCAGCGTAGGGTTGATCGTATTGCTGCTGGCAGGCATCAATTACGTCAACCTGACCACCGCCGGTATGGTCAACCGGGCCAGGGAAACGGGCGTGCGGAAAGTAGTGGGGGCGCAACGGCGGCAGTTGATGGCCCAATACCTGACCGAATCGGTGGCCACCGTTGCCCTCGCCACGCTGGTCGGCCTGGGCATTTTCCAGATTTTGCTGCCTGCCTTTTCAAGGCTCGCCGAACAACCCTATTCGCTTGAACCCACCTTGCGGAACGGCCTGCTGTTTGCCGGTTTTATCCTTGCGCTGGGCGGCCTGGCGGGGCTTTATCCTTCTCTGGTCATTTCGGCGTTCCAGCCGGCCAGGACCTTAAAAGGCCTTTTCAAAAACAGCGCTCAAGGCAACTGGATGAGCAAGGCCCTGGTCGTTTTCCAGTTTACGGCCACTATTGCGCTGATCGCAGGCATCCTGATCATCCGCCGGCAGATGGCGTATATCCAGGAAAAGGACCAGGGATACAACCCCAAAGCCGTAGTGGAGATCAGTACCTGGGGCGCGGCTGAAGTGAGCCGGCGGTACGCTGCTTTGCGCAACGAGTTGCTTTCGAATCCGGCGATCGAATCGGTCACCCTGCACGGCGGCAGCCTGGTGGGCGGGCTGGGCAACGGCTGGACCTTTACGGAAGACCTCGAAGGCAACGAAATCTCTACCAGCGCCTACCGCCTGAGCGTACAGCCCGATTTTTTCGATACCTATGACATGCAACTGGCGGCGGGCAGATTTTTTTCGCCGGACATCGCGACGGATACCGCCAAAGCGGTCATGGTCAACGAGGCGGCCGTGCGCACGTTCGGCTGGCAAAAACCCGAAAATGCCCTCGGAAAACGGTTCGGAACCGGCGAGGACGCCAAATATGTAGTCGGCGTCGTCAAGGATTTTAACTTTGAAACCCTGCACAAACCGGTCGAAGCGCTGGTGATCCATTTTGCCCGGGGCGGCGGCAGGATATCGGTCAAAACCGACCTGAACAATGCCAAAACGGCGATTTACCACCTGGAAAGCGTATGGAAAAAACGGCTGCCGGAAGTCCCCCTCGATTACGCCTTTGTGGACGCCAGGGTGGCGGAGCAATACGGCAACGAGCGAAAAATGCAGACTTTGTTTGTGATATTTTCCTCGCTGTCGCTTTTCATTGCCTGCCTGGGGCTGTTTGGTCTGGCCGCCATGGCGGCTTCAAACCGCACCAAAGAAATCGGCATCCGCAAGGTGCTGGGCGCCACTGCGACGGGAATAGTGGGCTTGTTGTCGAAAGATTTTCTCCGGTTGGTGGTAATCTCCCTATTTATCGCGGCCCCGGTGGCGTGGTATCTTATGGACCGGTGGCTGTCGGATTTCGCTTACCGGGTCAGTATTCCCTGGTGGGCTTTTGCCGTAGCGGGAATGATGGCGATCCTGATCGCTTTCCTGACGGTGGGCCTTCAGGCGTTCAGGGCCGCGGTATCCGATCCGGTCAGGAGCCTGCGCAGCGAATGACCGGACGGCCTAAACTTTGTATTAAAATTAAAAAAAAGATAAATGATCAGAACCTACCTGGTCCTGGCTTACCGCAATCTGCGGGCCAATAAACTGGTATCTGCGATCAATATACTTGGATTGTCGATCGCTACGGCTTGCGTGATCGCCGTATTTCTTTTTTTGCAGAACTACTGGACACTGGACAACTTCCATGTCAACGGCGACCGGATCTACATGGTGGAATACCAGGTGGAAAACGAACAAACCCTCCAGACCTGGGGAAATGCGCCGGAGCAGATTGCCCGGGCCCTGAAAGCCGATTTCCCCCAGGTTGAGCGCGCGGTCAGGGTTGAAAACCAGGGGATCAGCGTGACCATGAACGGAACCCTGTTTGAAGAACTGATCACCTATGCCGATACGGGGTTCCTGCAAATGTTCACCTTCCCGCTGGCCATCGGAAACCCCGGGGCGCTGGCTGATCCGGACGCTGTTATTTTGAGCTCAGCCATGGCTGAAAAATATTTCGGCCGGGAAATGCCGTTGGGGCGTCAGATCACCGTTACGGACCAAAATCAGCAAAAAAAGCAATTTACCGTTCAGGGTGTGGCCCGTCCGTTTCCTCAAAACGCAGGGTTTTTGTTCAGTTTCCTGGCAGGGATCCAGGACGGAGTTCCGGCGGATGGATCCAACCTGTGGACAAAACACGCGACCGGGGTTTTTATACAGGTTCGCCAACCGGAGGATATTCGGGCACTGGAGCGCGGAATGGACCGGTACGTCGGGTTGTACAACGCGGTCAATCCGCTCAATCCGGTAAAATCATTTTTATTTGACAATCTGCGGCATCCTGCTCCGGATGCTTACCAGGTATACAACCGGCCGGCGGAAGCTGCCCAGCCGCTCCTTGCCTTGGTGTTCTCCCTGATCGCCCTTCTGATGATGGCTTTGTCCTGTTTCAATTACATCAATATTTCGCTGGGGTCCATTACCCAACGCCTGAAGGAGATCGGCATCCGAAAAGTGATGGGCGGCGGCAGAAAACAATTGATCGCCCAGTTCCTGACGGAGAACCTCGTGCTTTGTTTTGGGGCCTTGTTGCTGGGTTTGGTCTTGACGGATCTTTTGCTGGTCCCGTTGTTCAATCATACGATGGTGATGCAAGTTTCACTTTCGTTTTCAGACAATTCAGGGCTGTGGTTTTTCCTGGTGGGTTTGCTGGTTTTCACGGGGTTGGCGTCGGGGGCTTATCCGGCATTTTATATCTCCTCGTTCAAACCGACGGTCATTTTCAGCGGGAAACAGAAATTCGGCGGCAAAAACGTGTTGTCCCGGTTATTTCTGACCCTGCAATTTGTACTGGCTTTTATGTCCGTGATTGTCACAGTGGTATTGGCGTTTACCGGATCGCAATGGGCAAATATGGACTGGGGCTATAACCCCGGTAACACCTTGGTTGTGCCATTAAACGAAAACGGGCGTTACGGGTTATTGCGCGACGAAGCCCTCAAAAGCCCCCATATAACCGGAGTCGCGGGGGCGTTTCACCATATCGGGCATTTTCAAAGCCGGGAAACAGCCTTGATCGCGGATAAAAAACAAGAAGTTGTCAGATACGATGTCGGGCCGGGTTATTTCCAGGCACTGGGCTTGGGCCTGAAGGCCGGCCGTTTTTTTGATGAAAACCTCGACAACGGGGAGACCAGTGACGCAGCGGTGGTCAATGAAACTTTCGTTGCCGGGCAAGGCTGGAGCGATCCCGTCGGGCAAACCCTCCGGGTTGGGGGTAAACCGTATCTGGTGGCGGGGGTAGTCAAAGATTTCAAATTTTTTGGATCGGGCGCCAAACAGCCGATCGTATTTCTTCCTTCTGCGGAAAACGATTATGGCTATTTAGTTGCCCGGTTCGAACCCGAAACAGGTGAAAAAGTAGCATCGGATATCCAAAGCAGTTGGAGCCGGCTTTTCAAAGACGCCCCGTTCGATTACTTTTTCCAAAGCGATGTATTCGAAGGATTTAACAGGAGCTATACCAATGTTGCAAAAAGTATCGGCTACCTGGCAGGGCTGGCGCTCCTGATCGCTTGTATGGGATTGTACGGGTTGGCGGCGCAGCATTATACCCGGAACGTAAAAGAAATGGGCGTCCGGAAAGTGTTGGGGGCGTCGGTATCCCAGATCATCCTGCTGGTCAACAAAAATTTTCTGCTCATGCTGCTTATATCGGGCAGTATTGCATCTGGGGTCAGCTTTATCGGCATACAGCTGGTCTTTCGCAATTTTGAACAATACACCGGCGAGCTGGAACTGGGGGTCATGCCGTTTGTGCTGGCCAATATAATCGTTCTCGTCACTGGGGCAATCGCGGTTGGGCGGCAGACTTACCAGATGACCACCGTGCAATTGTCGGATGTATTAAGAGAAGAATAATGATCGTTAAATATATCAAAAACATTTCATTATGAAAACTTCATCAGTTTATCCTTCCATCCTTTTTTCCGTTCTTTTTTTCTTTGCGTTTTCTGCCGTTTCAGGGCAAACCGCCCATGTCCGGCAAGATTACAAGGACATTAAAGATATCTGGATCAACATTGCCTACGGCGACCTGAAAGTTGGAAAAAGCGCCTCGGGGGCAGTAGAAGTAACCGGCAGCTACGATGAAGAAAACGTCACCCTGGAAATGGGAACCAAGGGCGGCAAACTCACGATCAAGGAAAAATCGTCGGCCCGCAGCAACAAGGAAAAAAGCAACTGGACGCTGAATCTTCCTGAAAACACCGATTTATGGATGAATATTGGGGCCGGAGAGGCTGATCTGAAAGATTTTTCCGCAGAACTGGAAGGCAATATCGGCGCCGGGCGGGTCAGACTCGCCGGAGTTGGTGGTAAAATTCGCCTGAACAACGGAACCGGAGACATTGAAATACAGGATTCCGAAGGCAGTTTTCAACTGAATTCCGGCACGGGCAACCTGGTCATCAGCCAGGTAAGCGGGGCGATTTCCGCCAATTCCGGCACAGGCAATATTCGTGCGGAAAAGGTGTCGGTTACCGGCCAATCCAGTTTCAATTCTGGTACCGGTCACGTCTCCCTGAGTTTGGGCGGGCCGGTCAAGGCGGATCTCGGGGTCAATTCCGGAACCGGCGCTTCCGAACTGAATTATAACGGACACCCTTTCGACGGTATACTCGTGATGGAATGCGGCACAGAAGGCGGAAAAATTTCCGCTCCGTTCAGTTTTGATAAAGAAGAATCGGAAGGCCAAACACGCAACAGGATGATCCGAAAAACCAAAAAATTTGGTACTTCCGGTATAGAAATCCATGTCGCTTCAGGAACAGGCAGCGCAAACGTTCTGGAAAAATAAGATCGGCCCGGCGCAGGAACACCGCAGTAAGGGACTTTTCTAAAATCATACAAACATGTTTGGAAATTTCATCAAGATCGCTTTCCGCAATTGGCGAAACAATAAAACTTTTTCGCTGATCAATATGACCGGATTGGCCGTGGGGCTGGCAACCTGCATGCTGATCCTGTTGTACGTTTTTGATGAAATGAGTTATGACCGGCATCACCGCGATGTTGACCGGATCTTCCGGGTGGCTACCCGCGTACCGGAGGCTACCTGGGCAGCCACCGGCGCTCCGTTTGCTCAGGGGTTAAAATCCGATTTTCCGGAAGTGGCGGAGGCATGCCGTTTGCTGAAGTTTCCGAACCTCGAAAAAATGTTGTTGAAGTACGAACAGAACCAGGAGAAAAAACAGTTTTTTGAGTCAAACGGGTATTATGTTGATTCGACGTTCTTTCGAATATTCACGTACGATTTTTTGTACGGCGACGCCCAAACGGCGTTGAGCCAACCCAATACGCTGGTGCTTTCCTCCACGTTGGCCGGTAAAATGTACGGCGACGAAAACCCGCTGGACCGGGTGATCACCATCGGGTTACCCTTCGGAGATTTTAATTATACGATTAAAGGCGTGTTTGAGGATACGGAAACAAAATCCCATATCGACGCTCATTTTTTCCTCTCCATGAAAAACGGCGATGTGGGTGAATGGGTGAATGAGCAGAACAATTGGGCGACCAATAATATTTTTCACACCTATATCAAGTTGCGGGAAGGGACTGATATTCAAGCATTGGAAAAAAAATTGCCGGATTTTATGGATCGCCGCGCCTCGGCCGATTTGAAAGCAATGGGTATTCCCAAGAGCTTGTTTACACAGCCCCTTGCGGACATTTACCTTAAGTCTGATCTGGGCAATGAAATTTCGCCGAATGGAAACCTCGCCTATCTGTATATTTTTGGTTCGATCGCTGCATTTTTGCTGTTGATTGCCTGCATTAATTTCATGAACCTTTCGACGGCGCGTTCCGAAAAACGGGCCAGGGAAGTTGGGGTGCGAAAAGTAATGGGGGCCCTCCAATCCTCGCTGATCCGGCAGTTTCTGGGGGAATCCATGATGATGAGCGGGATGGCGCTTTTGCTGGCTGCGGCGCTCATTCAATTGATTTTACCGGGTTTTAATACCCTGACCCAGAAAAACCTGGTAATTGCCCAACACCCGGAAATGGTAGGGTGGATTGCGGGGCTGGCGTTATTTACCGGTTTATTGTCGGGCCTTTATCCTGCATTTTATTTGTCATCCTTCAAACCGATAACGGTGCTGAAAGGCAAGTTGATCAATCATTTTTCGGCTGCCGCGATCCGCAAAGGCCTTGTCGTTTTTCAGTTTACGATCTCGGTTGCTTTGATTTTTGGGGCGCTTGTCATCTGGCGTCAATTGGATTTTGTTCAAAACCAGCCTTTAGGGTTTAACAAAAACCAGCAAATCGTTATACCCTTGCAAAGCAACAAGGCGGCGGAGAATTATTTGCCCTTGAAAAATGAAATGACCCAACATCCGGAGGTCGTTTCCGTAACCAGCGGATCGACCTATCCGGGGATACCCAGTGTGGAGGATTTGCTGTTTTATGCAGAAGGGAAGTCGGTTAATGAAGCGGTGGATATCCACCACGCTACCGTGGAGAACAATTTTATAGAGACCCTTGGTTTTGAGTTATTGTATGGCCGGGCCTTCTCTGATCAATTCAAATCCGATTCAAGCGGCATTATCCTCAATGAAGTTGCGGTCCGGCAATTGGGCTATGAGGCGAAAACCGCAGTTGGCAAAAAGATTTATTATGAGTGGCGAAATGTGCGTTATACGATGGAAATTGTCGGCATAGTGAAAGATTTCAATTTCCAAAGCCTGCACAACTCAATAACGCCCTTTGCTTTTGTGACTTCTTTAGGCAATAAACACAGTTATTTCATTGCCAATGTCAGGTCGGACAATTACTCCGGGATTCTGGCGGATATTGAAACCGCCTGGAAAAAAATCAACCCTGATACGCCGTTTGCCTACTCGTTTCTGGACAAGGACTTCCAGAAAAACTACGAAAAAGAACAACGAACGGCCCGGATCATCGTCTATTTCATGTTCATTGCTGTATTGATCGCCTGTCTGGGTTTGTTTGGATTAGCATCCTTTACGGCAGAACGAAGAACCCGGGAGATCGGCATCCGGAAAGTCCTGGGCGCCTCCGTAGGCAGCATTACGGGGCTGTTGTCCAGTGATTTTCTCAAATTGGTTGTTGTCGCGATCGTGATCGCTTCTCCCCTGGCGTATTATGCCATGAACAAATGGCTGGCCGGGTTCGCTTACCGGATCGATATGCAGTGGTGGATGTTTGTAGGGGCGGGATTGGCGGCCATCCTCATCGCATTTTTTACGGTTGGTTTCCAAAGTATAAAGGCCGCGCTGGCCAACCCGGTGAAATCTTTGAAAAACGAATAAAAATATGACCAACCGGCGAGAATTCATCCAATCCGCGGCTGCCGCCGCCCTGCTGGCGGCGCTGCATCCCTGTTGCGGTTTTGCCTCTGCGCCAGGCCGGAAACCAGCATCAGGCAAAACCCTGATTCACAAGATCGGTTTGCAAACCGCCGTACCGCTTGCCGAAATGAAGGCGTATTACCAGGGATTGCTTGGGTTTTCTCTGGTTTCTGAAACTGCCGCTGAAATCGTTTTCCGGGCCGGCAATTCCGTTTTTCAGTTTTCAAACTCCGATATGACAGGCAAAGCACCCTTCTATCATTTCGCTTTTAATATTCCAGAAAACCAAGTTTTGCAGGCAAGGGAATGGCTGCTTGAAAAAACCCCGCTGGTACCCACCCCGAACCATCTGAAGGACCCCCGGCTACCGGACGACGTGCGCCATTTTTCCGGTTGGAACGCGCATTCGCTTTTCTTTTTCGACCCGGCTTTTAATGTCGTCGAATTTATTGCAAGGCACGACCTGGACAACGCGACCCGGACGCCTTTTTCTATTAACAGCCTGATCAATATCAGCGAGATCGGATTTATCGTAGAGCAGCAACAAAAAACAGCCGGTTGGGTAATCGAACAGACCGGCCTGCGCGGCTACCCCCTGTCCGTCAGGGATCCCTGGGCGGTCGGCGACGAAAACGGACTGCTCTTGTGCCTGCCCAAAGGGAATGTATTTGGCGAGAATACCCAAACGCCCGTCCGATGGGATGTTTTTCCGACTTACGCTGAAATCCGAAGCGCAGAGGATGCGGGATTTTCATTTGATGGCATGCCTTATAAAATCAAACAGCTCAAAATTTAACAAAAAACATGTTGAACAACCACCTCCGCCTGGCCTTTCGCCGCCTGGGCCGCCAAAAACTGACCACATCCCTGCATATTGCCGGGCTCACCCTGGGCATGGGCGTGTGCCTGCTGATCGGTTTGTTCCTGCGACACGAACTCAGTTTTGATAAATACCATGCCAAGGCGGAACGGACTTACCGTGTAAACCAGATCTGGTCGGATTTCGGAAAAAAGGAGCCTTATTATTCCACACCTTTTCCCCTGGCGGAGTATCTTCGGACTGATTTCCCGGAATTTGAGCACATAACCCGGGTCCATCATCCACCGCCGGCGCCCATCATCGAAATCAACCCCCACAAAAGGTTCAAGCAGGAATTTGTAATGTTCACCGATCCTGAGTTCCTCGAAGTTTTTGATGTCGAGGTGTTGTCCGGCAACGGGCATGAGGCATTGCGCCAGCCCTATCAGGCCTTGCTGACCCAATCCACGGCAGAGAAATTTTTCGGGCGGGAAGACCCCCTGGGAAAAACCTTTAAATACAACACGGATTACACCGTCACCGTGGCCGGTGTCATCCGAGACCTGCCCGGCAATACCCATCTGCCGGCCCAGGTGTTGCTCTCGCTTTCAACGGATGAAAAATATATTCAGACCAGCAACACGCAGTTGGGGTTTGTTACGGGGGGGTCCACTTTTGTGGTGTTGCCGGAAGGGCTCGACCCCAAAAGCCTCGCTTCCAGGCTAAAAGCCATCTATGACCGGACCGTCAACAAGGAAAGCGGGGCGGGGTCCGGTTTCCGGGCAGACCTGGAATTGCAACCGCTTTCCGATATTCACCTCAACACCCAATACGGAGATGGGGGCGCCTGGGTTAAAGCGGTCAATCCTGCATGGCTTTGGTTTTTCGGATGTGTCGGTCTCGTGGTATTAGCCCTGGCCTGCATCAATTTTGTCAATCTTTCAACGGCGCAGGCCCTGACCCGTGCGAAGGAAGTCGGGGTCCGGAAATCGGTTGGCGCCGGGCGGTGGCAACTGATCGGGCAATTTATGGGAGAAGCGTGGTTGTTGGCCTTGGGTTCAGGCGTGTTGGCTGTAATGGTCGCACAATATGCCCTTCCTTCTATCAACAACCTGCTGGACAAAAAAATCATCTTTGAATTGGCCGATTCCCTGGGGTTGATCGGCGCGTTGTTGACAGGGGTGTTTTTTACCGGTTTGCTGGCCGGCCTGTACCCAGCCTGGATCATATCAAGGTTCCAACCAGCTTCCACCCTGAAAACGGGCGTTACGATCGCCGGAGACAAAGGTTCTGCCGGTCTTCGCAAGGTACTGGTCGTAGCGCAATTCACCATTTCCGTCGGCTTGCTGATCGCCCTGATCCTCATTGGCAAACAGATGAACTACCTGCGAAGCAAAAACCTGGGTTTTGAAAAAGATAATACGGTGATCGTGCAGGCGCCGGAAAATAAAAAACTGCCTGTTCTCGCAGCCGGGCTGGCCGCCATCCCCCAGGTAAAAGGCGTTGCCTTTTCCACCAGTCCGCCCAGCGGCGAAGGCCATTGGGGCACCCGGATGAGCCTCAAGGGCCGCGACGACCCCGACAGGCAACCGGTAAACACCATTTATGCCGACGAACAGTATTGCCGGTTGTATGGCCTGGAACTGGTAGCTGGCCGGTTTTATGAGCCTGCGGATACCCACGCCGTATCGGAATCCCTGCCGGAAGACCAGCGGTTCCCCAAATGTGTGGTCAATGAAAAACTGGTCAGGACGCTGGGCTTCGAGTCGCCGGAAGCGTCGCTGGGCAAACGGTTCTGGATCGGCATGATGGGCTGGAATGCGGAGATCACGGGGGTGATCAAAGATTTTAATACAAATTCCCTGCATGAGGAGGTCAACCCCCTGCTCATTACCCAGTACAACAATTTTTACGACAGGGTGAGCATCCGGATCGAAGGCGGCAGCGATATGCCGGCCACCCTGAGGGCAATAGAAACCGCGTGGGAAAAAAGTTTCCCGCAGGGCGTTTTTGAGTTCAAATTTCTGGATCAAACCATCGATACCTTCTATAAGGCGGAAGAACGGCTCTTTCAATTATTCCGGGTTTTTGCCGGGCTGGCCATGTTCATTTCCTGCCTTGGGCTCTGGGGGTTGGCCGCTTTTGCAGCGCAGCAACGCACCAAAGAGATCGGCATCCGGAAGGTATTCGGCGCCTCGGTGGAAGGCATCGTCGCTCTGTTGTCAAAAGAATTCCTCAAACTGGTCGGCATTGCCATCCTCATCGCTTCGCCCCTGGCGTATTTTGGCATGAACAAATGGCTGCAGGATTTTGCCTTCCGCATCGATATCGGCTGGAAGGTGTTTTTGCTGGCGGGTTTGGGCGCGGTTGTCATTGCATTTCTGACCGTGAGCTTTCAGGCGGTCAGGGCCGCGTTGACCAACCCGGTGAAGTCGCTGCGGTCGGAATAACGAGAAAAAATCCTTCAAATCTGTATAAAACCTTGTCCATGTTTGCCAACTACCTCAAAACCGCCTGGCGCAACTTGCTGCGCAACAAACTGACCGGCGGGATCAATATCCTGGGGCTTTCGCTGGGTATGGGCTGCTGCCTGCTGATCCTGCTTTATGTGACCCATGAAAGGAGTTATGACCGCTGGCTGCCCGACGCCGACCGGATTTACAGGGTAACCATGGACATTACCAACACCCCTGCCAATGAGCATATGTTGTTTGCACCCGCATCCGGAACCCTGGCGCCTGCGCTAATGGATTTTCCGCAGGTTGAAGTCGCCACACGAATCGTGCCGCCCTTCAGCGAATCGGTGCCGATGGGCGACGGCAAGGAAAAGATCTTTTATGAAACGGGATTCGTCTGGGCCGACCCGAATGTATTCGAAATATTTGATTTTGAATTTCTGGCCGGCTTGCCGGGGGCGGCCCTTCAAGCGCCCCGCGACCTGGTGATCACGCGCTTCATGGCGGAGAAATATTTTGGCGTGACCGGCAATTTTGACCGCTTGCTGGGCCTGACCATCCGGAAGGACACCGCCCAGTACCGCATAACGGCCGTGATCGGTGACATACCGGAAAACACATCTTTCCGCCCGGATTTTATAGCCTCGCTCAAAGAGCATGAAGGGAACCCACTGATTGAAAACTGGCACGCCAATGTTTTTCATACGTTTATCCGGCTGGCAAAAAACACGGATGTCGCTGCGTTCGGCAATCAAATCCGCCATATTGCCGACCGCTATGTGGGCGACGAGATCAAGGGGAACCAGCAAAACTACGCATATAACCTGCAGCCCCTCACCGATATCCATCTGCACTCGGATCTGCGTTTCGAAATGAGCAAAAACAATTCCTGGCGGCAGGTGCAAATATTCGGCCTCGTCGCTTTTGTCGTCCTATTGCTGGCCTGCATCAATTTTGTCAACCTGGCCACAGCAAGGGCGTCCAGGCGGGCCAGGGAGGTCGGTATCCGCAAAACCACCGGCGCCCGCCGGAGCCAGCTTGCTTTTCAATTTCTGGGGGAGACTCTGCTGATGAGTTTCTTTTCCCTGGCAATTGCTCTGGCATTGGTCAAATTAGCGTTGCCATGGTTCAACCAGCTTGCTGATAAACAATTCTCTTTTGCAGACATTTGGCAAAGCGATTTTGTATGGTGGGTGGTCGGCGTCGCCTTGATCACCGGCTTGCTTGCAGGCAGTTATCCAGCGATGGCCCTGTCACGGTTCAAACCCGTGGAAGCGCTGAAAAGCCATCCGGGCAAATTTGCAACCGCCGGTGGCGCCAGCCCCTTGCGCAACGGCCTTGTGATGGCACAATTTGCAATTTCATTTGTGCTGATGGTCGCAACGGCGGTGATCAGCCGGCAATTGGACTATTTAAAAACCCAGAACCTGGGCTTTGACGACGAACAAATGTTGGTACTGCATGCGCCAGGGAACGCTGAACTGAGCGGGAAATACGCCGCCGTAAGGGATGAACTGGCCAAAATCCCGGGGGTGTCGTCGGTGTCCGTTACAGGGATTGTGCCGGGAAAAACCTTTGCCAACAACAAGGTGAGCCTGGAAAGCGATGAGACCAAATCGACCGATATGCAACTGATGCCCATCGACGAAAAATTTCTGGAGGCTTACGGCATCGAACTGGTCGCCGGGCGCAACCTCTCGGAAAAGATCGAGCTGGACCTGTCCGATAACGTGCTCATTAACGAATCAGCCCTGGCCGCCTACGGCTGGCGTTCGCCGGAAGAGGCGTTGGGTAAGGTATTCGGCGGCGGATGGGGCACAGTCGTGGGAGTGGTCCGGGATTTTCATTTCAACTCCCTGCACACTAAAGTGCTCCCGCTTGAAATGTATTTCAACAAAAGGCGGTTTTCCTATGTGTCGCTGAAAATTGACGCCGCCGGACTGGACCGTACCCTGGCAGATATCAAATCAAAATGGGCTTCCCTGGTTCCTTCAGCGCCTTTTAACTTCAGCTTCCTCGATGAGGATTTCAACCGGCAATACCAGGCGGAAGAACGCCTTTCCACGCTGGTCATGGTGTTCTCGGCGCTGGCGATCTTTATCGCCGCCCTCGGGCTTTTTGGCCTGGCTACCTTTATTGCCGAACAGCGGATCAAAGAGATCGGCATACGGAAAGTGCTGGGCGCCACAACGGCAGGCATCGTGGGATTGTTGTGCAAAAATTTCCTGAAACTGGTTCTGGCGGCCATTCTCCTGGCGACTCCCGTGGCGTGGTACTTTATGCGCCATTGGCTGGCTGATTTCGCCTTCCGGATCGATATCGGCTGGGAAATATTTGCAGTGGTGGGCATTGCAGCGCTGGCAATCGCCTTTTTCACCATCGGCTTTCAATCAGTGAAAGCAGCCCTTGTCAATCCGGCGCGGTCCTTAAAAAATGAATGAACATTGGATGGAATCACCTGTCAAATCCCCCTGTTAAAAAATCGGATATGCTTATCAACTATTTGAAACTTGCCTGGCGCAACCTGAAAAAAAGCAAAGGCTTCGGAGTCATCAATATCACAGGATTGGCCATCGGTATGGCCGTCGCCATGATGATCGGCCTGTGGATACACGACGAACTGACCTATAACCTTGTTCATAAGAATCACAGCCGGTTGGCCCAGGTCTGGATCCATCAATCGTTCAATGATCAGACCACCTCAAGCCCAGCCATTTCCATCCCGACGGCCGGCACACTCCGGACCGACTACGGGGCGGATTTCAGGCAGGTTTCCCTCGCATCCTGGAACTATGAACATTTGCTGGCGTACGGCGAAAAACGGATCATTATGGAGGGCATGTACGCCGAGCCGATACTGCCGGGCATACTGATGCTGGATTTTTTGCATGGCAGCCCCGAATCTGCCCTGCAGGAACCTGCGGCCATACTGCTGTCGGAAACGCTGGCCCAAACTTTATTCGGCGAAGAGGCGCCTTTGGGGAAAGTATTGAAAATCGACCAGTTAACCGATGTACAGGTTACGGGGGTTTTCAGAGACCTCCCGTTTAACTCCGATTTTCACGAAGTCAAATTTCTACTCCCCTGGTCGTTGTACCTGACCCACCATGAATGGGTAAAAGCCAGCCAGGAAAACTGGGGCAACCACTCTTTCCAGTTGTTTGCAGAACTCAGGGAAAATGCAGACATGGCCCAGGTCAGCGAAAAGATCAAAAACGTGGAAAAAACCCATAATCCGGACGGGAGCCCCGAATTATTCCTCCACCCGATGGACCGCTGGCACTTGTACTCGGAGTTCAGAGATGGCAAAAACATCGGCGGGCGCATCCAGTTTGTCTGGCTTTTTGGGGCCATCGGCCTGTTTGTCCTTTTGCTGGCCTGTATCAATTTTATGAACCTGAGTACGGCCAGGTCGGAAAAAAGGGCGAAGGAGGTTGGGGTTCGGAAAACGGTTGGTTCGCTCCGGAAACACCTGGTCGGGCAGTTCCTGACCGAATCGGTTCTGGTGTCTTTCCTGGCGCTGGCCTTTTCCATTGGGATCGTTTGGCTTTCCCTGCCCTGGTTCAACGATCTGGCCGGAAAACAAATCGAATTGCCGTTTGGCCGCCCCGGTTTTGTTTTGCTGGCACTGGGTTTTGCCCTTTTCACCGGATTGCTCGCCGGAAGTTACCCCGCCTTCTATCTGTCCTCCTTTCGCCCGATCAAGGTTTTGAAAGGGGTTTTCCGCACAGGGCGCTACGCGTCGGTTCCCCGAAAAGTCCTGGTGGTGGTGCAGTTTACGGTCTCTGTCGTGCTGATGATCGGCACAATGATCGTATTCAACCAGATCGAATACGCCAAGAACCGGCCCGTGGGGTACGACCGCTCGGGGCTGATGCAAATCAATGCCAACACAGAACTGGCCGGTAAATACGATGTCCTGCACGACGATTTGTTAAAAACCGGGGCGGTATACGAGATGAGCCAGTCTTCCAGCCCGACCACCGATATCTGGTCCAACCAGATCGGGTTCAGTTGGGAAGGTATGGACCCCAACAGCCTGCCGCTCTTCGGCATCGTCGGGTGCTCGCACGAGTTCGGAAAATCGATTGGTTGGGATATTCTGCAAGGGCGCGACTTTTCAAGGGAATTTTCTACGGATACGGCTGCATTTATCCTCAATGAAGCGGCTGTCCGGCTCGTGGGCATCGAAGATATCGTAGGAAAAACGATCCGGCGCAACGACCGGCCCGGGCAGGTGGTCGGCGTCGTCCGGGATATGGTAATGGAATCCCCGTTTATGCCGATCAAACCCACGATCTTTCTCATTGATTATGACTGGGCGAGTGTGTTCAACGTCAAACTGACGCCGGGAGTTCCCGTTCAGGATGCGCTGAAACAGGTGGAAACCGTATTCAAGCGGCACGCCCCGGCGAATCCTTTTGAGTTTAAATTTACTGATGAAGAGTACGACGCCAAATTCAGGGCTGAAGAGCGGGTAGGGAAGCTGGCCCGGATTTTTGCGGTGCTGGCCATTTTTATTTCCTGCCTCGGCCTGTTCGGTTTGTCCGCTTACGTAGCCGAACGGCGCACCAAGGAAATCGGCGTGCGGAAAGTGCTGGGCGCCTCGGTGGTCAACCTTTGGTCGTTGCTTTCCCGTGATTTCATCGGACTGGTGGTGATCGCGTGCCTGCTGGCCGTACCTTTGGCCTGGTATTATCTGAGCGACTGGCTGTCGACCTATGAATACCGGATCGGGCTGCAATGGTGGGTATTTGTTTTTGCCGGGCTGCTTGCGCTGGGGATCACTTTGTTGACGGTGAGCTTTCAATCGGTCAAAGCGGCTTTGTCCAATCCGGTAAAATCGTTGAGAAGTGAATAGGATTTTAAGGCGCAGTTGTCTTTTTTCGATGACATTGACTATGCTGAATTGATCGAGTTTATGCCTGGAAATGAGGTAGAAGAAAACGTGATAAAAGATTATCTTGTCCAGGTTGCAACGAATTCCTTTAAAAAGGGCCTTAACTTCAAAAAAAAAATGACCATTAATAACCTGAAATTCTCCTGGCGCACCCTGCGCAAAAACAAACTGTACACCGTCATCAACGTGATGGGGCTGGCGGCGGGCATTGCCGCATCCCTGCTGATTTTCCGGATGGTGAGTTATGAACTGAGTTTCAACAAAGGATTTCAGAACTACGACCGGATCGTGCGGGTGGTTTCAAAGGGTATCAGCCCGGAAGAAGGCGAATTTTATACCGTCTGCACACCTATTCCGGCAATGGATGCCATGGAAAGCTCCGTCAGCCAGTTTGAAGCCTTCGGCCGGGTGCGGGAAATGTGGTCCAACATCACGGTGCCCGACCCGGCCGGCGGGGCGCCCCTGAAAAAATTCGGAACAACCCCGCCGCAAACCGCCTTTTTTGCGGAATCGGACTTCTTTAAAATATTTGACTTCCAGTGGCTGGCCGGCGACCCGGCCACAGCAATGGACCAACCCGGCGCGATTGTGCTGACCCGTTCCTGGGCCGAAAAGTGTTTTGGCAAATGGCAGGATGCAATGGATAAAACGGTGATGGTGGATAACCTGATCCCGGTAACGGTCAAAGGCGTTATCGAGGAACTTCCGGTCAACTGCGATTTCACCGCGCCCTATTTTGTATCGTATCCCACCCTGATCAACAACACCCAACTCTTTTTTTACGACAAGGAATGGGGCAGTTGCAGCAGCAATAACCAGGTTTATGCCCTGCTGCGCGACCCCGGCCAACTTGAGGCGGCCAACGCGCTGCTTGCCAAAGTTGGCGAAAAGGAATATAGCCGGGATTCCGGCAAGCAGAATCGTTTCCACCATGCCCAACCGCTTTCCGACCTGCATTACAATGAACAATACGGTCATTCGGGCTCGCACCGCGTCACCAAAAGCAGGTTGCGCGTATTGGGTTCCATCGGCCTGCTGATCCTCATCATGGCCTGTTTCAATTTCATCAACCTGGCCACCGCGCAGGCATCGCTGCGGGCCAAAGAGGTGGGCGTCCGGAAAACCCTGGGCGGGAAACAGGGTCAACTCGTGGCACAGTTCATGAGCGAAACCGGGCTGATCGTGGCGTTGGCCGTCATCCTGGGCGCCGCTGTTGCGCATTTTTCAGCCCCGCTGCTGAAATACATTTCCGACGTACCCGACCAGGCGCCCTTTTTCTCCAACCCGGCCGTTTGGGTGTTTCTCGGGGTTACGGCCCTTATCGTAACCTTGCTGGCGGGACTTTATCCTTCGCTTTCTCTGGCAGGTTATCACCCTGTAAAAGCACTCAGGAAAAACACCGACCAGGGCAGACACGGCGGGGCTGCACTGCGAAAATCGCTGGTGGTCCTCCAGTTTATGATCGCCCAGGGGCTCATCATCGGTGCGATGATCACCATCCTCCAATTGGATTATATCCGCTCGCGCGATCTGGGGTTCAGCAAGGATCTGGTGTATACTTTTTCTTTTAATTCGGATAGTTTGACCGTTACCCGGCAGGAAGCGTTGCGACAGCGATTGCTGCAGATCCCGGCAGTGGAATCGGTCAGCCTGAGCAGCGACCAACCTTTTTCGGGCAATACCTGGTCGTCCAATTTTCGCTACGGCTCCCGCCCTGAAGACGAACCTTACGGCATTACATTGAAGTTTTGCGACGCCAGTTACCAGGAAACCTACGGAATCCGCCTGCTGGCCGGCAAATGGCTGACCCCATCCGATACCATGCGGGAAGCGATTGTAAATAAAACGTTGCTGCGAAAACTGGGGATCGCCGATCCGGGTGAAGTCATCGGGC
Organism: uncultured Lewinella sp.; assembly: GCA_964558465.1. Classification (GTDB taxonomy): domain Bacteria; phylum Bacteroidota; class Bacteroidia; order Chitinophagales; family Saprospiraceae; genus JACJYC01. The sequence continues at coordinate 360,071 of CAZLEF010000001.1, read as the reverse complement.
AAAATATCCGTTTAGGCAGTCGAAGTTTATTGAAAATTACCGGCGTGGCCGAAGATTTTCATACCCATTCATTGCATGAGGAACATCTGCCGCTGATGATGACCACCCGGAAGGAATTTTATTGGGAAGCCGGGGTGAAAATCCGGCCTGACAATATATCGGCCACTGCCAGTTCGATCAAAACCGCTTACGATGCGGTACTGCCCGAACAGATATTTACCGGCCGGTTTCTCGACGAAAGTATCGCCCGCTTTTACGAAGACGATAACCGCCTTTCAGCCACCTGCCGGGGGTTTGGTTTCCTGGCCATTCTGATCTCTTGCCTTGGTTTGTTTGGTTTGGCAACCCATGCGGCCGCGCAGCGGGTCAAAGAAATCGGCGTCCGCAAAGTACTCGGGGCCAGCGTAACCGGCATCGTGGGGCTGTTGTCGAAAGATTTTTTAAAACTCGTGCTCATTTCACTGCTTGCAGCAGCGCCTCTGGCGTGGTATTTCATGGATAAATGGCTGAACAACTTTGCTTACCGGATCGATATCGGTTGGTGGGTGTTTATACTGGCCGGGGTAGTCGCTGTATTGGTCGCTTTTCTGACGGTGAGTTATCAGGCTATTCGGGCGGCGCTGGCCAACCCCGTAAAGAGCCTGAGGAGCGAATAAAAACCTATCCGAAAACCATCCGCACGGGCCTGGAAGCAGATGGTTTTCGGATGAGTACTAAATAAAGTGGATCAACGGTTGAGTTTATCCAGCATTTTTTTCCCGTTTTCGCTGGTCGGGTTCAGCGACAAGGATTTGCGGTAATATTCAATCGCCCGGGTTTTATCTCCTTCGAGCATATACCATTCTGCGAGGCTGTCCCAGGTATTGAAAGCTTCAGGATAAAATTCAGTATTGAGTTGGAAAATGGCGAGGGCGGCGTTTTTATTCCCCTTGTTCATCAGATCGTACCCCAGTTGATTCAGGGCATTCTCGGAGATGCTGCGGGCTTTTGGATTGGACCGCTGCAAATTGCGGTACGAAACCAGGCCTTCTTCCGTTTTACCACTGAGCAATAATTCACCCGGTGTTTGGAACCCGGCCGGCGCTTTATCCAGTGTAACTGTCCCCCCCATCGCCTCCAGCCGGATTTTTTCCGGTCCGGCGAGCGTAATATTCAAAGACCTGACATCGGCGATCAAACGGTCGGCTTGTTCCGATTCATACAATCCGGTATGGATAAAATCCGGTATGGTCATGCTCCATTTTTCATCGGATTCCTTGATTTCGAGCAACCGGTCGGCCTGAAAAAAATACCGGCCTTCCAGCTTTTTGGCGAGTCCTTTGGCAACTGTTTTTTTGACTTCCGGCTGAAGCTGGTAATCGAAAACCGTTTCCAACACCGCATCACGGTCGGCAAACCAATCCGAAGCCCTGGGCGGGATTGCGATATCCGGTTCGGTGGCCGCCCTTCGATCCCAGGAGAAGCTGTTTTGCCAGTAAATGCTGGAAAGCCGGAGTGTCAATCCGGAATTCGGCAGGTGTAGCGGGTTGGCATCTCCGTAATGGTTGGGAGACGCGCCGGTGGGCTCGCCAATGAAAATGGCCTTTGTGCCATATTCAAGGGAAGTGGTAAAATACGAAGCCGCCGAAAAGGTATGCCGGCCGATCAGGACAAAAAGTCTACCTCGTTGGTTGATTTTGGGGTGCCGGGCGATGAATTCGGTAAAGGGTTTGGAGGTGAACAGGTTTCCTCCTCCATTCCATCTCAGATCCACCACAAATTTTTCCATCGGGTATTTATCTGCGGCTTCGCGCATTTGTTGAATGAAACCGGGGATCGGCGTCTTCGGATCTTCCCGAGTCACGTTGTATTGAAAGTACAGGGTTTTCTGTTCAGGTAACCAGGAGAACCAATACATTTTATCCTGATTTTTTCGGTATAGAGACTGGGTGGCCGGCATTTTACCGTGTATGGCCTGGCGAAGGGCCCTGCTATCTTGTGGGGAAAACCGGGCTGTTTTTTCTTCCCCGGTGCCGGGGTTGCGGAAAGTAAAAACGGTTTCCTCCGGGTTGGATATCACACCGGCAGCCTGAAGCGCTTCTACTGTTGTGAGGTAAAGGGGCGCCTGGGCCCGGATCTGGTGTTCATTGTCTCTGTTCTGGAAGGGCTTTAGCCGGGCAAGCGCATCGGAAATCGAAAGATTGTTGATCCGGATCAATTCCCAACCGATAAAATTTTCCGCGCCGTCGGATCCGTTGGTTACAAAAAAACCTTCCTCAAAACCAAACAAAAGGACCGGATACGACCGGGTGTTCTCTGGCCGCAGGTGGGTGTGTCCGTCCCCAATAGCGGCTACCCATTTGATCAATTCTGCCCGGATCTGATCGTCAGTCAACTGATTGAGTCGTCGGTCCAGGTCGGCTGCAATACTGTCAAAAGTTGTTTTGGGAAGGGTGTGGTAAAGGTTGGCGTGGATTTTGGGCGCCTGCTCGGTAAAAAACCGAAGGTCTTGCCGCCATTGTTCCGTGTCCAGTACTTTTTTAGTATTTTGGGATGGACAGGCCGTCAAAATGAATAGAAAACAAAAAATAAAGGCAAGCGATTTCATATCGGGTATTTTCCTGCAAACCAACCCAATCAGGGGAATTCGGGCGTCAAATATTGCCGGAAAATCTACGCTCCGATAATTTTTGACCAAAAAGGGCTTATGGGGAAAATTCCATCTTTTTTTGTTTTCTGAAAGCCGTAGGCGTCATCCCGGTCCATTTTTTGAAGGCCAGATTGAAGGCGGCTTTGGTGTTAAAGCCGGTCTGATAAACAATTTCCTTGATGCTCATCTCCTTGTCCTTTGTTTTTTCGAGCAGGGATTGCGCCTCTTTTACCCGCCATTGCGCCACCCAATCTGAAAAACTGAAACCAAAAACCGTATTGATCGCTTGCGAAAGGTGGTGCCGGGAAACGCCGAGTTTTTCTGCCAGCGAACCCAGCGTCAGTTCGGAATCGAGGTAAATTTTTTCTTGCTCAAACATCAAACGGACCCTCGTCGCCAATTGATTGACCTTCGCCTCGGGCAGAGCGGATTTTTGGTATTTTACCGGATTGATCGCCTGTTTGAATGGTATTCCGGCGAGTATTTTGGGTTGAACCATGCCCAGCCACCCCACCAGGGTCATAAACAAAACAATCGCCAAAGCAACGATCCAATCCAATCGGGGATTCCTTAACCCGCCGACGGGCAAAAAATTGAAAATTAAATACGAAACGGCGATCCCCAAAAACGCGCCAAACACCCACCTTTGCCAGCGAAGCATTTCGGAATCATGGGCAAAACGCGCTACATAAACCCTGTAGACATAGCCCGGGTAAATGACCATATGCGCAAACAACAACCCAACCGCCAGATCCAGTTTTGGATGTATCTGGGTTGCTTTCCCCCAATCATACACGGGTATATGAAAGTGATGAAGTTGAAAGGGTAAAAATTTGATAAAAAACAGAATGCCCGGAATCCAATGCCAAAAACGCAGTTTTTTGTGCGCTCCGGGATCAAAAGCTGCGCGATAATATCCCAATATCAAGACGCCAAAAAACAAGGGAAAGGAAAAAGTCAGCCATTGTCTTTGAAAAATTTGTGGGAACGCCTGGGTCCAAATCACCACCCATTCTGTCAAAATCGCAGCAAAAAGCAACACCAGACAAGCGAGCCAGCCGAAGGCACGGTTCCGGTTTTGGTGGTTCAGAAAAAACAATCTGCCGGCAGTCAAAAAACCAGCTAATGCCGTCAGCGCAAAAAAAAAGGTCCAGGCGTTAAAATGTGGCGTCATAACGAGTCCGGTATTTGTTTACAAAAACAGTATCAGACGATATAGGTTGCCTATGTTCCCCGGTTCCTGAATTTCGGCAACCGGGGAAACAGCACGATTATTTATAACCGGCAGCCGCCATGCAATAGTTGGAAAAATTTCTTGTCTTTTCATTAAGTTTGTCCACCAAAACACCCAATCCATGTTCAGGAATTACTTCAAAATTGCCTTGCGCAACCTGTTCAAAAACAAAGGCTACAGTTTTATCAACCTCTTCGGCCTGACGATCGGTTTGACCTGCTGCCTGGTCATCGGATTTTATGTCTGGAATGAACTCAGTTTCGACCGGTACCATGCCAACGCCGACCGGATCTGGCGGGTGAGCCGGAAGTTCTTTAATAAAGACGGCTCCATGTCGCTGCATCTGGGCCACCTGGCCCCGCCTTTCGGGCCCTTGCTGAAAAACGATTTTCCCGATATCGAGGAAGTTACGCGGATATTGCAGTATACCGGCACGTTCCGCAAAGATGAAAGGCTGTACATCGAAGACCAGCTATTTGCGGCAGAACCCAATTTCCTGAAGGTGTTTACCGTACCGCTGATTGCAGGCAATGCCGAGACCGCACTGAACGAACCCTATACCCTGATGCTCAGCGAAACAACGGCCAAAAAATACTTCAACGACGCCGACCCGATGAACCAGACCCTCCGGCTCGACGGCAGCTTTATGTTCCGGGTCACCGGCGTTTTTAAGGATTTTCCGTACAATTCCCATTTCCACCCCGAAATGCTGGCTTCGTTCGCCACGCTCCGGGATACGCTCATTTATGGCGAAGAAAGGCTGCGCACCAACTGGAGCAACAACGCCTTTTCTACCTTCCTGCTGATGCCGAAGGGATACCCTGTGGACAAACTGGAAGCCCAGTTCCCCGCATTCGTTGACAAGAACATGGGCCAGGCAGCCGCTCAGAACGAAATGCCAAAACCCTCCACCTGGACCAGCCTCCACCTGGACCCCCTCACAGATATTCATCTCCGCTCGCACCTCGACTCGGAGATCGAAGAAAACGGCGACATCAAACGCATCTACATTTTTTCCATCATCGCGCTTTTTGTCCTTTTCATTGCTTGTATCAATTACATGAACCTCTCCACCGCCCGCTCGATGACCCGGGCCAGGGAAATCGGCATCCGCAAAACGGTGGGCGCCTTCCGGGGGGAAATTGCCACCCAATTCCTCACAGAAGCGGTGGTATTGGTATTGACCTCCACCTTGCTGGCCACCGGCCTGGCTGTTCTGTCGCTGCCATTCCTCAATGAAGCGCTCGGGCAAGAACTTCTGATCACCCGCCGGATGTGGGTGGTCTTGCCGGCGGCGGTGTTGGGCCTGGCTTTTATTACCGGCCTTCTGGCGGGTTTGTACCCTGCGGTCTTCCTTTCGGGCTTCCGGCCTATGCAGGTGCTCAAGGGCGGCCTATCGGGCAAGGGCGGCGGGGGCGCCCTGAGGAAAGTGCTGGTGGTCGGGCAATTCGCTATTTCGGCCGGGCTGATCATCGCCACCCTGGTCGTGTTCAGACAATTGAAATTCATGCAGGACAAATCCCTGGGGCTGAACAAGGACCAAATCGTCACGATGAATTTTTACAGCTCGCTGGCGCCGAAATACGAAAGTTTCCGGAATGAAATGCTCTCCGATGCGTCAGTCAGGAATATCGCCCGGAGCTCCCGGCTTCCGTCCGGCCGGCTGCTCGACAGTTTCGGCTCCGCCAAAGCGCAACTGGAAACGGATTCCCTCGAACAAAGGGAAGTGGACCTCAAGTTCGTGACTGTTGATCACCGTTTTGCGACCACCTATGAACTCGAACTGGCTGCCGGCAGAAATTACCTGGAAGACCAGGGGAGCGACCGCTTCGAGTCCTTCATTGTCAACGAAGCGGCTGCGCGGGGGATCGGCTGGAAATCAGCGGAAGAGGCCGTCGGCAAACGCATAGAGTACGGCGGAAGGGACGCCCGTATCGTAGGGGTATATAAGGATTTTAACTTCGAGTCACTCCACCAGGAAATCCTGCCGATGATCTTTTTTATCCCCCGCGACAGCACGTTCTTTAATGCCCTGTCGATCCGGATCGACGGCGCCCGCACATCGGAAGCATTGGCGCATATCAAAACGACCTGGCAAAACTTTCTGCCTGATTTTCCATTCGACTACCAGTTCCTCGACGAACAATATGGCCAATTGTACGAAGCCGAACAGCGCCAGGGGCGGGTATTTATCGGCTTTGCGCTGATCGCTATCCTGGTTGCCTGCCTGGGGTTGTTTGGCCTGGCTGCTTTTGTAGCCCAGCAGCGTGTAAAGGAGATCGGCGTGCGCAAAGTACTCGGCGCCACCACGACGGGCATTGTGGGGTTGTTGTCGAAAGATTTCCTTCAGTTGGTGTTGATAGCCTTGCTGATTGCGGCGCCGTTGTCATGGTTCGTTATGAACAGGTGGCTGGATAATTTTGCCTACCGGATCGGAATAAGCTGGTGGATCTTTGCGCTGGCAGGCGTACTGGCCTTGTTGATCGCTTTCCTGACCGTGAGCTTCCAGTCGGTGAAGGCAGCCCTGGCGAATCCGGTGGAGAGCTTGAGGAGCGAGTAAACGTGTGGAAATTATGAAACAATTAGCCATTTTCTGTCTGCTGATGAACAGCCTGGGTTGCGCCGTACCCGCCCAGCCCCTCAAGGTGACGTTCATCGGGAACGAAGCCGTGGAGATTACCGACGGCAAGGTTTCCTTGCTATCGGATTTCCCCTACCAATCGGGGGCGTTTGGTTATATGACCTACGATATGGCAACCGTCCGGCCGGCGCCAAAAGTACTTTGCCTGATCACCCACCACCATGCCGATCATTTCGACCAGGGGCTTTTTGAAAAAACGGACTGGACCCTGGCCGCGCCACCGGCTATTGCCGTTAAACCGGACGCAAAACGACTTCCGTTTGTGGATACCATGCTTTTTGAAGGTATAAAAATCACGGCCATCCCTTCCCCCCATACCCCCGAACACCACGCTTACCGGGTAGAGTGGCGGGAAAAAAATTTCTTCTTCCCCGGCGATACGGAATCGACGGATGTTTTGCCGAAAGTGAAAGTAGACGTGCTTTTTATCACCCCTTGGCTTTATCAATACGCCCAAGAGAAGAACGTGGCGTTAAACGGCGAAAAGGTGGTGATTTACCACCATACCAAGGGAGAAAAAGTAGATTGCGCCGGGTGTTTAATCCCGCAACAGGGGGAGGTATTTTATTTGAAGTAATTATCCGGTAATCCTCCCTTTTTGAAAAACAGTTTTTCAAATTAGATAAGAAGCCATAAGGCTACCCGATCACCCACACAACCCGACTGTTCCGATGAGGCATTCACACCTTTTTCGCCTGATTTTTGCATGCCTGTTTTTAACTCTTTCCCGGGCTCAGACCCGGGGCGCTCCCGTGTTTGAACCTCCCGGCCCGCCTGTCCTTTCCTGCCGGCTGGGTTTTCCACAGGGCATTCTGGTCAATCCGAATACCATCTATGTCCCGTTCAAACTGGTGGGGCGTTTGATTGCCGTCGACGCCCGGGCAGACACGATTGCCGGTACCTTCATCATCGACACCGGCGCCGAACGCCTGCTGCTGAATAAAAACTATTTCGGTTGGGACCGCCGGATCAAAGATATCGAGGCCTTCGGGACAACAGGGGTTATGGGCCCGGTATTGTTCAAAAATGTGGACATGCTGCAATGGGACAACCTGTTTTTTTTGGACCTGAATGCCCATGTAGTGGATCTTTCCCATATCGAAAATCAAAAAAAAGCGCGGATAGCCGGCATAATCGGGTTTGAAGTGCTGAAAGATTTTGAAGTGTTTTTAGACTTTCAAACGATGACTGTCGTTATTACGCGACTTGATAAATCGGGGGACCGACTGGATAAAACAGCCATATGGGAATCGCCTTATGACAGCCTTGGCTTCAGTTTGCGCAAACATATGATCATCCTCGAAGCTGAAGTGGAAGATCATAAATTAAAATTAACCCTGGACAGCGGCGCCGAACTCAACCTTCTCGACCGCTTGGCCGGCCGGAAAGTACTCGAACATTTTGAAGTGATCAAAAGGGTCAAAATGCTGGGGATGGGCGAAAAGCAGATCGAGGTACTGGCCGGCAACCTGTACGGCGTCAAATGCGGCAACCAGACCACCTTTTCCATGGGAACCCTTTTGACCAACCTCGATGAAATGAATGAGCAATTCAACACCCGTCTGGACGGCGTAATCGGAATTGAATTTCTTTCTTCGCGGAGAACGGTCATTAACTATACCCGCAAAAAATTGTTCTTTTACAAATATAGAAAGCCTTAAAAATGGGTAAACACAAAAGGCATATCGCGTTCATGTTATGGGTAATCAGCCTGGGGGTTTACGCCTTACCGCTGAGATCGCAGGAAGAACCGTCGAAAGGATATTATATCGATGACAATGTGGTGGTTTTTGTTTTTGATGTCCGGAATTACTCCAAAATGACAGAAGGTAAAAACAGCCAGTTACTCGATTTTGCAGATCTGGGTGTCGAAGAAGTCGCTGTTTCCGGGGATTTTAATAAATGGTCGAAGGAAGGGTGGAAAATGAAAAAAACCGGCCCTTATACCTTCCAGCTAAGAAAAAAAATCAGCGATTTCAACGACCGTTTCCCCATGGATTTCAAATACATTATCAACAATGTCTATTGGGTCGACCCGATTGATGTTTCACCCGATAAAAAAAATTTCTCCAATAAATTCCTGAAAGAAGTTTATGCCCTGGGAGGTCAACAGGTTGTCCCCTCCGAAAACGGCAACACCTTCTTTTTCCTGGCCGGGTTCGAAGATGCACACCAAGTGATCCTTGCCGGAGAATTCAACAATTGGGACGAAAATTTCCTCAAAATGAGCCCCGTTCCCGGCGGCTGGCAAACCCGGATCGACCTTCCGCCCGGCCGTTACGAATACAAATTCATTGTCGACGGAGCGTGGATGCACGACCCGGCCAATCCTTATCTGGTTTCGAATGAACACCAGACCTACAATTCGGTCCTGTTGATCGCAACAAAAATTACTTTTCAATTAAAAGGTTTTCAGAATGCACACCAGGTTTCGGTGGCTGGTTCGTTCAACAACTGGATTCCTGCCGCATTGGAGCGCCGGGAGAACATCTGGGTAATCACCCTTGACCTGCCCGGAGGAAAACATATATACAAATTTCTGGTTGACGGTCGTTGGATGCTCGACCCCGAAAATCCGCTGCAGGAAAAAGGCCGCACAGATATTCCATACTCGGTTTTGATCATCAGATAATCCAACTCAAAATTTTTGCATGCCCGTTTACGATCGAATCTTCGGCGCTCAGAACGGTCAGCCGGTCCGAAATGCCCAGGTAGCGGAAAGCGATTTCATAAGAATTGCGCAGCGCTCCGCTGCTGATCAGTGTCAGGATCAGGTTTTGTTCAAGGGCAAGCCCTTTAATTTCCGTACCAATCAATAACCCGCTGAGGTAATGATAATTGTGGGATTTGCCGGCCCTGCCGGATAAATAATCAGGTCGCACCCGGAAACAGTCGTGCAGCAAATTGCCTTCCAGGCTTTTTTTTATCCCTTTTTTAAAATACGCGAGGTTTTCAGGGTCCGTCAATCCTTCGCCTTTTTCAAGTGTTTCGGCCAATACGCTTTTTTGAGAGAGAAGGTTAAAAAACTCGCCGGTCATGTACGTGGCAAAATCCGTTGCGAAGCCGTTCCCAATCCGGATATGTTTGGAATGAGTGCCCGGAAAAACAAATATCCCTTCTCCAACCAGCGGAACCTGGGAAGTCGCCCCGACCAACAAGGTTTCCTCCCCCCGCATGACGTCGTCCGGCGTTCTTGCGCCGGAAACAACCCAAATCGGGTCCGGCAGGTCCGAAGCGGTATTCAGCCGGCTGATCACCAGATCGGACCCATCCAGCCGAAACGGCAGCTTTTTATAAAGCAGGTCGACCATGCCCAGCGAAGAAGACGCCATACCTGATATGATCAAGGGCGCCCCAACAGGCGAATTCCCGGTCTTTTGTTCGATCTCAACCGCTGCGCCCCGGATCATATCCAGATAAAACGACAACCGCTCTTCCGGTTTTCCGCCGGCTTTTTGCCAGGATGCAAAGGTCGCGGCAATCCCGTTTTGGTGGGCCACTTCGGCAATGATTCGAAGTCCGTCGGTTTCAACCAGCCTTAGCCTGAAGGAGGACGTCCCCCAGTCGCAACTCAAAAATTTGTCCATATCCCTTTTTTATAAATACCCCGGTTCTTCCGAAGATGTAAAAAAGCGAGGATGCGAGGATAAGAGGATGCGAGGATAAGAGGATGCGAGGATGCGAAACGGCAGCTCTCGAATCCTCGAATCTTCGAATCAACGAATCCTCGAATCAACCACGCCTGTGGCGTGGCAGGCACATCAACAAATCAACAAATCAACAAACCGCCGGGCGTTCCCCTTCACTTCCTCCAGATAATCCTCCGTAAGTTCCTTTCCCGCATCTGCCAGCGCTGTGCCGATGCCAAATGCAACGGCGCCCGCCTTCAGGAAATGGGAAATATTAGAGGCCGTCACGCCTCCGGTCGGCATCAACGGTATTTGTGGCAAAGGGGCCCGGATGGCTTTGATGTACTCAACTCCCAGGGCGCCTGGAAAAACCTTGATGATATCACCGCCGGCTGAAAAAGCATTAAAAATTTCGGTAGGCGTAAAGGCGCCCGGAATGCTCACCGCGCCCAGGTCCTTCGTTTGCCGGATCGTATCCCGGTCGAAAGTGGGGGAAATAATGAACCCCGCCCCAACTGCAACCGCTTTTTTTGCCGTTGTAGCGTCCAGAACGGTACCCGCGCCTACCCATATCCGATCGCCCATTTCTTTCCGGAGGGCTTCGATGGATTGGAGTGCATTGGGCGAATTCATGGTCACTTCGATCAGCCGGACGCCGCCGTCGCAGAGGGCTTCGGCAATTTTTAATACGGCTTCCGTACCGGCGCCCCGGATAATAGCGATGATCTTGTGTTCCTGTATTGCTGATAAAATGGGCATAGGACGTGTATTTTAGTACATTTTGAATTCAATCATGGTGTATTTCTCCGTGCTGATCGCGACACAAGTTCGTCTTTCTTCGTTCCGGGTATGCTGCTTTTGTCTAATTTCGTTAAACTATACGGCGGGGCTACGCCCCACCCTGAAGAATGTCGCCCCGATGGGGCTTCTCCGTGCTGATAGCGACACAAGTTCGTCTTTCTTGCGGACTGGACTTCGACTTCGCTCAGTTCCCAAAAACGGTGGACGGTATATTGGGGATATTTGTCCGATTTCGCACACCAGGCGTTCGCAAGCGAACAGGTTCCAGAAAAAAATAATTCAACTCCAAACGCAAAAATATGATTTTCAATCATCTGCGTACATGGCATAATCATTGATGCTTTTTTAAAAAAATTACAGGCTATGGTGGGGAATTTCATAAAAATATCGCTGCGCAATTTGCTGAAATCCAGGACATTTTCCATCATCAACCTCGCGGGTTTGTCGATGGGCCTGGCCTGTTTCATCCTGATCGCCCTGTGGATCAACCGGGAATTAAGTGTCGACGGCTTTCATGAAAACCGCGATCGACTTTTCAGGGTGCTGGAAAATCAAACCTATTCCGGGAACGAAATTTTCACCTTTGCCGCCACCCCGGGGCCCTTGCGCGACATGCTGAAACAAAAGTTTCCGGAAATCACCCATGCCAGCCGGGCAACCTGGGGCGACCGGAGCCTGATCTCCTTTGGCGACCAATCCTTTTTTGAAGAAGGGTTTTATGTCGACCCGGATTTTATACCGATGTTCAATCTGTCTTTTCTGCGGGGAGACGCCAAAACAGCGCTGGCGGCGCCCAATGAAATTTTATTGTCGGAAAGGATCGCCCAAAAATACTTCGGCGCTGCAGACCCCCTTGAAAAAACCCTGAAACTGGACGACGCAGACGAGTACGTCGTCAAAGGCATTTTCCGGGATATGCCGGAGAACTCCACCCTGGAATTTGACTTCCTGGTTCCGCTCGACAACCATATCAAGCGCAACGATTGGCTCCAGACCTGGAACAGCAACGGCATCCGGCTTTTCCTCATGACCCAACCCGGTGTAAAAGCGGAGGCATTAAGCGCCAAAATCAAAAATACCGTACGGGAAAACAGCGAACAGGACAATGTGGATCTCTGGGTGCAGGCGGCCGCCGACTGGTACCTCCGCAGCGATTTTAAAGATGGGAAATACACCGGCGGAGGCCGGATAGAATACGTCAGGCTGTTCGGCATCATTGCGCTGTTCATCCTGTTGATCGCCTGTATCAACTTTATGAATCTCTCCACCGCCAAATCGGCGTCCAGGGCGTTGGAGGTGGGCATCCGCAAGGTGTCGGGCGCTACCCGGCGTGTATTGTCGGCGCAGTTCCTGAGCGAATCGCTGGTGTTGTCCCTTATTGCCGGCATACTGGGGATCGGGTTGACCAAACTGGCCCTGCCATATTTCAACCGCCTGTTTGAACTCGAATTATCCCTGGGCCAGGCAGGCGCCGGGTTCTGGGCGGCTATTGTCGGGGTGATGTTTCTGACAGGGGTGATCGCCGGGAGTTATCCGGCCTTGTTTTTATCCGGTTTTCAACCGGTAAAGGTGCTGAAGGGGTCCACCAAAACCGGTACCGGGGGCGGTTCGGCCCTCCTGCGCAAAGTATTGGTGACGGCTCAGTTCATGATCTCGGTTTTTCTGATCGTCAGTACCCTGGTCATTTTCCGGCAAACCGAGTTCATCCGGACAAAAAGGCTGGGATACGACAAGGAAAACCTGCTGTATTTTCCGGCCAACGGCGCCTTGCCCGAAAAATATGAAACGGTAAAAGCGGAATTGCTCCAATTGCCCGGCATAGCGAGTGTGAGTTATACTTCAGGTTGGATACACAGTTGGGGCAACAACACCTCCGGGGTAAGCTGGCCGGGCAAAGAGCCTGATCAAAGTATTCTTTTCCAGACCATCCCCACGGGTTATGATTTTTTAAAGACCATCGGCGCCACGTTGAAAGACGGACGCGACTTTTCACCGGATTTTCCCGGCGACAGTCTTGCCTATATCGTAAACGAAAGGGCCGCCAGCCTGATGGGGATGGACAACCCGGTCGGCCAGCAACTTACCCTGAACGAAACCAAGGGCCCCATAATAGGCGTGGTCAACGACTTCCACGTCGGAACGTTCCGAAACAACCAGGACCCGGTCATCCTTGCACTTCGGCCTTACAATTTCTTCATTTATGCCCGGTTGCGACCCGGCGATCAGGCCGCCGCGCTGGCGTCCATCGGCAATGTGTTGAAAAAACACAACCCGGCCTACCCTTTTGAATACCACTTCACCGACCAGGAATATGAACAACTGCACCAGGGCGAAAAACGGATGGGGGCGCTTTCAAGGGTTTTTGCCTTTCTTGCGATATTTGTATCCTGCCTGGGTTTGTTCGGGCTCGCCATTTTTTCTACCGAACAACGCACCAAGGAGATCGGCATCCGGAAAGTGATGGGTGCTACGGTGATGGATCTGGTGAGCCTGTTCTCCGGCAATTTTCTGAAATTGGTAGGGATTGCCTTCTTGCTTGGGGCGCCTCTGGCCTGGTGGGCGACTACCAACTGGCTGGAGAATTTCGCCTTCCGCATCGATATGGGTTGGCGATTTTTCCTGCCGTTAGCGCTGGGAGCAGGCGGCCTGGCCGCTTTGATCGCGTTTCTGACGGTTGGGAGCCAATCCATTAAAGCCGCCCTCGCCAACCCGGTAAAATCACTGAGGAACGAATAAAATTGGTAAATCTTTTCATTTTTTTTTCATTTTTGTACGGTGATTCTACATTATTTGACGCCGGTTTTATTCACCCTCTGGGAAACCGGGTTACTAAAAACCCGGATGGCGTCAGAAAACCTTATTAACTTTAAACCGTGTAAAAATGAAAAAAGCACTTAAAATCATCGGGATCATCCTGGGTATTGTGTTGCTTCTGGCGCTGGCCGGCGCAGCCTACATCCACTTCAGCGGAATCCCATCCTACGAGGTCAAAGCGCCGGATCTGAAGGTCGTGCCGGACAGTACGCTGGTCGCCGAAGGCAAACGGCTCGCCACCATGGTCTGCAACCAATGCCATATGGCCAAAAACGGCAAACTGGAAGGTCAATTGATGGCGGACCTGCCCGCCGAATTCGGCAAAGCCTGGTCGGCCAATATCACCAACCACCCGGAACGCGGAGCTGGAAGGTACACCGACGGCGAAATCGCTTACCTGCTGCGCACCGGCATCAAACGCGACGGCTTGTACGCTCCGCCCTGGATGCCCAAGTTTCCGCACCTCTCCGACCGCGACCTGCAAAGCATCATCGCGTACCTGCGGTCGGATGCGCCCGAACTGGCAGCCTCCGATAAAACCCATCCGGCTTCTCAACCCTCCTTCCTGACAAAATTTCTATGCCGGATCGCGTTCAAACCGCTTCCCTATCCGGATAAACCGATCGCGGCGCCCCCGGCAGAGGATAAGGTTGCTTTTGGCAAATACGTATCTACCGCCAAGGTGGAATGTTACTCCTGCCACAGCGCCAGCTTCCAGACAATGGATGTCATGGTACCTGAAAATACACCAGGGTATTTTGGCGGCGGAAATGCCATGCCCGATCTGGAAGGCAGGATTATCAATACCGCCAATATCACCAAGGACATGGAAACCGGTATCGGGACCTGGACGGAGCAACAGTTTATCGAGACCCTCCGGTTTGGCAAACGCCCGGACGGCAAAACACTCCGCTATCCAATGGTACCCTACGCCGCAATGACGGAAGAAGAAGCCTCCGCCATCTGGGCCTATCTGCAAACCCTGCCGGCGATCAGTAATCAGGTGGATCGGGGGACTTGGTGACTTGGTGATTTGGTGACTTGGTGACTTGGAGACAGGGGGATAATGCACATTTTCTCCCGCTCTCCAATTCTCCCTTTCCCCAAGTCTCCAAGTCTCTCTGTCACCAGGTCTCTCCCTCACCAAGTCTACCAATAGTTGATTATCTTTATTCCTTCTAATACCTTGAAATTCAATCACCTTACCCGACTATGAAAAACACCTTCCTGTTTCTGCTTCTGGCATTTGTTCCCAAACTGGCAGCCCAGCCCTCCAACGCCTTCCCTCTTCCGGAAACCATTGCCCGTATCAGTGACAGCATCTTTCTGAAATGTCTGGGAGAACGCCTCACCCCGGGTGGAATCCTGGCCGTTGTCACCCCGGATTCTATCCTGTTGTTAAAAGGGTACGGCCTGGCCAGGGTAGAAGAAAACCAGCCGGTAGACGCGGAAGAAACCTTGTTCCAATTGGGGTCTGTTGGCAAAGTCTTTACCGCGATCGCTGTTTTGCAATTGGCCGAACAGGGTAAGCTTGACCTGAATAAAGACCTCAGAAGTCTTTCGTACCTCGGGAAACTGACAAAAAACCCGTTCAGAGAACCCGTCACTGCGGCTCGACTGCTCACCCACACCGCCGGATACGACGAACGCGCCATCGGCTATATGGCCCGCAACAACGACGAGGTTGAGCCGCTGGAGGCCCACCTGATCCGGCGGATGCCCGCCGTTTACCAGGCGCCCGGCACAGAAATCAATTATTCCAATTATAGCTATGGTTTGGCCGGCTTGTTGGTGGAAAAAACGGCGCAAATGCCTTTTCAGGACTATATCGGTCGGTTTATTCTCCAGCCCCTGGGCATGAGCGCCACAACCTATATTCAGCCCGGCGCGGCAACCGACAACAGCCCTTACGCCTCCGGGTACCGCACCCGCGACACCTTTCTGCCCGTAACCTCCTTTCCGAGGCATGCGCTCCCGGCGGGCAGCCTTCTTTCCACGGGCAGGGATATGGCGGTCTTTCTGCAATGGATGCTGAAGCGGGATACCCTGCTGGGCTCCGCCGGGTTTGACGGCCTGTACCAGCGCCAGTTTTCCAACCACCCTTTGCTGACGGGCTATACCTTCGGTCTGGAAGAACAAAACATCAATGGCCATTACGCCGTAGCGAAAGGCGGCGTTTCGCACGGTTTCCTGGCTGAAATGGTCTTGTTTCCGGCGGCAAAACTGGGCCTGTTTGTGGGCGTCAACACCCAAACTGACAATGTGCTGGATTCTCTTTTTGCTGCTTTAAAAGAAATTATTCCCGCGGTTGATCATCCGGATTTGGAGGCGTTCGGCGGCCGGATCGCTCCAAAAAGATTCACCGGCATTTACCGCAGCAATCGCTGCAACCACTCCACCGTCGAGGAGATGTTCGAGGTGTTTCAAAGCCCCATCGAGATCAGGGCCGCCGAAAAAGAAAACACCCTTGAAATGATCCTGAACGGCTGGTTATATACCTATTCAGCCATAGCCGATACGGTATTCAGGAACGAAGAAGATCCACGGCAATTCCTGGTATTTTCCAATTTTAAAAATGGAAAGGCGCAATCTTTATATACCAGTGTGGAAGTCAATGGGTTGCAACTGCCTGCCTCTTTCGGGCGTCTGAAGTGGTACGAACGCCCGCGTTTCATCAACGACCAGTTCCCGGCTGTTGTCTTTCCGCTCATCGGCGCCTACCTGTTGCTGCCCCTGAGTTGGTTGCTTTTCTGGTTGTTGGGCAAATGGAAGCCCCGGTTCCGGCAAATCCGGTATTTGAGCAAAACATCCCATGCTCTGGGCTTGGCATTCGCCCTCATGACGGTCTGGCACCTGGCCGGATTTTTCCTGCCGGTTGCCCGCATGCAGGAGGAATTGTTGTTCGGACTCCCCGATGCCGTCATCCGGTTCAAATACCTGCATTGGGCCATGGCAGCCCTTGCCGTGGTATTGTTCTTCCAGACTATCCGGATCTGGCTCAAACGCGAGGGTTGGTGGGGTATCCGACTGTTTTATACCCTGTTCAGCCTGGCTGCCGTCGCCTACGCGCTTTTTTTGTGGCGCTGGCACTTTATGAGCATGGATTTTTAGTTTTTTGTTGATTCGTTGATGCGTTGATTTGTTGATTTGAAACGCCGTTCCTCAAATCAACAAATCAACGCATCAACGAATCAACAACCAACTCAAAGCGGCCACTCCACCCGGAACATCACATTCCGGATATTCCGGTTATAAGCGTCAAACAACGCTCGCGCGATGATAAATTCGTCCGAGTCGGGCGGCAGGGCGCCGATCTTTTCCAGTATCCGCTCGGCTTTTTCGCGATAGTTCAGGTCGTTGTACAACTCCATTGCTTTTTCCAGCGAAACAACAGCCTGTTGCTGGCCGTCCTGTTTTCCGTAAAACTGCTCGAGGATGGAAGCCGTAGCCAATTTGGGCGTGTAGCCATCCAGTTCCGGCCGCTCCCTGCCGTCGATGTTCAGGATCAGATACGGGGCGTCCGCCTGGTATTCCTGCCCGGTGTGTTTGTGCACCAGGGCCGAAAGGAAATTGCCGAATCCGTCGTCCACCAACCCGATCTTGTAGTCCTGGAACAATCCCTTGTCCCCATCGTTGTACACGACGTAATGACCCGGCCGGAAAACCGGTACGCCGGAGGTCAGGAACCGCAGGTCGATACTGCCCGACAGATAGGGTGCGCTTTCGAAGGCGTTGACCAGGTCGGCTACCAGGCTGATGATGGTGGAACCGGCCAGCAGGAACGCGTTGGCCGGAACAAAAACCGGCAATTCTGCTGCCGACAGGAACATGTCGGCGACCATGTCGATGTTTTCCTTCCGGATGGAGTCGACGATCAGCTCAAAGGATAAAAACACCGTGGATGAATCCAGCGACGGCGTATAATAGACCACCGAAGAACCCGGTGAAAAGGCGCCCGGTTTCAGGTGGCGGTTATCGGTAATATTTTCCTGGATCAGGTTGACAGCCCGCGGGGCCGCATCGAAGGTCTGGAAGCTTTTGATGCCCGACACCACCAGCAGGTCGGGTTTGCCGCCCAGGAATTTTTGAGGCGCGTCGCCCGTGTATACGGTCAGGATCTCCACCGAAAGTGGTTTGCCGATGCCGATGGGGGTAAATGCGGGGGCATGATGTTCCCGTGCAAGGCCGCGGGTAATGATATCTTCCAGGTCGCTGAGTTCGATCACCGATTGATCGGTCACAAAAGAGATGGCCATATTTTAATGCAAAATGTAAAAGTTAGAATGCAAAATGTAAATGCCTTCCGGGTAAAGATACGCTGCAAATGGAAGACAAAGTAGAAAAAAGTTTAATTTACTACTTTTTTGTTTACTAAACCTTGCTGCTATGGCATCAACCGCAAAACAAGAAGGCCTTCCGGGAAATTTCCCGGAAGGCCTTCTGTTTTTATACCACGATTCGCCGGATTTTGAGGATTATCAGGATTGGATTTCCTTGATTTAGACAAGATTATCCATTTTTATAGGCACAAAACCCGACGGCGCGAAGTATATAAAGGTTGACGCGAAACCTGATGGCAAAATTACAGCTTGATCATCGAGCTGACCACCATTTGTTTGCCATTGGTGACCATCACGCGATAAGCGCCCGCAGGCAAACCGTTCACGTTGATCGTTTCCGTCAACTCATCGCCGGTTTTGCGGACAGCGATCTGGCGCAGCACACGGCCGGTGTTGTCGGCGATCCGCACGGTCAATGCACCTTCCCAGGCGCCTTTAACGATCAGTACGGCGTCATCTTTCACCGGGTTGGGCGAAATGGTGAGCAGGCCGTTGTTGGGCAATACTTCTTCGGTGCTGACCACAACCGTTTCATAAGCCCCGATATCCGGGCCGTCGCCTTGCGGGCGGGCATTGCCTTCGATATCAAATGCAGACGCATAGGCAGGAACTGCAGCGTCGATAGCCGGGCTGCCGGCTTGCAGGTGCAGATCCGGAATACCGTCAGGATTTCCGAAACCGGTAGGATCGACAAACAGCGGGTCTTCGGCTAATATATCGGTTGATTCCGTCAGGTAAATATCGAGGGTGCCGTCATTGTCCAACGCCAGGTTGCCGCCCAGAGAAAGCACCACGGGTTCGCCGTCTTCGATGGCGTAGTTTTTATCCGCCGTGTTGTAGAAGATGTTGTTGGCCAGGTTGACCGTAATATTGGACTGACCCGGCGTAGTCGGATCGGTCCAGGCGGCGACTTCGCCGGCCAGAGCGCCCAGGTTTTCGGAGAAAGTGGAGTTGTAGATGTCTATCAGGATAGCAACCGTATCCGATGCGTTGATCGACATTGAGCCGCCCGTACCCGGGTCGTTGGTCGCGTTACCGGTAAAGAGGCAGTTATCGATGGTCGCATTGAAGTTGCTGATGTTCACCGCGCCGCCTTGTGCGCCGGCGGTATTCAGGCGGAAAACGGAGCGTTGGAGGATCATCTCAACGGGAAGCGTAGTATCCTGACCGACAAAAACAGCTGCGCCAGAAGAGCCGGCCTGGTTGTTGAGGAAAAAGCTGCTGTCGACGTGGAGCGGGCTGATGCCGAAAACGCCGATCGCGCCGCCTGAGCTGGTGGCGGAGGCCATATTGCCGTCGAAAGTGGAGCCTGTTACCGTCGTCAGAACGTTGTCGTTCTGAACGCGGAAAGCCCCGCCGAAAGCGGCCGAGTTGCCTTCAAACAAACATTTGTCGATCAGGACGTTGGCGTCAAAGCCGTTGAGCATGCCGCCGCCGCTGCTGGTGGCAGCGTTGCCTTTGAAGGTAGAATTGGTGTAAGCGGTCACTGCGCCGTCTGCGAAGTTACAGACCGCACCGCCAAAACCGTTGGTGTTGTTGATGAACTCGGTGCTGTCCACAATCGTAGGCACGCCGGTTGCGCCAAAGTAGATGGCGCCGCCTGCCTGGGTTCCGGTGTTTTCTTCAAAATGCGACCTGTTGATGGACATTTCCGACAGGCTGCCCAGGTGGCCAAGTGCGCCGCCGAACTGTGCGGAGTTGTTGTTGAAGGTGCTGTTGTCAATTTCCACATAGAACACCGGCGAATTGGTCAGGTTGCGGATGTACATCCCGCCGGCAACGGCGCCGCCGGTATTGTTCAGTACGTCGCTGCCGTTGATCCGGGCGGAGAGGTTATTGAAGTAAATACCTGCGCCGCGGCCGTTTGTAAAGTTGTTTTCAAACAAACAGTTATCCACGTTAAAATTGGCGGGATCCTGCTCGGTCATGGTCGTACCGTTGCCGTAAAGGCCGGCTGCGCCGACCGGCGAAGTATTGTTTACAAAGCTGCTGTTCAATACATCAACGTCGTAAGCATTCCAGAAATAGGCAATGCCGAAGCCGTTGGTTGCCGTGTTCCCGTCAAAGACGTTGTTGTTGATGTTATAGCCGCCAAGACCGTCGCCCTGAATTTCCGAACCGTCGATGTAGAAAGCTACCGCGTTGTCGGCTGTGTTGCCCGAAAAAACGGAGTTCAGCAAGGAAAAGTTGATATTCTGCCAGATAAAAAGGCCGGAAGAAAAGCCGTTGGTAACCGTATCCTGGTTATTGACAAAAGAAGAATTATCAATGGTGATACCTGCGCAATATGCAGCGTAAAAAGCGCCTCCATCGACGAGGTTATTACTGAAGGTCACATTGTTGAGGGTGACGTCTTCGGTCACGATCGCGTAGATCACGCCGGCTTCCGCAGCCTGGTTTCCGTCAAAAGTAACGTTTTCGAAGTTGGAGCCCGCGGTTCCTTCGCCCATCAGGGCAACGCCGGCGCCGGCGCCGCTGTAGTTATTGGTGAATGTACAATTGCGGACATCAATCGGGCTGAAGGCCCAGATACCACCGCCCCGGTCAAAATAGGCATCCACACCTGCGGACAACGGATAGGTATGCCCGCCGCTGATGGTAAACCCGTCGATGATGACCGGATCAGCAATCAAACTATCCACATAGACTACGTGGAAGACGTTGTCAGACCGGTTGTTATCAAAGTCTCCGGCAGCGTCGTTTCCGTTAACGTCTCCGCTCAGGATGGTCGGGTTGGTCTCCGGATTCCGCTCGGTAGCCATCGTTTCGGTACCGGCAAAACCGCCGTAGAGGACTACGGCATCTCCGATTTCGAAGCGGGAAAGGGTATCGGCGCCAGGCAGGTAAGTGCCCTTGGCGACCCAGATCTCGCCGGTAGTCGTGTTGGCCAATGCCGTTGCGAGGCTGATGTAAGCATCCGTCCACGAACTTCCGTTGTTCGCTCCGGAGGCATCTCCTTTGACATAAGTTACCTGTGAAAATGCAGGCAGGCTTAAAAGAATCATACCTACAATAAGCAAGTAAAGTTTTTTCATAATTCGATTGGATTTTGTTAAGCGTTGCTGAAAAAGAGGTGTAAAAGTAGCAATTGCCGTTCATATGCGGCAGCATTGCAAATATATTTTTGATTTACCATGGGTTCACCAACGGTATATGCAATCCAATAGACAAAAAACGAGGTTTATCACTTTACAACAAAGGGTGTTGGCTGTAGAAATCGAATAAAACCAGCAAAGGATTGGAGCAAGGGGCATCCTGGAAGGGGTTAGGCCACCGATGACAGAATCCGAAACAAATTTAAAACATTGTGCCAAAACGGGCAAATAGTTGGGGTTATTATTTTAAAACATGAGTCACCCTGAATTTTGTAATTTACCCGGTCCAGCGGACCGGCATCTTTGTACCCACCTGAAATCAAGACTGGCTTCCGGTCCAGCGGACCGATATCGGACCACGCGAAGCAAGTTGGACCAGATAACCAAAACCTGCTAACCACTGGGTGTTATGTTCTCTTTTAAGGATCGCTGAAATAATAACTGTCGGATTTGCGCACTGGAGGCGTCCGATGCATATCCTTGTTAGCCGCGGATTTTACGGATCGAACGGATCTTATCCGTTAAATCCGTAAAATCCGCGGCCC
>CAZLEF010000001.1:0-338333 GCA_964558465.1 uncultured Lewinella sp. | reverse complement strand
TTTTTAGGTTTCGGCGGTACATTCGCGTTAAAACCCTAAAAATCCGCGGCCATATAAAATACGTCATTACTTAATTTACAAAATCACAGTTTGATCATGGAGCAGACGATCATCTGTTTGCCATTGGTCGCCGTTATACGGTATGCGCCCGCAGGCAGGCCGGTTACATCGATAGGCTCCAACAGCTTTTCTCCGGTCTTCCTGACTGCGATCTGGCGCAATACGCGGCCGGTATGGTCGGCTATGCGCAAGGTAACCGGACCTTCCCAGGTCCCTTTCAGTTCCAGAACGGCGTCCGCTTTAACCGGATTGGGGGAAATGGTCAGGAGGCCGTTGTTGGGCAGAATTTCTTCGGTGCGCACCACCAATGCTTCGTAAGCGCCCATATCCGGGCCGTCGCCTTGAGGGCGCGGCGTGCCCTCGATATCAAAAGCAGGAGCATAGGCGGGAACCGCGGCGTCGATGGCCGGGCTGCCGGCCAGCAAACGAAGGTTGGGAATGCCGTCCGGATCCAGAAAACCCGTGGGATCGACAAACAACGGATCTTCATTTAATTTATCGGTGGTTTCCGTCAGATAAATATCCAGGGTAGATTCCGGGTCGATGGCCAGGTTGCCGCCAAGGGATAATACAACGGGCGCACCGTCTTCAATGGCATAATTTTTATCGCCTGTATTGTAAAAGATATTATTGGCCAGGCTGATCGTGGCGTTGGCAACCCCTGCTTCCGTAGGGTCAGTCCAGGCTGCGATACCACCGGCTAATGCCCCCAGGTTGTCGGAAAATGTTGAATTCCAGATATTGGCGACTACATTGGAAGCGTTGGAGGCGTTGAAAGAAATTGCGCCGCCCGTCCCTGTATCATTCGCGGCGTTTCCAGTGAAGAGGCAGTTGTCAATATCGATATTGATATTGCCGTGGTTGATGGCGCCGCCTTGTCCGCCTGCCGTATTGAGCCGGAAAAGGGACCGCGTGATTTCGGTTGAAACCAACAGGTTGGTATCCTGGGCAACATAAACAGCTCCACCGGTAGGCGCCTGGTTGTTGATGAAAAAACAACTGTCGATCGCGGTCGGGTTGACGCCGAAAACAAAAATCGCACCGCCGCCGGAGGAGGCGATATTCCCGTCAAAGGTGGCGCCTTTATAAGCGGTAATCACATCGTCATTTTGCACCCGGATGGCTGCGCCCACAGTGCCTGTATTGTTCTCGAACAGACAGTTTTCCACCTCAAGCCGGACGCCAAATCCATTCGTAAGGGCGCCTCCGCCACCGGTAGCGCCGGCGTTCTCTATAAACGCACAATCGCGGTAAACAGCCAGGCTGCCGGTTGCAAAATTGGCTACCGCGCCGCCGAACGTATTGGTATTCCGGTTAAAAACGGTGTTGGAAACCGTTAGCGTCCCGTCGTTCGAACCGAAATAGATCGCACCGCCGCCGCCCGTGGCGCCGAGGTTTTCTGTAAAATCGGCGTTGCTGATGACGACATCGCTGCTGTCTGCAAATAACATGATCGCGCCTCCGCCGTAACCCGTAGATGAATTGTTGTTGAACTCCGTATCGTCGATGAGGACAGACGCTCCGACAGAAGAGATATACATCCCACCGCCGTCGTTGTTGGTGCTGTTGTTTTCAAACAAAGAACCTTTGACGGAAAGCTCGGAGTTGTCCATGAAATAGATGAACCCGGCGCCGGCGCCGGCTTCATTATTGACAAAAGAGGTGTTTTCAATCTGAACCGGCGCAATTCCGCCTGCCCCTAAATAAGCGCCCGCGCCGGAAGTGGCTGCGGTATTGGATTCAAATACCGAACCTTTAACTGAAAAGGTTGCATTGTCTCCCTGATGACCGATACCCGCTCCGAAAGCCGAGGTATTGCCATTGATGTTGCAGTTTTCAATATCCACGTGAAAAACAGGGCCGCCGGTGACATCGACCATATAGATAGCGCCGCCGATCACGTTGGCGTTGTTGTTGGTGAAATCCGAGTTGGCAATCTTTGAAGAAGAATTGTTTAAAAATACCGCCCCACCCCGGTTGACGGTGGAATTATTGTTGAACAAACAACTGTCAATCCTGAAATTGAGGGGATCCTGCGCCAAAATTGAATCGCCTCTGGAATAAATTCCGGCCGCAAAGCCCCCTGACGACAGGTTGTTTTCAAACTTTGAATGCAGGAAATCCACATCATAAGCCTGGAAGAAATAAGCGATACCGAGGCCTGCTGCAACGGTGTTGCTGTCAAAAGTAACGTTGGTGAACCGATACCCGCCGAGCGCCTCGCCCTGAAGCGCGCGACCATCCACATAAACCGCGGCGGCGTTGGCGGCTTCGTTCCCGGTAAAAGCCGTATTGGATACAGCCAGGTTAACGGATTGCCAGGCAAAAAGCCCCGCAGAAAACCCGCCCGTTACCGTATCCTGATTGTGTGTAAATGAAGAGCTGTCAATGGTGATATTTGCACAGAATAAAGACTGGAAAGCGCCGCTTTCGGTCAGGTTATTGCTGAAAGTCACCTGATCCAGATCCAGGCCGGAAGTGAGCACTGCAAGCAAAACTGCATTGCTGACGGCTTGGTTGTTGTCAAAAACAACCTGATGAAAGGAGGACCCGTTCGCGCCTTCGCCCAATATCACCGCCCCTGCCCCGGCACCGCCGTAGTGTTGCGTAAAAAGGCAATTGCGCACGTCGACGGCGCTCAGCGCCCAAAGGCCTGATCCCTGACTGAAATAGGCATCCAGATCCTGGCTTTCAGGATAGGTCCGGCCATTTCGGATGGTAAAGCCGTCAAGGACCACCGGTTCAGCAATAAGACTGTCCACATAGACCACATGGAATACGTTGTCCGATTTGTGGTTATCGAAATCACCTGAAACATCGTCGCCGTTCACGTCGCCGTCCAGAATGGTCGGGTTGGCAGCCGGATCGCGCTGACCGGCCATCGTCTCCGTGCCTGCAAATCCGCCATAGAGCGCAACGGAGTTTTTGATTTCAAACCGTGAAAGGGTGTCCGTTCCGGGTTTATAAATACCTTTGGCTACCCAGATTTCGCCGTTTGTTGTGTTGGCAAGCGCCGTGGAGAGGCTGGTGTAGGCGTCCGTCCAGGAGTTTCCGTTATTCGCTCCCGAGGCGTCAGCTTTTACATACACAACCTGTGAGAATGCAGATACGCATAAAAACAGCATGCCCGCAAAAAGCCAGTAAGACCTTTTCATAATTCAGTCGGATTTTGTTAAACGTTGGTGATTAAAAAAATACTGGTTTTCGGTCGGTAGTTGTAGTCTGACAAATATATTGGAAATTGCCGAAGGAAATAGACTAGGATAGGCAATCCAATGGACAAAAGAGGTTTTTTTGGATTTGCCTTCTAATTGTTGAAACTCAACCACTCTGATCATGACAAAACAGTTGAAAAAGATAATGCCAGCCCTGCTGATTTTATCCGCCGCATTTTCTTGCAGGCAGGGCGCAAGCGATACCCGGCCGATGGAGGAAAAACCGGTGGAAATCCCCGTTTCGGATGAAGGTATGATCCTGGTACCCGGGGGCGTTCTCAACATGGGCGCAGATAACGACCAGGCCGACCCCAATGAGTACCCGAAACACAAGGTACCCATCGATCGTTTCTGGATGGACATCACCGAAGTCACCAACCGGGAATTTGCCGGTTTTGTAGAAGCGACCGGATACGTCACCGTTGCCGAACGACCGGTTATCTGGGAAGAGCTGGCCAAATCCCTTCCGGCCGGAACCCCAAAACCGGCGGACAGCCTGCTGCAACCGGGCGCCCTGGTCTTTAAACCGACCACAACGAGGGTTCCGCTGGATGATCCTTCCCGGTGGTGGCAATGGACTATCGGGGCCAACTGGCGCCATCCGGAGGGCCCGGGGAGCGATATTAAAGATAAAATGGACCATCCTGTCGTTCAGGTGGCCTGGGAAGACGCCGTGGCTTATGCCCGGTGGAAAGGGAAACGACTGCCCACCGAAGCCGAATGGGAATGGGCTGCCCGGGGAGGACTGGAGGGAAACATCTATCCATGGGGCGACGAACATGTCGACCAGGGCGCTCCAAAAGCCAATTTCTGGCAGGGCTTGTTTCCTTACCAGAACAGCTTGCAGGATGGCTATTTCACCACGGCGCCGGTCAAATCTTTTCCTCCGAACGGTTATGGCCTCTATGACATGGCCGGGAATGTCTGGGAGTGGTGCAGCGACTGGTTTGATTTTGATTTTTACAAATCCGGAAAGGCAACTTTACCCAATACGGCCGGCGCCGACGTTGCCTATAACCCCTTTATGCCTTACCAACAGGAAAAAGTAATGCGTGGCGGGTCATTCCTTTGCAATGAGGTTTATTGTTCCGGATATCGAAACGCCCGCAGAATGGGTTCCAGCCCGGATACAGGGTTGAACCATTCCGGGTTCCGCTGCGCAAAAAGCCTGTAGAGCGACAAAAATGCCCTGTCTGGCAACTTTTCGTTTTTCTGTATTGCTCAATTTTGTAACATTGACCTTAAAATCCGCCAATCCGTATAAACCGGTAAAACCAGATTGTTTTCTAACTAACCATTATTTACCTGAACTCTAAATTTTACGACCATGCAAAAAACGTTCAAGTTTTACTTTTTACTGTTGATTGGCGTCCTGGTGATGTCAAGTTTTGTTACGACGGACGCGCCTCCCGCCAAAGCGATCAAGATGCCGAAAAAAGTGAATGCCGTTGTCCAGTCCAAATGTTTTGGCTGCCACAACACAGGAGGCAAAAATGAAAAAGCCAAACAGGCATTGCAGTGGGACGCGCTGGACGGCCTGCCTGCCGACCAGCAACTCGAAAAAATGAAAAGCATTGCCGGCGTTCTTGCTGAAGGTTCCATGCCGCCGGCAAGGTTCCTGGAAGGAAATCCGGATAAAAAATTGACGGCAGATGAAGTATCCCGCATGACAAAATGGGCTTCAAAATCAGTCAAGAAATTGTCCAAGTGACTTTTTAAAACCGGATAGGCGCCTGAGTATTCAGTCAGATGAAAGTCGACAAGTTGCGGCCTTGTAATCACCAGCCAATCAGTCGACTGCCAACTGAAAACTGCCAACTGAAAACTGGCTACTAAGATGCCTTGACGGTGCGACGGATTGAATCAGCGGATTTTTTTATTCTTTTTTGTAATTGAGCTCTTGTCGCTGAATTACAGTGGTTTTTTATGCCCTTTGAAAAAGTCGAATGGAAAACAACATTTTTGAATTTTTAACTGAACAAAGCAATTCCGCAGATGCCGGGTATAATCTCGTACTCCTGGCCTTTGCCCTTTCCTTTATCCTGGCTTGCCTGATCGTATTCACCTATCAGATCACCACTCCGCCGGCCAGGCAATCCATGCATTTTATGCAGTCATTGCTGTTGCTGGCCCTGATCGCTACCACCATTATGCAAGCCATCGGCGACAGCATTGCCCGCGGATTGGGCATTTTGGGGGCGCTGGCCATTATCCGGTTCCGGACCACGATCCAGGATCCCCGGAATATTACTTTTACGTTCGCATCCCTGGCTGCAGGGCTCGCGTGCGGCATGTACGGATTTGTGGTGGCAGCCGTTGGAACCGCCGGCTTTTGCCTGTCGGCCGTCCTGCTGCGGTTCTCCTATTTCGGCAGAGAAAAGGAGCTTGAAGGCATCCTGAAATTTGAGGCGGTACATTCAGCGAATATCCTTGACAGCGTCGAAAAAATATTGAAACGCTACTGTGCCGGTTTCGAACAAACCGAGATCATACACCTGGGCAGAAAAAACAATGAACTGAATTTTCCCGGCGGAGTTGAACCGGGAAAAAGCATGACCTACATTATTCATTTAAAAACCGGAGCGGACGCTCACGCCTTGAGCCACGCTCTTTCGGAAATAGAAGGGATCAATCTGGTCAGTTTAAAATTTATCAAACGAAGAGATGAGATTTAAGGGGGCCGTCTGGAAATTTTTGAATCCGGTGTACTTGCTCGCCATCGCCGGATCCGTTTTTTTGTACAATTCACTGGTGCAATACCACCATTCGTCGGCTGATTTTTATGGCTTCGCGGAAAACAAAGAAACCAATATCAATCTGGATTATCCGGTCGAAGTGGTCAGCCTGATGGTCGTGCCGGGGCAATACGTGCAAAAGGGCGACCTGCTGATGGAGGTCGTTAATGCAGGCATCGGGCAAAATATCGAATCGGACAACCTGGGGATCAAAGTTTTGGAAGCCCGGGAAGAGACCTGGAAGGCGGAGGAAACCGCAGATATTCAAACCCTGGAACTGGAAAAACAAAATGAACTAACGACCATTCAACAGCAGATCGATCAGGCAAAAGCTGAACTGAAATACCAGAATGATCTTTGGGAAGGCCTTAAATCGCTTCCCCCTGTTGCCGGATCCTATAATCCCCAGGTCGAAAAGATCGAACAATTGCAACTTGAATACCGGCAGAAAGCAGCGGCCTATGACCTTGAAATAAAAAACCGGAAAGAATATCTTGATCTCCATATCAATCCTTACCGGCAGGAAATGGCTAAAATCAATTCCGCCATCAACCTCCAGAAGAAACGGTCGGAACGATTCCGGATAACGGCGCCTCACGACGGTCTGATCGGTAACGTCCATTGCCGGGAAGGCGAATTTATGGATGAATTCGCCACACTGATCAGTTTTTACGAAGCCAACCCCACCCAGGTAAAAGCCTATGTGTACGAAAACCAGCTGCTCCGGGTTGAACTGCAGGATACTTTCCGGGTGACCTCCGTCAGAGACGGCGGCCTCAGCTACCGGGGTGTTCTTGTCGGCCTGGGCTCGCGCATTGTTGAGATCCCTGAAAGAATGCGCAAAATACCCGAAATCAAGGCTTATGGCCGGGAAATCACCATTGAGATCTCGCCCGACAATGCTCTGCTGCAGAAAGAAAAAGTACGGTTGCAACAATTGAAAAAGTGACCGCTGTATGATCATCCTTAAAGAGCCAGAATAATAAAGGTCTGCTATGCAGTTGTACAACTTCCCGCCAGGTCCGTCTTTGCTTCATTTCCCGGAGATGTCCTGGGGCAAAAAAATCAAAAAGGCAGGAATGATCCTTTTGCTGCCTTTTCTCAACTGTTTTTCCGTGATCGGCCAGGATACGCTGGATTTTACCACCTTCCTCGTCTCCAGAACACTGGGGTTTGAGCAGTTGGACACCCGGCAAAAACAAACCTGGAAGCCCGCCTGGATCAACGATATTGAGGTTCGCACCGAGACCGACCGCTTTGATCCTGATCGCCAGGAGTACCTTACCCGCTTCAACTTCAATTCTTTCGGACTCATGAAGGCGCAAAAAAACTATTATGCCTCCCTCGGGGAAAAATCGGAGGCCGGTACGGCCGAAGTATTGGGCGAATTCATGCAGGAAAGTTATGAAGATTGGCTGGACGCCGTTTTCGCGCAAAAATTGTATGCCCTGCTGTTGCAAAGGCGTTCCTTGCTGGAGGACGAAGCGCTGGTCCGGCAGAAAATGGTGGATGCCTCCGAAAAAGACCTGGACAATTACCTGGAACTCAAAAACGAAATCCGGGAAGAAGACCTCCGGTTGCAGGCATCCGGTTTCCGGATAAAAACAAGGATGGAAAATTCAATCCCCGTTGGTTTCCGGCAGCAATACGCTGCATTCAACGAACATTTGTTGACAGTTGAACAGATTGAATCGTTTGTAAACAGGTTGTCTTTGCAAAGTATTCCAACCAATCCGGTTGCTGAAAACAGCTATCAAACCCGGCTGAACGCCCTGGAAAAGGAACAGGCAGTGGAACAGGCTGAAAACCGCCAGATCGTCAATTTTGTACAGGTGCGCTACCGCGGCCCGCACGACGATGAATTGAACGAACGGTTGTCGGCAAGCATCGGCCTCCGGGTCCCGTTGAACGGCCGAAACCGGCTGAAAACCGCCGAACTCAACCTGGAAATGGAAGAACTGAAACAAAAAAGGCGCCTGGATCAATACACGGTGTCGCGCACCTTTGAACAGAACCTGGATCAGATTCGATTGCTTTTTGATCAATACCGCCTGCTTCAACAACAATCGGATGTATTACAGGCAGAATACGAAACCGTGGTCTCCAGGTTGAATACTTCAAGCAGCCCGGTCTGGCTCCTCGACCTTAAAAAAAACCTGAACAAAACCAGCCTCCGGCAACTGGAGGTCTCCCGGGAAATTTATGAACATTATATAAAATTGCTGGCGCTGACGGGCAGGTTCCGGAGGGGGAATATGATCAATTATCTGGGTCGGACGCCGGAGGAGTAGGTACTCTGGGGAAAGGATGGTGGATGGTGGATGTTTACCCGCCTTTTAGGGCGGGCTGGATGCTGGATGGTGCCTACCGCACGGGCGGCGTCTTTCAGAGGGGTGAGGATGAAGGGTGAATAACATGACTTATCGAGACTGTTCAAAAAATTGTGCCCTTTGTGGAATCTTCGTGTCTTTGTGTTAAAACCTTCCGCAAGGCTGGATAAGTTGTGTTAAAACAAGAATCATCCCGAACTTCAGCCTGGGTCAAAATTCGGGATGACTCCTGTTGAATTTCCAAAAATTAAAATTGCCTGTAAAACGATTTGAGCTGATCATCGGTCTCTTTTTCCTTGATCAGTTCAAACATGGTTTTGAGTTCCTTGACGTTGTACTCCAGGGCTGCCTTGGTTTCCGCTTCCTTGGTTTCCGATGCTTTCTCCTCCAGTTCGTCGCGCATCTGGGTAATAGCCCGGGTGGCGCCCAATCTTTTCCAGGGAGAAACCGCCTGGTCGAGCGCCATAGCCTTTAGTTTATTCGCTGCCATCATCGTGGGTTCAACTCCTGCTTTCAGGACCAGATCCTTGTATTTGACCATGAACGAAATGGCTGCATAACCATCCGTTTCATTCAGGTTTTTCTCAAAAAACGGCAGGTATTTGACGTCTCCGCTTTCGGCGTAGATATCCGCAATGGCCGAGACCAGGTCTCCGCTTTTTGTGTTTTCCAGTTTACCGGCGTATTCCAGCGCAGTTTTGTTGTCCAGCTTATTGAGTGCATTCAGTGCGGAGCCAACCACGATGTACGCCTTGTCCTTGTCAATAGCTTGTTTGGCAATCTGGATCAGTTCCGGATCGTCCAGTTCGCTGAGCCGGTCAAAAGCCATGGCGCGCACCTCCGAACGGATGTCGTTGGCCGCAATGTTCCGAACCGTTTGTTTCAGGGTTTCGTTTTCCAGATCCGCGTTTTCAAGGCCGACTGCCCGGATGGCCCAGAAGGGATCGCTGAGCGCCTTTTGGTACATTGCTTTGATCCTGGGGTTGTCGTCCCCTTCCAGCAATTGTATGGCTTCCAGGCGATCCAGCAGCCGGGGAGCGTGTTCGAACTGGAACAAAAGTTCGTCTTCCGACTTGTTGTCATTCCGGATCGCCAGGAGTTCCCGCTCCGGGTTGAAATTGATCAAGGCCGGTTTTTGAGCTGCCGGGAAAGTGAAGGTCTGTTTTCTTTCGGTCACTTTGATCCGATGACGGGTGCTTTTGCCGTCGGGCGTGTAAATATCCACATCCGTCGGAAGGATGAAGATGGCCGGCCCGGTGTCTTCGCTCTGGGTTTGTTCAACGGTGAGGGTGGCCAGTTGTTGGTCAGCGTCATACCCGGTTTCAATGTTCAGAACGGGGTGGCCCTGGTTGAGGTACCATTGGTTAAAAAACCAGTTAAGGTCTTCCCCTGAAACGGCTTCAAATGCCATCCGCAGGTTATGCACTTCGACGGCGGTGTAAGCGTTCTGGGTCAGATACGTTTTGAGCGCAGCAAAAAAGGCTTCGTCACCCAGGTGTTTCCGGAGCATATGCAACACGGAGCCGCCTTTGTTGTAGCTGTGGGCGTCGAACATATTTTCCTTGTCGGCATAACCGTAATGGATCAGCGGGTGAAATTCACCGGAGTTGTAATACCCGCTCCATTCTTCCAGCAGGTGATAGTCTGCCGCATCCCGCCCGTATTTGTGTTCCATCCAGAGGTATTCGCTGTAATTGGCGAAACCTTCATTGAGCGTAAGGTTGGCCCAGCTTTCGCACGTCACGTAGTCGCCGAACCAATGGTGGAACATCTCGTGCGCCACCACTTTTTCATTAGTATGCTCGTCGATCAGGTCCTGGGTATGGCGTTGCATGAACTCGCCGAAAATAACCGCAGTGGTATTCTCCATGGCGCCGGAAACATAATCCCGTACCACCACTTGCGCGTATTTCTGCCAGGGGTATTTAAAATCAAGCGTTTTAGAGAAAAAGCTCAGCATCTCGGGTGTATGCGGAAAAATGGCCCTGGCATCCTGCTCGTATTCGGGTTCTACGTAATAATCAACGGGGATGCCCTCCCATTGATCTTTGACAACCGCGTACTCGCCGATGGCCAGCATAAACAGGTAAGGCGCATGCGGCTTGTCCATTTTCCAGTAGTCGGTGCGGGTGCCATCGGGATTATTGGTGGAATTCATCAGAAGGCCGTTGGACAGGGTGGTAAACCGTTTATCCACGGTGACGTACATTTCCTGTGTTGTCCTTTCGTTGGGTTTGTCGATGGTCGGAAACCACCGGGAATTGGATTCCGTTTCGCCCTGGGTCCAGATCTGCATCGGTTTTTCCGGTTCTTCGCCCCGGGGGTTGATGAAATACAGCCCCTGGTCAGAGGAAATAGCAGCGCTTCCCCCTTCGCCTTTGGGTGAGGCGGTGTAGTCGACAAACAAAGTGTATTCCTGGTTGCGGGTATATTCGCGGCCCAGTTGGATGGTGATCTGCTGGCCGTCGTATTCGTATTTCAGATCCTGGGCGGCGCCCTCCATCTTTACCTGATGGAATTCAAATCCTTTGGCATCCAGGGTAAGGGTGGAAACCGGGTAAAATTGCGGTTTGAATTTGAGCGTGGCCTTTCCCAGTACTTTTTCTGCCGCCCAATCGAACCGCAGATCGAGTTTGGTGTGCAGAAGGTCGTTGGTACGGGTAGCGCTGGCGTTGTAAGCCGGAAGGGTTGCGACGGGTTCAATCCGCTCACCTTCCTCTTCGTATTCCGCCGGCGTCTCGCCGGTCACCACCATCGTGTCGAGTTGCCGGTATTCCGTTTCCGGTTCGCCGGTGTCGAGGGTGACCTGGGCGGTTTGTTTGGGCGTGTTACAGGCAAAAAAGAAGACGGCAACTGCACTAAGGAAGAAAGCGCGCAAATAGATTGGGAAAAACTGCTGTGTCATTTTTAGATAAATAGTTTATAATCCGGCAAAGGTACAAGACGCCCGGGAATCCTCCTAGTAAAAATTGGACAACAAAAAGGGCCGGGCAATGTTTGCCTTTGATTTAAACGGTAATTTTTTTTTAATTTGTATAGAACCCGGATATTTGCCTTTTAAACTTGTGACACTTGCGGTTTGTTCTTATTTTTCACCATGACCCCCAAATATCTTTGCATTCAGATTTGAATAAAAACCCGGACATATCACCCGAATCCGGGCCGGCCGGCGCCGGCAAACCGGACCTGGAAACGCTCAAGCGACAGCGCAGGGAGGAGATCCGTGCCAGATTGCATCCACAGGCCCGGACCATCCTCCATTATGCCGCTTTGTTGCAGGATTTCCCCAATCACCTGTCCATTCACGCCGGCGGGGTACTGATCTCCGAAAAACCACTGCAACATTTCAGCGCCCTGGAAATGATGCCCAAGGGTTTTCCTGTCACCCATTTCGATATGCACCACGCCGAAGACTGGGGTTTTCACAAATTCGATATCCTGAGCCAGCGCGGTCTGGGGCATATCAAAGACGCGGTCGACATCATCCGGCAAAACAAAGGCATGGCCTTGGATGTCCACGATATTCCCCGTATCAAAAAAGACGAACGGGTGAAAGAACTCCTGCGGTCGGGCCATTGCACCGGGTGTTTTTATATCGAAAGCCCGGCCATGCGGGGACTGCTGCAAAAACTGCGCTGCGACAACTATATCCACCTGGTAGCCGCCAGTTCCATTATCCGGCCCGGGGTGGCGCGTTCGGGCATGATGCGCGAATACATCCGCCGGTTTCACGATCCGAAAGGGTTCGAGTATCCCCACCCCGTTTTTGAAGAGCACCTGGGCGAAACCTTCGGGATCATGGTATACCAGGAAGACGTGATGAAGATCGTCCATCATTTTGCGGGCCTGGATCTCGGCGAAAGCGACGTGCTGCGCCGGATCATGACCGGCAAAAAATTCAAAGACGACACCTTCGACCAGCTCCGGCAAAAGTACTTCCGGAATTGCCGGGAACGCGGCTATTCCGACACATTGGCGGAAAACATCTGGCGGCAGATCGAGAGCTTTTCCGGCTATTCTTTCTGCAAGGCGCATTCGGCCAGTTTTGCGGTGGAAAGTTTCCAGAGCCTCTACCTCAAAGCGTACTTCCCGCTGGAATTCATGGTGGCCGTGATCAATAACTTCGGCGGGTTTTACCAGACAGAATACTACGTGCACGAGGCGCGTATGGCGGGAGCAAATATTCACCCGCCCTGCGTCAACCACAGCCAATACCTCACTTCCATCGAAGACCGGGATATTTACCTGGGTTTTGTCCACCTGACGGGCATGGAGCGCCAGGTAGCGCACCGCATTGCAGCCCAACGCGCCGCAGACGGCCTTTTCCGGGATCTGGCGGACTTTGTGCGCCGCATTCCCATAACTCCTGATCAGTTGGAGATCCTCATCCGCATCGGCGCCTTCCGTTTCACCGGCCGCAGCAAACATGAACTGATGTGGGAAAAGAACGCCGTATTCAACCCCAAAGAAGGCTACGAAGCCACACCCGACTTGTTCCCCGAAACCTATGAATCCCCCCTCTTACCCTCCTCCGTCCGACGAAGCTTCAGCGTAGTCGGATCACCGCTCTCACTCTCTCACGCTGAGCACAGCCGAAGCGCTCTCACCCCCACCCCCGACCAAGCCTTCGACGAAATAGAACTCCTGGGTTTCCCCCTTTGTTCCCCCTTCGACCTGCTGGCCGAAGACACGGCATACTGCGACGGCGTGGTACGGGCGCAATTCCCCAAACACCTGGATCGCGTGGTGCAGATATTGGGGTACTATGTATGCCGAAAGGAAGTCCGGACCGTCAATGGCCAACTGATGGCTTTTGGTACATGGCTGGACCGGGACGGTCATTTTTTCGACACCACCCATTTCCCCAATTTTCTGAGCCGCCACCCTTTCAGTGGCAAGGGCGTTTATTGTATCGAAGGAAAAATTGTGGAGGAGTTCGGCTTTCACAGCCTCGAAGTAATCAGCCTCAAACGCCTGCCGTTCCGCAAAGACGAGCGGTTCGCCTAAACAAATCAACGAATAAACAAATCAACGAATAAACAATTCCCCCTATCTTGCCCCTACAATTCGCAGCTGATGGAATGGCTTAAGCACTCTCTCGAAGAAATGATATCCCTGTTTTTCCCCAACCTGTGCCTGGCTTGCGGGGAAAACCTGCCGCCGAAACAGGAAATGATCTGCGTGCATTGTCAGTACAAACTGCCGCGCACGGGTTTTCACGAGCACAGGGAAAACCCCTTTACCGAACGATTCTGGGGCCGGCTTCCCCTCGAAAGCGGGGCGGCATTGTTCCATTTCATCAAAGGTGGAAAGGTGCAACGTCTGGTTCACCAGTTGAAATACAACAACAAGGCGCAGATCGGTACCCGTTTGGGGCAATGGTACGGGCGATTGCTGACCGAAAGCCCCTGGTTTCATACCGTTGACGCTGTGATACCCGTGCCGCTGCACCCCAGGAAAGAACACCTCCGGGGGTACAACCAGGCCGCTATGTTTGCCAAAGGTATTTCAGATACCATGAAAATAGCTTGTCTGCAAAAAGGATTGGTCCGGAACCTGTTCACCGAAACCCAGACCCGGAAATCGCGCCTGGAACGGGTGGAAAACGTGAGCGAGGTCTTTCAGGTACCTAAACCGGCAGACCTGAACAACCGGCATGTCCTGCTGGTAGACGACGTGATCACCACCGGCGCCACATTGGAAGCCTGCGGGCTCAAATTGCTGGAAATACCCGGCCTGAAGCTGAGCATGGCGACGATTGGCTTTGCAGGTTAACAACCCCAAACCATTCTAAACAACCCCAAACAACCCCAAACCATTCCAAACAACCCCAAACCATTCCAAACAACCCCAAACCATTCCAAACCATCTCAACTTTACATGAACCAACCCGCCTACCGCGAATTTTGCAAAACCGCTGCCCACCTGCCCGTCTTCGCCCAGGACTGGTACCTCGATGCCGTTTGCAAGGATGGGACATGGGACGCCGCCGTCGTTTACGAAAACGGAAACATAGCCGGCGTTTTACCCTATTTCATAAAACATAAATACGGGTTCAGTTATATCACCATGCCGCTTTTTGTCAAACATATGGGCCCTTTTCTGGCGCCCGAATGGCGCGAACTGAAACACGAACACCGGCTCTACACCAAACTGATCGCCCAACTGCCCAAAGTGGACGGATTTGTACAGGACTTTCACCCCTCCGTAACCAACTGGCTGCCTTTCCACTGGTCGGGGTACCGGCAAACCACCCGCTACGTCTACCAACTCGATATCCGGGATCCGGACCGGGTTCACGCCGGCATCAACCGCAATATGCGGCGCAATATTCAAAAAGCGGAAGACCAACTGGAAGTAAGCTGCGAAGGGAATCCGGAGGATATTTACCGGCTCAACCGCCTGAGTTTCGACCGCAAAAACCTCGGTTTACCCTATTCTTTCGAACAATTCCGGGCACACGACGAAGCCCTGGCCAATCACAATGCCCGCCACTTGTTTTTTGCCCGCGACGCACAGGGGCGCATCCATTCCGCCGCCTACCTCATCCGGGATCAAAACACGGCCTATTACCATATCTGCGGCGACGACCCGGCCTTGCGGCAAAGCGGCAGCGGCATCCTGCTCATCTGGCGCGCCATACAATTTGCCGCCGAAACCCTGAAAGTGACTGTTTTTGATTTTGAAGGCAGCATGCTGCCGGAAGTAGAGGCCATCCGCAGGCAATTCGGCGCCCACCAGACGCCCTATTTCCGGATCTGGAAATACCACTCCCGGCTGTTTAAACTGCTGGATCGCTTCCGCTCATGAGCGTTTACCGGTTGTTGATGGCCGGCGCTTCAATGGTACAGGTTTTCCATATGGCATCCGCCTGAACCGGCGGGTCAGGTCCTCGAATCAACCACGCCCACCTCTCTGGCGTGCGGTAAGCCCAATCAACATCCCTAAGGCTGGATCCCCCGAAGCCGCCGGTACCGTTTCGGGCACTTTTTCTGCATAGCCGCCTCCACGGCTTTATCAAATTCTTTCCGTTCGGCTGCCGGCATATTGGCAATGGTCGTATGCCCCTCCGAATTCCGTTTCATCACCGAACAGTCCACTACGGCTCCTTCAACACCCGTTTGGCTCGGCGGGCGGTATTTGCCCGGTTCGCTCTTTTTTTCCCGCCGCTCCACTTCCCGGTAGATGGTCTGGATACAACCGCAACGGCGTTTGGCTTCCCGGACGGCGAGGGTCGTCTGGCAACCCGAGGCTAACATCAATAGGGTGATCAGGAGAGTAATGACCCGTTTTTGCATTCTTCAGATTTATTCGAATGGAATAATCTTGCAAGTTTAGCCATTTTCGGGGTAATTTTCTGCTCAGGGCAAGTATCCCCTTTTAATAAACTACTCTTTTTTTCGTGCCAATATCACCAAATCTCTATCCATATCCTTTTCTGTATAATTTTCAATTGACTGCACAACTTCCAACCCGGAATTTTCAAGCAACCTGTGCACGTCCGGGGTATTCAGGCAACTGTAGTAAAATTCCTCACCGAACATTTCGCCCATGGTTTCTCCTTCTGTTGCTCCGTGTGTAAAAAGCAGATAGGCTTCCGGAACCATCCAGCTTCCTACCCTTGAATAAATTTCGGCCTGCTTTTCTTTCGGAAAATGAAAAAAAGAGTCAAAGGCAATAACACCGTCAAATTTTGTTTCTGGAATAAATTCGAAAAAATCGATAAGATAAAAACTGGCGTTGGGCAGGTTTAACGCTTTGGCTTTAGCCAATAAATTCTCCGTTATATCAATGCCTGTAATCTCAAAGCCTTTGTCACTTAAATACCTGGCTATCGGATAGCCCGTACCGCAGCCGATATCCAATATTTTACCTTTGTATTTGACGCACCCGGCAAAATCTATAACCAATTGGCTGAGAAAGGAATTATCCCTGCTTTCTGCCCATTGCCGGGCTATTTTATTATACGCATCTTTGTTTAACTTCATGGCCTCTTGATTGGATAATATAAGGTACGTGAATTCCTTTTCTTTGTTCAATACCGGACAGAAACTGTTCGATACCGGACAGTGCCCCGCCATTTTTATATTTGCAGGAAAGCTGCCGGTTATTAATTTTACGCCTGATTTACAATTGTTTAAATTTCAAACGGATTACAGAAGCCTATCTGGCACGAATCTTGGGCCAGGGCCGCAAAATGGATTGATTATGATCGTACTCAATGAAATAGAGAAGTTTATCAAAAACGGACTGACCAAAATCTGGTTGCTCAACCAGGTCAGCCTCAAGATCAAGGAAGGAGAATTTGTAACGATCATGGGCCCCAGCGGCGCAGGCAAAACCACCCTGCTCAATATCATCGGAATGCTCGAAGAGGCTTCCGGAGGTGAATACTTTTTCCTGGATGAACCCGTCCACCAATTGGGCGAACGCCGCCGCAGCGAGATCCACAAACAATACATGGGATTTGTCTTTCAGGCGTACCACCTGATCGACGACCTGACCGTGTATGAAAATATCGAAACACCCCTCCTTTACCGCCAGGTGAAAGGAAAAGACCGCCAGAGCATCGTGGCCGACGTCATGGACCAGTTCAGCATGGTCGCCAAAAAAAACCTGTTCCCCGACCAGTTGTCGGGCGGCCAGCAACAATTGGTCGGCGTCGCACGGGCCATCATCCACAAACCCCGCCTGCTCCTGGCCGACGAACCGACCGGCAACCTCCATACCAAACAGGGCGAACAGATCATGGAACTGTTCAAACAACTCAACGACGAAGGCATGACCATCATCCAGGTCACCCATTCCGAAAAAAATGCCGCCTACGGCTCACGCATAATTGAGATCGTGGACGGCAATATCCGGAGCGATTCGCCTGTTTAATAGATTGCGCCCTGTGGCGTAATTGATGCACATTCCATGAAGTACGGTTTTTCGGGATTCCTCCTGGCCTTCGGCCTGTTTTTATCGCTTTCGGGCTGCATTTCCGCCCAAAACGTGTTGACCCGCAAAGAACTCAGCGGCAAACTGGAAAAACAATACGACAAAGCCGCCGGCTTCAACCGCCAGGGCGACTTTGCGTCCGCGCTGAAAGAATTGGACGCCTTGATCGAAAAAGCGCCCAACCTCATCGACGCTTACCTCATGCGTGGCGCCATTCACTTCACCGGTCAGCATTATGCGGCCGCCAAAGCCGATTACGACAAAGCCATTTCACTGAACGAAAAACACGACCCGTTTGTCTGGTACCAACTCGGCCTGGCTTGCCATAAACTGATGGATTTTGAAACAGCAATCGTCGCTTTTGAGCGTTATATCGCTTCCAACCCAGGCAAGCCCGAACTCCGCAACCGGGCGGTCCGCCACCTGGAAAATGCCCGGTTTGCCGCCGAAGCGGTTAAAAACCCCAAACCCTTTCACCCCTCGCCGCTGGGTGATGCCATCAACAGCCCTGAATCGGAGTATTTGCCCGCCCTCAGCGCCGACGGCGCTTTCATCGTTTTCACCCGCCGCGTCAGCGGTCAGGAGGATTTTTACTTCAGCCGGAAAACCGACGCAGGATGGGCCCCCGCCGCTGCCGCCGAACAACTCAACACCCCCCTCAACGAAGGCGCCCACGCTATCTCAGCTGATGGCCGGATACTGGTATTTACCGCTTGCGACTCACGCGCCGGCTTCGGAGGATGCGATATTTTCTACGCCGTCCGGGATGGCGACACCTGGACCACCCCCGAACGATTGGGGCCCACCGTCAATACGCCTGCCTGGGAGGGGCAACCTTCCCTCTCTGCCGACGGACGCGCCCTTTATTTCGCCAGCGAGCGAAAAGGCGGATTCGGCGGCCGCGACATCTGGGTGAGTTACCTGGGCGCCGACAACCGATGGGGCCAACCCGTCAACCTCGGCGATTCCATCAACACGCCCGGAAACGACGAATGCCCGTTCATTCATCCGGATGGCCAGACCCTCTATTTTTGTTCCGACGGCCGGCCCGGCATGGGAGAAGACGACCTTTTTATCGCCCGCCGTCAGGGTAAAACCTGGACCCGGGCACAAAATCTGGGTTATCCGCTCAACACACCGGCCGACGACGGCACCCTGAGCGTCAGCCTCGACGGACAGACCGGGTATTTTGCCCGGGAAACCGGCCTCGCAGGCACAAAATTTGACATTTTCAGTTTCCCGCTTTTTCAGGAAGCCCGGCCACAACCCGTGACTTTCGTCCTGGGAAACGTGAAAGACCTTACCAACGGCGAACCTGTGGAGGCTGCCGTTACCCTCTCCGACCCTGAATCCGGGGAAACCCTGAGTGCACTCCGGTCTGACCCTGCCGGCGGTTTTCTGGTTTGCCTCCCGGCCGGCCGGAATTATGCTTTACATGTCGAGGCGGAAGGTTTCCTGTTCTTTTCCGAACATTTTGAACTGAAAGAATTGAACCCGGCAGATAACCCTTTCCTGCTGGAGGTCAAACTTTCTCCTGCGCTGGCTGCCGGCAACGAAAATACCGCTCCACCCCCTGTTGTGCTGCGGAATGTTTTTTTTGACACCGGCTCAGCGGATTTACAACCCGAATCAAAGGAAGAACTCCAACGCCTGAAGGATCTCCTGGATAAAAACCCCGGCATCAGGATTCGCATCAACGGACATACCGACAACGCCGGCAATGATCTGCAAAATCAAACCCTTTCCGAAAACAGAGCCAAAGCGGTCTACGATTGGCTGATCGCCCAGGGTATTTCTGATAAACGCCTCCGTTTTCAGGGTTTCGGCGAAAGCCAACCCATCGATACCAATGATACGCCTGAAGGACGCCGCCGCAACCGCCGCACCGAATTCGAAATCCTCCCGACGACTGACCACTGACGATTGGCGGCTATTCACCCGAACCCCCAAATAATACGCCCGGCACGCAACGGCCCATAAGCATTCGCCTGCTGAAACCAGGCGGACTCGAAGGGGCGTTAAAACCCGTCAACGGTGAAATTTGTTGGGTAGAATCTCCCAAATTTTGAATGCCCGCATAAACAGACCAGTTTCCGAATTCGCGGGACACCTGTATATTGGTGGTTGACGGAATACGGGTGCAGGTTGACTATATCGCCGGATCCATCCCGGTTCCGGCCGTCAAAATCATTGATATTAGGCGTAATTTACCCCCAGGTAGCCGCTTGTTTTCCCTATCTTTGGGGCCAGGCTATTCAAATGTGCGATAAAGGGGAAAACCAGGCAAATGATACACGATGGGTTCAATAAATGCATAACTTTTAATTTTTGCTCTACAAATATTAAAACCTAGGCATAACTAACAAAAAATAAATGAATCTTAGTAAAAACGAAGAAGACTACCTAAAAGCCTTGTTTTACCTGATCGTAGAAAGTGAAAATGACAAGGCCAGCACCAACCAGTTGGCGGAATACCTCGGTATTTCTCCTGCATCGGTGAATGGTATGCTCAAAAAACTGAAGACAAAAAAACTGGTGGATTACCAGAAATACGGCAAACTGAAACTGACCGACGCAGGCAAAAACATTGCCGTCCAACTCGTACGCAAACACCGCCTCTGGGAGACGTTTTTATACCGGAAACTGGGCTTTAGCTGGGATGAAGTACATGAAGTGGCCGAACAACTGGAGCATATCCAGTCAGAAAAACTGATCCGGAAACTGGATGCGTTTT
This sequence comes from uncultured Lewinella sp., assembly GCA_964558465.1. GTDB lineage: Bacteria > Bacteroidota > Bacteroidia > Chitinophagales > Saprospiraceae > JACJYC01. The sequence continues at coordinate 318,316 of CAZLEF010000001.1, read as the reverse complement.
TAGGGCATCCGGTCAACGATCCGCACGGGGCTGTCATTCCCAATGAACAGGGCGATTACCGCATCGTGCCCAAAAAGACCCTTGCTGATGTACCTGTAGGGGATGTCTGCAAGCTGGCCTCCGTGAAAGACAGTTCAGGCGCTTTCCTCCAATATGTAACCAAAATCGGCCTTGCCCTGAGCAGTGAGATCAAAGTGGCGGAGAAAATTTCTTTCGACGGGTCGCTGCTCATCGAGTTTGATGGGAAACAAGCCCAGGTATCCAGGAAATTTGCTGAAAACGTATTCGTAATTTAGCCGTATGAACGATTATTATTCCCAGGCTTTGAACAAATACTGCGAAGCCCACACCTCTCCGGCCGACGAGACACTCTGCGAACTGGAACGGGAAACCTACCTGAAAACGCTCGCGCCGCAGATGTTGTCGGGCCATTTGCAGGGCCGGTTCCTAACTATGATCAGCCAACTGGTACAGCCGGTTGTCGCACTGGAAATCGGTACCTTCACCGGGTACGGCGCCATCTGCCTGGCCCGCGGACTTGCACCCAACGGCCGCCTGCATACCATCGAGGCCAACCGGGAACTGGAATATATCATCCGGAAATATATCGGTAAAGCAGGACTGGAAGATAAAATTCAACTGCACCTCGGCAATGCGCTCGAGATCATTCCCAACATCCCCCCCGGCGCTTTCGACCTGGTTTTCATCGATGCCGGCAAACAGGATTACGCCACGTATTTTGACCTGGTGATCGACCGGATGCGCCCAGGCGGGCTGATCCTGGCAGATAATGTCCTGTGGAGCGGAAAAGTCCTTAACCCGGATCAGGACGAGGACACCGCCGCTTTGCATGCCTTTAACCGGAAAGTGCTGGCCGACCCCAGGGTTGAAACGCTCATCCTGCCGCTGAGGGATGGCCTGCTCATGGCCAGAAAACACTGACTTTTGCCTTGCAATAACCCCGAAATAACCTAACTTTGCAGCCGTCCGCCAGGTCGTTTTCCGGGCGGGCCGGCGCATAACATGAACCAATCCTATACCATCGTTCTGCCCCAATTCGAGGGTCCATTCGACCTGCTGCTCTTTTTCATCGAGCGGGACGAACTGGATATTCATGATATTCCGATCGCAAAGATCACGGATGATTTCCTGGCCTATATCCGCCATATGGAGCATATGAACATCGACCTGGCCAGCGAATTCATCCTCGTTGCGGCAACCTTGTGCCGGATCAAAGCCAAGATGCTGCTCCCCCGCAAACCCGTCGACGAAGAAGGCAACGAGATCGATCCGCGGGATGAACTCGTCAGCCGCCTCCTGGAATATAAACGGTACAAAAGCGTACTGGAGGAATTGCGCCAGTTGGAAGACGACCGCTCCCTCCGCTTTAACCGCGGAAGCAACGTAAAGGAATTGCAGCAGATCGCCACCAAAGCGCTGGTGGATGTGGAACTGGAATCCGTTACACTTTTTAAACTCCTCCGGGCATTCGAACGCATCATGCAGCGTTTTGAGGAAGGGCCTCCGCAGACGATCCACCGGATCATCCGCTTCAATTATTCGATCGAAGACCAGCAGGATTTTATTTTCAGCCGCGTCCGTTCCGGACAAAAAGCCAATTTCAAAGCGATCTTCGGCGAATGTGTCAACCGCATTCACGCCATTATCACTTTCCTGGCCTTGTTGGAATTGCTGAATATGGAAAAATTAGTTATCATAGTAGGGGAAGGGGTCAATAATTTCTGGCTGCAGGAACCGGCGCCCGCTTCGGATGAAGAAGAATGATGGATGGGCTTCATGGTTTATGGGTGTTTGCTTATGGTTCCGCAACTGAGGCCTGAAACGGCAATCGGCCGCTGCGCACACCCTGGTACACACCGGCCGACTGACCCGAACTTCGGCTTCGCTCAGTTCCCCGCCACCTTCCAATTTCAATTCACCCGCTGAAAATGCAACTCTTCCAAGTGGGTATCGTTATCGTCTTTCAGCTTGATCAGGTTATCTGACTTTTCGAGGATAATCCAGTCGTCAGGCAGGTCGTCGATGGGTTTTTCGCCCACAATGTCGATGATAAGCCGGCTGCTGCCGTCGTTGCTGCCCACCCGCCATGTCCCCGTCCGGGTATTGGATCCCCAATAGGCGATGAAGGCGCCGTCGAGGCGAAAATCAAAGGTGTACCCGCTGAAATTATCGGTTTCCACCTTGTCTTTGTCGAAGTAATAGACCACTTTCCAACGTCCGTCTGTCAGGGTATTGGATACATCGTCCGGCGAAGGGTTATCATCCGGATTATTTGTACAGGCAAAAGTGGTCATAACCATTGCGAGAAGGCCCAAAAATTGAATTTTAAGTTTCATTGTATTTCGCGTTTGATGATGTTGATGATGCAAATTTGCAGCTTCAGACAGCCGGAAAAAAATTTTTCCCGCCGGATGGGCATAAAGGGCTGCTGAACGAGAATGGAGAAGCGGTGTGCCCGACTCCGCCAAGGCTTCGCCGGACAGGGAAAACGGTATGCCCGACTCCGCCAAGGCTTCGTCGGACAGGGAAGGGGTGAAAACGCGGTTTTCATTTTTTTCTGAAAAAAATGAACAATTGAGTTCCATCCCTGTTGAACAGTAAGAATACCTTTAAATATTTTCCTGATCCAAAACCCTGCAGACATGTTCTTTTCCTTTTCAAAACCCGCTCCAAAACGCCTGGACCTTTTCCTCGGCAACAGCCTCGGCCTGCCCTTTTCCTACCGGGAAACCGGCGCTTCCGCCGGCGAATTCCCCAGAGGGTTCAACCACGACCGGAACGCCGTGCGCCTGGGCGAAGGGGAGCCCTTGTTTATCCGGGCCAGAACAGCGCTTTTTCAGTGGGCTATGTTCCCGCCCGGCTGGACGGCCGTTTACACTGCCGGCCGGCCGGTAGAAAAAAACGGCCATGTCGCCGTCCAGTTCCGGTTGTTCGGCCTTTGGTGGGTCAACGGCGCAAGGATCGTTTACCTGGTTGACGAACGTGGAAAAGCGGGTTTTGCCTACGGTACCTTGTCCAACCATATCGAATGCGGGGAAGAGTTGTTTTATGTGGAAATGCGGCCCGACGGCAGCGTCTGGTACGGCATTCAGGCTTTTTCCCGGCCCCGGTTTTTACCCGCCCGTCTGGCGTATCCGCTGGCGCGATATTTCCAACGCAGGTTTGTGCGGGAATCGCTCCAGGCTATGAAAGACAAACTGCGCCAATCATGAGCATCACGAGCTCCTTTTCCACCATTCAGGTCACCGGCCTTTTGGCCTGGCTGGCGCTGGTCGCCCTGCGATTTCCGGCCTCCGCCTTTTCCCAAACCTATGTGGAAGCCATTTTGCTGGCAGGGCCTTTTGTGGTTGTTCCGCTGGGCTTTAAAATCCTGAAGATTCCGTTTGGCTTAGCCGGTTTAGGTTGTGCGGTTGTATTCGGGCTGTCGTTTTTTTTCCCGCCCGGCTTTTTATCCGGCATTATGGTCTTTCCATGGTGGCTGTTTGTTTTGGTCAGGTTATGGCATTCCTGGTCCGGCAAGGCAAAGGCCGGACTGCCAAATCCATTTATTCCGCTGCTGATGCTGGCTGTCGGCGCTACCTGGTCACTGGCGTGCCGCCGGGGCTGGCAGCCTTTTGGTTTTGAGCCCATTATGGTATTGCTCACTGCGGTCCACTTTCATTATGCCGGATTTGTATTAATCACGTTAGCTCAGGTTTTGAGCCGGCGAAACAAAGTGGCACGGCGGCTAAGTTATTATTTGGCGGCAGGTATGGCTTTGGTCGCCCTTGGCATCACAACCACACATTTCGGCGGTCCGGTATGGATCGAGACCGCCGCGGTTACCTTCCTGGTATTGGGGGGCTTCACCTCGGGCGGTTTGCTGCTAAAACGCGCATTTTATCCAGGGAAAACATGGGTAAAATGCCTGTTTGGGCTGGCGGGCTGTTGTATTGTATTGGGTATGGCGCTGGCATTTTTGTACGGCTGGCGGCATTTTTTCCCGGTTCCGATGCTCTCCATTCCCTGGATGTACGCAGTCCACGGCACGTTGAATTCCCTGGGATTTTCTCTTCCCGCCCTCATTGGGTTTTCACCGGCATCCGGCCAAACGAGAAATATATTCGCGCCAAACAACCTTTATCCTGCCCATCTTGTTGATAAATAAGCCAATAAGGTTATCTTTGCATGATGAACGTATTTTTAAAAACCTCAAATACAACACAAAGCTTTGCGATTTGAAGAATTTGGCTTCTCTGCTTCTCTTATGGAGGGGCTCCAGGCAATAGGATTTGAAACGGCTACCCCCATTCAGGAAAAAGCGATTCCCGCCATTATGAAAAACCAGGACCTGCTGGCTTGCGCCCAGACAGGGACCGGAAAAACCGCCGCTTTTCTTTTGCCGCTGCTGCACGAACTGGCTGAAACGCCTTACCACGGCATCGACACTATCATTCTGGAACCTACCCGCGAACTCGCCGTCCAGGTCGACCAGCAATTGGAAGGACTTTCCTATTTCACCCCGATAAGTTCCATCGCCATATACGGCGGCCGCGACGGCAATTCGATGGAACAGGAGAAAAAGGCCCTGAAAGGCGGCGTAAACGTGATTGTCGCTACCCCCGGGCGGTTCATCGCCCACCTGAACCTGGGTTATGTCGACCTCTCCACGGTCAGAAGGCTGGTACTGGATGAAGCCGACCGTATGCTGGATATGGGTTTTGTACACGATATTATGGGCATCATCAACCAGTTGCCCAAAAAACGGCAGACCTTGCTTTTTTCGGCCACCATGCCCGAACAGATCCGCCGTTTTTCCAAACAGATCCTCAATAATCCGGTGGAGATCAGCATTTCGATCTCCAAACCCGCCGATGCCATTGTTCAGGCCGCATACCGGGTGGAAGACGAGCAAAAGATCAGCCTGATCTCCAATTTGCTTCAAGCCCGGAAAAACAGCGCTACCAGGACCCTCATTTTTGCAGGCGCCAAACAAAAGGTAAAAGAACTTACCCAAACCCTGAAACAAAAAGGTTTTCCGATCGACTGCATCCACTCCGATCTTTCGCAGGATGACCGCGAGCTCAAAATGCGGGCTTTTAAAGGCGGATCGCTGCCCATGCTGGTCGCTACCGATATCTTGTCCAGGGGGATTGACATCCGCGGAATCGAAGTGGTGATCAATTTTGACGTCCCGGCCGACGCCGAGGATTATGTGCACCGGATCGGGCGAACGGCCCGCGCCGACGAGTCGGGTCTGGCCCTTACGCTGATCAACCGGCGGGACCAACGCAGGTTTTTGCGTATAGAAAAGTTAATGGAAATGGATGTGCGGATTCTTCCGCTTCCGCCGGAACTTGTAACTAACCCGCGCGATGCTTCTTCGAGGGAAAGCCGTCCTCCTTCCCACAATAAACGCCGTAACTTCAGAAGGGGAGGAAACCGGAATAATGGCCGACAGGCCGGTAAACCTTAACGCTGCCTGACCGGCGTCGAGAAACGGACCTCCCGTACGCGGTCTTCCAAAGCAGGGCCCGGCTCGTCGAAAAAATAAAAGACATAAACCATTCCGCTGCCTTCGCGGTAAAGGGCCAATAACTGGCAATGGGCGTAATCGCCAAAACTTCGTTTGGGTTTGAAATAATATTGTTTCCCCCAATCTGCGCGGTAGTTTTCTTCCAGTTCCATCTCCGGCAGGCTGTGCACGGCGATGGCCGCCTCTTCATCATTGGAGGCCAGGTGCATCAGCAGCCGCATACAATTCAGGTGAGGCAGAGCGGCCGAAGGGTCGGCTTCATTATAGGGAACTATATGGTATCGGATTTCGAGTTTTTCCCGCCTGGAGCGGATGGCGAATTCACAATTCAGCCACTCATTTTCGCCCGTACCCCAGTTTTTGTAATCGGATTCAACGGGATAAAAGACCTCCACGCCGGTCTTTTGCAGCAAATTTTCAAATGCTGCCGGTAATTCTACCTGCGCTGCAGCGTTCATCCCGCCGGCCAGCGTCAACAGGGCAATCATCCATACCTGCCTCATTGTTTTTTTTAACAAAGCTACATATTTTGTTTTCCAATGTCAAGTGGCGCCTGTCATTGGTCATTTCAGCAATATGTCGGCCGGATTATGGGTTTTGAGAAGGAAAACGACTGAATACGGGCTCTGCGGAATAGGGAGATTTTATCTTGTCCTTTATGGATTGCACCAGTGCGGCGGAGGGTTTTCTGCGGTGTATTCTACTTTTTATAAACTCTTTAAATAACTTTTCCTGGCTAAGCAATTTCAAATAATGCGGATTATCTTTTATTTCTTTAAGGAGTTCTCTTTCCTGGCTTTCCGAAAGCTCATTATCCAGATACATGGTTACTTTTTCGACTAGGTCCAGGTAATTGCGGTCTTTCATGGCTTTGATTTTTCGCTATCCTGCTGATCCTCCAGGCACTTCAGCGGGGACGCATGATGTGCAACCGCAACAGACGCGCACTGCGGGAAATTCCGGCCTTGGTCGATTTTGGTTGTTGGTCATCATGGTCTTACCGTTTAAAAAGCGAAACCTGTCTGCTCCTCCCTTCAGGGAAGGCCTATCGCTGTGCTGGGGTGCAATTACCTGTTAGAGGCTCAATTTCTGTGGTGGGGTTAGTTCTTAGCGATAACATATCCGCCTTACGGGAGCGGAACAGACAGGTTTTGGGAATAGCTGAACAGCTATGGTTAAAAATATTATGAATTATCGATTTTCCTTATAGCCCATGGATTCCGCATACGTCCGCAATTTTTCTTTCAGCGCATTTCTGCCCCTGTGCAACCGGGAGCGCACCGTACCGATTGGTATCCCCAGTATTTTGGAGATCTCTTCGTAGGTAAACTCGGCAATGTCGCACAACAGGATTACGATGCGGAAGCCGACATCCAGGTCATTAATGGCGTTGGTGACTTCATCCCCCATCATTTCCTGGAAAAGCTCTTCGCTCAGATCCAGGGTGCTGGAAGAAAACCGGTCGTCATCCCCGCCTGGCGGGCGCAAAATTGCCTGTTCAATATCCACCGAAGCCGGTTGTTTGACCCGCTTGCGGTATTGATTGATAAAGGCATTTTTCAGGATTTTGAACAACCATGCTTTGGCGTTCGTTCCGGTCTCATAGCTGTCGATCGACCGCCATGCTTTTAAATAGGTTTCCTGGACCAGGTCGTTGGCGTCGTCCTCATTAAAGGTGAGGTGGTACGCGAACGTGTACAACGCATCCAGTTGAGGCAAGAATTCTTCCTCAAAAACCCGATTGTAGTTCCTGGTTGGATTTTCGTTCGCCATCACCATGGTAAAGGTATTTGGTTGAAACCGTTATTTTGATCAGGGCATCTGATAATAACGTCGTGCATTGGCATCAACCGCAGGGGGTTCCAAAAAGTTCCGGGTGAGCGGATTTTTTTGATAAAGCCTTATTCATAATTTAATCTTAAAGATCGGAACTAAATAATACCCTCATCAAATATCCACATTGGCGTACTTGGCATTCGCCTCGATAAAGGCGCGCCTTGGCGGCACTTCGTCTCCCATGAGCATGGAAAAGATCCGGTCGGCCTCACGGGCGTCATCCACGGACACCTGGCGCAGGATGCGGGTATTCGGGTCCATGGTGGTTTCCCAGAGTTGTTCGGCGTTCATCTCGCCAAGGCCTTTGTACCGCTGTACTTTTATGGAACCTTCATTTTCGCTTCCGCCGTAGGCATTGACGGCTTCCCGGCGCTCTTCGTCGTTCCAGCAATAGCGGTATTGTTTCCCTTTTTTGACCATATACAAAGGCGGGGCCGCAATATAAATATGTCCGCTATCGATCAACACGCGCATAAAGCGGAAGAAAAAGGTAAGGATCAGCGTAGTAATGTGGCTGCCGTCTACATCCGCATCGCACATAATGACGATCTTGTGGTAGCGCAGTTTTTCAACATTGAGCAAACGTTCCCCGTCGTCGCCTTCTTCGATGCGAACGCCGAGGGCGGTGAAGATATTCTTGATTTCTTCGTTGTCGTAGATTTTGTGCTCCATGGCTTTTTCCACATTCAGGATTTTACCCCTGAGCGGGAGGATAGCCTGGAAATTCCGGTCGCGACCCTGTTTGGCCGTACCGCCGGCAGAGTCCCCTTCCACCAGAAAGAGCTCGCTTTCGCCAGGGTCTTTGGATGCGCAATCGGCCAGTTTACCGGGTAACCCGCCGCCTGCCAGTACATTTTTGCGCTGCACCATCTCCCGGGCTTTGCGGGCTGCATGGCGGGCCGTAGCCGCAAGGATCACTTTATCGACAATGCGGCGCGCCTCATTGGGATGTTCTTCCAGGAAATGCCCGAGTTCTTCACCAACACAACGGGACACGATTCCGAGTACCTCCGAGTTCCCCAGTTCGCCTTTTGTCTGGCCTTTAAACTGCGGTTCCGGCACCTTGACGGATACGATCGCCGTCAAACCTTCCCTGAAATCTTCGCCTGAGACTTTGAATTTGAGTTTTTTGAACATCCCGTTGTCTTCACCGTATTTGGTAAAAACCCGGTTGAGCGCCCGGCGGAAGCCCTGTACATGCGTACCTCCGTCGCGGGTATTGATATTGTTGACAAAGGCGTAAATATTCTCTGTGAAGGACGTATTGTACTGCATGGCTACCTCAACCTCTACATTTTCTTCCACGCCGGTTACATAGATCGGCTCGTCCGTCAGCCTTTGCCTGGACTCATCCAGGTAAAGTACAAATTCCTTGAGCCCTCCTTCAGAATGGTAGGTCTCTGATTTGAATTGTCCGTCCTCTATCTCGCGTTCGTCCGTAAGGGTGAGGGTAAGGCCTTTGTTGAGGAAAGAAAGCTCCCGCAAGCGGGTGGCGAGTATATCGTATTTATACTCCAGCGTTTCAAATATATCCCCGTCCGGTTTGAAGGTAACAATCGTACCGGTTTTATTGGATTCTCCGATAACGTGCACCTCGTTCAGGGGTTTTCCAATACTGTATTCCTGTTCAAAGATCTTGCCTTCCCGGTGTACCTCAGCCCGCAGGTATTTGGACAAGGCATTGACGCAGGAAATCCCTACGCCGTGCAACCCGCCGGATACCTTGTACGTGTCCTTATCAAATTTGCCGCCGGCGTGCAGTACGGTCATGACCACTTCCAAAGCTGATTTTTTCAGCTTCTTGTGCATGCCGGTGGGAATACCCCGCCCGTTATCCCTGACCGTTATTGAATTATCGGCATGAATGGCGACATTAATTTCCGTGCACTTCCCGGCGAGATGTTCGTCGATAGAGTTGTCGACGACCTCCCAAACCAGGTGGTGCAGGCCCTTAATATCCGTACTGCCGATGTACATACTGGGCCGTTTGCGGACGGCTTCCAATCCTTCCAGCGCCTGAATATTGCTTTCACTGTATTCGCCTGCTACAGGCGCTATTTCCGCTTGATCGTTCGTCATATCCATGGTGCAAAGATACGAAGAGAATCCCAATTATTCCTATCTTGGCCCGATGGAAGCCTTGACAGATTTTTTGGCTGTTTTCCGTCAGTCGCTTGATTCGGGCAGTTTCGTAAAACTCACTTTGAGCAAACCTGCTTCAAAGGGTAACGACCTGGTGAACATCTTCGCCAGACCGGTAGAAATCCGGGATGCGCCAATGGTTTCCTTTACCCTGCGGTTCAGGTCGAGGGACGAAACAAAAAACCTTTCATTTGCAGAGGCTGTGCCAATGGCGGAAAAGTGGCTTGGCCGGGATTTTCTCAACGGCGACCTCCTTACCCTCCGGAAAGATTATACGATCCGGTTTAACCGGAAGCGGGAGTCCAGGCTTTTTTCAGGGCCCGCCACTCACCAAAAGGCGCCGGTCAGGCAACACGACCGGGAAAAACACCGGTTCATTACACCGGAAGGTAACCTTTACCTGAACGCCCTGGGTATCGCCGGAGCCGATGGAAAGGTCAAAAAAGAAGGCCAGAAAAAATTCCGGCAGATCAATAAATATATTGAGATCATTGATGGGCTGATTCGCAAAAAGAAACTTCCGCCCCATCCCGAAATTGTGGATATGGGGGCTGGAAAAGGTTATCTCACCTTTGCGCTATACGACCACCTGACAAATAACCTCGGGTTAAATCCCCGGATATGGGGTGTAGAACTGAGACAGGAACTGGTGGATGCGGGCAATCAGCTCGCAGAACAATGCGGGTTTGAGGGGCTTCGTTTTGTCGCTGGCGATATCGGCCTCTTTGAAATTGAAAAACCGGATATGCTGATCGCACTCCACGCATGTGATACCGCCACCGATCTCGCCCTTGCCAAAGGAATAAAAGCCGGCGCGGAGATTATTGTCGTGGCGCCGTGTTGCCACAAACAGATACGCCGCCAAATGAAGTGCCGCACAGAACTGGGCGTTGTGCTTGAACACGGCATCCTGGCTGAAAGACAGGCTGAGCTCATTACCGACGGCATCCGTGCCTTAATTTTGGAAGAAAAAGGATATGCCAGCAGTGTTTTCGAATTTATTGAAACTGAGCATACCCCCAAAAACCTGATCATTGCCGGCATCAAAGGGAGCCCCCGCCCGGAAGCGGCAAAAGAAATTGAAGCGATCAAACGACAATTTGGCATTGATTACCACTATCTGGAACAACTGGTATAAAAAAAAAGAGGCAGCGCTTTGTAGCACTACCTCAGCCCTAACCAAATAAAACCAAATTCTCTTTATCAGCTTGAAACGAGCGGCTTTTTATCAGCCCTTCGTGGCTTATTGTAAAATTTACAATTACAAAATTATTAAAAAAGTTCCAAACTTGTTCAACTTGAAGCAGAAAAAAGTGATTTTTTTTGAATTTTTTTTGAACCACTATCGTTTTTCAGATTTCGAGCCAGAAGAACGTTTTTTTATATCAGAACAAAATACCGGCATTCTGAAATCCATACAACATGATTTTGCGTTTTTTTGAAATTTTAAAATTGTCACCTGAAAGTTTATTTTGAACTTTTTAAAGCATGTAATCGATCATGAACGAACTTTTTTTTGAGGCGCCGGCCAAAAAACTGGTCCAAAGACAGTCAAACCGGCATTCAAGAGGATTGGGGGTGGTATTGGCCCTGCTGGTGTTGGGTGTTTCACCGGAGCTCGTATACGGGCAGGACCGGCAGGAGACCGACGCGCTTTATATCCGCAAAATTTATGATCAGACGCTGACGGATTGTGCGGCGTACGATTGGCTGACCTTTTTGTGTAAACGCATTGGCGGACGGCTGGCAGGTTCGCCCCAGGCTTCGGCTGCAGTAGAATACACCCGTCAGATGTTGGATACCCTGGGGCTGGATTCCGTTTGGCTGCAACCTTGTATGGCGCCCCATTGGGTGCGAGGCGATAAAGAACGGGTGCGGGTCATAGGCTCCCATAAGCTCGGAAGTTTCGATTTGCGTGCGGTTGCATTGGGCAACAGCGTGGGCGCCCCACCAGGAGGGTTTACAGCAGAAGCTGTGGAAGTGCATAGCCTGGATGAAGTAGACGAGCTTGGGGAAGCGGGTATTGCAGGTAAAATTGTTTTTTTTAACCGCCCAATGAATCCACGGGAAATCAATACATTCAGTGCATACGGCGGCGCTGTGGACCAGCGGGGCGCCGGAGCTTCCCGCGCAGCCCGTTATGGCGCCCTGGGGGTCCTGGTGCGCTCCATGACCACATTGATCGACGGCAATCCCCATACCGGCAGCCTGGCTTATGACCCGGCATATCCCAAAATACCAGCCATGGCGATCAGTACGGAGGACGCGGAACTACTGGGAGATCTGTTGAAAGATGGCCCTGTCAGGGTATTTATGGAAAGTAATTGCACCCTGTTTCCCCCGCAGCTTTCCTACAATGTGATCGGAGAGATCCGGGGCAGCGAACAACCCGATCAGATCATTGCAGTCGGGGGGCATCTGGATTCCTGGGATATCGGGGAGGGCGCTCATGACGACGGCGCCGGCTGCGTCCAGTCGATGGCTGTATTACAGGTATTGAAACGCCTGAATTACCGGCCCAAAAAAACGATCCGCTGTGTTTTATTCATGAATGAAGAAAATGGGTTGGCCGGCGGTCTGGCCTATAAGGCGGCATCCGACAAGGCCGGCGAGTTTCACCTGGCAGCCATCGAATCGGACCGGGGTGGGTTTACCCCACGAGGATTTACCTTTGACGCCGAAGAGTCGGTGTTTGCTGAAAAGTTCAAAAAGATTTATTCCTGGCTGCCGTTGCTCGAACCCTATGGCCTTTCTTTGGCCAAAGGCGGTTCGGGAGCAGATATCGGCCCGCTGAAATCTCAAAAAGGCATGTTGATCGGTTTTTACCCGGATTCACAGCGTTATTTCGACTATCACCATGCTGCTACGGATCGCCTGGAAACGGTCAATAAACGGGAGTTGGAAATGGGGACGGCCGCTATGGCTGCCCTGATCTTTTTATTGGATAAATATGGCCTGGATTAAATATGGATCAGATTAAATTATCCGATTTACATTTCAGACCGTTCCTCAATGAATCCGACATACGCCGGCGGGTGGGGGAACTGGGGCGGGAACTGGAGGATATTTACGCAGGCAAACGCCCGATCTTCCTGGGTGTCCTGAACGGTGCGTTTATCTTTGCCGCCGACCTGCTGCGGACGTGCAATTTTGATTGCGAACTGAGTTTTATCAAACTGTCCTCCTATTCGGGGACGGGGTCCAGCGGAGATGTCGTCACACGGATCGGCCTTGAAAGCAACCTCGAAGGGCGCCATGTTATCATTGTGGAGGATATTATTGATTCGGGGTTGACTATGCACCGTTTTTTGCCCGAACTGCATGCCCTCAAACCTGCGTCCGCAGCGATTGCCGCACTTCTTGTGAAACCCGATGCTATGGAATACGATATCCGGGTAGATTTCAGGGGTTTTGATATCCCTTCAAAGTTTGTGGTGGGTTATGGTCTCGACTACAATGGCCTCGGCAGAAATCTGAAAGATATTTATGAGTTGGTTTAGTGTTAAACCAATATCAGGTAGAACAAGGAAAGAATGATGGCAGCAGCAAGGCCGGTAACCAAAGTGCCGAGACTCCAAAGCCGGTAGCCCGTCCGGATATCCATGCCGCTCAACTGGGTCAGGACCCAGAACAAACTGTCATTGGCATGCGAAAACACCATCGAACCAGCCCCGATCGAGATGACGGCCAGGGCTTTCTCAACGTCGCCGGAAAATCCCAAGGGTTCTATCAAGGGCGCAATGATGGAAGCCGCAGTGATCATCGCCACGGTTGAAGAACCCTGTGCGGTTTTAATGGCTGCGGATAAAATAAACGGCAGCCAGATGCCCAGGCTTGCCCCCGATAATAATCCGGCCAGTTGATCGGCGATCCCCGATTCCTGCAGGATTTTACCAAATATGCCGCCGGCGCCGGTCACCAGAAGAATGGTAGCGGTATCTTTTAGCGCTTGCCCTACCCACCCCGTGGTAGAAAGCATATTTTTGTCGAGGCGCCCGGGAAGGAAAAAAGCCAGGAACATGCCGATGATCAGGGCAATGACCGGCGACCCGATAAAGGAAATGAACTTCCCGGCCCGGCTTTCCACCCATCCGGGGAATTGAATTTCTACCACCGATTTTAAGATGATCAGCAGAATGGGGACCAGAATCGGTAAAAAAGAAAGCGATACGGAGGGCTTGCGTTTCAAGTTGCCGGTGATTTCGTTTTCCCCGCCGACAGGCCCCGGATCAATCCAGGTACGGGCAGCGTACCCCTTTGCAAAAAGAATGGATACGATTAATGTCAGGGCGCCAACGATCAGCCCCCAAAGCAAAACCAGGCCAAGGTCTGCCTTCAGTATGCCGGCTGCTGCAACCGGGCCGGGGGTGGGAGGCACCAGGGTATGCGTGATCATCAGCCCGAGGCCGAGCGCAATCGCGGGGCCGGTCAGGGAGATCCCGGCTTTTTTGCACAGGCTCTTGTTTAATGGATTTAAAATAATGAAGCCGCTATCTGCAAAAACCGGGATGGAGACGAAGTATCCGATGATTCCCATGGCGGGCGTAACTCTTTTTTTTCCGATGACTTTTAAGACCGTTTCGGCAATTTTGAAGGCGCCGCCCGAATGTTCAAGGAAAACCCCGATGATCACGCCAAGTACAATAACGAGCCCTATTTTGCCCAAGGTTTCCCCAAATCCATTGTTGACCGCATGGATGATGGCATCCCCAGGCATGCCAACCAATAATCCGTAGGCAATACTCACCAGCAAAAGTGAGAGGAAGGGATGCAGGTTGAACCGGGTGCTCAAAACAATAATAGCCAGAATGGACAGTATTAATAATAGAATCGTCACGGCTTTTCCGTTTTGTGGTTGGGTATCGGTTATCTTTGTTTACGGGGCTTTCAGACATGCGTTTGCAATATTAACGCTTTTATCTTGTTTAATCCGCTGTCTTTCATTCCTGAATGCTTTGTTACCTTTGTTCCTCAATTGTATAAGATGAAAAAAGTGTTGGTTACAGGCGGTTGCGGCTTTATCGGCAGCCATACCATCGTTGATCTGCTGGATCATGGATTTTCGGTTGTTTCGGCCGACAACCTCAGCAACTCCGACGGATCTGCGATGGAAGGGATCCGGAAAATAACCGGAAAGGAAATTGTGAATTATAACCTTGATCTGTGCGATTCCCGCGCCACCCGGCAGTTATTCGAAGATCATCCGGATTTTTGCGGCATTGTCCATTTTGCCGCTTTGAAGCTGGTGGGTGAATCCGTTGAACAGCCCGTCCGGTATTATCGCAACAACCTCAACAGTTTGTTAAACATCCTGGATGGCATGGAAACCTTCGGGATCGCCCATCTGATCTTTTCATCCTCCTGTTCGGTTTACGGGAATTCCAAAGAACTCCCGGTAACGGAAGAGACGCCTTTGCAGGAAGCTGAATCGCCTTACGCGCGCACCAAACAAATGGGCGAAGAGATCATCCGCGATTTTACACGCGTTCACCCCGCCCACAATGGCATTTTATTGCGGTATTTCAATCCGGCCGGGGCGCATGAGAGCATCCTGATCGGCGAGGCGCCTTCCAATCCGGCGTCGAACCTTGTACCGGTCATCACGGAAACAGCTATTGGGAAAAGGGCCGGAATGGTGGTTTTTGGCAACGATTACCCTACCCGGGACGGGAGCTGTGTCCGGGATTTTATCCATGTCATGGATCTGGCCAATGCACACACCAGGGCACTCCAGTATCTGCTGGATAACCGGCAGGAACGGAACTGCGAAACCTTTAATCTGGGGACAGGCCGGGGGGTAACGGTTCTGGAGGCCATCCAGGCTTTTGAAACGGTTACCGGGCAAAAACTGAAATACCGGATCGGCCCGCGTCGGCCTGGAGATGTGGTCGAGGTGTATGCCAACAAAGACCGCTCCGAAAAGCGGCTTGGCTGGCATCCCACCCGGACCATTGAAGAAATTATGCATACCGCCTGGGAATGGGAAAAACGGCGGTGAGACTTTTTTTATAACACCTTGGTAACCCCGGGCACTGCGACCGGATAGTACCCGTCTTTACCCGGCATTACGGGCGGATCAGCCTGCCAGTCGTATTTTTTAGGCGCCAGGCTCAGGTCCGATTTAAGGGCCTCGTCCCAGGTAATGATCTGGCCGCTGTAAGTTGCCATCCTGCCCAAAATGGAGGTCATTGAACTTTTTGCAGCATTTTCGGCATCCGAAAATTTGTAATCCCCTTTGGCGACCGCTTCAAAAAGCACATCGTGTTCCACCTGGTAAGGATTGGGGTCTTTGCGATCATCATAACTGAGAATGGGGTAGCCGGATGAAGTCAGGATTACCCCCGGTTTTGGCGCGGAGCCGTTTGTGCCCTGGAATCCTTCCGTCACCTGGGTCCTGCACCCGTTCCAGTGCATGCACTGGCTGAGCATCCGGCTTCCGTCGGCATATTCATATTCAACAAAGTGGTGGTCGAAGATCTCGCCATGCTCTTTTCCTGTGCGGGCCCGGCGTCCGCCCATACCGAGGGCTTTTACCGGATAAGCCTGTTTCACCCAGTTGCCGACGTCGAGGTTGTGAATATGCTGTTCGGTGATATGGTCGCCGCAAAGCCAGTTGAAATAATACCAGTTGTGCACCTGGTATTCCATTTCTGTCATACCCGGCTCCCGGTCGCGCACCCAAACGCCTTCGCTGTTCCAGTAGACGTAGGATGCGGTGATGTCCCCGATAACGCCGTTCTGAAGCATGTCGACCCATCCCTGGTATATTTTTTGATACCGGCGCTGGAGCCCGACTACCACATTGAGTTTCTTTTGTTTGGCCATTTCAGCGGCTTTCAGGACCTGGCGCACCCCCGGCGCGTCGACGGCTACCGGCTTTTCCATAAATACATGTTTGCCTGCCTGGACAGCCGCTTCAAAATGGATCGGCCGGAAACCCGGCGGAGAGGCCAGAATAACCACATCGCAAAGCGGGATTACTTTTTGGTAGCCGTCGAAACCCGTAAATTTGTGCTCTTCGGGGACGGCGAGCCTGGCCATATCGATCTCGTTATTACCCAGTTCGGTCTGAATTTCTTTATAACTCGAATCCAGCCTGAAGCGGAAGGCGTCGGCCATGGCAACCAGCTTCACATTTTGGGCTGTGGCCAATGCCTGAACGGCGGCGCCCGTACCTCTGCCGCCGCAGCCGATCAAACCGACCCGGATAACGTCGGCGCCGTCGATATGCGCCTTGGCGCTCAAAATAGAAGGCGCCAGCATCAGGCCGCCTGCTGCAAGACCGGACTGCAGCACAAAGGTCCGCCGGTCCATCTTGTTGGTATTCCGTTTTTTCATTGTTTTAATGTTTTATCAATCTTTAATGGCTTCCTTAAAAAAAGCTTCAATTTCCGCATGGGGCGGTTGTTCAGTCGGCCGGAGTAATCTGAATCCGATGAAGGGCGCATCTACATTCCACCAGATACTTTTGGGGATTTGCGGATCCCTTGCCTGCCATTTCGGCGCTGATTTTAAACGGCCGCTGCAGGTGCATTCTGCAGCAAAGGAATCATATGACCCGCCTTTGACCGTACGGGAGTGTTTACTTTCCGGTTTTAGCCAGGGGTTTTCGGTTCCGGTCCCGATCGATTCAAGATAGCTGGGTTTGTACTGATCCAGCGTCCATTCGGCTACATTGCCCAACATATCGTAAATCCCCCATGTATTCGGTTGTTTTTGCCCCACGATATGATAACGCTCTTCTGCGTTGTCGTAGAACCAGGCGTGGTCGCTGAGGTTTTCTACCTGCCCGTCGCCCCCGGCCCTGCAGGCGAATTCCCACTCCGCCTCTGTCGGCAGCCTGAAAAAAATGCCGGTTTTCTGGTACAACCATTGGCAATAACGCAAGGCGGCCTGCTGGGTCATATTCACTTCCGGGAACCCGCCTCGGGTACCCATCCCATAGGTCAGATCCAGATAAGGCGGTGTCGGCCGGGCGATCGCATCTGCATCAAATTGCCCTTCCATCCACTTACTTTCATCCGTGTCATTGTCCCGGAATTGGAAATGCCGGTACTCATCGTGGGTTACCTCATGGGTCCCGATCCAAAAAGCAGACACCCGGATCTCCGCTTTTTGTTCATTTTCCGAAAAAACGAGGGCTCCACCGGGAACCAGCACCATTTCAAATGCCCGGTCGGTTCCAGGAATGGTGATGGTTTCCTTGTTTAGAGGAGAGGGTTGTGTGAATGCCTGCCTTGTCAGGCCTGAAAACAAAAAAACAAGTGGAATCAGATACAGTGACCGCATAGCGCCAATTAGTTAAATGCTATCAAAAAGCAAATTAAACGATTTTATCGTTTATATTTTAATTAATTTCCAGGCTTTTTGCCCTCCTGCCCCCCTTAAAGTGAACCAATAGGCGCCCGGCGGGAGAGCGGCCACATCAAAGGTTATCTGGGATTGTCCTGCCTCCAGGACCGACCCCATCCGGAATCTGCCCAGAGAATCCTTAATTTCTGCAATCCATGGGTCGGAACGTGGCCGGTCCACCCGTATATGAAACGATTTTGATGCCGGATTGGGAAAAGCCTGCACCTCAAAATCCGGTAAATCCCTGCTTGGGGTGGGAGCGGGCTGGGTGCACAA
Organism: uncultured Lewinella sp.; assembly: GCA_964558465.1. GTDB lineage: Bacteria > Bacteroidota > Bacteroidia > Chitinophagales > Saprospiraceae > JACJYC01. The sequence goes on along the minus strand of CAZLEF010000001.1, from coordinate 300,174 downwards.
TGCCAGTTTCCAGGACCGGATCTCTCCCCCGTCGTTTTCCGCATGATCCCTGACCCGAAGTTTCCATATTCCATCTGCCGGTTCTCCGGCCAGGTTCGAAAAAGGATCGAGTGCCTGGTAAGCCCCTGTAACAGCGGGCGGCAATCCGTTGCAGGCGCTTTCAAGTAGTGCCGGGTCGGCGCCATTATCATTTAAACTGATCAGGATATCCGAACCGTCGCAGCCAAAATCATCCCCGGGAATGCCGGGTCTGTCAAACAAAGTTATAACGGCGCCCTGGGGCGATACCAGTTCTGCACTCAGATCGCCCACCCAATCATGTGCAATGTCAAGATCCACGATGGCAACCTCCGCAACCAGGCCGCCGGTCTGTATGTGAATCTGGGATTCGACCATGACATTTTCATCAGATTCCGAAATAAGCACAGGGGTGTCCGAAGCTGTTTCCTGAAAACAATTAAATTGACCGGTCAGAAAGAAACGGGTTTCCGACCAGGGGCCCACCCCGCAAATATTGGCGGCGCGTACCCGGAAATAGTATCCGGTTTCCGGGAGGAGTTCAATCTGTCCGGAAATGGTATCGGGGGAGCCGGCAGCCGAATAAACCAGGTTTTGGAAGAAACTGTCGGTCGCTACCTGCCATTCAAAATCCATGGCTGCATTGGGGTTTGACCAAATTAGCTGTTGGTAAAGCGCAGCGCCGGTCAGCCCTGCAGGGGGCCATATCAATTGGGGCGAATCCGGAATTTGGTTCTCGAAATGCAAATTAAAAAACCCGGAGGCTTCCTGGTTTCCATCGTTTGCAATGATGGTGAGCAGGTATTGCCCCGCTTGAGGCAAAGCCTCGCCGGTTACTAATACGTTTATGGTTTCGCCGCCCGAAAAAGGTCCCTCCGGCAGAAGGGCTGAAAGGCCGGCTGGAAGGCCGGTGAAATTCAGGGATGTTGCGTTTCCGAACGCGCCGCCGAGGTGGACGGATATAGACAGCGAATCGCCGGCGCACAATGCACTAGCTGCAGAAGAGACCCCTACAAAAGCCTCACAGGCCATTTGATTCCGGCCGGCCAGTTCGGAAATTCCGGTATTATCCGGATCCAGCCAGGGTTTTAAAGCACTTGAAGGCGTATTTCCCCCTTGCCAGGAATAATATAACCAACCAAAGGAATCATAACCCTGGTTGCCGCATGCAGCGAGGCCGCCATGTAATTGCCCGACAAACCTGCCCGTTTTATTGAACAAGGGGGCGCCGGAGGATCCGCCTTCCGTTGTGCCGATATCCCATTGGGGAATGATGAGGTGGTTGCCGCCGGGATGGGGTTGATCATCACCCCAAATGCCTGCGAAAGCATCGGCAAATGAGAAGCTGATCCGTTTTTCTTCATTATTGGGGTGGTGGATACAAATCAGGGTATCGGTTGGAGTTTCATTGCCGGCATCCCACCCGGCAAAAAAGGCGCCGGCGGCGGGGTTTACGGGGTCATCCAGTTCGACCAGCGCGAAATCGGATGCAGCATATCCGGCTTTGTATACAGCTCCGGTGTTAAACGTCATCAGCGAGCCGTTGCCAGGCTGCCCGCTGCTGGAAGAATTGGGTTGACGGCATTGGCTGTTTTGATAATTCCAGTAAACGACCATGCTTTGGGCATTTCCGGGGTTGATGCCGCAGTGGTTGGCCGACACAAAGTAAGGGCGGCAGTCCTGCCGGGTATTGTTTACCAGAAAACCCGTGCAGAGAATGGTTCCGTCCAGGCTATAGGCGCCTACCGACTGTATGATATCCCGGTATTGATCTGCTATGCTCCATTGATCTTCTGCGCCGCAAACTACATCCAGGTTGCAACTTCCGGATAAAACCTGTTGAAACCCCAGAAAGTCGTGATTGATTTTGTTCAAACGCAATTTAAGCCGGTTCCGCCGGGCGGCCGGCAAATTCAGTTCCAGTACCATCTCCTCGCCTGGCGCCATGGGGGTCCAGAACTGTTGATGGGTCTCATTGTCGGCCGGCAGAAACGGGCCCAGGGTTTCTTTTTTTTCCGGATCATAGAGCCTGAATTCCGCTCCTTCCGGTAATACAAATTCAGAAAATCCAAGATTCAGGGACCGTGCCCCTTTTGAAAAAATCCGCAGGCGCCAGACGGCGTTTCCGTTTTTCAGGAATTCCCAGTTGCCGTAATTTTCCGGGGTGACGTCTACGTTAAAGGCCAGGGCGAATTGGAGCGGTTTGCCCGTTTTTTGTCCGGTTAAGGAGGCTATTTGCAGTGAATCATTGTTGACCGGGGGCAGGGTCAGTCTTTCTACATCTTTTAAATACGAAGAGATATCCCCCGCCCCCTTTTGTCCGGAAAGGCTGATCACCGGGATCATAAAGACGCATGATAAAATCGGGGGAAGGACGCGCATTTCCAAAAGATTTATCAGGATGAATGATTTATTTATCTTTGCCAAGATCCGTATTTTTACCGGCAATCAGACTATAAATCAATTATTTCACCAAAAAAATTGGAAGGATGAAAGCAACAAAATCCTATTGGATCCTTGCGCTGGTTTTTCTGACGCTCATGCCTGCCTGCAAAACCAGTAACACCGTTAAAGGCGGCGTAATCGGCGGTACTGCAGGCGGCGTGATCGGGGGGATCATCGGCAAAAAAGCGGGCAATACCGTAGTGGGCGTTCTGATCGGCGCTGCGGTGGGCGGCGCCGCCGGAGCTTTGATCGGCCGTTATATGGACAAACAGGCGGCGGAAATCAGGCGGGACATGAAAGGCGCTCAGGTAGAGCGGGTAGGCGAAGGCATCCTGATCACTTTTGATTCAGGTTTATTGTTTGGTGTGGATTCTTACCAGCTTAATCCAAACACCAAGGCTAATCTGAATGAGTTGGCTGAAATTCTGGCGAAATACGAGGACACGGATATCCTGATAGAAGGACATACGGACAACACGGGTACCGACGAACACAATCAAACCTTATCCGAAAACCGGGCCAAATCGGTATCCGGTTACCTGATCCAGCAAGGCGTGGCTTTTAATCGCCTTACAACGGTCGGCTATGGTGAAAGCCAGCCGGTTGCCGACAATGCTTCCACCGCCGGCAAACAGGAAAACCGGAGGGTAGAGGTGGCTATTTACGCCAATAAAAAACTGAAAAGGGCCGCTAAAAAAGGTGATATCGGGGTCTGATCGATATGATCTGCAGGACACCTGCGCACGATATCTTTCCAGGGTGAAAAAATGAATTTCAACATCCGAAAAACAGCACAGTTGACCGGGCACCAGGGCGCCGTTTTTGCCTTGGCCGCCGAACCCGGGGAAGACTCCTTTTTATCGGCTGCAGGCGACGGATGGATCGTCCGCTGGTCGTTCCATAACCCGGAAACCGGGCGCTTGCTTGCCAAAGCAGAAACGCAATTGTTTGTTTTGGCAAGCCTTTCCCCAACCCGGGTAGTCGGCGGGAATATGAACGGAGGGATTCATTGGATCGATCTTGAAAACCCCGGCAATACCCGGAATATTGCCCATCATCAAAAAGGGGTTTTTGCCATTCTTCCTGTCGGTGAAAATGTTTATACCGCGGGGGGTGACGGCGCAATCACCCGTTGGCACGCCGGGCAAGGCAGAGCAGTTGACACCTTATTTCTCAGTTCCGGGAGTTTGCGGAGCCTGGACTATCGTCCCTCGACCGGCGAGCTTTGTGCCGGCGCAAGCGATAACGGGCTTTATTTTCTGGACGAAAAAACCCTGGCTTTAAAATATCATATTCCGGAGGCGCATGCCAATTCCGTGTTTGCGGTCCGTTATCACCCCGGCGGAAAGTATTTGCTGAGCGGGGGCCGCGACGCACAATTAACGGTCTGGGAACCGAAGGATAACACCTGGCAGAAAACTGCCAATCTGGCCGCTCATTGGTTTACCATCAACGACATTGTTTTTTCACCCGACGGCCGGTATTTCGCCACAGCAAGCCGGGATAAATCCATTAAAATATGGGATGCCGCCAATTTCAGCCTGATTAAAGTGCTGGAGGCTCGCCGGGACGGCGGTCACCTCAACTCGGTCAACCGGCTGCTTTGGGCAAACTACAGGAATATCCTGGTTTCCGCCAGCGACGACCGGACGATCATCCTTTGGCAGCCGGAGTACTGATTCCAAAAACCTGGTCTATCGAACCAGCCCGCCCGTGATCCGGATCAGTTCCGTTTCCGTCAATTTCAGGTTATAGATGGCATTAAAAAGTGCCTGGTTGGCGTTGATATACCCCAGTTGGATGGTCCGGTAATCAAACGAATTGACCAGGCCGCCTTTGAACCGTTCTTCTGCAATTTGCAGGTTTCGGCGGGCATTATCGACCAATTGCCGGGTAACCAATACCAGTTCTTTTTCGCTGTTATAGGTGGCAAGCGTATTTTCCAGTTGAAGGAAAAAATTGCGTTTGGCATCTTCGAGGTTGAGTTGCGCAATGATTTCACCTGTTTTTGCATTTTGGATCAGGCGGTTGCGCACGCCGCCGTCAAAAAGGTTATAGCTTGCCGTGAAAGTTAAAAACCCTGCATAATTGGTGTTTCTGTTTCCGGCCAATTCCAGCAAAGTCCCGTCCGCCCGGGTACCGGAACCAAAAAGTGTCCGGCTCTTCGAGTAGTTGGCCCCGCCGTTAACGCTCAGAGTAAAAGATTTTGCACTTTCCTGGATCAGGGTATTGGTATGGGCTAATTCCCGTGATGCCTGGAGGCTGAGGAGTGCCGGATTATTGGCCGACATTTTGGCCTTCATGGCATCCAGATCGTAAATCTGAGGTTCGGCGATCAGCGGGTCGCTCAAGGTGTAGGATTCGGAAAAATTGTCGACGCCCATTGCCAGGTTCAGGGAGCGCAGCGCGTTTTGATAGGTATTGGTCTGAATGATGAACGCGGTAGAATCATTCAGGTAGGCGTCCTGGGATTGCAACAGATCAAAAGTACCCGTCTGGCCAAATTCCCGCCGGATTTCTTCGTACTTTACCCTGTCCCGGGAAAGATTGAGGGCTTCTTCCCGCACATTCAACTGTTCTTTTTGCACAAGGGCAGCGTAATAAGCCTGGATAACGGAAAGTATCGAGGATTCCACCGCCAGCCGGGTGGATACTTCGCTGAACATTTCCCTTTGTTCCAATTGTTTTTTAGTATATCGTACCCTATAACCGTCAAAAAGGATCCAATTGGCCTCTATCCCCGGCGTAATTCCGGTTCCGAAGGATGAGATCTCCCGGAGGAAGGAAGCCGGGTTTTTTGACCCGCTGAAGTTGTTGTTGTTATTTAAGGTCAGATTGATGCCGGGATACCGCCCCGCGACGCCCCAGTCATTGAGGTTCTGGGCCTGCTGAAGTTCCAGTTTGCTGATCTGGATCTGATAATTGTTTTGCAATGCTGTTTCAATTGCCTGGGAAAGGCTGAGCGCGGTTTGTCCTTCGGCCTGGATGGCAGCAAAGAAGGCCATGAAGACCAAAACGGGTCTGAAGAAGGTATTCATTATTGTTGATCTATCGTTCATTAATTCAATGGATTATTTGTGATATGGTTCAAAGTCCGGCATAGATTGATATGATCTGAAAGGTCGGAAAATGTTATGCAAATGTAGCAACCGAAGGAAAGAAAACACCCCGGACAGGCCTGAAGTTTGTGTTTTTTCTTCTTTTTTACCGGCGCCAATCCCTGGTTAACAGCTCTTCGACCGGTCCGGCCGCTTCCAGTCCGGCATTTTTGCCGGCTCCTGAATAAACAAGCCGGTCCTTATCAAAAAACCGCACTTCAAGCGCCGATTGCATGCTTTCGCTGATCTTGCCGGTCATTTTGCCCAGAATGGGTGAAACCAATTGGCCGCCGCCTGCCTGATGGGCGTCTATTTCGAGGCGGTATCGTTTGTCCTTAAATGCCAGCCGTATGGTTTTTTCTGCCAAAGAAGCCCGCATCCTTGCGCCGGTATAGGTAGCGAAGCGGTACAACCTGCCTTCCCACAGGAATCCGACGATATAACCGATGAAATGGCTCCCGATCCAGGGGATATTGGCCACGGACGCCATCACGGAAATGGATTTGTCCTGTTCAAAATGATTACTTTGGGTCCAAATCCATGAACTCGGGAAAGAGCGGCCCCAGTCTTTTTCCATGTATCCCTTGCCGCCCGTAAAATCAATCGTTTTCCCATAGACTTCCAATTCGCCGCGGATACGATGGTCGACACTCAATACGCCGTGGTAACACTCCATAAAAGGCATAAACGAGTACCAGCCCATGATACCCGGGGCGCCCAGCATTTTGGGCCATCGGTATAGCTGGTCAAAGGATAGCCCTCCTTTCAATTCCGGCAGGTTTATCCTGATTTCCGAGGCAGAAAAAAAATTATCCGCCAGCTGCAAACTAAATTCTTTGTGCCCGGGTTGAAAGGCTCCGGTCTGGAATTCATGATAGGCAGATGTGCATTGTTTCCCATCCAGCCGCTGGATAAAAGCATGGCTTTGGCCCTGTTCGTCATAAGCGACCCCCGGGATCAGTGCGAAGGCGTACTGTTCGGTGGGGTCGACAATTTTATAATACCATCCTTCAAAATAGCGCCGGTTTTTGCCCCAGCCATGAAATATGTCCGGATTCCAGAGGGCGCGCCAGCGACGGATTTGGTTTTGCATAGAATCGGTTTGAACACGTGCGGTTTGGATCCGGGCGCCCACCAAATCCGGCCAGGCCCGCATCTATTGATTTGTCGGCGAAACTACCCCAAATTTTTGAACTATGCGGTCTTTTAAGCGTCGGCGTTTCGACAACGCCATCAATGCCGGTTCTATGGCGGACATTGCCTTTTTGCTCCTGATCTTTTTTCTCGTCACGACAACAATATTGGAAGAGCAGGGCATTTTTGTCAAATTGCCTCCCTGGGACCCCAACCATGAGTTGGTCAATTTAAACGATGAAAACGTGTTGACGGTCAAAGTCAATTCCATCAACCAACTGATGGTGGAAGGACAAATATCCGATTTCTCCCTGCTGCGATCCGAGGTTAAAACCTTCATCAAAAACCCAACCCGGCGGCCCGATCAGGCGGTCGTTTCCCTCCAAAACGACCGGGGCACCGAATACAAAACTTACTTACTGACCTACAACGAGATCAAGGCTGCCTACACCGAGTTGTGGGAGGAGGCAGCCTTGAAGCGTTATGGAAAATCATATACAACCCTTCAAACGGCCTTTCAAAAAGCCATCCGGAACGAAATTCCGCTGGTGATTTCCGAAGCCGAACCGACCAGTATTGGTGAAAAACCCGCCGGCCCGGAATGAGGCTTGTGCGAGAGCGAACATCTTTTGTGCGTTTATGAACACTAAAATCGATCTTCAGATCATTTAAAATGCTGAATATCAAATTTTTATGATTTAGGTATAATTTTTGTTGTCTCATCCGGATTGATTGATTGATTAATGAATCCGGAAAACGCACCCGACTATGTTCAGAAACTATTTTACCATCGCCCTTCGCAACCTTCAGAAAAGAAAAGGTTTCTCGTTGCTCAATATTTTTGGCCTGGCGTTGGGCATGATCAGCTGCCTGCTCATTCTTCAGTATGTGAATTTTGAACGCAGTTATGACCGCTTCCACACCAACGGTGAAAATATATACCGTTTAAGGCTCGATTCCTACCAGGATGGAAGGCTGGCGTGGCAATCCGCTACCTCATACCCTGCTTTTGCGCCAACCATGAAACGGGACTTCGCAGAGATAGCAGAAGCGTGCAGGTTATATGACGCCGAATTTGTGATGAGCAACCCGCAAACCAATATCAAATTCGCTGAGAAGAAAGGTTATTTTGCCGACCCCGCTTTTTTGAACATGTTCACAATTGAGTTGCTTTCCGGTGACAAGGAAACGGCCCTTTCCGGTCCGGACAAAATCCTTGTTTCCGAAAGCATCGCTCAAAAATATTTCGGCAAAACGGATGTACTGGGCGAACAATTGGTTGTCAAGGATCCGGATTTGTTCCAGAGTTATCAGATCACGGGGGTTTTCAAGGATTATCCGGCCAATTCGCATCTGGTGATCGATTACCTCGTCTCGTATGCAACTTTGAGCAAGATCGTTGCTCAGACCTGGGGCGATACGACCAACGCGACAGAAACATCCTGGGGCTGGTATGATTATTATACCTACTTTCAGTTAAAACCCGGCGCCGACGCAGAGGCGGTGAAAGCCCGTTTTCCTGCATTTGTTGATAAATACGTCAATGAAAGATACCGAACCCGGGGGTTGAATGCACGAAATGATATAGACCTCATTCCTATGCAGGCCATTCACCTTTCCTCGAACGTCAATCAGGAGGCCGAGGTGAATGGAGATGGGAAGGCCGTTTCCGTTTTATTTTTGATCGCTATTTTTATTCTGGTCATTGCCTGGATCAACTATGTCAACCTGTCCACTGCCCGTTCGATCGAACGGGCCCGGGAAGTAGGTGTCCGGAAGGTCATGGGGGCGTTGCGACAGCACCTGGTGCGGCAATTCCTGATGGAAAGTCTTTTGTTGAACCTGGCAGCGTTTTCGCTTTCTTTGGTTGGGGTGATGTCGCTGATGCCGGCCTTTGTCCGTTTTGTAGGCAAACCGATCCCTTTCGACTTGGTGGCAAGCCCGGGGTTCTGGTTGACGGGCGTGTCGGCGCTCTTGCTGGGTACCGCGCTTTCGGGATTATACCCGGCGTTCGTATTGTCCGGGTTCCAGCCCATTGCTGTTTTGAAAGGGGTGTTAAAAAACACAGGAGGCGGGATCTCTTTGCGCAAAGGATTGATCGTTTTTCAGTTTGCATCCTCGATCGCGCTCATTGCGGGCACCCTGGTGGTATATCGCCAGTTGCAATATATGCGCCACCAGCAATTGGGGGTCAACATCGACCAGACGCTGGTGGTGGAGGGCGCTCAAACCCCGATAGACAGCCTGTACATGGGCAGTTTTGAGCCCTTTAAAAACACGGTTCTTGCCTTGCCCCAGGTAAAAAGTCTGACAGCGTCTTCCAGTGTACCCGGTGATGAAATTTACTGGACGAACGGCTACCGGCAATTGGGTACAGGCGCCCAATCCGCCCTCCACACGATGTACAATATCGGTATCGACGAACATTTTCTGCCGGCTTATCATCTGGAAATGGCAGCTGGCCGTCCTTTTTCAAAGGATATCGGAGGAGATCAGGAGGGCCGCAATGTTCTGGTGAATCAAACTGCGGCCAAATTATTCGGATATAACCCCGAAGAGGCCGTCAACCAACGCATTACGAACGGAGGAGATACCCTGGTGATTGTTGGGGTCACCAAAGATTTTCACCACCAGGGGCTTCAAAAGGCCATCAACCCGGTTGCTTTTCATTTCCGGCCCGAAAGCCGCAGTTATTATTCCTTCAAAGTGGAGAGCGCCGGCATTCAGCATACGGTTGCCGCCATCCAGGAAGCCTGGAATGTCCGCTTCCCCAACGATCCTTTTGATTATTTTTTCCTGGATGAATTTTACAACAAACAATACCAGGCTGATCTTCAGTTTGGACGGGTATTCGGCCTTTTTGCCTTACTGGCCATTTTTGTGGCGTGCCTGGGTCTGCTCGGGCTGGCAAGTTACCAGATCCTGATGCGGACCAAAGAGATCGGCATCCGGAAAGTACTGGGTGCATCAACCTCCGGCCTGGTGGGTTTGTTGTCCAAAGATTTCCTGGGATTGGTGTTCGTTTCCTTGATCATTGCGGCCCCCCTGGCCTGGTTCCTGATGAACAAGTGGTTGCAGAGTTACGCCTACAGGATCGATCTGGGATGGGGAGCCTACTTACCCATCGCCCTTGGAGCAGGATTGGCAGCGATAGCCATTGCTTTTATGACCGTCAGTTTTCAAAGCATCAAGGCCGCTTTATCCAATCCGGTAGATAGTTTGAGAAACGAATAACCTGCCGCATTGCCAGGTTTATTACTGCTTTTTTTAAAAATTATCTACTTCCCGGTAGGCTTTGATCACGGCCATTTCTCCTTCTTTGCCCGGTTTTGAGTTGCCGTGTTCCATACCCATAACCCCGCGGAACCCGCGGTCATAAATGTATTTGAAGACATTTTTATAATGGATCTCTCCCGTTGTAGGCTCCTTGCGGCCGGGATTATCCCCGATCTGGAAATAAGCGATCTCATCCCACGATCTTTCAATGTTCGGGATCAGATTACCTTCGGTGATCTGTTGGTGATAAATATCGAACAGGATCTTGCAGGACGGGCTGCCGACTGCTTTACAAATTTCATAGGCTTGCGAAGCCTTGGTCAGGAACAAACCCGGGTGATCGCGGAAATTAAGCGGTTCCAGTACCATGACCAGTCCGTGGGGTTCCAGGATAGCGGCCGCTTGTTTAAGGCTTTCGACTACATGCACGGTTTGATATCCCATGTCCAGGCGCAAATCCAGATGCCCGGGCACCACGGTCATCCAGGTGGCGTTTACCCTTTTTGCCACCTCGACGGATTCCCGGATGTTTTGGAGGAATTCTTCCCGAAGGCTTTCTTTTCCGGAAGCCAGGTTGGGTTCGGTCCAGTAGATCTTATTGGCCACAAAAACCCCCATTTGAATGCCTAATTTGGCCATTAGCTCGCCCATTTTTTTCTGGAGATCGGGTTCACGGCCCTTCATGCCATTGTCTTCGAATGCCCTGAACCCCTGGTCTGTCATAAATTGGAGCTGATCCAGGATATCGGGGCCCGCGTTTTCCCGGAACATATTTTCATGCGGGCCATAATTGAGGCGGAAAGGCGTGCCGGGGGCGGGAAGTACGGGGTCGGTTGCAGATAATGCGCCGATGCCCGTGGCAACAGTTGCTGATGTCATAAGGCTGTTTTGTAAAAAGGTTCTTCGTTTCATCTTCAGAAATTATTTCTGCCGGAAAGATACGGAACAGCCTGGAAACCCGCGCATAAATCGGGCGGAAGCTTCGGGCCCCAGGATGCTGCAGCCGGAAGCCAGCGCGTCGGCAAGCGCTCCTGAAGGGCCCGTAATGGTGACCGTTAAACCGTGGGAAACGCCAAGTCCTGTACGAGGATCGATGAGATGACTGTACCGTTTTCCTTCCCATTCCAGGAAGCGGAAATGATCGCCTGAGGTGGCCATGCTGTTATTCGACAGGAGGATGGCGCCATCCGGAAATTGCACTTCCCATCCTATTTGTCCGGGTGGCGGATCGCCGAATATTAGATCTCCGCCGCCGTCGATCATGGCTGAGTGGATGTGGTGTTTCCGCAAAACGTCCCTTGCTTTTTCAAGTGAATACCCTTTGGCGATGCCCCCCAGGTCGAGCCGCATGCCGGCATGCCGGAGTTTCACCCGTCGTCCGGGGTGAAAACGGATCCAGCGCCAGTTTACTTTACTGCGCGCTTCAAGTATCCATTTCATTTCCGGGAATTCACCCAGGCGGAATGCCCTCCGCCACAACTTGCTGAGCGGGCCGATGGTCACATCAAAAGCGCCCTTGCTGCGCCGGCTGATCTGATTGGCCAGGCGGAGAACCTCCCAGAGTTCGGCTGAAATTTTTATTTTTTGTCCGGTTCCTGCCTGGGCTGAAAGCCGGTTCAATTCGCTGTCGGTAAGGTAGTCGCTGAATTTTTTTTCCAGGGAATCAATTTCATCGAATGCAGATGAGGCGGCGCGGGCTGCATCCAGGCTGTCGGCGGAATAACAGACTATGCGGAACAATGTCCCCATGGCAGGACGTCTGAATTCAAAACGAAAAAGGGTATCCTGGCAGGCTGCGTTTTCAGTAAAACATCCGGTGGGAAGGATCCACAGCAAGCAGATGATCAACCTGAGTTGGATGTTATTCATGGCTGCAAGATAAAAAACAAGAGCGTTCCGCATTCAGGCACGCCCTTGTTGAGTCGTCGAAAAACTACCGGGTTCAATGAAAAGATGCAAAAATGATCGTTCCTGGCGGTCAGGTTTTCTCCGGTTATCGCCCGGAAATTCCCATTTTTGCAATGGCTTGGGTTATAATATCCTGTTTCGAACCGAATAACTGTTTACGCCAATGTTTGAAAAGCTTGTACCATATGATGCCGCCCATCTGATCCTGGGGGATTATTTTCATTACCACCATCAGTATAAGCGGATCACCAAACGGGCCAAGATCCGGTTCGAGAACCGCGATTGGCGGGGCGCGCAGGCTGATTCCCGCGAACGAATTGCGCTGTACAGGGAAATGGTCGGCACGACTACCGAGAAGCTGATGGATTTTCTGGGAGACCAAAAACATTCCAGGGATATGTGGCGGCAGATCAAACAAATGTACCTGGATGAAATTTATAATTTCAACTCCCGGAATATAGCTGAAACGTATTTCAATTCCGTTTTCCGCCACAGTCACAAAGGGCTCAGCGCCGATGAAGAACTGATGTTTGTACATGCCACCGGGGGATACGCGGAATTCCGTTCGCTGGTACCGATCTATCATACGTTTTTGTTGTTTGAGCCATTTGAGCATACCATCCGCCAGTTGATGGCCTGTTTTGCATTTGATGCGCCGTTTGAAGACCTGGAAAGGGATATCTATTTCATATCAGACACCCTTAAAAGGAAACTGGCGACCCTTTATTACCGCGGCGCAAACGCACGAATAGAGATACTCAAATCGGTTTTTTTCAGGAATAAGGGCGCCTACCTGGTTGGCCGGCTGGCCATCGGAGAGTTTTTCTATCCCTTTGTTGTCCCGGTTCTGCACGATGAACGCGGGATCTATGCCGATGCTTTGCTGCTGGATGCCAATGAGGTGAGTTCCATATTCAGTTACAACCGGTCCTATTTCCTCGTTGACACGGATATAGCCCGGGAATTGGTTGACTTCCTCAAAACCATCATTCCAGCTAAAAACCTGGGCGAGTTGTATAATTCCATTGGTTTTGAAAAACACGGCAAAACGGTCCTTTACCGGGATTTTTTACGGCATATGGACAATTCTGACGACCGTTTTATTGCCGCTCCCGGGGTAAAAGGCATGGTGATGACGGTTTTCACCCTGCCCTCTTACCCGATGGTTTTCAAAGTGATCAAAGACCAGTTTTTGCCACCCAAAAAGGTAACGGCTCAGGAAGTAAAAGAAAAATATGAGCTGGTATCCTTGCACGACCGGGTTGGCCGGATGGCCGATAGCCATATGTTTGAAAATTTCACATTCGAGCGCCACCGGTTCTCCAGGGAATTGATCGAGGAACTCTTAAAGGATGCGCCCTCCAAAATCGAAATTGACAGGAAAATGATTACGATCAAACACCTGTACGTTGAAAAAAGGATGATCCCGCTCAACATCTATCTGGAAAATGCTTCGCCCGAAGAAGCGGAGGAGATCGTCAACGAATACGGCAAAGCCATCAAGCAACTGGCGGCTGTGAATATTTTTCCGGGAGACATGTTGTTGAAAAACTTCGGGGTGACCCGTTTGAACCGGGTGGTGTTTTACGACTATGATGAAATCATGTTTTTGACGGATTGCAACTTCAGGGTGATCCCGGAGTCCAGAAACGATGACGACGAAATGTCCGGCGAGCCCTGGTACTCTGTAGGGCCCAACGATATTTTCCCGGAAGAATTCACAAAATTCCTGATCGGACGTCCGGAGATCCGGGAGATCTTTTTCCAGAAACACGGCGATCTGTTCGATGTAAAATTCTGGATCAACACCCAGGAACGGCTCCGGCAGGGAGAAATGGTAGATGTTTTTCCTTACCGGAAACGGTTACGGTTTAAAAATGTGTATGGAAAGGGGTTCCTGGAGTGACGGCGGCGATTGGGACGATGGTCGCCTCAAACCATGACCCATCACTCCAATATTCCAATTTTCCAGCACTCCAATATTGCAGCATGCCAAAAATAACCGTCATCATCCCCACCTTCAACGAAGCCGACAACATCCGGCCGGTTATTCAAAACGTCCGGTGGGCCGAAGAAGTGATCGTAGTGGATTCGTTCAGTACGGACAATACCGCTGAAGTCGCACGTGAATTGGCAGATAAAACCTTCCAAAGAAAATACACGGGGCCTGCCGATCAGAAAAACTGGGCGATCCCGCAGGCGGCCCATGATTGGGTATTGCTGCTGGACGCCGACGAAAGGGTCACGCCGGACCTGAAAGCCGAGATACAACAATGGATGCAAAGAGAGGACATTCCTTTTGATTGTTTCTGGATCGGCCGCAACAACCACTTCATGGGCCGCCGGATCCGGTACAGCGGCTGGCAGGGCGACCAGGTCGTCCGTTTGATCCGGCGGGATGTTTGCCGTTATGACAACAAACAGGTGCATGAAGAAATAGCAACCAACGGCCTCAGGGTGGGAAAGCTGGCGCATAAACTGGATCACTACACCTTCAAAAACCTGACCCATTACCTGGAAAAAACCCAGCGCTACGGTTTATGGTCGGCTCGGGACCACTTGCAAAAGACTCAAAAAATAACGATCTTTCACCTTTTGATCAAGCCGTTTTGGCGTTTTATCAAACACTACCTGGTACAAGGCGGATTCCGGGACGGAAAAACCGGCCTGATTATTAGCGTTATAATGGCATGGGGCGTATTTTTGCGATATGCTTTTATGACTGAAAATTTATCAGATCAATCCAATAATGCAATAACCAAAAAATAACCTATGAAAAAACGGTCCATCCCCGTAGTTGATCTTTCCAAATTCACCCAAGGTTCGCCTGAGGAACGGTCCGCATTTGTGGACGCTATTGGAAAGGCATTCCACGAAATCGGTTTTGTCGGCGTGATCAACCACGGTGTGTCAGAAGAATTGATCGATAAGTTTTATTCCGAATCCAAAAACTTTTTTGCCCTTCCTGAAGCCGTAAAGCGGAAGTACGAAGTACCGGGTCTCGCCGGACAACGCGGTTATACCTCTTTTGGCAAGGAACACGCCAAACAATCGAAAGTAGCTGATCTGAAGGAATTTTTCCAGATCGGGCAGGAAGTGAGTGCGGGCGACCCCTTGAAGGCGGAATATCCGGACAACGTCCATATTGCGGAAGCGCCCGCTTTTACGCAGACAGGCCTTCAGCTTTACCAGGCCTTCGAAAAAGCAGGCGGACAATTGCTCCGGGCCATCGCCATTCATCTGGGGCTGGATGAAAATTATTTCGAAGACAAGATCAACAAGGGTAACAGTATCCTGCGCTCGATTTTTTACCCGCCGATCACACAGGAGCCTGCATCTGCTATCCGGGCCGAACAACACGAAGATATCAACCTGATCACACTTCTGGTCGGCGCGTCTGCCGGAGGGCTTCAATTGCTGAATATGGAGAATGAATGGGTGGATATCGTGCCGGAAGAAAACGAAATCGTGATCAATGTGGGCGACATGCTGCAACGGCTGACGAACAATTACCTCAAATCAACGACCCACCGGGTGGTCAACCCGCCGAGGGAACTCTGGCGCCTCCCCCGGTTGTCCATTCCTTTTTTCCTCCATCCGCGCAGTGAAATGGACCTTTCCTGCCTGGAGCGTTGCGTCACGGCAGAAAACCCGTTGGCCTATGAGCCGATTACAGCCGGCGGGTACCTGGATGAACGGTTGAGGGAAATCGGTTTAAAAAAATGACCCGGCAAAATCAGAATTTGCCCTTTGTTTTCGTTTTGCATACCATGCTCATTAAACCGGATATCCGTTTTTCAGTCAAAACTATTCAACTTATATACCCAAAGAGAAGGAATTTTTATAAAAAATTCCGGTTTGATTCGCATTTTAGGGCTATCTTTGTAATCCAGATTAAAATTTAAGACATGAATACATTCATATTAGGTTTCCTACCCAGCGGTACGGAGTTGTTTGTCATCCTTTTTGTCGTTTTGCTTCTTTTCGGCGGTAAAAAGATCCCGGAATTGATGCGCGGCCTTGGCAAAGGCATCCGCGAATTCAACAGCGCCCGCGCTACGATCGAAGGGGAGATCAAAGAGGGGATGCGCGAAGCCGACCGCAAAGCGATCGAAGAGAAAAAGGAACAACAAACGCAGGCTTAATTTTTTTCTTTTTAAACAGAACAAGGCTCTACTGTGCATAAAAGCGCAGCAGAGCCTTGTGTGTTTTATCAGGTATTGGGGGAGCTATCGCTTGCGGTTGAAAAAGCCGCCAAGCAGTTTCAAGCCGATATTGGCTACATCGTCCATGTAACTGCCGTCGCCGTCGCTGTCCAGAAATTTACCGATAAAACCCATTTGCGGGTTATTCTGCTGGTTTTGTGAAACCGTTCCGGACAGCAAAGACGCAATCCCTGCCGCATCGAGCCCGTTACTTTGTTTGGCTTTACCCAAAGCGCCCATGATCACCGGCGCCAGCATGGTCATCAGGTTCCCGGTTTTGCTCTGATCCAGGCCGCTTAATTTGCTGATCATATCAATAGCGCCCGACTGGCGATCACCCAGGATATGGTTCAAAATACCGGCGCCGTTCACGGTGCGGGGGTTTTGCGGTTGGTTATTGCCGGTGAGCATGCCGAATATATCGTTCAGAATGCCGCCGTCGTGATCGCGGTCCAGCGCGTTGGACAAAGCGCTGGCGCCTTGTTCAGTAGAAGCGTTGCGAGCCAATGCGCTGACGAGCGTCGACATGACCCCGGTGGCAGCGGCTTCGGTCTGGTCTTCATCCGCGCCGATCTGGTTGCTCAACTGGCTTACAAAATCGTCGGACAAATTCCCTTTCAGTAAATCCATTAAATTCATGATCAAAAAGATTAGGGTTAACTAAAGATTCCAAAATTAGGCTTTCATTTTGAATAAAAGCTCTTTTTAGATGGTTTTTAACCCAAAAAGTCACAATCCTTTTTATACGCCGCTCCCCTCCAGTATTTGCATGCTGTGTTTACCGCTGACGACCTTGGTGATGATCTTATCAATGACGCCGTTTTCATCGATGATAAAGGTGGTGCGATGAACGGTCACAAGGTTCAGGCCCATAAATTTTTTAGGTCCCCAGACACCGTAGGCGTTTGCAATTTTCCGGTCCGTATCCGCCAAAAGGGAAAAGGGCAGGTTGAATTTCTTTTTGAAGTGGGTATGTTTGGCAACGCTGTCCGGGCTTACGCCAAGGATCTCAAACCCGTTTCTGCGCAATTCGGCGTAGCCGTCGCGGAGGTTGCAGGATTCTTTTGTGCAGGTCGGGGTATTGTCCTGCGGATAAAAATAGAGCACCAGTTTTTTACCGCGATAGTCTGCCAATTGTATTTTTTCTCCTTTTTCGTTCAGTGCGCTGAAATCCGGGGCGGGATCGCCTTCTTTGAGGTGGGTCATCTTTCTTTTAAATTGGTTCATGGCTAGAACAACTTTTCCGGAGGGGTGTTCACGGCCGGCATTGTTTTTTAGGTTTTGATTCCGCTTTTCGGTTTATTTTTGCGGGATGAACGCAAAAAGAGTCTTATTGGTTATATTGGACGGTTGGGGTCACGGGCCTGATCCCAAAGTCAGCGCTATTGCGCAGGCGAATACGCCGTTTGTAGACAGTCTGTATAAAAAATACCCCCACTCCGAACTCATCACCTTCGGTGAAGACGTCGGTTTGCCGGAAGGTCAAATGGGCAACTCCGAAGTAGGCCACCTCAATATCGGCGCCGGCCGGATCGTTTACCAGGAACTTGCGCGCATCAACAAGGCCATCCGCGAGCGTGAATTGCACCGCCATCCAGCCTTGCTGGCCGCGCTGGAAAAGGTCCGGCAATCCGGCAAGGCCCTGCATTTTATGGGCCTGGTTTCGGATGGCGGCGTCCATTCCCATATACAACACCTGATGGCGTTGTGCGATATCGCCGAATCCAGCGGGGTTGAAAAGGTGTACATCCACGCATTTCTCGACGGCAGGGACACCGACCCCAAAAGCGGGTTGGGTTTTCTGCGCGAATTGGACAGGCATATTGCCGGACAGAAAGCCCGGATCGCTTCAGTGGTAGGCCGGTATTTTGCCATGGACCGCGACAAACGCTGGGAAAGGGTAAAAGTGGCATACGATCTGCTTGTTCATGGAAAAGGAGAAAAAACCGGCGATGTCCTCTCTGCCCTGGAGGCGCGTTACGCCAAAGGGGAGACCGACGAATTCATCCAGCCCATCGTATGCACCGGGCCGGACGGCAATCCGCTGGCCACGATCCAATCCGGCGATACCCTGGTTTGTTTCAATTTCCGCACCGACCGGCCCAGGGAAATCTCTACTGTGCTCACCCAAACCGATATGCCGGATTTTGATATGCACAAACTGGACCTGCACTACCTGACCATGACCCGGTACGATGACACCTATAAAAATGTCGAGGTGCTTTTTCAAAAAGACGACCTCCGGCAAACGATCGGCGAAGTGCTTTCCAACGCAGGAAAAACTCAATTGCGCATTGCCGAAACGGAAAAATACCCGCATGTGACGTTTTTCTTTTCGGGCGGAAGAGAAGATGTTTTTCCTGGCGAACGGCGCATCCTTATTCCATCACCCAAAGTAGCCACCTACGACCTCCAACCTGAGATGAGCGCTGTGGAGATGACCGAGGCGATTGTGGCCGATATCCGTCAAAACCAGCCCGATTTTATTTGTCTTAACTACGCCAATACGGACATGGTGGGGCATACCGGTGTTTTTTCAGCCGCCGTTAAAGCTGCTGAAACCGTGGATTCCTGCCTTGAGAAGTTGATTAAAACCGCATTGGAATTTGAATACGAAACAATCGTTATTGCCGATCACGGCAACTCCGACTATATGATCAACGACGACGGCACACCGAATACGGCACACACCAAAAACCCGGTTCCTTGTATTTATATCCACCAAAGGCCCGGTCATTATACACTTAAAAACGGGAAACTGGCCGATATTGCTCCGACGATTCTCCGGCTGCTGGGCATACCTGCTCCGCCTGTTATGGATGGAACGGTTTTGATTGATTAAGAGCATGTTTCCTAAACTGCTATACTCCTGTAACGGCGTATTTAGGGATATGGACGGGCGTCGTTGATTGCTGAATGGAGAAATGAAAAATTGTTCCACCACCGGGCCGGGTTTCGTACCAGGTCTTGCCATTGTGCAAGCTGACGATTTTTTTGCAGATGGACTGCGCCGATGGGCTCCCAGCCGCTGGTGGCCAGGCCCGACATTTCGATTTTGTCTTCATCCAGGACCAGGTTGATCAACCCACGGTTGGAGATCGCTGACCCTGAAAAAACACAGGTCTCCTTGAGGTGCAGCCCGTCGCCGGCCTGGCCGCCGAATTGGGAGGTTGGTTATTATCGTCCACCCATTTGCACCAACTGCCGGCAGGCGAATTTCGTGAAATTCGCCTGATTAAAATATTTCCGTTGGCCTCATGGTCCGCTGGCGGTGAGGTTGGCCTCCAGGTGTCGGACACTTCCGAAGTGTCCGACACCTGCTGCCCCTGCGTTGGCCGGCCCCCTACCCACTACAATAGGGCCCCGGCGGGAGCGAAGATAAACTTGCCGAGACGCAGTCTCTTTGTTTTCGTCTCGCTCATTATTTGGATTTGAAGCTGCAAGCTTCAAATAGCGGGGATAGAGGCGGAAGACTTGCGGGCAGCGAGGCAAATTCACGTTTACACAAAATTTTAGAAAGGCCCTTCAATAGGCTCATCAGGTCATTCTTTTTAAAGCATTATCAATAAACTCAGTGTAGTATTCTGGAAAATCAGGAATTTCCTTCTTAATAATTTCAAGTTTCTTTTCTTTTAACCTGCTTTTAAATTCAATTAGGTTTAAATCGCCTATTAAATTCACGGCCATCACAAAGTAGGAGGTGTTGCCTATTTCCAACCAGACTTCTATTTCGTCCTTGATTTTAGATAACAAACCTTCATCCTTTATACCTTGAATGTACTCCAACATCTCCATGTATATGTCGTTTCCACCATCACCTTTTATACTTGTGCGTCGATCGCTATCAATAAAGTTTTTATATAAAATGAAGTCTTTCATAGTCTACCGGATTATTTTTATAAATGAAGAAGGGATATTTTGATTAAATATGAATTCAGTTCCACCACCAGCACCTAAACCTGGTAGATTGCCCTGAACACGTCTTGGCCCTATTATCGGATTTATCCCGGCTCTTCTTAATCCAGCAGCATCAATTCTAATCAAAGAATTAGGCAAAGCTCTATTAGCAGGTAGAGCTAACTCTATTTGAGCTTGAAGAGGAGATAGTTTGCCTGTATTGGTAGCATAAATAAAGGGTCTATTCTTGGTAACTGTAAAACCAGTTCTCGATATACTTTGAGCTGACGTACTGCTTGTATAGTGGTATAAATAGCGGCTGCTTCCCTTAGCGGCTTGAGATGCCCCCGTTGTGGCTGTTTTGCCTGCGGTAACGATTCTTGCTGAGGGCAGGGCAAAGCCAAATTTATAACCCCAAATATAAGCCTGTTCCCCAAAACTGTTTTTAAAAAATACATTTGGATTATTTTCCTCCATCTCTAAAGCGGCGCCTACCCCAACCTCTGATATCCGAAAGGCCCTTGCAGTTGCCGCTTCTTTTGTATCATAACCACCAGCAGCAGTCCCAAAAGCGTATTGACCACCGCCTTCGCCACGCTCCTGGATGTAATAAGTTTCCCCATCCCTTCGTACCTTCCCTTTTATGCCCTGCTCCTCTTTGAAATCCTTTGCCTCTCGCCTTGTCTCAAATAAGCCAAAAGGATCTGCATAAAGAACCGGATTATCAAGGCCAAACCGATAAGGCGTCCAATCCGGTGCAAATTCAGCCAAGGGATCGACCTGCCACCACCGACCAACTGCCGGATCATAAGAACGGAACAGGGCTAAATCCAGGTTGATTCCAAGGTCTTCTACTCGTTCGATTCCGTTGAATTGATACTTATTTTTAGGCTGAACCGTCTGGTACCACGGCCCCTCATGATTTAGCCCGAAGGGGTAATAGTGATTCTCCTGCGTTATCTCCACCTCATTTTCCGTCGTGCCGGGGTCATCCTTGGTAGCAATCACCCCATCCAGGTTAAAATCCGAAAAAGCTACTCTCGTGTTGCCGAGATGATCCTGCCGCCAATACTCTGCCCGGATGGATTCGATGGCTGTGCCGCTGGCGTTATATGTGGCGACTAATCTCCCCTCACCGTGTTGGACGGACTGAATCTTTTGATCCACGTATTCAATCCCACCTACGTATTCCCGTATGCCCTCCGTTCCCGACTGGCTCCATTTCCTGCCTGAAGCATCGTATCTGATCGCAATATTAGCTCCCCCTTTAGTAACCAGCCTCGGCAAATTTAAGAAATTGTACTGAATCGTAATGCCCTTATACGGATCGGTGATCAGGTTGCCGTTTTTGTCATAAACATACACGGCAGAGCCGGAGGCCGTCCCGGGATTGAACCCTTTGGCACGATTTGCGCTCGGCGCGGTATCCGTCACCTTTTGCAGCTTCGGCGTGCCGGCAATGTAGGTATAGCTCAGCACATCGATCTGCGCTTGCGTAAAACACGAAGCATTCGGAACCATACCAAATCGATTCAGGGTACTGATATTGCCGTCCGCGTCATATGTGAGGTTATTCTCGTTGTAGTTGTTATTGAGGATATGCGAAAACTTCGTAAAGACCCCGTTCAGGTTGTACAGGGGAACCACTCTTCCGTATAAACCCGAAGTCAAGCGATTGAGCACATCGTAGGCATAGTCGTAGTATTGCGGTTGGTTGTAGGTGACTTGCCACTCCGCCCGTTTGATATTCCCATTGGCCTCATGGTTAAAAATCATCGCAAAGATCGGTTCCTTCGGCGTGGCCAACACCTGGAAGGTCTGATCCGGCCCCGTCACGGTGATATTGCCCAATACTACATAAGGCCCCTCCAGATCGCCCAGGAGCGACTGGAGGATATAGGCCGTCGAGCCGTCGCATAACCGCACCAGGGTCAGTTGCAGCGGGTATTGCAGGTCGTTCACATCCAGGTTGGTCATCGCATTCTGGATCTGCCCCAGGGACTGGGCTTGCGCGGCCAACTCGGATTCGGTACAACCCAGGGGCGGATACGGCCCGCAGGGCGCCGGGTTGATGGGCGATATTTTCTCCACATTGCCCGTTTCCCGTTCGTCGAGCAGCCCGGCCAAGTCCACCGTCACCGTTTGTCCGTTCGTTCGTTTCACTTCAAAGGTCTGATTGGCCGCCGTAACCGGAACGCGTGTAGCCCGGTTGATGCCGCCCTTGAGGATGCTCAGTTCGTCTTCGAACACCCAGCGGATCGAACCATCCAGTAATTCAACCTCGTATAATACATTGGGCAGGGGAACCGTGGCCACGGTTTTTCCGGCAATCACCTGGTCGAGCGTGGTCACCGACCCGGGCTGCTGGGTGTCTGTGCCCGGATTGATCCCTTTGGGGTTTTTGCAGGGGTGCGCCTGCCGGGCGTATTCCCGGATGCTGCCCAGGCACAGCGCGCTGGGGTACAATACATCAGGGTCGGATTCACAGGTGTCGCCCGGGTTGGTAATGCATTCATAACAGTATTCGATCCGGTCCAACTGCCAGTCGGTTTTGGTCACTACCACCCTGGCCGGGTTGGAGTAATACCTCACCAGGCCGTAGGTGTAACCCTGGCTGTTCAGCCAGTTTTGCAACGGGCTCACCAGGTTATTCCCCGGATTGCAGATCGGATAACTGAGGCTCAGGGTCATCGGCCCGGTTGACGCATGCATTCCCTCAATATGGGCGTTCTGTCCCTTGACCTGGGCGTAGATCCTGTATTCCCGCCTGCACTTCACATCGACATCGACGAAAACAAAATTGGTATTGGTTACGCTGATCGTGTAGGTTTGCTGGCCGGCGTTGTAGCCGACCGATACCGCCTCAAATGCGTATCCGCTCTGGGTCAGCCAGTTTTCAAGGTGCAATTTGAACTGGTTGGATTCGTTTTCCCCGAACAGGCAATAGGGATAACTCATGCCGTACCCCGTGACGGGGCCGTTTTCGCCATACAGGGCTTCGATGCAGGCATCCACGATCAGCACCTTGTCGCCTGATCCTACCGGGTCGGCAGGTTTGATGACCTGGATATCATAGGAGGCCCTGATCTCGTAACAGGGCGGAAAGGTGCAGGGGGTTGTCGGGCCGATCGTGGTGGTGGGTTCACTGACCACCAGGTCGATCAGATCTTCAAAATCTACCGTTTGCTCGATGGCAATTGTGCCGGGCCCGGAAGGCGGATCTTCACAAAAAGCAGCGGCATCCTGTCGGTAAATCAGATCGTTCATCTGGCTGAGCCACCCCCGCTCAGTATAACTGAACCGCACCTTGTCCAGCGGGTTAGAGATGCCGCCCAGCTTTTTGGTCGTCATCTGGTCGCGGTCGTTGTAGGTCATGTTGTACACCAGGCCGGTTTCGAACGAAAAATCCGGGAACAACCCGTCAAAGATCATGCGGCCAAACTCGTCGTAGCTGTGATCGCGGTAGGTGGTCAGCGGCGTATAACCGCCGTGGATACGTTTTTCGCGCAACAGCCAGTCGGCGTGGTTGTAAGTGAACTCGATCTGGTCGGTATTGCTCGCTTTTTGCAATAAGGGGTACACCTCCCGCTGCTTTTTGAGGCGGCCAAAAGCGTCGTATTCATCGAAGTGGGTCGTAACCTGGCCGTTCAGGTCGGCCATTTTCACCAGGCTTTCCTTGAGTTTGTTGACGGTAATGGCCCCGCCGGCGTCGGGATACCAGGTGTTGGAGGTGATCAGGCTGCCTTTGGTTCCGTAATTCTGGTTGGGGAATATCCAATTGGTCACCGTGGTATTCAGGTAAGTAGCCTTGTTTCTTTTATACACATCGTATTCGTAATCGATGCGGGCGCCATTGCCGTCGATGGAAAATTCCATCAGGTCGTCGTCGAAGTATCCGAACACCTGGCCTTTGTCCTGGCCCGGCATTTTTTTAAAGATCAGCCGGTTTCTCAGGTCGTATTCATAGGTATAGATCCGGCCTGCGGGCGAGGTGACCTGGTCGAGGTTGCTCCGCTCGTCGTACTCAAACAAGGTGACCCCGCTCAGGGCATTGCGGATCTTGTACTGCCGGCCCAGGATATCGGTGATGTTATCGGTTTTATTGCCCTTTTCATCGTAGGTACTGACCTTGTAATAGTTGCCTTCCGCACCGTATTCGGTCCGGGTGAAGGAATAATCCGGGTAGTTTTGCCGGATGACCCGGTTCAATGGCGACCCGTCGTATTGATAGTTGGTGAAATTCCCGGGCAGATAGGTTTCCTCTTCTATCCGGTTATACTGGTCATAACGGTATTCGTGTTTCAATACGCCGTTGAGATATTCTTTTGTTACCCTGCCAAGGCCATCAAATTCCTGAATGACGGTTTGGGTAGGGGCGTCGGAGTAAACCGTTGTGGTAGTTACACTGTTGGGGGCGCCGAACTGGTAGGCGAACGTGGTTTCGATATTTCCGCTTCGGGATTTGATCTTGTGCAACCGCCCGAGCGCGTCGTAAATGTACTCTACTTGTTGACCGTCGATGTCCGTTACTTTTTTCAGGAACTGCGAATTCGTATAGTATTCGAATCCCTTGTGCCAGGCATTGTAATCCCAGCCGGTCAACTGGTCGTTCTGCCATTGGTAATCCACCAGGGAATAACCCCGCTGGGTGAAATCATTTGGTCGCCCGTTTTGGTACCCTGACGTACTGCCCCTGAGCAACAAACTGCCGTCCTTCAGGATTTCCTTCATTTCCATCGGGTAACCGTTGGTATAGGTAAATTCCTTGCCGCCGGCCAGTTGCCCGCCGGTTTTTCGGCGCTCTGCAATCGGTATCCCCAGTATATTTTTCTGGAGCATGAAGGTATTGTTTCTTTCATGGGCATAGTCCAGTTCGGTGCTGTGCGTCACCCCGTCGCTGTTGACCACGCCGATGGAAATGGGGTTGTGATGCCAGCCTTCCTGGAGGTTAAACTGGTACGTTGAATTTTTGGTAACCCCATCCAGATATTCACTTGTGCCCGTCAGGTAAGAAGCGCCGGTTCTTGGCGTATAGGCCCGGTATAGAACAACCGCATTCGGGATCGGGCTGGACCAACCCGGCGGAAAAGTCCCCGTACTGCCGCAATCAACCGGAATCTTTCGGATTTTAAAGGCAATACCCGGGAAATATTTATACAAATGATCATACGTATTGGCCGTTTTGCTCATTATGGCATCCGAGGCGTTTAGAACCACCGTACTGTCCAGGCTCCCATTCAGGGCCAGGAACCAGGCCGGCGGCTCAATCAAAAGGTGGCTTTGGCTGCCGTCCCAATCGTTCACACCTTGCAGCAATGGTTGGCTGTTGTCGATTTTCCTGAAATAGTGGATGATCCTTCCATTGCCGTTATGGTTTTCAACCACCCTTTCATAACCGATATGCGAACCATCGATATTCCCCAGCGGAACGATACTCTGAGCTTCAAAAACAACATGAAACAAAGACGAGCCCGCGTCTCCTGCTTCCAGAGAAGCGCCATAAAGCGGTTTTTGGTACAGGACGCCGCTTGAAAAAGTGTTATTGTCATTAACCGTGTATTCGAACGTCCGTTCGATCACATCCTCCGGCCCTGTTCCCGGATCGAGTTCAATGCTTTCCACCCGCAAGCCGCCGACTTCTTCCGTAAGTGTCTGAGGAGCGGTGGTTTGGCCATAAATGGAAAATTCCGCCCGTCCGTTGATCACCGTCAGGACAAACTGATAATTAACGTTGGCCTGAACCGATCCTCCCAAATTGCTGATGGGCAGTTCCACCTCTTTGAATTCCTGTAGGAACGGGTTGAAATCCAGCGTGTATTGCCCCACCACCGTACTTCCCGATTTTACTTCAATCCTGGCGTAAAAATCCGTAGAGCCGTTAAAACAGATCCCGCCGGGGTCTTCTGCTTCGGGTACGGTTTCCAGTCGCAATCTGAATTTACCGGTGATCGAGGTAAGCGTAGCATTTTGCGAAACCTGGGTATTGGAGCAACACGAACCTGCCGGAAAGGCGCAATTGCCCAGGTATTCTATAAAATATTGATTGCTGGTAACGTCCTCCATATTGGAGATTTTATGGGCGCCATACTGGTAGGTGATCGTTCCTCCGGTGGGATAGGTGATGGAAGAAAGCGTACCGTCGATCATTTTTTCTTCATTCGAAGACCGGTTGCTGTTTCCTCTGGAAAATCCTCCGCCGGCAACCATCACCTCTGTGGGCGGAATATTCAGGTATTCATTTTCATTGGCCGATGCGCCGTTGTAAAAACCCCAACCGTCGATAGCCTTGCTCAACCGGTTGGGAAGCCGCTGGGAGCCGTCGCTGTTCACCTCACCGTAATAGGCAAATACAAAAGGCGGGATGGCCTGTGATTGATCGCATGACACCTGGGTAACCGAGTCCAGTTTCAGCCTTTTGCTGCCCGAACCCGTTGAGAAGGTCAAGTCTTTGAAATAACTGTACGAAAAATCCCAGTGGGAACAAAGCGGGCCGGAAGCGACTTTGATGCGGTCCAGCGATCTGGCCGTGTAATTGCCAGAGGACATCAGGTCGTTGGGATCCAAGTTCTCCCGCAAGGTATTGGCAAAAAACTCCACCGTGGTTTTGGGCGTCGTCGGATTGGAGGTATTGCCCGTCGTGATGCCGGTCAGGCGTTTTCCATAAATATTGTTGACCAACACGTAGCGATCCAGCGACAGGTTGTAGATCCCGCTGCAACTGGACGTGGAGCTATAAACCATCCCGCCTGCCCCTTGCGATTCACAATAGGTTATGGCAGTATTGCAGGTTGAAAGATTTTTATACCCATAAAATTCATCCGTATAACTCAAATTGATCCAATGGTTCTGGTCAAACGATTCTATTCTGACCAGATACCACGAAGAATATTCCGCGATAACAGGCTCATGAGCCGCAGATCGGGTGGCTGTCCTTTCTATCCCGGAATTAGAGCTCGAACCCGGCATATTGCCGAAGATATACCGTGTCCCCTGTGGGTCGGTGATGGTAAATCGCCTGAATTTATTATCGTCGCTGAAGTCGATTTCCAATTTGAGGTCTTGCTGAGGGATAAAAAAAGCGGTATGGTCGGCGCCGATCATAAATTTGCCGGAATACCCTGCAAAGTTGAAAGAAAACAGGTCTGGCTCTGCATCTTTGGCCCCGTTCGCTACTTCATCGATAATATTGTCTAATATATTTGCCGGGTAATCGAGGTTTGCCCCGTCAAGATAATAACCTTCTTCATCCGGCGTTCCCAATACCGTCCGGGTGATCACCCCGCCTGCGCTCAGGCTCCATCCTGTTCCCACCCAGCCGGCCGTTTCGCCCACCCGGATGCCGGAGGCATGGTACCCCAGGGAAATCGGCAAATTCAAAGGTCCTTCCGAAACCGTGTAAATCGGCACACCGATACTGGGTACTCCCGTGAAATAACTTACCGGCATGTCGGTGTATTTCCCAAGGGAGGCCGCATTGGGCGCAGGCATGACTACATCCCCGATAATGTTGTTTACCGGCTGGCAAATTAATTGGAGCGGGAAAAAACCTAAAATCAGAAAGAACCGGCAAAATCGGGCAGTTTCATTTATTGAAACCTGATTTAAGCGGGTAAACGAGTTCAATTTTTTCATACGCCAAACAGGGTTTGTTCTATTCGCACCGGGTGGAATAGAAGGTTAAGCTAAAACCAGGCAGCAAAAGCTGCGTTTTATACTTTGCCTTTTAGCGATTCTTTGATTGGGTATAAGGATTCATCCGATCATGGGGTCGGATGTACATGGGCAGATGACACAAAATAAAAACGCTGGCGTTTTGAAAGTTGTTTTATGGGTTTTATCTTTTTTCTTCGAAAATTTTATTAGCGGTAAAACGTGGCTTTGGTTATTAAATGCAAATTTAACTGCGTTTATTTTCAGCCGCAAAGACAAATTGCGGATTTTAACCCAGGCCAGATTTACCATTACTTCACCACCACCACCCGCTGCGCCCACTGCCTTTTCTGTCGGTCATCTCCCACTTTCAACCAGTATACCCCCGCAGGCAGGTTGCCGACGTTCAGCTCGGGTTGCAATTCGCCCGACTGCACAAGCTGCCCCAACTGGTTGTAAAACCGGTAGTTGTACCGGCTCCAGTCGGTCTCGTTCAACCGGATATGGAGTACGGATTGCGCCGGATTGGGGTACACCAGCAATTCTGCCGCAGTGGTCACGGCGTCTTCCACTTTGGTAGCCGGCGGGGTTTCTGTGCCCACCACCGGCCGCACCATAATGGCGCCGCCCAGGATCTGGTCGAGCGGAATCCAGCCCTGGCCCAGGTTTTCGAAGGCAAAATCGGTGGCGTCTTCGTTGTTCCGGTCGTAACCCACTTGTACGCAGTTGTTGAATACGCAGTTGGTCACTTGCTGCCAGCCCACATAAAAGTCGCCGGGGGGCAGGTACAACGGTTTTACGTTGCCGTTGGGGTCTTTCAAAACATAGGTGGTGAAACCCTGGATCGTATCGAGCGCCTGATCGGGGTAAAAAGGCGTGAGCGAAAGGGAATATTCGGGAGAGCCGTCGAGCTGGCCCACCCAAACCCGGAGGCGGAAGACTTGTTCCGACGCGTCGGGGGTGGAGCGCGGGTGCATGATCTGGATGCCGCGCAGCGAATCGGGCGTAAGGGCCGTAAATTTCAGCGCGATCTGGCCGCCTTCATTGGTCACCAGGCCGGCTTCCGCCGTGCCGTCGTCGTAGGCGAAATACTCGTCGAACAGGGTGGTATAACTTACTTTATCGTTGCGCTGCACGGCTTCATACCCTGGCTGGACGATCTGGGTGTTGTTGTTCAACTGATAGGTCATTTTGAAGCGCAGCTTGTCGTCCGGCGGGAAAAGCGAACTCTCCATGCTTTGCAGGTAGTTGGCCAGGATATTGGGAAAGCCCGACGGGTCGGAAGATAAAAGATAGGTGCGATTGACGGGTATGCCGTTGGGTATATTGGCCTCCTGCCCGTTGAACAAGGTCAGCGGAGAGCCGAATGGATTGACGCCGGTGGTCAGTTCTTCCAGGCTGACCGACGAGGGCGACGCGTTCAGCGCCTGGGCCGCCTGGTTAAAGACGCCGACCCGGATATTGCCTGCCAGTTCGCCCGCCGCGCCTGCCCGGAAATGCCGCCAGGGCATGCTGGAATAATCGGCCAGGATGGGCCGGGGAAGCCTGGAAAACGCTACATCGTTGAAGGTTTGGGTGGTAAAAACATTGTCGAGCCGGACGTAGTCGACATGCCAGTTGTCGCGCACTCCCTGCCGGTCGCTGAAGTTCGTAAAACGAAACTGGAACCCTTTGTAGCGGAACGGCTGCGGCACTGCCACGGAAAAATACTGAAAGGTATCGACAGCGGTTAGGGGCTGGTTGGGCGGGGCTCCGGCAAAAGAGGCCATCTGTTGCCATTCTCCGTTTTTTTCCTTGAATTCCAGGATGAGGGAATCCACCAATTCGGGTTTGTCGCCCAGCCCGCGGCGTTGTATCCAGGCGGAAAGGATCAGGTCTCCGCCGGCGCCCTGAAGGTTGAGGTAATTTGAGGTCAATTGGTCGGAACGGCCTGGCGCGCCCCCGTAGGGTTTGCCCCGGTTGTTGAGCCCGTCGAAAGTTGCGATGCCGACGGAGGGCGGGTCAATCGCCATGGTGTTGTTGACAAATACCTCGGATTCCATCCATTTATCCGGGTCGGTTTTCGGGCCCTGGTAGGAAAAATCGTCCAGGAACGGCAAACCCAGGGTATCGCCAATGATGCGGAAGGCGAAATGAAAGGTATCACAAATGGTATATTCATCACAAAGGGCTATGCAAACAGAGTCGAGGCCGGCGTAGCGGGCGCTTCGGTAAATGAGCCGGTAATCCGGTTGGCTGTAATCGACAAAATAGACCAGTTGTTCGCGTCCCTGGTATTGGTCGGCACATTCGACAAAATAGTTGCACTGCAACTCGCCGGGCAAGATTCCGGGGATGGCTTCCGTGTTGGCCGTGCCGCCGGCTGCCAGGGAAACCGGGGGTATAAAATGCTGTAAGCCGCGTCGTTTGGCAAGGACGTTAAAAAATTGATTTTTCTGGCAATCCGTGGGGTTATCGGCGTTGCAAAACCGCACTTCCACGATGTCTTCGCCGGCTGTTGCATCGGGGTTGGCCGTGTAATACATCCGGTTGCCGTCGACGACAGCCTGGCCAAAATTCAGCGCCGTGCAATTGTCACAAACAAACACCCCGCCGTTGGGATAAACGTCAAAGGTATCAATGGTGATGTTGGCGAAACGTTGTTGTCCGGCTTCGACATAGAGTACGCCTTGCTGTCCGCGGGGGCAATCGAGTCCGTTGTATCGCGGGCCTTCCTCCGCCTGGCGTATTTCAAGAACGGGTTGCAGACCGCGCAACGCCGGGTTTTCATCCAGCGGCAAGAGTAGTGACTGACCGGTTGCTATTCCATTCATACATCCAAATCCGATCCACAACCAAAAAGTAAATTTTCTCATGTTTGTTTTGCTTAAGGCCGAATAGTTGCTTTGTTTATGCACAAAAAAGGCATGGGTTTGGCAGCCTTTTCCGGCTATATGTCAACGACAGTCGCCCGTCTTTATTTTGACCAGGGGGCGGATTAACCCGGAAGGTTGGAATCCGACATTTGAACCGGTTGGTTTTCGAAAGTTGCAGGTCATTCGTCCTCACAGCCGGCCGGCTGGCTGTCTGTCAGATAAACGGTAATCTGGGCGCCTTTTTGAAGGACCGCCCCCGGTTCGTAAGCCGGATCCTGTTTCCAGACGTAGGCGTTGTCCTGGTCGGCAACGTTGCCGATGATCTGCCCGACAGCCAACTGGCTGCTGGTGATCAGGAAACTGGCTTGTTCAAAAGGTTTACAGACCAGGTTGGGCACGGGTACAAAATTGGAGGTGGAGGTGGTGATGACAAACCGGAGGGTTTCGCCCTGTTTTATCCTGACCCCTTTGTTCACATCCGGATCGGCATATTTTTTCTTATTGTAATAAAAGTGCATGATCGTGCCCTGCGCTTGTTTAGAGTCAAAAACTTCTTCTTCGACAGCCGTGTAAATTTTCTGGGATTCCAGGTACCGTTTATAATTTTCATAATCATACGCATAATCGGAGAAGGGCGAGAGCCGGATCTCCTGGGGCGTTTTTCTGTAAATGCTGAGGTAAACCGTCCGGTTTTCTTTTACCCTTGCCCGCGGCTTGGGATCGTGATCAAAGATTTCACCGGGTTCCTTATCTATTTCATAAACGGAAGAATCAATCACGACCAGTTTGAATCCGCGGTTCTTTCCTTTTTTAACGGCGTCTTCCACCTTCATGCCGATGTAATTATCCATTTGTACCGACTCCCCATGACGGGTGTACAACCTGAGGAATAAGGTGACCAAAAGGATCAGGATCAAAAGCATGAGCATGAGCGCGCCCAGGTTCTTCAGGAAAAACCCTGAGCGGATAAATTGGGCAAAGCGGCTCAACCCACTGAGTATTCCGGTTTTCAGAACGGCAAAAAAGCCGGCCGGCGGATTTTCTATTCCGCTTTCCTGAAACAAGGCCTGGTATTTGGATCTTTGATATTCGGTGACGCCCGGATCGGTACTCATTTGCTGTGGTTGAACGGGTTCGAATACAAAAACCGGTTTCTCTTCCGCTTCTTTTGTATCCGGGGGAAAAGCGTGGGACAGTCCGGTTGTCCCCACGCCGGTTTCGGCCATCCGGTGTTTTCTTTCAAATGAAAACCGGATGATCCTGTCGATAAAATCATACGGTTGCAGCCCGATCAATGCCGCCTGGTGAAAGATGCAGGTGGCCGGCGTCATACCGGGCAGGGAATTGACCTCTATTATAATGGTTTCAACCTTTCCATTGGCATAAACCCGGACAAAGGCATCGATACGGGCATATCCCTCAACTTCCAGAATGCGGGCTGCGCGTTCGAGGTCTGCTTTGACCTTATCGGCGATCTTGCCGTAGGCCATTCCCTCCCTTCCAAACCGGGCCGGGGTGATATTTTGCCCTTCCCCCGCCAGGAATTTTTCTTCCAGCGACAAAACATCGCCGCCTGCAAGGGCTTCCGACGGTTCGAATACCTGATACTGAAGCCGGCCTTCCGGATCATAAAAGGTCAAAAGCCCGCCTGTGATCTCCATAAAAAGCGGGGCGCCGTTATCGGTGATGAGGTCTTCGAACAAAATTTCGGATTTTACGGGAAACTCCTCCCGCAATTTGAGCCGCAACACCTTGCGGTCGGCTTCCAGCAATTCGGTCTCATCCTCCCGGAACATCAGGTGGACAAATGCCTCCAATTCCTTCCTGTTCTGAATGACCTTGACGGCCGAACTGCACCCGTCGTCTACGGGCTTGCCCACCACCGGGTAACCAAACCGTTCTTCTACCTTTTGAAGGGCGGTTTCTTCCTCTTCCAGGCAGTCTTCCTTTTTCAGGAGGAGCTGGCCTGCCACCGGGAACCCTTTTTCTTTTAATTTCTGGAGTGTCTTGTATTTATCGATCGTGATCTTTGAAGAATGCACGCCAGAACCATTATAAGGAATACCCCGCGCATCCAGTTCCATCTGGATCTGACCGTCTTCTCCGGGTCGTCCGTGGAGGGCGACAAAAACGCCTTCTACGCGGCGGCCCAGATCATCCAGCGTCATGCGCTGCGGCGCAAATACAAGCCCGAATGAGGCGTATTTCCTGGTAATCTCCGCGCACTGTTCCTTGATGGCCTCCACAACCGGGTGGGCTTTCCAGGCCCTGATCTTGTCCCGGATATCGTCGGCGTTGTCTTTTAGCAACAGGTTGATGGGGAGTTGATAGAGTTCCATCCGTTTGGCGTTTCCGGACAGAAAAACGGGGATCGGTTCGTACCGGTCGGAACTCGATAGTTTTTCATAAATATTGCGGCCGCTCTCCACCGAGATATGCCGTTCAAACGAATACCCGCCGAGGATGACGGCAATTTTTTGTTTTTGGGCGCCAACCTGCTGAAGGCCAAGGATGCTGTCATCCAGGTTTCGGAGCAGAAGCCGGACAGCGGGGTCCGGTTTTTCCGTCAACCTTTCCTGGAGGGATATCCTGATAATATAAGTCAGGAACTGGGAGGGGTTCAAACCGATTTCAGCCGCCTGATGAAAAAAGAAGGAAGAAGGCAGCATCCCTGAAGTCGTATTCGGGTCGTTGAGGAAAATCTGCTGCTCTCCGGTCATAAATCCGTCAATCCTGGCGTAAACGCCAAAACCCAGTTCGACAAACAATTTCTCGCATTCTTTGCGGATGGCGTTGATCTGGCTGTCCGGCAATTCGATGGGCGTCACTTTTCGCGACAAGCCGGGAAGGTATTTCGACCGGTAGTCAAAGACTTCCTGGCCTTTAACGATTTCTGTAGGGGGCAAAGCAACCGCCGTTCCGTCCTCTTTCCGGATAACGATGCAGGAAAACTCTTTTCCGTTGATAAAGGATTCTACGATAACCTGCTGTTCGCTTTGGTGGGCGGTCAGAACCGCTGTAACGTCCTCTTCCGACAGGCGGTCGTCCAGCCATTCCAGCAGCGCTTCGGGATGATAGATCACCTGTTCTTCCTGTTCCGTTTGGGCGGTAACCGGAAACCCCAATCCATCCCGGATGTCGGCGATCAGACGGATGTATTCTTCGCGTTCGAACGGGCTTCTGGCCTGCCACTCTGCGGAAGGCAGAACATCCCTGAAAAAAGCCCGGTTGACCGACTGAACAAAACCTTCGAGGCCTTCGGCTTTTCCAATGATCGAAACGCCGATGGAAGATCCCTGATTGGCGGGGCGGATCACCAGGGGAAAGCCGATTTCAGCGGCCAGTTCCCGGTACAAAACCGCCGGTTCGGCCATTAAGACCCAGTTCTCCCGGTCGATCACCCTGACGGCAGGAGTGGGGAAACCCTTTTGGGCCATCAAGTCTTTCTGAAGGGCTTTGTTCATGCCGATTTCACTGGCGCGAATCCCGCTGCCCGTATAGGGGATGCTTAAAGCCTCCAGTTCCCGCTGTATTTGTCCGTCTTCGCCATATTCACCGTGGAGCGCCAGGAAGGCAATGCTGATCAGTTGC
This sequence comes from uncultured Lewinella sp., assembly GCA_964558465.1. Classification (GTDB taxonomy): domain Bacteria; phylum Bacteroidota; class Bacteroidia; order Chitinophagales; family Saprospiraceae; genus JACJYC01. Next base: position 266,097 of record CAZLEF010000001.1, on the reverse strand, counting down.
GGCAACTCGGCGGGGTCGATGCGTTTGCCGATGGAAGTAATCAGGCGGTCTTCCGCGTCTCTGTCCAGTTCTCCGAGGCTTTCGTGATAAATTTGAAATTCGTGGGGCGAAGGCGGGAGAAATTCAACCGGCGGGTAAAAATCCCGGATACTGCCTTTGTAAACAAAATGCCAGTCCAGTTGGATGAACTGGCGCCGGCTGTCTACAAAAATAAGAACTGGCTCGAAGAGGGTTTTATTGAGGTTATCATAAACCGTCCTGCCGCCAGCAAAAGAAATTTCGCGTTCGCGGGAGGGTCCGCCAAAAAAAATTCCGACTTTAATCTTCATGAATGGCCAATTGTAATTGCCGGGATATGCGCTTTTACACCGGAGGGCAAATTTAGGGAAAAAAACTTTCCTGAACATTACAAAAACCCCTTCGGCAGGCAATTCCGAAGGGCCGGGTATCAATATAAATACTTCAACCTGAACCAATCCCACAGATCCTGGCGTTCCTTGAACGCCCAGATGGCCAGGGCAATAACTGCAAAAAGCAGGACCAACCGGACATTTCGCCAGGTCGCCCGGTTTTTTTCCCGGGGGGTTTTATAATTCCGCATTCGGCTTTGGTATGCCATAGTTCAATCTTTGTGTCTTTCCCAGTAGTTTTGATCTTCAATTTCTTCCAGGATGACCCGGTAGTTATCGTATCGCAATTGGCTGATTTCACCCCTTTCAATAGCGGCCTTGACAGCGCACCCGGGTTCATTCCGGTGCAGACAGGCGCCCCCGAAACGGCAATCTTTGGACCGTTCAAAAAATTCCCTGAAATTGTGCGCTACATCAATGGGTTCCAGGTTGTTGAACGACAAGGTTTTAATCCCCGGGGTATCAATGATGGCCCCGCCAAAATCGAGGTCAAACATTTCTGCAAAAGTAGTTGTATGCTGGCCCTTTCCCGAATACCCGGATATTTCTCCGGTTCGCAGATCCAACTGGGGCTGAATTTTGTTGATCAATGTTGATTTTCCAACGCCTGACTGTCCTCCGATCAAGGTTACTTTTCCCGCCAGCAATGACCGAAGTTCGTCCAGACCGGTTCCGTCGACAGCCGAAGTAAGCAAGGTTTGGTACCCGATGCTCCCGTATAACATTTTCAGGCCTCCGTAAATTTCCATTTCTTCCTGGCCGTACAGATCGGCCTTGTTCAAAACGATCGTGACCGGGATCCCGTAAGGTTCGGTCATCAGCAAAAACCGGTCGATAAACCCGATTTTCAAATTGGGATGAACAATCGTGACCAATACAATTGCCTGGTCAATGTTGCTGGCCAGGAGGTGCAGTTCATGCTTTTTTCTGGGGCTTTGCCGGACAACATAGTTTTTCCTTGGCAAAATATTCCGGATGGTTGCCGTTTTTTCTTCTCCTTCTTCAAGCACCAGTTCCACGCGGTCGCCAACTGCGACCGGATTGGTCAGTTTTTCCTCTTCAAGCCGCAATTTACCAACGATCCTGCACGGCAAAACCTCCCCTGAATCAAGCCTGACCTGGTACCAACTCCCCGTGGATTTTATAACTGTGCCTTGCTCCATTGGCTTTTTTCGCAAAGAAACGACAAAATAAAAGTTTTGCTGTCCTCAAAAATTTGCACCATTCGTGTTTTATCCCCCGGCATCGGTTATAATGATATTTCCATCATCCAGAAAAAATAAACGATCCTGGTGCATCCGGAGGGAATGTGGTGAGTCGCATTCGAGATTTGTCCAGGGGGTCGGAGGGGCGTCCCCGCGATATATTTTCCATTCGTTTTGCTGGAAGATGAGCAGGGTTTCGGCCTGAATAGCCGCAATAACAGCAGTTTTGACCGGAAGCAGCGCCTCCAGCCGGCCAAACCGGTCAAAAACAAGGATACCCTGATCAGGTTGGTTGAGCCATAAACGGTTGTTTTGCATAAATAACTGACTGGGGTTCATTTCAAACCCGGTGAGCAGCCGCAGATCATCGGTCGATGCAACCACCCTGCCGTCCGGCGCCATTTTCTTCAACTGCGCGGTGGATTCATCAAAAAACCAGATAAAATTATCATCGGCAAGGGCAATATGGCGCACCTGCAGCAAGCCCAAAGCGGCAAAAGACAACCTGGATCTTTCGCTCATCGTGCGGTCAAGCAATACGACCGTTTGCTGATCGGGGTAAAAAAGCAATACGGAGAAGGGATTTGATGCGTCTACCACTTCGAGCCGGCCCAGGGTCTTGTTGCTGTATCGGAAAAGTTCGGCCCCCTCCGGAGAGAATTTGACGAGGTCAAAATTTTTGGCGATGCCGTAAATGAACCCAAGCCGGTCCACCGACAGTCCGATGAATGTGCCTTTTATAGTGTCCGATGCAAGGTTGGGCCGGCTGGCTTCCAGGCAAAGCGCAAACATCATCATTCCTGCGACCAGGAAGATGGGTTTAATGTTTGCCAAAGATTTGCCCTGTTTCATTCTCAAAAAAAGCCAGATTCAGATCCGTCCCGTCAAAAATTGCATAGGAGTTGAAATTCATCCATTCTCCCAGGTTAATATAACGGCTTTTGCCATTTTTTAGCATGTGGTCGATGGGGAGATGGCGGTGCCCGAAGATAAAATAATCTGCGGGAACGGTATCCAGTTTCCGGTTGGCATACTGGACCAGCCATTCTTTTTCCTCACCTAAAAACCGGGATCCTGCCGGATTGGCCTCCCGGCTTTTGCCCGACCAGAAACGGGCCAGCCGAAACCCAAAATTTGGATGGAGCCGGGCAAAACCCCATTGACAAACGGGGTTGGCAAATACTTTTTTAATGAATTTATACCCATAATCTCCGGGGCCCAGCCCATCGCCGTGACCGATAAAAAAGGTTTTGCCATGGATTTCCCGGACGACCGGCCGGCGGTAGGTGGGTATGCCGAGTTCTTCCTCGAAAAAACGAAAGATCCACATATCATGGTTACCGGTAAAAAAATAGACCGGTATCGCTGCGTCCCGAAGTTCTGCCAGTTTTCCCAAAAGCCGCACATGGCCTTTGGGGATCACAGTTGAATATTCAAACCAAAAATCAAAGAGATCGCCAACGAGATAAATGGCTTCGGCATCCTGGGCGATTTGGTCCAACCAGCGGACAATTTGTTTTTCACGTTCTTTGCTGCTCAAACGCGCATGGATTCCCAAATGAAAATCGGAAGCAAAGTAGGTTTTTGTATTCTTATTCATACCCGAAATATAGCCTGCGGATCAGACAGGCATCCAAAATCCGAAACACCCGGGGTGGGCTAAACTTTCTCCATCACCGCCCCGCACTTCTTGCAAGTCCTCAGGTCTTCCGAGTCCATAAAATTTTTCATGACCACCGACAACTGGCTTACAATGTCCTTCATCTCAAAGCTCGCCTCGTGCAGAAGATTGTGACATTTTTCGCAGAACCACAATAACTTATCCTGTTCGCCGGGTCTGCGATATCGTTCAATCACCAGGCCAACGGTATTGGCCGGGCGTTGCGGCGAATGCGGAATTCTTGGCGGCAGCAAAAACAGGTCGCCTTCCCGGATGGAGATATCTTCGGGGGCGCCGTCTTCATGAATGATCTTTAAGGTGATATCGCCTTCCACCTGATAAAACAATTCTTCGCCGTCTTCCCAGTGATAATCTTTTCGTCCGTTGGGCCCGCCAACGACCATGACGATGTAATCTTCATTACCTTTGTAAACCTGTTGATTACCAACCGGCGGTTTGAGCAGATGGCGATTTTCGTCGATCCATTTTTTAAGATTGAACGGTTTTCCAGGCTTCATTTTCAAAATATTTTAACTGAACAAGCGGATTGACATCTATAAGGTTCATTAAAAACTCAAAAGATAGTAATTTTCGGCAGAAAATTAAAAAAAATCAATGGCTTCACATGGATTTAAATCTCAAAGGTAAAAATGCCCTGGTTTGCGGCAGCAGCAAAGGCATCGGAAAAGCTGCAGCGGCCGAATTGGCAAAACTGGGCGCCAATGTGACCCTCGTAGCCCGGACGGCTGCTATCTTAGCTGACCTTGTTCAATCGTTGGATACGTCCGTGGGCCAGCGGCACGATTTTTTGCAAGCCGACTTCACGCATAGCGCCGATCTGAAAAAGAAAATCAAGGGACTGACTATCCAAAAAACGATCCATATCCTGGTCAATAATACAGGCGGACCGCCGGGAGGGGCCGTCGCGGAGGCGACACCGTCAGAATTTGAACAGGCATTTCACAATCACCTGATCTGCAGCCACCTGCTGACCCAGGCCGTCCTTCCCGGCATGAAAGAAGCCGGATTCGGGAGGATCATCAACATCATTTCCACTTCAGTCAAACAGCCTATTGAAGGGCTTGCCGTTTCCAATACGGTCCGCGCAGCAATGGCCAACTGGTCAAAAACGCTTTCTTTTGAGGTGGGGGAGTATGGAATTACGGTAAATAACGTGCTGCCGGGTTTCACAAAGACAGACCGCCTTACCGAACTGATCCTGGCTCGTTCCAACCGAACGGGAGAAACCAAAGAGTCTATTATTGAAAGTATGACGCGGGAAGTGCCTGCCGGCCGTTTTGCAGCCCCTTCTGAAATCGGCGGCGTGATCGCATTCCTGGCTACCCCTGCCGCCGCCTATATCTCCGGCACAAATATTACGGTCGACGGAGGCCGGACAAAAAGTCTTTGAACTGAGGTAACCCGAACTGCGGTTCAGCCGTAAAACAGTTGAAGTTCATACAGGTGGGAAATGGCTGACTTTATACCATTTTCCCGTCTAAACAAAAAATCCTATGAAAATCAAAACAACCATCTTTTTGCTCCTTGGAACGCCGCTGTTTGCCCTCGCCCAAAGGCCGGCTTATTGCGACGACCTCCCCGTCGTCTACGAAAAAGGGGCGGCTGCGAATGGCGCAAGGCCAAGGTTGCCCAAGTTTGCCACGGCCCCGGTAATAGAATATAAGGTTCAGGTCGCTATCCTGAAATTTACTCATCCGAAAGACCACACCTTCCATCCCAAACTGGTAGCCCGGTATCGCCCTTGCGAAGAAGTCTGGGTTGTGGAATCCCGTGAAAGTTTCCCTGACCGGAAGGATGCCGAAAAGCTCCGGAAAGAATTGATCCAGGCTGGGTATAAGGGTGCATATATAACTGACCTTCTGGGCTATAACTGACGGATACCCCGCAATAAAAGGCTGATGATCTGCTCTTGGATTGACTGCAGGCCGGGTTTGCGCTCCGGTTTATACCAGTCATAGAGCCATCTTACAGAAGAAAGAATGGTATAAAGGGCCACTACAGGTTCGACCCTTGCCAGGCAGCCCTCCCGAATGCCGTTTTCTATAATTGCCTTGAAGCGGTTTTCGTAATTCCGCCTCAATTTTACAAATTCGCTCAGCTCGGGTTCCTGAAGGTGACGCCACTCATCGTTGAAGGCTGTGACGGAGGTAATATCTTCGGTTGCTACCTGAATATGCAATTTGATAAGCGCTTCAATTTTTTCCAATGACCCGGCATTCATTTTTTCGATTTCTTCCATGCCTGAAAGAAAATGGCGGGCGTTATCAAAACAAATTTCCCGGAGGATTTCCTGTTTGCTGCCAATATGATTGTAAAGACTTGAGGCCTTTAAGTTGACAGCCTGGGCAAGGTCGCGCATGGAAGTAGCCGGATAACCCTTATCGCGAAAGGAACGTGCGGCCGCTTCCAGGATCATTTGTTTTTTCATTTTGCCAACCATCGTGTTGCCCTGTTTTAAATGTCAAAATCAACGGTCACCTTCTTTGTCCTGGGGTGGGATTGGCAGGTAAGAACGTACCCTTCAGCCACTTCTTCCGGCTCCAGCGCCCAATTGACTTCCATCTCCACAACGCCTTCCGTCAGTTTAGCCCGGCAGGTGCTGCAAACCCCTCCCTTGCAGGAGAACGGCAGGTCGGCGCCGGCCCTGAGGGACGCTTCCAATATGCTTTCACCTTTGCTGTTAAGTGGGAAGGAAAGGGTCATTCCATCTATCCGGACCGTAATCAGCGACTCAATTGCCGGTTCTGTCTTTTGATCTTCTTTTTTATCCGGTGGCCTCGTCCCGGCTACAAATAGCTCATGGTGTATTTTTTTGGGGTCCATGCCGTGTTGTTCCAAAAGCTTTTTTACGGTCTGGATCATTTCAAAGGGGCCGCATAAAAAAGCCTCATCCAGCATATGCGGGTCGATGATCAACTGAAAAAAGCGCTCGCATTTATTTTCATCTATCCTGCCTGTAAAAAGTTCGCTTCCCGTATGTTCCCTGCTTAAAATATAATATACGCTCAGCCGGTTTAAATACTTGTTCTTCAAGCCTTCTATTTCTTCCCTCAGAATGATATTCTCGGTATTCTTGTTGCCATAAAACAATACTATCCGGCTCAACGGCTCCTCTTCCAGCACGCTTTTCACAATAGATATTACCGGGGTAATGCCGCTTCCTGCCGCAAAAGCAGCGTAAAAACCGGCTTTTCCTGGTTCGGGCCGATGAATAAAATTTCCCATCGGCGGCATTACTTCCAGAATATCGCCCGGTTTCAATTGATCGTGAACGTAATCTGAAAAGCGCCCATTCGCGATCCTTTTCACTGCAACACGCCATTCACCTTCCCTTGGGCTGCTGCAAATAGAATAGGATCTTCGGATTTCTTCGTCCCCGGCAAACAGGCGAAACGTGAGGTATTGTCCAGGCAGAAAGGCAAAGATGGCTTTCAAATCCACCGGTACGGCAACTGCTACAGAAACACAATCAGCAGTTTCTTTTCGAATATCGGCAACCTGAAGGGGATAAAATCTGCTCATTTAGCGATTATAGATTCGCACGCGCTTCAAAAAACCAGAATTTGAACCCGGCGAAAAGTTCCGGCGGCAAAAATACGAACAGTCATTCGTATTTTTACTTACCTTTTCAATTCTTCAAGCATCCTGTGCCGGAAGTTCATGGTTTGCAACATTTTTTCCACTTCGGGTTCCCATTTTTGCCAAACAGGGGCGTTAAAAGGCCACCCTTTGCGAAATTCATCAGCCAGCGCCGTATCGGCCTTGTAACCAGCCACTTCCAACATCCGTTTGTAGTGCAGGCTATCCCAGTTGTATGTTTTGGAGGAGGTCAGGTGCGACTGGAATTGGCGGATCAGGCTGATGGATAAGTTGTTTTCCCAGGTGTGGCGCCCCATGTACAAGATCAAAGTCAAGGGATTTTTTTCTTCCAGCGCAGGGGAGCGGGCAAGGGTTTGCAACAACAAACGGTTAAAAACGGGTGAAGGAATCAGCTTCGCCAGTTTTTTACCGGCGCCGCCTGTCCACACACCGTCATAGTCTGCTCCGGTAAAGGCCTCTCCCCAGGCCACATTTTCAAACCGGATGGCTGCCTGGCTCAAACTTTCGATCAGGGATCCGTTATTCCGGGTATTTTTAACGGCTGTCAGCACCTGGCGGGCATCCCTTTCAAAAAATTCCTCCCATTTATTGGGCGGGATCCGGGCCAGCAATTGTCTGAACCAGGCTGATTTTGCGCCTTCTCCTTTCTGGATGGTTGCGAACTGGATACCGAATCTGACAGAATCCGGCGGGATTTCCGGAGGGAGGTTTATACTGATCTGGCCGTTTTTGAGAGACATGCAACCGGAAGCCCACAGGAATAGCTGTTTTGAGACGGTCGAACCGGGTACGGACGCCAAAATATCTGCGGCGAGCAGGCGAACCTCTTTTCTGCTGTCATCCAGACAATCCTTCAGAAACATTTCATCACAACGGGATGGGTTTTCCGCCAATGCAGACAAATATACAACCCGTTCGCCCGGAGAAGCCTGCCGCCATGCCGACCTGACGAGATCAGCAGCCCGATCCGGGTTTTCCACACTTAAAAACTTTAAAATTGACTGCCGTTCTGGCAATCCTGCCACCGGCCACCGCGCGGTATCCTGGTATTGGATCAATGACGACCATTCCGGGTTCCGGGTCAGCAACCACGCCCCCCGGGCCCCCATTGTGTGCCGGATAAACGGCCAGGTTTCAGGACTTGAAAGGCTGTGTTTGAACAATGCGGGCAAATGTTCTGCAGGCAAGAGCTTTTTCTGCCCGAGCAGGGTAACTAAAAATTCTTCCAGTGCGGGAGCATATTTTCCCGACAGGATCTCTGCAAGGTGCAAGGATGTCCGGTGGCTGCAGGTCCGTTCCTTCGGATCCGTCAGGACCGGTTGGGGCAACTCTCCTTCATATACCTGAAAACCGGTATGTATCCGGCTGGGCAAACGAAGCAGGGCCGCGCCGCTGAGCAAAAATTCATTGAGGTCCGTATCCATGTCCAGGCCCAGACCGGCCAGTCCATGCGCCAGGGCAAGATCGGGGGTGGCGCGGTCTGTTCCCAGCAACCCCAACCTGGCTAATTCCAGCCATTGATGATTCATAAGGTCCAAATTAAGAAAATTAATTAACACATCAATGTTTGGCCTTCCCGAAAAGGTTTTTTACCTTTACCGTCCGTAAGAGAGTTTAGGAAAGTCTGCATCTTATAATTCCCGTGATCTTACAAAATCAATTACTATGGGAAAAGACAAAAAAAAGCTTGAGGACTTGAAAAAGGATCTCAAGACCTTGCAAAAAAAGGACATGAAAAAAATTGTCGGCGGTAAAAACGACAAGAAAAAGAACAAGTTCAACAACGGCCTCGGAGGCATTGTGCCACAGTGATCCCAAAAGCAAAAAAACATAACAAAAGGACTACGGCTTTAACTGCGCGTGGTCTTTTTTGTTATCCGCTTTTGTGTCAAAAACTCAATGCTGTATGCATGTCTCTACCCCTTTGCGTCAAAATGATATCGGACAATGGGAGTTAAAACTACTTCAACAAACAGAGCCGTTACAGAGGCTGCTTGTTATTGACCGGTTGGCGGCTTATTTTGCTTATACGGATCTGCAAAGAGCCGAAGAACTCCTTGACGAGCAAAAAGCAATATTGGATAAACACGATTATCCGGATTACCGGCTCAATTTATTCCTGCACAAAGCGACGATTGAAAACCAGCGGTACCGGTACCGGGAGGCTAAAACCCTTTTCTACCAGGCTATCAAATTGCTGGTTGAAAGGGGAGACGTCAAGCAACAGGCGGAGACCTATATCGATGTTGCCGGCCCTTTGATGAACCTGGAACTGCTGGAAGAATGCGCTGACGTATTGGAAAAGGCAGGTCGCCTGCTCCGGACTTTTCCCGACCGCGGGCTGGCTGCCCGGATTACCTGCCGGGAGGGTTTTATCAGTTTGCATGTAGGCAATTATTCCCAGGCCATCGAACAATTCCTCGAAGCCGAAAAGCAGATCGCCGGGCTTGACCGTCCGCTGGAAATCAAGGACTTTTATTTCCTGATCCTGGTACACAGCGGTTTGGGCAAGGTTCATGAAAAAAACGACGAACACGAAAAAAGCGTCCGGTCATACCTCAAGGCCGTGCATATGTGCGAATCCCTGCAGATGACCTCAAGGCTTTCCTGGCATTATCTGAATGTGGGCACTGGTTATATGGCCATGCAGGACCCCGAAAATGCCGAGCTTTATTTTCAAAAAGCAATCGAGGCCTCCAATGATGCCAACCAGCATCCCAGAGCCAGTGCATACGGGAACCTGGGGTACTCCTACCTGGAAAAGGAACGCTACGATGAAGCGCTGGATCTTTTTGCCCGGGCAGAGCAATTGTATAAAGCCATTTCCGAACACGACTATTACAATTTTTCCGTGATTGAAGGCTGGCGTGGGCGTTTGTATAATGAATTGAACCGGCATGACGAAGCGCTCGAACATTTTGCCCTAGCCTATGAGTACGCCAGCAAATGTGGCGACAGCAAACAATTGTCCAGTGTGTGCAAAGAGATGGCCTCTTTTTACGCAAGTCAAAAAGAGTTCAAAAGCGCTTACGAATTCCAGCTTATGCACGACAAATTTGCCGAACTCCACCTTCAGCAAACCAACAAGCGCAAACAAATGGAGTTGGAAATCAAATATGAAGCCGACAAAAAAAAGCAGGAAGCCGAGTTGTTGAGATTGCAGGCGACCCGGCTCCAATTAAAGGCCCTTCGCGCCCAAATGAACCCCCACTTCATGTACAATGCCCTGAACTCCATCCAAAATTTTATTACTTCGAACGATACAACCGCAGCCGCAAAATACCTGGCCAAATTTGCCATGCTTATGCGCAAAAGCCTTGAGTATTCTGATCTCGAGATCATTTCCCTGGAAAAAGAGATTGGCTTTCTGGAAGAATATCTTTTCATCAATCAAAAACTCCGCTTTGAAGACCGGCTGAGTTATGAAATTATTGTCGACGACGACATTGAAGAAGACATCCTGGGCGTACCGACCATGATCGTTCAGCCTTACGTCGAAAACGCCATTGAACACGGCCTCAGACCCAAACAAAACGGCAAAGTCACCGTCCGGTTTTCGCTCATGGCCGACGACGCGATCCTCTGCCTCGTGGAAGACAACGGCGTCGGCAGGGAAAAAGCCAGGCAGTTGCGCCTTCAGGACAGCAGGTACCAGGATCACCGTTCCCGCGGCACCCGGATTACGGAGCAAAGACTTCAAATCCTGAATAACTCCAAAGACAACGAGTTTTTTGTCCGTACAATTGATCTCAAAGATAAAAAAACCGGCGACCCCCTGGGCACCCGGGTAGAGATCCGGATCCCGGTAATGGACATTCCGGTCAAATAACCTGAATCTGAACTTTTTATCCTTCCTTTTGTTTTTCTCTCACGCTTTTCTCTTAAAGTGCTACAAGTTTTATTCTCCTTAATCTGCAGGTGTTTTGCAGCCAACAACGAAAGTGTGCGGCAAAATGGATAAAAAAAGTTTTTTGGCGTCCGGTTTACTGGAAAAATATGCGCTCGGCCTCGCTTCGCCGGAAGAATGTGACGAAGTGGTCAGGCACCTCAAATCCTTTCCGGAGCTAAACGGCCGATTGACCGCTTTGCAATCGGGTATTTCGGATTATGCCAGAAAACAGGGGATTCCTTCCCCGCCAAAATCATTGCCAAAACTGCCCTTTCCTTTAATTCCTGCCGTTTCTGGTCTGTTGTTGATTTCCAGCCTGGTGGTTGCCGTAATTTTTTATCAGCAAAAGCGGGCATTAGAGGGAAAACTTGAAGGTCTGGCTGCCGGCCTGGAAAACTGCCGGCAAAATAGCGCGAAGTATCAATCCCAACTGGAATCCGGAAACAACCTCTGTGCTTTTCTCAACGATACCGCCTCTTTGCCCCTGTTGCTTTTGGGTAAATCCGGCTCCCGGATCATTGTTTATTGGAATGAACCCAGAGGAATCGCAAAATTGAAGCTCGCCAGTCTGCCTGTCCCTCCTGAAAATAAACAATACCAGGCCTGGGCGGATATAGCCGGAGAAATGGTCCCCATCGGTTTATTGGAATACCAGTTTGCCGGTTGGCAAAACATCCACTGCCTGGAAAATGCCCGAAGCGTCAATGTTACCCTCGAGCCCCAGGGCGGCAGCGATCACCCCTCTCTGAATTTCTTATATGCAAATGCAAATATTGAAAAATAAAAAATCTTCATTTTTTTCGAAGGATTTTTTGGAATTCAATAAAAAAGCCTCATCTTAGCCCTGCCCTCATGAACATACACGCTTGAATCAATTTTTTAATCCAAAACCGGTGTCGTCATGTTAATTATCTGCATCGCTATTTGTGCTTTTGCGATCGGAGGAGGGCTTATCCGATTTGCAAAAATGAGTTCACCCACCAGTGGACGCTATTATTAATCAGGCCTGATTTTGGCCAACTCTCTTATCTCCATTCTCTTTTGCCTTTCAAAAACCAAATTTAATCCTATTACACCCTCTTCTTTACCCTGTTCATCCCTTTGAATATAATTTTCTTTTTGCAATGAAAAAGGGCGCAAGCCAGGTCAAACCGTTGTTGGCACCTTACTTGCGGCAGTTTTTCTATGCTTTAAAACAATGCTTGCAGGGCGCCATACCCTGCAAGCCTGTTGTTCTATTTTTTGATTTTCAAAAAAAAAAAAACGCCTGCTCTTTGGGAAAGAACAGGCGCGTCAAAACAAAACGAAAAACCAACTTTAAACAAGCTCTTTATATCTTCATACGTGTATAAACGTCATATAAGGGGTCAAGGTTCCAAAAGGTCCGGCAAAGTTACTGATTTTCGTACGCTTTTAAGCGCACCGGAACCTCAATTTCTTTTCCTTTTCGGTTTAAGGTGACCTTGACGGTATCACCGACTTTAGCCCGGCCAACCGCTTCCTGAAGGTCGCCTACCGTTTTAATATTCTTTTGGTCCACTTTCACGATTACATCCTTTGGCAAAATGCCTGCATATTGAGCGGAGCCGCCGTCAACAATTTCCTGAATGAGTACCCCCTGGCTGATGTTGAGGCTTAATTCCTGGGCTTCCTGGTCATCCAGTTCGGTAATTTGAACCCCGAGATAGGGCCTTTTGTATGCGCCGTACGAGATAATATCGTCTGCGATACGGGTAACCAGATTGATCGGGATGGCAAAGGAATACCCCTGGAAAACGCCTGTTTGTGTTGCAATAGCAGTATTAATGCCCAGGAATTTTCCTTCTGCATCCAATAAAGCCCCTCCGCTGTTGCCCGGGTTCACTGCGGCGTCCGTTTGTATAAAGGCTTCAATGGCATCCTGGCCGCCTAACAACTGGATATTGCGGCCTTTGGCGCTTATGATGCCTGCCGTAACGGTTGAGGTCAAATAATCAAAAGGATTGCCGACAGCCAATACCCACTCGCCCACCTTGGCCTCGTCGGAATTGCCGATTTCGAGGGTCGGCAAACCGGATGCGTCAATTTTCAAAACGGCCAGGTCGGTTTTTTTATCCGTTCCAATAATTCTGGCCAAAAATTGGCGATTGTCAAACAAAGTCACCTCAATTTCGGTGGCGCCTTCAACCACATGGTTATTGGTAATGATGTATCCATCCTCAGAATAGATAACCCCTGATCCTGCTCCGCCCCTTGGCCCCTGTGGCCATTCATCACCAAAAAAGAACCGGAAGGGGTCCTGGGTATTGTTTTTGTCTGAACCCGCGCGCGATTGTTCAACAACCGAGGCAATATGAACTACTGAGGGCATGGCCCGTTCGGCTGCAATTGAAAAATCAAAAGGAATATTTGCCGCACTCCGGGGCGCCTGGTTAACAAATCTGGCAGGAATTACCTCAACAGTCTGCGCGTTCGTTCCTGCCCGGGGTTGAAGTACATAAAACCCGCCAAGGGTGATCAGGCCGCCCACAACCCCGGCAACAACCAGTGAAAATAACTGCTTCATCTTTTCGTTTTTTTGTTTTGAACAATCGGATATGATATAGACATTTCAACTGCTTTGTTACCAAATTTAACTACTATTGCAAAGTAAATACTGTTCTGAAAACATTATTTAACAGGAAATTAACACCCATTGATTCCAAAAGTTTGGTTGCAAACCACTTTTTGATATGCGACAACCCAACTTTCACCCGGTAGACCTGATGGCAACGCTCAAACCTGAAACGCCTTTAGAGCGCCGGCTGCTTGCTGATCCTGCTTTTTCAGAAGGCTTGTTTTGGGGCGTTCCGAGATTTGGTCACCCGGAGGGCGAAATCTATAAACATATCCGGGAAGTCCTTGATAACATTGAAAAACTGGAAATATCAGACCAGGATAGAAGGGATCTCCGGATTATCACTTTTGCACATGACACTTTTAAATTCCTCGAAGACAAACGGGAACCCCGCGACTGGTCGAAACACCATGGCGCGCTGGCCCGGAAATACATGGAAAACCACCTTGATTCCTCCAGTGTATTGGACATTATCGAATTGCACGATGAAGCCTATTATATCTGGCGGGAGGCCTTAACCAACCGAAGGCCTGAAAACGCCAAGCCCCGGTTGAAACATTTACTGGACACCATGGGTCAAAACCTGCAATTGTATTATCTCTTCTTTGTTTGCGATACACTCACCGGCGATAAGATACATGCTCCTTTGAACTGGTTCGAACAAATCATTCCTGAAATTCAAATTCCGGCACTCCGCCAGCCTGCCGCCTTAAAATAAGCGCCTTGCCCTTGTTTTAATTTTTTTTTCTCAAAAACAATCTCCGGCAAACGATAAATCCCTATATTTGCACCACTTGCCACATTTTATTCCTGCCATTTATTCATTTTTTTACAAAAAATTTTGACGTATGATCAAATTTGCCCGACTCCTGGCAGTGGCTGCTTTTGTCATTGCTGTCCAACCTGTTATGTCGCAAGTAACCCTTCCGCCCAGCGGGAATAACCAGAAAAGCTCGGTTACCCAATTCATTGGTTCTATTGCGACGGTCACCATTGATTACGGAAGTCCCGGCGTTCGAAAGCGCGAAGGAAAAATCTGGGGCCAGTTGGTTCCCTGGGGGCTGGCGCCCAATAGTTTTGGCTCCGCAACGGAGATTCCCTGGCGTGCAGGCGCCAATGAGAACACGACTTTTGAATTTTCGCACGATGTGCTGATCCAGGGTAAACCTCTGGCGGCCGGGAAATACGGGTTTCATATCATCCCGCAGGAAAGCGGCCCCTGGACCCTGATATTCTCAAAAAATTCCACCGCGTGGGGCAGCTTTTTCTACAACCCCGCCGAAGATGCCATCAGGGTTACCGCTACCCCGGAAAGCACCGGTTTTCACGAATGGCTGACCTACGAATTTGTGGATCGCCAACCGGGGTCAGCCACGGTTGCTTTGATCTGGGAAAACCTGAAATTGCCCTTTACCATTGAAGTAAAAGATTTGAACGAACTTTATGTCGCTCAACTGCGCAATGAATTGCAGAACAGCCCTGGCTTCACCTGGCAAAACTGGGTGAATGCTTCGGCGTTTTGCGTTCAGGCCGATACCCATCTGGAAGAAGCCCTGGTATGGGCTGAAAATGCCGTGAGCCTTCCTTTTATTGGACAGGAAAATTTTGCAACCCTTTCGAACAAAGCTCAGGTCTTGCAAAAACTTGGCCGCTCTTCCGAATCGGCAGAAGTCATGGACAAAGCCGTTAAGCACCCCACTGCCACCGCTTTTCAAATCCATGCCTACGGTCGCCAATTGCTCGCTTCCGGCATGAAGGAAAAGGCCCTTGAAATTTTTAAATACAATTTTGAAAAAGAAAAGGGCGGCTGGCCAACCCATGTTGGCATGGCCCGGGGGCTTTCGGCGGTAGGCCAATACGACAAAGCGCTGGAACATGCAAAAAAAGGGCTGGAACAGGCGCCTGACCAAATCAACAAGGATTCCATGACACAGGCCATCGAAAAACTGAAATTAAAGCAGGATATCAATTAAGCCCGGTTTAAGTCGATCGGGTGATAACAAGACATGAGTCGTTTCGAATTTTTTGCTCCTGACATCAACAATCATCGATCGGCAGTCGTCAATCAAATATTTTTTTATTGATGATTGACGATTACATGATTGATGATTGTTGATTGTTGATGTTCTCCCCCGTTGCCGCAACGACCGCCCTCCTTTTCAAACGGCCGTTTCTCAGGCGGCTACTTTTCCGAAGGTACATGGGCCCTTTGGGACAGGCAGCCTCCTAAAATTCATCCCGAACTGATCCCATCGATTCCTTAATTCCTCTCCAAAAGGGTCCTTTGGACAATTCCTCAGCATTGAAACAAGTAACCGCCTAAAGTTCATCCTGAACCCTGGGCTATGCCAAAATCCGGGATGACTCATGTTTATTTTTAAAGCGCCTGCCTTTCCTCCCCTTCAACGTTTTTTAAACTGATCTGTTCTCTTATTCCTGACCATTTGTTAACCGGCCATTCCGTATTTTTGCACATTCAAAAACCGCATGCCGTCAAATGACAATTGAAAAAAAGTTATCTCAACTGGCCAACGACCGGATCCTGGTGCTGGATGGCGCTATGGGAACCATGATCCAGCGTTATAAATTGGATGAAGCCGGCTACAGGGGCTTGCAATTCAGGGATTGGCCTACCGACTTAAAAGGCAACAACGATATTTTATGCCTGACCCAACCGGAGATCATTCTGTCCATCCACAGGGAATACCTCGAAGCCGGCTCCGATATCATTGAAACCAATACGTTCAACGCCACTTCCATATCCCAGGCCGATTATGATACCCAGGCATTTGCCTATGATATCAACAAAGCGGCCGCTCTGATCGCACGCCGTGCTGCCGACGAATTCAGCGCTGCAAAACCTCGTTTCGTAGCCGGCGCCATCGGTCCGATGAACAAGTCGCTTTCTCTTTCTCCGGATGTTAACAACCCGGGCTTCAGAGCCGTCGATTTTGATACGGTCATGGCTTCTTATTACGAGCAGGTCAAAGGATTGGCAGACGGCGGCGTCGACATCCTTTTAGTGGAGACGATTTTTGATACGCTCAATGCCAAAGCTGCTGTTTTTGCCATTCAGACGTTTTTTGAAGAGACCGGTGTCCGTTTGCCGGTCATGATCTCCGGAACGATCACGGATGCCAGCGGCCGCACGCTTTCCGGCCAGACCGTAGAAGCTTTCTGGATCTCCATGCAGCATGCAAAACCTTTTTGCATCGGCTTGAACTGTGCGCTTGGGGCCGAAGAAATGCGTCCGTACCTCGAAAACCTATCCGAAATCGCCGATTGCCTGACACATGCCTATCCGAATGCCGGTTTGCCCAACGAACTGGGCGCCTATGATCAGGGTCCTGAAGAAATGCAGGCCTACATCCGCGATTTTGCAGCCTCGGGTTTTGTCAACATCATCGGCGGATGTTGCGGCACCACCCCTGAACACATCCGGTTGATGTCCGGGGCTGTTGCCGGCATACCACCCCGAAAACCGCCTGTAAGGCCGGCTTATACCCGTCTAAGCGGGTTGGAACCCCTGGAGATCCGGCCCAACACCAATTTTGTCAATATCGGAGAACGCACCAATGTCACCGGTTCCAGGATGTTTGCCCGGTTGATCCTGGAAGGGAAATATCCCGAGGCGCTGAGGGTCGCCCAACAACAAGTAGAGGGAGGAGCGCAAATCCTGGATGTAAATATGGATGAAGGCTTGCTGGATTCCAAAGCCGCTATGACCACTTTCCTCAATTTGGTCATGGCAGAACCTGAGATCGCCAAGCTGCCGATTATGATCGATTCTTCCAAATGGGAAGTCATCGAAGCCGGATTGAAATGTGTACAAGGCAAATGTGTGGTCAACTCCATTTCGCTGAAAGAAGGAGAAGAAGCGTTTAAACGCCAGGCCAGGCTGGTGCGGCGTTACGGCGCGGCGGCCGTTGTCATGGCATTCGATGAACAAGGCCAGGCAGACACCATTGACCGGAAAGTGTCCATTTGCAGCCGGGCATACCGCATCCTGACCGATGAGTTGGGTTTTCCGCCGGAGGATGTCATTTTTGATCCCAACATCTTTGCTGTTGCGACAGGAATTGACGAACACAACGATTACGCCGTCCATTTTATAGAGGCGACGCGCCAGATCAAAAAACGCTGCCCCGGCGCAAAAATCAGCGGCGGCGTCAGCAATATTTCATTTTCCTACCGGGGCAACGATGCTATTCGGGAAGCCATGCATTCGGCGTTCCTTTATCATGCCATCAAAGCCGGCATGGATATGGGGATTGTCAATGCAGGGATGATCGAAGTGTACGAAGCGATTCCCAAAGACTTGCTGGAAAGGGTGGAGGATGTGCTGTTCAACCGAAGGCCGGATGCGACCGAGCGGCTCACGGACTATGCCGAACGGGTAAAAAATGACGGCGGCCGTCAAATCCAGCGAGACCTGGCCTGGCGGGATGTCCCGGTAAATAAACGGCTGGAATATGCACTTGTAAAGGGCATTACGGATTTTATTGAGACAGACACCGAGGAAGCCCGTCAGATGTTAGCCGGCCCGCTTTCCGTCATTGAAGGCCCGTTAATGGACGGCATGAATGTGGTAGGCGATCTTTTTGGATCGGGCAAAATGTTTTTGCCGCAGGTGGTCAAGAGCGCCAGGGTAATGAAAAAAGCCGTTGCCTATCTTACGCCCTTTATTGAAGCCGAAAAAGCCGCGTCCGGCAATACCAGCAGCAAAGGAAAAATCCTTTTGGCTACCGTAAAGGGCGACGTGCACGATATTGGTAAAAATATTGTAGGGGTTGTGTTGGGATGCAATAATTATGATATCGTAGACCTGGGCGTGATGGTAGCCGCAGAAAAAATTCTGGCTGCGGCAAAAGAACACCAAGTGGACATCATCGGCCTGAGCGGATTGATAACGCCCTCACTCGATGAGATGGTCCATGTAGCCCGGGAGTTGGAACGACAGGGTTTCAACCTGCCTTTGCTCATTGGCGGAGCGACGACGTCCAAGACACATACCGCCCTTAAGATCGAGCCTGAATACAGCGGCCCGGTCGTCCATGTGCTGGACGCATCCCGCAGTGTAACGGTCGTCTCGTCCCTTTTAAGCAAAGATGAAAATCTGTTCTCCAATTTTGTACTCGATGCCAAATCGGAATACGCCCGCATCCGGGAAGAGCGGGCGGGTAGAAAATCAGCCAAAACCTACCTGTCGCTGGACGAAGCGCGCGCCAATAAATGGTCGTGCGATTGGAGCACCTATCTGCCCCCCGTGCCGGCGCACCTGGGTATCCAGGTTTTTGACGCCTATCCTTTGGAGGAACTGACCCGGTATATCGACTGGACGCCTTTCTTCTCGAGTTGGCAACTGGCGGGGAAATTCCCGGCTATCCTCGATGACGAAATTGTAGGCGGGGAGGCCCGGAAACTGTACAACGATGCACAGGCAATCCTCCGGCGCATCATCGATGAAAGATGGGTTTCCGCAAGAGCGGTCATTGGTTTATTTCCGGCCAACAGCAACGGCAGCGACGATATAGAGGTATACGCCGGTGAAGACCGTACAACAG
Source organism: uncultured Lewinella sp. (assembly GCA_964558465.1). Classification (GTDB taxonomy): domain Bacteria; phylum Bacteroidota; class Bacteroidia; order Chitinophagales; family Saprospiraceae; genus JACJYC01. Next base: position 247,152 of record CAZLEF010000001.1, on the reverse strand, counting down.
TGGTTCATACCCTGCATCATTTGCGCCAACAGGCAAAAAAAGCGCCTGGTTTGCCGAATTATTGCCTGGCCGACTTTGTAGCGCCCAAAAGCAGCGGGACACGGGATTATATCGGGGCATTTGCCGTCACTGCGGGAATCGGAATTGAGGAATGGGTTCGTTATTTCGAACAACAACACGACGATTATAACGCCATTATGGTAAAAGCATTGGCGGATCGCCTGGCCGAAGCGCTGGCAGAAAGGATGCACGAACGGGTCAGACGGGAGTTTTGGGCATACGCACAGGATGAAAAACTGGACGCAGATGCGCTGATCAAAGAAAAATACCAGGGTATCCGGCCGGCTCCCGGTTATCCGGCCTGCCCGGAACACACGGAAAAAGGCACGCTTTGGGCATTATTGGAGGTCGAAAAAAATACGGGTATGGAATTGACCGGAAGCTTTGCCATGTACCCCGCCGCATCGGTCAGCGGATGGTATTTCAGCCATCCGGAGAGTAAATATTTTGCCGTTTCCGGCATTCAGCAAGACCAGGCGGAAGATTATGCGCGTCGAAAAGAACTGTCCCGGACCGAGGCTGAAAGGTGGCTCTCCACGGTAGTTGAAGATTAATTCTTCGGGTTGCACAGTCCCGGCAAAGAGTATAGGTAGTCAAAAAATGCTTGCAAATCATCTTCCGCTCCGGAGGCCATCACCTTTTTTTGCCCCATTCAGCCGGGTTACTTTATTAAAAATCCTTCCCGCCGGCCTGTAAGCCGGATTCTGTTCCCCTTTCGGGGCCTCTGTCATTTATCTAGCCCCGGCGTTTGCACACCGGCGTCCATCTGCCTACCCCCCTTGGCCGAAACGCCGAAGCGTTATCACCTGGGCGAGCAACCCAGTTCCCGGGGGAACCAAGGTGTACATGGCATTTCAACCCACAAGGTTTATCCCGCTCCCTGTCGCCAGGGAAGCGCGTGCGCTCTTACCGCACGTTTTCACCCTTACCCGCCTGCGCTAAAATTTCGGCGGGCGAAGCCCGCTTCTGTTAAAACGCAGGCCGGCGGTGTAGTTTCTGTGACACGATCTGTCTTCCCGGCCCTTCGACCGGAAAGCCCATCCGTTAGATGGTGTGGCGCTCTGCGTTGTCCGGACTTTCCTCCGCGCCCAAAAGCGCAGCGACAGAGCAGCCGGCGGAAAGGAGATCAAAATTACTCAAAATTACCGGCCGCAACTAATTCTGTTACTTTTTCGTAAATAGTATAAATTTAGCAGTCCGGATTGAAATACCAGGTATGCGTACCCCTTCCAAACGATTGATCCTTTTTCTGCTGGCTTCGGGGTTATTCCTGGCGGCCACATTTTTTCAATGGGTGGGCGCCGGACCCAACGCCGTAAAGGCATATTCCGCGAATTTATCTGCCCGGATTCAAGATCTGGAAACCGGCAATCCCGCACTCCCGGCTGCGGCGCCCTGGAAGCATTGGAAAACCCAGGACCTGGTGTCTCTCCAAAAAGAAAATGCAGTTTTTTTAGGCTATTCAGGAGACACCCTGGTTGCCTGGACAAAACCCGGATCCTTTGATTTTATCCTTGCTGATTCTGTTTCAAGGCGCCAGTCAGGTCTTGTTTCAACAAGAGAGCAGGAACTATATTTTATCCAACCCCTGATGCCAGGAAGGGATTCCGGCATCCGGTGGGTCGGCCTTTTGCCGGCAGAAATTCCGGACGGGCTTATTTTTTCAGCGGATCCTGGCGAAACGCCCATACTAAAGGCCAATGGGCAAACCCTGGGTTATTTGTCCCGGGTTTCACATTTTCAATCCGGCTTTTCTGAGAATCTGGGGCTGATTATCTGGCTGATTGCCATGATTTTCTGGCTGCTGTATGGCGCAGTCCTTGCCCGGAAAACCGGAGAAAAACGCGGGACCGGTTTTGGCATAGCGGCTCTTACCCTTTCCGGTACAACCCCGGTTGCAATTTCTTATCTGGTTTTTCCCGGGAATTCTTTTTTTCAGCCTGATTTTTGCCGGTCCTTTCCTGTCCAACTGGTATTGAGCGCAAGCGCCATCGTTTTAACCGCCTACTGGCAAAATAACGGGCATAATATCCGAAAAATCGGGACCCTTTTGGTCCCGCTGCTGTTAACGGCCGGGTTATGGGCCCTCAATCAATATGCTGGCGGGCTCGAGCATGTATTATGGGCGCATTGGCCATTTTGGCAGACGGGTCAGTGGGGATATGTTGTAGCTTATGTTTTTTGGTGGACTGCTTTTTTCCTGTTCGCCTACCGGCTTTACGGGGATTGGGTGAGGCAGGAAAAACGTTTTTTTGTCCGGGTAGCCGTTTGGATGATTTTCTGCCTTGGCGCCGGGCTAACCCTGGGCGATCTGTCTGATCATCAGGCATTGCGTTTTTTGCTTTTTGCGTGTTCATTTGGATTATGCCTGGATTATTTTCTCATCAGCCGGGTTGGCGATCTGACCGGGTTTGGGTTTTGGCTGTTTGTCGTTTCCCTGGGGGCGGCCATTTTCACACTCGGCCCGGAAGCAACTCCGGCCATAACACTGTTTAACCGGTTTTCTTACCTTTTTGTACTTTGTCTTTTTTTGTTGCTGATCTTGCTGGCATTCCATAACCTGTCGCACCGACTGGGTATTGCCGGCAATTTACCCTGGAAAAATGCCGACTCCCTGAGAACCCGCCTCCAGAGATTGGTGGTTTCAATCACTTTGGTTACCCTGGCATCAACCGGATTTATCGCTTATTTATTCGTAAAACAGGAAACCTCCGCCTCTTTTTCGAATACTTTGTCCGCTGAATTGCGCGGCCTGGCTTTGTCCTGGAAAAACAGTCCTGATAATTGGGCTTCTCTTGAAAAGGAGGCAAAAGGGCTAACATGGGATCTTTTATATTTTGATGAAAGCGGCCGGCTAAAAAACACCTTGCCGGGCACAGGCGGCCCCAAAGGACAGATGATAGAACACATGCATCCTATCGCAAAGTTATTGGCGAACAGCGAACAACAGGTAGCATTCGGGCTAAAGGACGGTAACCGGATACTATACCGGCAGCTTTCAACGGGCGGTTTTCTCGGGTTCCGCTTCCCGGAACAGGCTTTATCCGGCAGGACGCCTGCATTATTTGGTTTCCTGAGCGCTTTGACCAATATTTGTGTATTCCTCTTTTTGATGACCGGTGTGATCAGCATTTTTCTGGCAGATACCCTGATCAATCCATTGGTAAGGCTAGGTGAAAAGCTGAGACTGCTGAACCTGGAGTCCAACGAACCACTGGAATGGAAAAGACAGGATGAAATCGGCAGCCTGGTGGACGCTTACAACCAAATGATCGGCCAATTGTCAGAACGAACCGCTCAACTGCGCCGCTCCGAAAGAGAAGGCGCCTGGCGGGAAATGGCCAAACAGGTCGCACATGAGATCAAGAATCCGCTGACCCCCATGAAACTCAGCCTTCAGCACTTGCTGCAGGTACGAAAGGCCGACCCCCGGAGGGCAGAAGAAATGATAGAAGAGGTGACCAATAATCTGGTTACCCAGATCGACGACCTTGCCGGTATTGCTACGGCATTCTCCAATTTCGCCCAGATGCCGCAGGCCGTAAATGAACGATTTTCACTCAACGAATTGTGCCGGTCTGTGGCCGGACTTTATGCCGGCCATTATGCTGCCTTTTCAACTGACTTCTGCCAGGAAGAATGCTGGATGGATGCCGATCCGGCCTTGCTCCGGCGTGCGCTCACCAACATCATAGAAAATGCCTTGCAGGCAGTGCCTTCCTCCCGGAAAGCAGCTATCCTTTTTTCTCTTCAAATCCTTGCCGGCAAAGCTGTCATCCGGATAAAAGACAATGGCGAGGGTATCCCTGAAATAATCCGGACTAAAATTTTTCAACCTAATTTTACGACCAAAGGTTCCGGTATGGGGCTTGGGCTGGCGATGACCCAGAATATCATTCTGGGCGCAGGTGGAGATATTGGTTTTGAAACAGAACCAGGGGTGGGGACGACATTTTGGATAACTTTACCGTTTATCCAAATGGTATAAAAAACAAAACATGAAAAACCGTCTTTATGCCGTCGGGCTGATCATGCTGGTCTTTTTTGTGATTTCCTTTCTGACCAACATTCTCGGCCCGCTGATCCCGGATATCATAAAAAGCTTCAAGCTGAGCCTGGGCCTCGCCGGGTTTCTTCCCTTTGCGTTTTTTGTCGCTTACGGCGTTATGTCCATTCCTTCCGGCATGATGATCGAAAAATACGGGGAGAAAAAAGTAATGATTTTTGCCTTCATACTGGCCACTTGCGGGGCTTTGCTGTTTGCTGTTTTTTCAACTTTCCCGGTGGCCATGGTTTCTTTGTTTTTAATCGGTTCAGGCATGGCGATGTTACAGGTGGCCATCAATCCGCTCCTGAGAGTGGCCGGGGGGGAAGAACATTTTGCATTCAATTCGGTACTCGGCCAACTGGCTTTTGGCGCCGCTTCTTTTGTCAGCCCCCAGGTTTATTCTTACCTCGCCGGTCGTATCGGAAACGGGGAAACCTCCGGTGTATTGGTAAATATGCTCTCCTCCCTGGTTCCCGAAGGTATGGCCTGGGTGTCCTTGTATTGGCTGTTTTCAGCAGTTGCCGCGCTCATGGTTGCCGTTATCCTGTTGACCCGGTTTCCCAAGGTACAACGCCATGCCGAAGAGAAAGCAGGCAGTTGGGCTGTTCACCAAAACCTGTTTAAAAATAAAACCGTCATGCTGTTTTTTATCGGGATCTTTTGTTACGTCGGCGCCGAACAAGGCGTTGCCAACTGGATATCCCAATTTTTATATACTTACCACGGTTATGACCCTCAAACCGTTGGGGCCGATGCCATTTCCCGGTTTTGGGGTTTACTGACCGTCGGGTGCATACTCGGCCTGGTTTTGCTTAAATTCTTTGACAGTCAAAAGGTACTGCAGTTTTTCACCGCTGCCGCTGCGGTTTCCCTGACACTTGGATTGTTCGGCCCCGGCAAAGTCGCGATTTATGCCTTTCCCATGGTTGGTTTTTTTGCTTCCGTGATGTGGTCGATCATTGTTTCCCTTGCACTCAATTCGGTCGCTGAACACCACGGCTCTTTTTCCGGCATACTTTGCACAGGGATTACCGGCGGGGCAGTTTTACCCCTGATTATCGGCGGATTGGGTGATATTTGGGGACTTCGCCTTGGCATGGTCTTCCTCTATCTTCCGCTGGCTTTTATTTTCAGCATCGGTTTTTGGGCAAAACCCCTGGTCCGCAATAAAACAATCGTTTAGCCCGACTTTAGGCATTCTCCTTCAACTGCTTCTTCAGCGCAAACAATTCATCCCGATACTGTGCAGCCGAGACAAAGTCAAGGTCTTTGGCGGCTTGTTTCATGCGGCGTTCGGTTTCAAGGATCATTTTTTCGAGTTGGTCGCGGGTCATATAGTGTACCAGCGGATCGGCGGCGATGCTGATTCCCTCGGGTTCGATATAGGCTTTTTTTCCGCTGCGGATATCGAGGATGGAACGTTGGTTGAGGATGTCTTCCCTCGATTTGGAGACGGTCCGTGGCGTAATGCCGTTGGCATCGTTGTAGGCCATTTGGATGGACCGGCGGCGATTGGTTTCTTCTATGGTCGCCCGCATGGAGTCTGTTAATCTGTCTGCATAGAAGATGACCAGTCCGTTGGCATTCCGTGCGGCGCGGCCCGCGGTTTGAGTCAGGGAGCGGGCGTTGCGGAGGAAACCCTCCTTGTCGGCATCGATGATGGCCACAAGGCTTACCTCGGGCAGGTCGAGGCCTTCCCGCAGCAGGTTTACGCCCACCAGGACGTCAAATTCACCGAGGCGAAGGTCGCGCAGGATTTCCACCCGTTCCATGGTTTCCACTTCCGAGTGGATGTAGCGGACTTTGACGTTCAGCCTGGTCATGTATTTGGTCAGTTCTTCCGACATGCGTTTGGTCAGGGTCGTGACCAGCACCCGTTCATTTCGTTTGACCCTTTCGTCAATTTCCTCCAGCAGATCATCGATCTGGTTGATGCTGGGGCGGACTTCGATCGGGGGGTCCAGCAATCCGGTAGGGCGAATGATCTGCTCGACGATCATGCCGCCGGTCTGTTCCAGTTCATAATCGCCGGGGGTAGCGCTGACAAAAATGACCTGGTTGGTAAGGCTCTCAAACTCCGTGAAATTGAGGGGCCGGTTGTCCATGGCCGAGGGCAGGCGGAATGCGTAGTTGACGAGGTTCAGTTTCCTTGCCCGGTCGCCGCCGTACATACCCCGAACCTGCGGTATGGTGACATGGCTTTCGTCTACAACCATCAGGTAGTCGTCCGGGAAATAGTCGAGCAGGCAAAATGGCCGGGTTCCGGGTTTGCGGTTATCGAAAAAGCGGGAGTAGTTTTCCACGCCGTTGCAATAGCCGAGTTCGCGGATCATTTCCAGGTCGAAGGTCGTGCGTTCGCGGATCCGGCGGGCTTCGGTGTAACGCCGTTCCTTTTCGAAGTATTTTTCCTGGGCGAAGAGTTCGTCTTCAATTTCGCGGATGATCTGCGGGAGGCGTTCCCTTGGCGCGATATACAGGTTGGCCGGGAAAATGGCGGCTGCTTCCATGGATTCGATCCGTTTGCCGGATTCTGTCTCGATCATTTCGATCGTTTCGATCTCATCGCCGAAGAAGATAACGCGATAACCGTAATCCACATAGGGCAGGTTGATGTCCACCGTGTCGCCGCGAACCCTGAAAGCGGCCCTGCGAAACTCGATGTCGTTTCTGGCGTAGAGGCTTTCCGTCAGATCCCATAAGAACTGCCTTTGGGAAATGACCTGGCCCTTTTGCAAGCGGATAATACCGGATTTATAATCTTCCGGGTTGCCCATGCCGTAAATGCAGGAAACCGAAGCCACGATGATGATATCGCGGCGGCCGGACAGAAGGGAAGAAGTTGCGCGAAGCCGCAGTTTGTCCACTTCTTCATTGATTGCAAGATCTTTTTCGATATAGGTATCTGTCACCGACAGATAAGCTTCGGGCTGGTAATAGTCGTAATAAGATACGAAGTATTCGACTGCATTTTCGGGGAAGAACTCCCGGAATTCGCCATACAACTGGGCGGTCAGGGTTTTGTTATGGGTCAGCACCAGGGTTGGCCGGTTGACCTGGGCGATGACATTGGCAATAGTAAAGGTTTTACCGGAGCCTGTGACGCCCAACAGGACCTGAGACCGTTCGCCGGAATCGAGGCCGTTGACCAACTGTTCGATCGCTGCAGGTTGGTCGCCGGTAGGCGTGAATGGAGAAATGAGTTGAAAATCCACGAAATAAGAACGCTTGAATAAAACAAAAAGTTTCAAACAACAGGCGCGCCAACCATTTCTTTTTTCACATAATACATATCGATCATGCCTTTATGTTTGGCTTCGATCTTGCCGCGGTATTCACAATCAAATTTGTACTTGATCAGGTTGTAAGTAGTCTCCGAAATATTGACTTTCCCAGGCAGGCAGTTGGCTTCCATCCGGGAGGCGATATTGACGGTATCGCCCCAGATGTCGTAAGCAAATTTTTTGACCCCCACCACCCCTGCCACGGCCGGGCCGGTATGGATGCCGATGCGGGCTTCGAAGTAGGGTTTGCCCAATCGCTGGCGTTCCTGGCGTTGTTCTTCCAGGAATTGCTGCATTTCGAGGGCTGCCTTGACCATATTGGAGGGAAGGGTGCGACGGTCTGACAACCCTGTGGCGCACATATAAGCATCGCCGATCGTTTTGATCTTTTCGATATCGGTATAACTGCTGATGATAAAGTCAAAAGCTTTGAAACATTTGTCGAGTTCTTCCACCAGTTCCTCCGGACTCAGGGTTTCGGAAATGTTGGTAAAGTTTTTGAAATCGGTAAAAAGCACGGTTACTTCGTTAAATTTCCGTGCTTTTGCCTTGCCCGTTTCCTTCAGCTCGGTGGCAATGGAGGCGGGTAAGATATTGAGCAGCAGTTCATCGGAGCGTTGCCGTTCGACCTCAATGATCCTGTTTTTTTCTTCGAGGCTTTTATTTGCCTTTCGTTTGGCCCGGTACCGGCTATAAAACAGGAGCGCCAGGAGCAGGACAATACCCGCAAGGCCTACGGCCAGGTAAACCAGGTTTTTTTGTTGGGCGGCCTGCAGTTGGACTTCCGCAAGGTCGGCGCGCTGACCTTCGATGATGAGTTGGGTTTTGGCGGCTTCTTCACTGAGGGCTTCCACTTCCTGTTCGCGTTCTTTGGCCTTTTGTTCGGCCTGGGCTTTTTGTTCGGAAACGGAAAGGAGTTCTTCTTCTTTGGCCGAAATTTCTTTTTCTTTGGCTTTGTTCGACTGGATCAGTTCCACTTGTCTGGCCTCCAGGCTCGACTTGTCCGTCGTCAGTTGGTCGTATTCCAGGCGCAGGTTCCGGATGTCGAATTCCAGCTTGTCGCGGTCTTTTTCCAGGTCTCGTTTTTCTTTTTCGATCTGGACCTTTTGCATTTCGTACTTGCTTTCCAGGTCGCTGATGCTGGTGCCTCCTTTGCTGAAGTGGGTAAAGGCCTCCTGATTGATCTCGTAGGCCCTGCGGTAGTTGTTGTCGGCGGTGGCCAGGCGGCTGCGTTTATCGACGCTTTTGATGATGAGGTCGGCGTCGCCTGCCTTTTTGGCAAAATTGGTTGCGCTCCTCAACCATACTTCGGCATTGCGGTTGTCCCGCTTGCGTTCGTAAGCCAATGCGATGGTAAAAGCCGATTGACCCGCCACGGCGTCGTTTTTCAGGTCGACAGCGAGGTTGTGGGCCGCTTTGCCGTAGTTGAGCGCCTTGTTTGCGTCGGTGCGCAGGTAGGCCTCCGCCAATTGATAATTGAGGGCCATTTTTTCCCTGCTGCCGGTTGTTTCCTTGAGTTGCTTTTCAAGGTCGGCGGTGGATTGCGCCCAGACGGCCTGGGCAAAAAGCAAGAACAGGATATAGAACGAAAAACGTTTCATTGTAAAGGGACCGTTGAGGGATGGCAAATTTAAGGAATTCACTTTGCGCAACGGCGTTGTTTTTGTTTTTTAATTGGTTTTTCATTCTACTAAACGCAAAAAACCGGTTTTGTTACGCCCCTCGATCAATAATTTCTGCAAACGGCGCTTGCACGGAAAAAGAAAAAAGGCTTATCTTTGCGGTCGCTTTGGAAAAAGCCTGGATGGCGCGGTAGCTCAGCTGGTCAGAGCGTGCGATTCATAATCGCAAGGTCGGGAGTTCAAGCCTCCCCCGCGCTACAATGTTGGATTTACGGCAAATTATCGTCCATCCGGTTGCATCAACTGCCGGCAGGTGAATTCGGCAGCAGGTGAATTTCATGAAATTCACCTAACGAGGTCGTATTCGCAGGTGAATTTCATGAAATTCACCTACCGCCATCCTGCAGGATTTCCTTCATTTCCACATTATTTGTATTATTTCCCTTTCACCACCTTACCCAAAAAATAAAACCCTTCCAGCGTTTTCAGCCGCAAAAAATACAACCCAGGCGGAATAACCTGCCCCGCCAGTTCGATCCGTTGGGTATCGGAAACGGTAAAATGCCGGGTTACCACGGCCCGGCCGGAGATATCCAGCATTTCAACAACCATTTCCTGGCCCAGTTTGCCCCGCCAGTTGAGGGTGACCCACAAAGATTCGCCAAAGGGATTGGGCGCGATTTCAACGGAAAAGTTTTTGCCGGCCGGCTCATTCGCTGAGCTGGCGCAGTCCGTCGTGAAAGGAAGATTGCCGGCATACAGGCTTTCTTCCTGGCTGCACAGGGTTTGCACCTGGGCTTCGTAGCTGGTGCAGAGCGACAAGCCGTTGATCTCTGCCACGGTATCCTGCGCTATGATGGATTGCCAATCGACCGTAGCAAGCGGTCGGTATCGAACCAGGTATTCAACGGCCGGGCCAACTTTTTTCCAGCGGATCTTTGCAGAAACGGAACCCACCGACAAGGTGTCCAGGCCGGGTGGAATGGCGCAATTGGAAGTGGGGACAATTTCAACGCAATAGTCCTCCGCTTCTCCAAAAATATTGCCAAAGAGCGAACAAGGTCCGGGTACCGATTGGAAGATCATCATCACCCGCATCCGGATATTGCCCAACGGTGCATCGGCGGGGATGGGTACGATTCCGGAAATGGGCACTTTTGTGGTTTGTCCAGGGTCAAAAACAATCTCATCATCGGTAAAGACGCCGTTCTGGTCGAGGTCCATCCAGATTTTGAAATATTCATTGAAGGTTTGGCCTGCAAAGCCGGGTTCCAGGGTAACCGGATAAGCGGCGCCTTGTTCGAGCACGGTCGCCTGGCCGCCGGTAAAATCGCCGTACCCGTTATTCGCGCCTGTAACGTTGTCGATACTGCCGATTTTGACCCTTTTGATCCATTCGTCGGTGGCGGTCAGGGTACCCACATTGCAATATTGTTTTTCGCGGCAGGGGCCGCATCCCCGGGTCAGCAGGTTTTGCACCTGCCCGGTATCCGATTGGCCCGAAGCGCAAAGGGTGATCAACTGGTATTCATAATCCGTACAGGCCGATAAATCCGGCCAACTGAAAGTAGTATTGGTCGTTTGCGCTTCCGTCCAGACGGCGCTTCCTTCCGGCCGCCAGCGCACGGTAAAGGCCTGAGCCGCCAGTACGGGGGGCCAGGTAAGGGTTGCCCCCGACTGGGTAATATCGCTTGCAATGACCGGCGCCGGCGCTTCGCAACAACCGTCGGTTTTGAAAATCCTGCTCACTGAAAACCCAAGGCTTTCGTCGCCGCAATGGGTATTCAACTGGATTTCATACTTCGTACAGGCTAAAAGACCGGACAAAAAGAATGGATTCGGGGCATTTTCCACCAGCGTCCATTCTGCGGCGCCTTCGGGTTTCCACCTGAGGTCGATCCGGGTGATGCTGTCATTTGCCAGCCAGCTAATGCGCATTTGCGTATCGGTAATATTAGAGGCGGCGAGGCTCGTGGGCGGCTGGCAGTCGCCGCAATTGGCCATCAGGAGTTGAAGGCTGTTGTTGAGGTTCAACCGGCCGCCTGTGACGGTTTTTCCTTGCAGCGAACTGACCGGGGTTGCGCCGTCCAGGATATATTGCCTGACCATCAGCGCGGCTGCGGCCGGATCGCTTTTGGCTACGGCAATGAAGGAAGGGCAGGGGGCTGCGTATAATAATCCGACGGCGCCGGCAACGTGTGGGGTAGCGCCGGAGGTGCCGCCGAAGGCGCCATATGAATTCCCGAAAGAAGTGGTATAAGCGCCTTCGCCATAAGCGCCCAAATCGATGGCGGTAAGGCCGTAACCCGCCTGGGTTACCTTCATGTCCATCCGGTTGATATTGGTCACGGCAATCAGGTAATCGCTGGGGCAGGAAGTGGGTAAATCACCGACTTCATCCACGTTGACGTTGGCGTTGGCCGTAGCGCCGCAGCTGATAATGCCGTGTACGCCCAGGCTGTCGTAGAAGGAGCACCAGATGGGCGCGTCTTCCGGAAACGCCTGGTCCACGCCCCAGGAGGCATTGGTGGCCACCACAAAAGCGCCTTGCTGGCCGTTGCTGGCGTTGTATTTCATCCGCTGCACCAGGGGATAGGAATAAGCCTCGAGTACGGAGGCCTCGTTGGTGACAAAGTTATTTTTGACGATCATGAGTTTGACGTTCCAGTTGATCCCGGAAACGCCGATGCCGTTATTGCCTTTTGCGCCGACAATGCCGGCCACGGAAGTGCCGTGAAAGCCGCCGCTGATATTGTCGTTGTCCTGCAGAATATTCCAGCCGGCGTGATCATCAACGTATCCGTTCAGGTCGTCATCCTGAAGATTGCCGGGGATTTCGGCATGGTTGATCCACAGGTTGTTCCCGAAATCCTCATGGTTTACATCAATGCCATCGTCGATGATGCAGACAACAATGGTGTCTCCGTCGGCGGTAAGCCCGCCGGTGGCGATATCCCAGGCGAGGTCGGCGTCGATATCTGCATTCACCAACCCGCCGCCCTGGCCGGTATTCAGAAGGTTCCATTGTTGAGCGAACAGGGGGTCGTCGGGAACAGTACTGCGTTGCCTGACGATATGGTTGAACTGGGCAAGCAAAACCTCAGGGCGGTTCCGGATATATTCCAGAAAACGGAACTCGTTGACAGTGGTATGGTCGAAACGAAAAAGCCAGGCGCGAAGCGGAGCGCTGAGTTGCCGGATCGTTTCCAGTTGGGTTGGCCGGCCGTTCAATTCTTTCAGGGTTTCTGGAAACCGGCGGGCATCGGCTTCCGGCCGGAATTGGATGATCACTTCGCCGAGTGCGTGATCGAGCAGTTGAGCGCGTGTTGCCCCGGCGCCGAGCAGCAGGATGAATCCGAGGAGGGACCCTTTTATCATTTTCATCGAGGGCGGCATTGAAATTAGTTTTCTTTCTCTTCTTTTTCTTTTTTGTTGAAGAGCAATTTATTCCAGAATTCCTTTCTTTTTTCCCTTCTCTGGTCCTTCAGGTCCTGTCGTTCGGAAATGCGATTGATGCGTTCCATGTATTCCTCCGGCGTTTCGTCGGGCCAACGGGGGAATTCCTGCATGATCTTCTCCAGTTCCGCTTTTTCAAATTCCTGCAGCTGGGTATACAGCTCCGGGTGTTGCAGGTAATCCTCTTCTGAAAACTCACCGATGACGGGTGTTTCGTCGAGGAATGGAGGGCAACTCATCATCGCTGCCAGGGTATCTTTCAGCGCGGGAAATTCACCGTATTGCCATTGGCGCAGGTTTTTGTCCTGGCGAACTTTGCGGAAAAAACGCCCCCATATCGGCAGCGCTGTGCTGGACCCCTGTCCTGCGCTCATGGTCCGGAAGTGGATGCTGGGGTTTTCAGCGCCAACCCAGGCGCCGGCAACGATTTTTGGGGTAAACCCCATGAACCATCCGTCCGATTGGTTTTGGGTGGTACCGGTTTTTCCGGCGATGGCGCCGCCGAGGCCAAATTCATACCGGAGGCGCCGGGCCGATCCGCTGTCGACGACACTTTTCATCATCCGGATCATCATATCGGCATGGTCCTGGGAAAGGGCCCGCTTAAAATTTCCGGGGTTGGGCCGCTCAAACTCGACAATAACCGTTCCGTCGCTGGTCGTTATTTTATCCAGGTAGTGCAATTCGGGGCGTACGCCCCGCGTGGCAAAGGTCCCATAAACGCGGGCCATTTCCATCAGGGACGCGTTCATGGTGCCCAGGGCAATAGAAGGTACCGCTGGTATGGATCCATTGATACCCATGTTGCGGGCGAGTTGCCGCACGGGGTCGATGCCTGCCCGGAGTAATAATTTGACGCTGACGGTGTTGATCGAATGGCTTAGGGCGCCTTCCATGGAATAAACCCCGTTGTACTCCCCGTCGGAATTGTGGGGTTCCCAGTTTTCGTATTCGGGGTAGCTGACCAGGCTGTTATCGATGTATTCACAAGGCGGCACGCCCTGTTCAAGGGCTGCGGCGTACACCACCGGTTTGATGGTGGAGCCGATCTGCCTTCTGGATTTTACATGGTCGTACTGGAAATAGCCAAAGTCGATGCCGCCGATCCAGGCTTTGATCAGTCCGGTTTGCGGTTCGATGGCCAGGAAGCCGGCATTGACTACCCTGAGGTAGTATTTCAGCGAGTCGAGGGGCGTCATTTCCTTGATGACCTCGCCTTCTTCCCAGGAGAAAATGCGCATGCGGGCCGGCTCATTGAAAGAACGGAGGATTTCTTCCTCTGATCTGCCCTGTTTTGCGAGGTCCTTGTATCGTTTGGTTTGTTTTATATAATTTTTAAGGCCTTCATCCGTGCCCCAGGGGTCTCGTTTGTTCCAGCTTTTGTCGAAAGCTTCCTGCACTTTCGGCATGGTCTCTTCCAGGGCTTCTTCCGCGTATTGCTGCAAACGGGAGTCGATGGAGGTATAAATTTTAAGGCCGTCGGTGTACAGGTCATATGGCCGGCCGTTGGGTTTTTTGTAGTCTTTGAGTATTTCTTCCAGTTCGAGCCGGAGATGCTCCCGGAAGTACGTAGCGAGGCCCTTGTTGCGGCCTTCCCGCTGATAGTCCAGATTAATGGGTATTTCGGTGAGCGAATCGGCCAGCGCGCTGTTGAGGTATTCGTACTTGACCATTTGGTTGAGCACCGTATTTCTTCTTTGCAGGGCGCGTTCAGGGTGGCGGACCGGGTTGTAAAGCGAGTTTCCTTTCAGCATGCCGACCAGGGTAGCGCCTTCTTCGATCGTCAGGGTTTGGGGCGGTTTGTTGAAGAACCGCTGGGAAGCGACCTTGATGCCGTAGATATCTTCACCGAAGGGGACGGTATTGAGGTAAAGGTTCAGCAATTCTTCTTTGGTATAGATATTTTCGAGCCTCCTGGCCACGAAGGTTTCTTTCATTTTACCGATGAGCGTGCCGAGCAACCAGTAATTTTTGCGGGGAAATAGGTTTTTGGCCAATTGCTGGCTCAGGGTGCTGCCGCCGCCGGAAGACTCGTCGAACAGCAACAGGGATTTGACCAGGACTCTGATCCAGGCGCGGACGTCGATCCCCCGGTGGTCAAAAAAACGAGCGTCCTCCGTTGCGATCAGTGCATTGACCACATCGACGGGAATTTCGTCAAAACTGGCGTTACTCCGGTTTTGGATATAATATTTCCCCAATACGACCCCGTCTTCGGAATACAACTCCGACGCTGTATTGTTCCGGATATTGCGCAGTTCCGGGTATCCGGGTAATGAGCCGAAAAAACCCAGGTAAACCAGGATGCTCATCAGCACGAGGAGCGTTACGCCGCCTCCAAAAAGGATCCCCCCCCATTTAACGGCGAAGGCAAGACGAGGGTTTTTGTTTTTGAAAACATCCCAGCGTTTTTCCAGCGGCGCCAAATAAGGGGCCAGCCTGCGCCGGAACGGACGGGCTAGGGAGGATAGAGAAGAAAAGATCTTTTTGTATTCCATACGAAACTGCTAACCGAAAGGGGTAAAAACCAGGATGTCGCGCAATTGTTTTTTCAAACTGGTTTTGAAACAAGCGCCCGATATTTGTTACAAAATTAATACAAGCATTTCAAACCCTGAAAATAAAAATCAAGGCAAACAAGCAGGGTTGACGCCTAAAACATAGTGTTCCACGATCCGGATATCCACCGCGGTTTCGGCGCCCTGGAAACCTTTTATCATTCCATCCCGGAGGCTGTCTTTTGCAAGGCGGGTGAGTTGGGTGGATACGGGAAGGTACGACCAATGCCAGCGTTCCTCCTGGTAGCCGTGCGGCCTGCCTGCGGTGTAGGGTTGGGCAAACCCGAAACCGGAAGCGTTTTTTACCAGCCAGTCATAAATTTTTTTACCGTCTCCCTTTTCGAAGAAAATATTGTTGAGGTTGTTCAGGTCCATATCCGTCCCCCAATGATGCCTTGAAGAGCCCGGCATGGAGCTATAACGCAAAATAGCCATCGCCCTGTCCTTGGGATCGGGATAGGCATCCGGGGCCGACTCACCGCCTTCGAGCGTCCGGGCGCCCGTCCATTTGGCTTCCCAGATCAGTTTTTGTTGTTCAAAATTCCGGGCAGCGGAAAGAATGGTCAGTTTGATGCCGTCTTCGGCAGCGGCGGCGGCCATTTTTTTGAAAGCTTCATATGCATCTTTCCGGAGGTACATGCCTTGCCGGACGGCAAAGACCGGATCGACCGGCGTAAAAGAAGGGTGGCCTGCAGGGTCGAATTGACCCATGATATAGGCCAGGTCAAAATTTTCGGCGATGGATTCCACTGGATTCTCCTTTTGGAGGGGCGCTTTAATTTCCATGCCGGCGTGTTTGGCGGCGCCCTCATTACACGCGGTTTGGGGGGTCAGCGCAATCAGCAGTATAAAAAATAAATGCATCTTTGACATTTTAAGTTGATTTTACCAGCAAAGCTGATACATTTGTTTGGTCTATTTGAAATTTATCAAACGCTAAAATCCTGTTTTATGACCTGTCAGAACTGTGGTCAACCCAGCAATCCCGGCGATCGTTTTTGCGCCCGATGCGGCCGCAACCTGGAGCCGGGCGTACCGCCTCCTTTTTCCGGGATCCAGCCGTCAAATGCCCCGGACACATCGTCCCAACCAGTTAACGACCTCGGGTATTTTTTAATTGCCGCCATTGCCCTGGTCAATGTGGTCATTTGGCGGTTATGGTCCTTGTTGTCTTTATCGTATGATTCCGGCGCTTATTTGGGCATGCGTGTTTTTGGCCTTATGCTGATTGCGGCCGAATTTGCGATTATGTTCTTCTTTACCAAAAAGCTCGTGTTCAGGATCCTGATCGCGGTGATTTTTGTTATTGTCCTGCTCAACACTATGGTGGATCTGCTTCAGTTTTTGCGCATATGATGCCGATCATCTTTTTTTAAGCAGATCGAGCAAATACTCGCCATATCCGCTTTTCAGGTAAAGGTTTCCGAGCCGCTCCAACTGACCGGCGTCGATAAACCCCATTTCATAGGCGGTCTCTTCGATGCAGCCGATTTTCAGGCCCTGGCGGTCTTCGATCACCTCGATGAACTGGCCGGCCTGCATCAGCGATTTGTGGGTGCCGGTATCCAGCCAGGCTGTGCCGCGTCCCAGGACTTTCACCTTGAGTTGGCCGGCCTGCAGGTAATGTTTGTTGACATCTGTGATCTCGTATTCGCCGCGGAGGCTTGGTTGCAGGTTTTTAGCGATCTCCACCACATCATTGTTGTAAAAATAAAGACCGGGGACGGCGTAATTGGATTTTGGGGTCTGCGGTTTTTCTTCAATAGAGCGGGCGTTAAAAGATTCGTCAAACTCGACAACGCCGTACCGTTCGGGGTCGGCAACCCAATAAGCGAAAACAACGCCTCCGTCGGGATTGCTGCATTCCTTCAGGGATTCGTTAAACCCGGCGCCATAAAATATATTATCGCCCAGGATCAGCGCGGCAGGGTCCGGCCCGATAAAGGATTCACCCAATACAAAAGCCTGCGCCAGGCCGTTGGGTTCGAACTGGGGGGTGTATGAAAAATGGCAACCGATCTGGCTGCCGTCGCCAAGCAACTTTTGGAAATTGGGCAAATCGGCAGGCGTGGAAATGATCAGTATATCCCGTATGCCTGCAGCCATTAAGGTAGAAAGCGGGTAATAGATCATGGGTTTATCATAAACCGGCATCAATTGTTTACTGACTGCGAGGGTCAGGGGATAGAGCCGGGTACCCAGCCCGCCAGCCAGGACGATTCCTTTCATTCAAGCGTTTTTTCAGCATGTAAAGATTAAAGAAATAATCAACTTTTCCTTTCTTTTAACAAGTCGGCGGCTGCCAAAGGCGCCAGTTGTTCAAGTGAAAGAAGGTACCCAAGTATTTCATCCGGGTCTTTATCCTGGTTCAAACCTTCCCACAGTGCCTGATTGGAATGGATCATTTCGCTGTTACCGACAAAACCCAGGCTGGATTTAAATTTATGGGCCATTCTCATCAGGCCTTTCCAATCGGAACGGAGAAAAGCCATTCTCATTTGATCCGGGGTGTTGTCAAGTTCTTCGATGAGCAGGTCCACCAAGGTCTGCCGCGTAACCGGGTCGCCCTCGGTCATCAGGTCGAGGTAAGCCAGATTAATATACTGGTAGTTCATGATGTCCATGCTGTTGAGGCCCAGGCCGTTTATACCGCGCGTCGGATGGTTTTTGGTAAACCATCCATCCTGCGGCATTATACTTCGCGAGTTCCAGGCGTTTTCCATTCACAAAACCTGCCGGCGCGAAGTATAAATAAACAACCGTTCCGGCACAGAGGGTTGTACGCGTCAGGTTGTTTGAATGTTGCGCGGCATAAAAATAAAATCCGCCCTTTTTTCAAGAATGACGAGCAGACAAAAAAACTGATGCGGATTCTTGAACACGGTGCGAAAGGTATTGACCTTTTCCATCCCCACGATTTGTTTTGCGGCCAGTTCTTCCAAAGTGGAAGCGCTGAGGTACCAAGGGACGTAGTCCGGATTTTTTTCCAGCACCGGCACACCGATTTCAATGGGGTTTTCCGACAATACAAAAATAGGATACCTGGAAATATCCTGGTCGAGGATAGCATCGGAAAACCGGGCCAGGAAAGCGGCCATCGGCGCAAGGCTGGTTTCCAGTTCTTTTACAAGGAGGCGGTTATCCATTCCTGGTTCGGTTTTGTTCTCCGGAAATTAGCGAAGTTCGAGCAATGCAACGTTCTCAATATGCGAGGTATGCGGGAACATATCCACGGGTTGTACCCGCCTGACCCGGTATTGGGCGGAGAGCAGGTTCAGGTCGCGGGCCTGGGTGGCCGGATTGCAACTGACGTAAACGATCCTGGGCGGCGCCAGTTTCAGCAACATTTCCACTACTTTGGCCTCCATGCCGGCCCTGGGCGGGTCGGTAATCAGTACATCGGGTTTGCCGTGTTTCAGCGCAAAATCTTCCGTGAGGATATCCTTTACATCGCCTGCATAAAAAACGGCGTTTTCGATCCGGTTCAGCAAGGCATTTTCGCGGGCGTCGTCGATGGCGGCGGCGACTTCCTCGATGCCGACGACCTGTTTGCAATTGGCGGCCACGAAGAGGGCGATGCTGCCCAGGCCCGTATAAAGGTCGTAAACGTTTTCCCGGCCGGTCAAACCCGCAAATTCCGCTGCAACGCTGTACAGCCTGACCGCCTGACGGGTGTTGGTCTGAAAAAACGATTTGAAACCTATTCTGAAATTCACTTGGCCCAATTGTTCTTCAATATAGCCCGGACCCTGATAGGCGATCATATCCAGGTTCTGCATCGAATTGTTCAACCTGGCGCTGACGCAATAACCCGTGGTGGTAATCGCAGGGAAACGGCGCAACACCTCGTCCAGAAAACCGGAGATCCGTTTGGGGTCGTTTTCTGCAAAACTGACGATCAGCATAGTCTGGCCGAGGGTAGTGACCCGGATAACGATCTGGCGCAGAAACCCGGTGTGGTTTTTGTGGTCGTAAAAGGGTAATCCCTGCTGAATGCCGATTTCCCGGATGGCATTGCGCAGGGCGTTGGTGGGCTCGTCCTGCAGCCAGCAATGTTCGACGTCGATAACCCTGTCGAACGTACCGGGGCGATAAAAGCCCAGCGCGGGTTCGTCCTTGGACAAACCCTGCTCCAATTCTTCCTGGGAAAGGTACCTGCGGTGGGCAAAGGTAAATTCCAGTTTATTTCTGTAATAGGTGCTTTTTTCAGCAGGGAGAATGGGTAAAAACGACTCCACTTCGATTTTGCCGATCCGGGCAAGGGCGTTTTCAACCACGGATTGTTTGTGCTTCAACTGGGCGTCGTAGGTGATATGTTGCCACCGGCAGCCGCCGCAAATTTCAAAATGCCGGCAAAAAGGCTCGACCCGGTCAGGCGACCAGGTGGTGATTTGTTGGATCCGGCCTTCCAGGTAACCTTTTTTGCGGTTGACCAGCACATCTGCGATGTCGCCGGGTGCCGCGCCTTCTGCAAAAACAACTTGTCCTTCGGCCGTTTTTCCAACACATTTGCCCCGATCGGCGATGCCGGTAAAGACGACGCCGGGCGCAATTTTAAGTTCTCGTCTTTTTTTCCCCATAGGGTGCAAAAGTAATAAATCCTTCCTTACCGGGTAAGGACGATGAAATCCCGGATCAACGTTTTCAGGAATTCGATCTTGTTGGCGGGCGGCGTTTGGATGTCCAATTGTTTGCAAAGCCGGGATACCAGGTCATTTAAAATAGACCGGTGGGCATCGTTGGGGTGTCTCTGGTAACGGTTGAGGATCTGTTTGATGATCAGCATATCCGATTCGCTCAGTTGGCGCACTTCCGGGAAACGCGGGGTATAATTGTCCAGGGTATTGATCCTGAGGATTTCGGACAAGCCGAACTGGGTATTGGGCCTTGAGCGGATCACCGTCGTATTGGCAGTCAGATCGCCAAGCCGCTGGCATTTATCAGAAGAAACAATGAACAACAAGCCCAGAATGCCCAAACTCGCAAATGCGTCGATCAGGTAAAGAATGGATCGGAGAAGGTAATCCGTGAGGCCGGGTTCCTGGCCGTCGAGCCGGACCACTTTGATCCCCACAGCCCGTTTGCCCAAGGATTGGCCGTCGCCGATGGCTTCCGACACGAACTGGTAAAGCATATACAGGATAATGGGAACGATCACAAGAAGTACGCCCGTCAGGATGTCCGAATTGAAAAAACTCCCATCCGTCACAGCCGCCAGGAGGAGCATCAGGATAACGTAAAAGGCCATGACGATGATATAATCGATAATAAACCCGACGACCCTTTCCCAGGGGTTGGCCAGTTCGTATTCGATTACGACATTTTGGGTTGTTCGTATATCTATTGTTTTCATGATTTCCTCAACTATTTGCAAATATTTTCATATAATGCGGACTTTTTCAAGATCTCCGGCAGAAAAATGCGCGAAACAAATTTTATTCGGCAGAACAAAGACAAATGGAGTGAGTTTGATTCGGTGCTGAACGGCCAGTATAAAGATGCCGATAAGCTGAATGACCTGTTTGTCCACATCACCGATGATCTGTCCTATTCCCGGACCTTCTACCCCAACCGGTCGGTTCGGGTCTATTTAAACGGTCTTGCACAGCGCATATTTTTCAGCATTTACAAAAACAAAAAAACACGTGCGGGCCGGTTTATCGCATTCTGGGCCGACGATGTACCTGAACTGGTGTATCAGGCCCGCAACGACCTCCGGTTGTCCTTTCTGATCTTTGCCCTGAGTTTTGCGATAGGCGCATTGTCCTGTACCTACGACCCTGGTTTTGCTACGGTGATCATGGGGGAGGACTATATTGAAATGACCCGGAGCAATATCGAATCCGGCGACCCCATGGCGGTATACAAACAGAAGGGGGCATTCGGCATGTCGCTGGGCATCACGATCAACAACCTTTATGTAGCTTTTCTGACTTTCGCCCTGGGGGTTTTCTTTTCGCTGGGCTCCATGATCATGGTGGCCCGCACCGGATTCATGGTGGGCGCCTTTCAATGGTTTTTTGTGGAGCAGGGTCTTTTCAGGGAATCCTTCCTCACGATCTGGATACACGGAACTCTTGAAATATCGGCCATCATCATTGCGGGGGCTGCGGGCATGACCGTTGGCCGGGGCCTGGTATTTCCCGGCACCTTTACCCGGTTGCAAGCCTTTCAGCAGTCGGCCAGGCGCGGGGTGAAGATCATGGTGGGGATTGTGCCGATCTTTATTTTGGCCGGGTTTATAGAAGGGTATCTTACCCGGTTTACAGAAACGCCGGACGTGATCAGGGGCCTTTTTATCGCTGCTTGTCTGATTTTTGTATTGTTTTACTTTGTCTGGTATCCCCGTTGGCGGGCTTCCCTGGGTTTTCCCGGCGCCAGGAATGAGGCCCGGATCCCGCCTGATTCCGGCGCTGCAATCGACTTAGGGCAGATAAAATCTCCGGGAGAAATTTTTGCGGAGACCTTCGTTTTTTATAAAAAATACTTTTCCAGGCTGGCGCTTATTCTGTCGGGGCTGACCGTTTTGGTCATCGCCGCAGTTTTCTTTTTTTCCAGTACGGCGCCGGTGGATATGTTCTATTACCTGACCGAGCCGTTTGAGTTGACGCGATCCCTTCGGAGGTTGCTGACCTTTAAAGTATCGCCGATCCTGCCCTGGGCGAACGGGGTGATCTTTGGAATGATTGCTTTCCTGATCGGGCGGTGGTTGCGCCGTTTTGAGCAACCTGCTGCCGGCCGTACGCAGTCAAAAAATCAGGTTGCTGCCGACCTGTTCAAATCGATTTTGGCGGGGGTGGCTTTTTCACTGATCTTATCCATTCAGTACTGGCTCACCTTCCTCGTTTTTTTGTTTGCCGGCGTGTTTTTTATGGTCTGGTTTTATGTCAACCAGCGGGAAGGGAGGGATCTTTTCTCCGGGTTGGTGCGCGCATTAAGCCTGACGGGCGGCGACTATTGGCGCGGACTCGGCTTATTTTGCCTTGCATTTTGTATCAGTTTTTTATTTGCGACCCTTGCCGATACGGCTGTCGTATACCTGTTTTTTGAACTGGTCGGCTGGATTATCAACTTTGAACAGGACGTAATGAATAACATCAGTGTTGTTCTGTTAACCGGACTTTACCTATTTTTGTCCTATCTTTTGTTTGCCACTTTGGCCGTTTCAGGAGGAATCCTGTATTATACCCTTGTCGAGATCCGGGAAGCGCCTGCTTTAAGGACGCGCATGGAAGAAATTGGCGGGGGCCGTACGATCAGAGGTTTGGAACGGGAATAAAACGAAGCCCGGATGATGTTGAAATATTTGCCATATCTGTTATTGCCGGTATTCCTCCTGCCTGGGAAAGGAAGCCGGTTGCTGTGCCAGACGCCGGTGGAAACACCCGTTGAGGAGCCCGCTTATTTGATTGAAGAGGAAGCGGAAGGGAATGACTACAATTTTACGGAAGAGCTGTTTACAGACATTTTCCCGGATACGCCCCCCAGGGAGCGTTACCTGGAATCCGATCTGAAGAACCGGCCTTTCGATCGCAGCCGCTGGAACGGTCTGGTGAAGGATCTGGATTACAGCACCAAAACGAAAAAGGTGAAAAAGAAGGCGCCTCCTCCGGCGGAACCTCCGGGAGATGAATCCCCAACCCCGGAAAGGTCACTCGGCTTTTTCGAAGCCAAATGGTTTAAAATGCTGGCCAATATCATCCTGATCGTGGGAGGGGGGGTCTTGTTGGCTTTTATTCTATACAAACTGCTGGGTTTTAATTCTGGTCCGGCCAATAAACAGATCGCCCGCACCGGTTCATTCGAAAAAATTGACCTGGAAAAAATAGAGGAAAATCTCCACGAAACCGACCTTGACCGGTACATCCGGCTGGCCCTGGACCGGGACGATCTTCTCCTTGTCGTCCGGCTTTATTACCTGGCGGTCATACAGGCGCTGGCGCAGCGCAATGTCATCAAGTGGAAAAAGGACAAAACCAACCGCCATTACCTCAACGAGATGGCTTCGTCGGGGCTGTATGCCGAATTCCGCGAGCTGACCCGGCTATATGAACAAACCTGGTACGGCAACCGGAAGCCTGATAAACAAGGCCTTGAACAATTGACGCCAAGGTTTAAAGCGTTTATCAAATCTGTTCATCAATCCAATGATGTAGTAGTTTCTTCATGAACCGTCAAGCTGCCATCTGGATCGCAAGTCTGGGCGTGCTCGCACTGCTCCTGCTCATCCTTTTTGCCAGAGGGTCCAGGGGGTATCAGTGGCGCGAGCATTACAAATACAACAGCAAAGATCCGTACGGCACCTACGTCATCGGACAATTGCTGGATTCGTATTTTCCTGAACATGAAGTGGTGATCATCGAAGACAGTCTGAGCGCCTCCCTGCCGTTGCTGGAAGATGAAGCCGCTATCCTTGAAGATACAGCCAGCTATGTATTCATTGGAGAAGCCATGTACATGTCGGAGCAGGATGTTGATCAACTGCTGGGGTTTGTAGCCGACGGGAACCGGGCGTTTATCGCTTGCCGAACCATTCCCTACGACCTAATGTTTTACCTGTATACCGAATGCGATTCCATATGGTGGGAGGGTTACGGCGACCTGCCGGATTCGGTTGCCAGGTTTACACTCACCCATGATAACCTGAAACCTGCCAAACCGCTTAGGTTCACGTATTCTGCCAAAGGGCAAACGGGTATTTACGAATGGCAATATATCGATACGATGTATGTCTGTGACACCGAATCAGGCATTGTTCCCCTGGGGTGGATGAATGATACGTTGGTCAATTTTGCTTTGATCCAATACGGGAAAGGCATTGTATATTTGCACACGACGCCGGTCTTGTTCACCAACATCCAGATAAAAGAAGAAAAAGGGCTGGATTATGCGGGCAGGGTTTTTTCGCACTTGCCGGAGGGCGACGTTTATTGGGATGAACATAGCCGGGTTTCCCTCCCGGTCGGAAGGGCCCTGAACAACCGGGCTGACCCGCGCGGCAGGTTCATCAGCAGCGAGAGCCCCCTGCAGTTTATCCTGAAACAACCGCCGCTGGCATGGGCCTGGTACCTGATCCTGGCGATGGGGCTGTTGTATATGATCTTCAGGGCGAGGCGAAAACAACGCGTCATTCCGGTGCTGGAACCGAACACGAATACATCCCTTGAATTCATTTCGACCATTGGCCGGTTGTATTTTCTTCAGAACAATCACCGCCAATTGGCCCTTCAACAAGGAAAATTGTTTTTCAATCATGTGCGCGAGCGATACCAATTGCAACCGAAAGACGAGAATTGGAAAAGCCGGCTGGCAGCCAGGTCCGGAATCGACATCCAATTGATCGATAAAATTTCGGGTCTGGATGAACAAATCCGGGCTTCGGCAATTATTCCGGATGAAACCCTGATCCATTTTCATCAAACCCTTGAACAATTCTATCAACAGAGCAAATAAAAAAACACGATGCATATCGAAGACACCCCCTTCCCGCCGCCGCCGCCGTTTTATCGCCCCAGAATTGACATCGGGCCGTTGCGGCAAGCTTCTGAAAAGATCAAAGCAGAACTTCGGAAGGTGATCATCGGGCAGGATGAATTTATTGAACAACTGCTGCTGGCCTTGCTGGCCGGCGGCCATGTACTGATCGAGGGGGTTCCGGGTATCGCTAAAACCCTGACTGCCAAATTGCTGGCCAAAACGGTTTCGGTGGAATTCTCCCGGATCCAGTTTACACCCGACCTGATGCCGAGCGACGTGCTGGGTACAACCGTGTTCAACGTAAAAGAGTCGGAGTTCTTTTTTAACGCCGGGCCGGTTTTTTCCAATATCATCCTGATCGATGAGATCAACCGGGCGCCTGCCAAAACCCAATCCGCCCTGTTTGAGGTTATGGAAGAATACCAGGTGACCGTCGACGGCGAAACCTACCCGATGGAGTTTCCCTTCTTTGTCGTGGCAACTCAAAACCCCATCGAACAGGAAGGAACCTACAAACTGCCTGAAGCCCAACTGGACAGGTTCCTGCTGAAAATTAATATTCATTATCCCGGCCTGGCCGACGAAAAAGCCATTTTAAGGCGGTTTCAAAACGATTTCCGCCTGGCAAAAGCGGCTGAGGTAAACCCCGTTTTTTCTGCACAGGAATTGAAAGAATGCCAAAGCCTGGTCGAACAGGTTTTTATCCGCGAGGAGCTGATGGACTATATCGCCGCTATTGTGCACGATACCCGGAATAACGGCGACCTTTTTCTGGGAGCGTCGCCGAGAGCGTCCATGGCGATCCTCCGGACCGCAAAGGCAGCCGCTGCCCTGAGCGGGCGCGATTTTGTAACCCCCGACGATATCCAGTACGTGGCCTTTCCGGCGCTCAATCACCGGATCATCCTCACGCCTGAAAAGGAAATGGAGGGCATCGATATCCGGGATGTAATACGGGACATTCTCAAAAAAATCGAAGTTCCGCGATAAGTGGGTTTAAGTTGGGCCTACTATTTTCAGATGATCATGGCAGAAAAAAATATCGTCAACCTACCGGATCCGGATATCAACAATGCGGAGGATTACATCAGTGTCATCGGCGCCAGAGAGCATAATCTGAAAGATATCGATGTACGCATCCCCCGCAACAAACTGGTGGTGGTGACCGGGATCAGCGGAAGCGGCAAATCATCGCTTGCTTTCGACACAATCTATGCCGAAGGGCAACGGCGGTACATGGAGACTTTTTCGGCCTATGCCCGGCAGTTCATCGGTGAGATGGAACGTCCGGAAGTTGAGCAGATCACCGGCTTGAGCCCGGTCATTTCAATCGAACAAAAAACCACCAGCCGCAACCCGCGTTCTACGGTAGGAACAGTAACCGAAGTATACGACTTTTTCAGGCTCCTTTTTGCCCGTACAGCCGAAGCTTTCTCCCATGTCACAGGGGAGAAAATGGTGCGCTATACGGAAGAGCAGATGAAAGAACGCCTGTTCAATGAATTCGACGGGCAAATGATCACGCTGCTTGCGCCGCTGGTCAGGGGCAGAAAAGGACATTACCGGGAACTGTTCGAGCAGGTTCGAAAACAAGGTTACAGCAAAGTGCGGGTGGATGGGGAGATCATCGAACTGACTGCCGGCCTGCAGGTCGACCGGTATAAGATCCACGATATCGAATTGGTGGTCGACCGGTTGAAAGTCGGGGCGGATCGGAAAGACAGACTGACCGGTTCTCTCCAGACTGCCCTGAAAATGGGTAACGGCCTGGTTTTTGTCCTGGCGGCCGATGAGGAGAAAGTTCATACCTTCAGCAAACACCTTATGGACCCCACTTCAGGAGTTTCCTACGAGGAACCCTCGCCCAATTCCTTTTCCTTCAACTCCCCCTACGGCGCCTGCCCGAATTGTAAAGGACTCGGGCAGATCAACGCGGTTGACCTGGAGAAGGTGATCCCGGACGGCGCCAAAAACATCAATGAAGGCGGTCTCGCCCCGTTGGGAGAAGCGCGCGAGAACTTTGTGTTCAAACAATTGCGCGCTTTGGCGAAAAAGTATCATTTTTCTTTTTCAACCCCTGTCAATGAGATCCCGCCTGAAGCCATGCAGATCATACTGTACGGCGGCGACAGCCAGCTGAGCATTAAAATGGAATATGCCGGCGGCGATTACAGTTATGACCTTGCCTACAACGGCCTGGTGAAAATGCTGGAACACTGGTACGAAAATTCTTCTTCGGAAAAAGTCAGGAGTTGGGTGGAAGAGTTCATGACCATCGATGATTGCCCCGAGTGCAAGGGAAAACGCCTGAGGAAGGAATCCCTTTATTTTCTGATTGACGGAAAAAATATTTCCGAACTGACGGAAATGGACCTCACAGACCTCTATGTCTGGATGGAAGGCCTGGACAGCCGCTTGCAGGAGCGCCAGTTGTTGATCGCCCGTGATATCATCAAGGAAATCCGTTTCAGGCTGGGTTTTCTGCTCCATGTAGGCCTGGATTACTTGTCGCTCAACCGGCCGGCCCGCACCCTTTCGGGCGGAGAATCCCAGCGGATCAGGCTCGCCACCCAGATCGGGTCGCAATTGACCGGCATCACCTATATCCTCGACGAGCCCAGCATCGGCTTGCATCAGCGCGACAATCAGAAACTGATAGAAGCTTTGCGCGAATTGACGGATATCGGCAACAGCGTGATCGTGGTAGAACACGACAAGGACATCATGATGGCCTCTGATTACCTGATCGACCTGGGGCCGGGCGCCGGCGCACACGGCGGAGAGTTAGTGGCGACGGGCATACCTTCTGAATTCATTCGCAGGGATTCCCTGACAGCAGATTACCTCAGCAACCGCAAAATGATCGAAGTTCCCCGGGAAAGAAGAACAGGCAACGGTCATTTCCTGGAGATCGCCGGCGCTGCCGGGAACAACCTGAAAAACCTGGATGTAAGGTTCCCGCTGGGGGTTTTTATTTGTATCGCCGGTGTTTCGGGCAGCGGAAAATCTTCTCTGATCAACGAAACCCTTTATCCGATCCTGCGGCAGCATTTTTACCGCAGCCTGAAAAAGCCATTGCCCTACGAAAGCATCAAAGGGTTGGAACACCTGGATAAAGTGATCGAGATCGACCAGTCGCCGATCGGGCGAACCCCGCGGTCCAACCCCGCAACCTACACCGGCGTCTTTACAGATATCCGGAAGATTTTTTCCGAATTGCCGGAATCCAGGATACGGGGTTACAAACCCGGGCGGTTCTCCTTCAACGTAAAAGGCGGGCGTTGCGACGTTTGCGAAGGGTCGGGACTTCGGGTGATCGAAATGAATTTTTTGCCGGATGTTTACGTGGAATGCGAAAAATGCATGGGCCGCCGCTACAACCGGGAAACGCTTGAAGTATTGTATAAAGGCAAATCCATCAATGATGTACTGGATATGCCCGTGGCGCAAGCCGTAGAATTTTTTCAAAACATACCCTCCATATACAGAAAATTGCGTACACTTGACGAAGTCGGGTTGGGGTATATCACACTTGGCCAGCAGGCGACCACCCTGTCCGGGGGCGAAGCCCAGCGGGTGAAACTGGCAGAAGAGCTGTCCAAAAGAGACACCGGTCAAACTTTGTACATCCTGGATGAACCGACGACAGGCCTCCATTTCGAAGATATTCGCCATTTGCTCGCCGTTTTGAACAAATTGGTTGAAAAGGGCAATACCGTCATTGTTATCGAACACAATATGGACGTGATCAAGGTGGCCGATTATGTGATCGACATTGGCCCTGAAGGCGGCCACCGCGGCGGACGGATCGTATGCATGGGCGCCCCGGAGGAGGTTGCAGAACATCCGGAAAGCCATACCGGCCGGTTTTTGAAAACAGAACTATCCGTGGGTTTAACACACCATTCATAGGTGTTTGGCAGAAAATTGCAGGTTATTTCTACCCAAATGAACCAAACCTTCTATTGCCTTGTATATCCGTAGGAACGAGCGACTATGAGGAAGTGGATCAATCGTGCATTTCACGTCTTCTATGCCCAGCGTTATCGCAGGATGGCCTATGTTATGCGCCATCCGGTTGAAAGCCAGACCGCCTGCCTGAAACGATTGTTGCAAACAGCGCATTCCACAGATTGGGGCCGGAATTTCGGATTCAGGGACATTCGCACCCCGGAGGCATACGCCCAACGGGTCCCTGTCCAGGATTACGAAAATTTCAAACCTTTTATCGAACGGATGATGAAAGGGGAAAGGGACCTGTTATGGCCCGGCCAGGTGCGGTGGTTTTCCAAATCCTCCGGCACAACCAACAACAAAAGCAAGTACATTCCCGTCACGCCCCAAAACCTGCGCCATTGTCATATCCGGGGTACCTGGGACACCATGACCCTGTTTTACCACAACCGCCCGGACGCCCGGC
Source organism: uncultured Lewinella sp. (assembly GCA_964558465.1). Taxonomy (GTDB): domain Bacteria; phylum Bacteroidota; class Bacteroidia; order Chitinophagales; family Saprospiraceae; genus JACJYC01. The sequence goes on along the minus strand of CAZLEF010000001.1, from coordinate 218,230 downwards.
AATTCGAGTGCAAAAGCATGCTCATGGGGGGCAGTCTTCAGGCCTACCCCCAGTACCCCCAGACCATGGTCGGCGACGTTTCCGCCATCATGATCAGCCATATGCCCTGGGTAGGCAGGCCTTTTTTTACGCCTGATTTCAAGACGGCCTTACTGCCCGATTGGGAGGATAAGCTTGAAAAATTGGCGCTGGCCGGCGCCAATGAAAGAAATATTGTCATGATCGGCGGCGTTCCTACCTGGACGGTGGTCCTCCTGCGCCGGATATTGGAGGTGGCCGGCAAAGCCAATATGCTGGAAGTATGGCCACATTTTCAGGGTTACATTCACGGCGGCGTAAGTTTTGCCCCGTACAAGGACCAATTCCAGGAGTTTTTTCCTTCCGGGGCCGTGAATTACCAGGAAATTTACAACGCTTCGGAGGGCTATTTTGCCGTTCAGGATGATTTTGGCAGGGAAGATATGTTGCTGTTGCTGGACAATGGGATCTATTACGAATTTTTGCCGGTGGAAGAATGGGGAAAGGAATTTCCAACCGCTATTCCCTTGTCGGCCGTTCAACCCGGGCGACAATATGCCATGGTCATCACCACCAATTCCGGGCTGTGGCGTTACCTGCCCGGCGATACGGTGACCTTTACCTCGGTAACCCCCTACCGGATACGGATCACCGGCCGGACCAAACAGTTTGTCAATGCATTTGGCGAGGAAGTCGTGGTAGAAAACACCGACAAGGCCCTGGCCGAAACCTGCAGGATTACCGGCGCCAAGGTGATTGACTACACCGTCGCCCCGGTTTATTTTCAGGGGTTGGGAAAAGGGAGCCACGAATGGCTGATCGAATTTGAAACGCCGCCTGAAAACGTCGAACAGTTCAATCAATTGCTGGATTCCAATTTGCAAAAACTTAATTCGGATTACGAAGCAAAACGATTTAAAAGCATAGCCCTCGAAAGGCCCAGGGTGAAATTGCTGCCTCCGGGTACTTTTCACAACTGGCTGAGGGCAAAAGGCAAATTTGGCGGCCAGAATAAAGTGCCGCGCCTGGCCAACCACCGCGAAATTGTGGAAGATATCCTGTCGTTTGTAGGAAAGTAAGGGTTCATTTACGATACGGTTGTTTTCCCGGAGCTGACAATATCCTGATTTAGGTTCAAATTTGCTAGCTTTGCCGTATTCTGGGGATCACTTCAGGATGGCCTAATTGTGCATGCGTTGAAAAATCTCATTCCACATTTTATACAAAACGAGTGGTTGGCCGGCCGTACCAACGGCAAGATGTGGGCTTTTACCATGTGCGTGGATTTGTCGGGGTTTACTCCGCTGACGGAAACGCTGATGCATGAAGGCACCCCCGGTGCGGAACAGCTTTCCAATATCCTCAATGAAATCTTCGGCCCGCTGGTCAGCCTGGTTTACCAGCAAGGCGGATTTATCCCTTATTTTGCAGGAGATGCTTTTGTTGCGATCTTTCCCGGTTCGGGGGGCAGGCCAGAAGTTTTGCCCGTGGTGAAGGCCGCTATTCTGGCCAAACGGTTTTTTAAAGAAAAAGAGTCGAAGTTCGGCGAATTCACGATCGGCATCAAGATCGGCCTGTCATGCGGCGAAGTGGAATGGGGGATCGTAGGCGGGGAACACAAGGCGTTCTACTTCCGGGGTGAACCCATCGACGGCTGCGCTGCCTGCCAGACCTACGCCGGCGACGGTGAAATTGTGGCCGACCGGCCCCTGCAACCCTGGCTCACCGGATTGCCGCTGGCGCTGGAAGAAACCAAACAGCAGTATTTCAGAATCGTCAGGGCTTCGATCGTCACCGGGAATCTTGACCCTGCTGCAATCCCTCAATTGCCTCCGCTGCACCCGGACATCCTCAGCCGGTTTTTGCCCGATGCCGTGTTCAATTACCGGCAAGGTGGAGAGTTCCGGACGGTTGTCGCAGTCTTCCTTTCTTTTGAAGGGATCGAAAGCCACAGACAATTGAGCGCATTCGCAGGACTGGTACTCGAACAGGCGGTCAATTTTGCGGGTTATTTCAAGGAGATCGAATTTGGCGACAAAGGCGCTGTCATGGTGATCCTTTTCGGCGCACCGGTTTCTTTTGAAAACAATGCCGAACGCGCCCTTGAATTTGTACTTTCCTTCCGCGAAGCCGCCAGAAATGATGAGCTGACCAAAAACGTCCATTTCAGGGCAGGCGCCTCCATGGGCCTGGCGTACACCGGCATTGTCGGGGGCGCCGAGCGGTGCCAGTATGCAGCAGTGGGCAACCGGATCAACCTGGCTGCCCGCCTGATGATCAATGCCGACTGGGGCGAAACCCTGGTGGACGCCGAACTGAAAAAACTGAAACAGTTCAAGTTCATCCACAAAGGCGATATCAAATACAAAGGGATCAAAGGCAATGTTCCGACCTTCAAATTGACCGGCCGGGATTTTGAGAATATTGCGAGTTACACGGGCCCCATCGTGGAGCGCCAAAAAGAACTCCAGGAATTGCTGGATTTTGCCCAGCCTATCTTGGAGGGAAAACCCTGCGGCGTCGCGGTCCTCTACGGCGAAGCGGGTATCGGCAAGAGCCGGCTGGCCTTCGAACTGAAGAATACCCTCCAGGAAGCCCACGGGCTGAAATGGCTGGTATGCCAGGCCGATCAGATCCTGAAAAAGCCTTTTAACGCCTTTTTATACTTCCTGCGCAATTATTTCGAACAATCCAACGACGCTTCGGCAGTGGACAACCGGATCGGTTTCGACAACCGTTTCGACCATCTGATCCGCCGGTTATCCGCCCTCGAACATGCAGAATCGCACCGCCTGACCGACGAACTCCACCGCACCCGCACCGTTCTGGCAGCCCTGATCGGCCTGCATTATCCCGATTCCCTCTGGGATCAACTCGACGCAAAAGGAAGGTACCAGAATACCTTGTCTGCAATCGCCAACCTTTTGCTTGCCGAATCCCTGTTCGGCCCTACGGTGATCGCCCTGGAAGACGCGCATTGGATCGACGACAGCTCTCTGGAACTGGCGCAGGAACTGGTCAGGTACATGAACCGCTTCCCGATCTTGCTGCTGGTAACCTCCCGGTACAAGGACGACGGCGTCAAACCCGAATTTTTCAGCCGCTGGCGCCTGGAGAACCTCGGGCTGGGGTACCTGGAGATCGACCTCGCGATGTTGAGCCCCGAAGCCGTCCGGGCTTTTGCCGAGAGCCGGCTGGGCAGCAAGATCAGCAAGGCGTTTTTTGAGTTGCTGCTGCGCACAACCAACAGCAATCCCTTCTACCTGGAGCAGATGCTGGAATACTTTTCAGAGAGCCACCTCCTGCAAAAAGAAAAAGGGCTGTGGAATATTGAAGATGAAAATGTACAATTATCCGGATCTGTCAACGCCATCCTGACCGCCAGGATCGACCGGCTTTCCACCCTGGTGAAAGAAACCGTCAAGGCCGCGGCAGTGATCGGGCGGGAATTTGAACTGCCCGTATTGTCGGAGGTGATGAAACAACAGGAAGCCTTTGCCCGTGAACCCGGCGGCGGGGGCCCGATGTTGCTCAGGGAACAGATCAAAACTGCCGAACGGGGCCAGATCTGGCAGGCTATGAACGAACTGCGCTATATTTTCCGGCATTCGCTCCTGCGGGAGGCGGCCTACAGCATGCAGTTGCGCACCCGCCTTGCACAGTTGCACCAACTCATTGCAGAAACCATCGAGCGCCTCTACCCCGAAAGCATCGAAACCCGGTATGTAGACCTCGCTTTCCATTACGAGCAGGCAGGCAACCTCGATAAAACCTGCGAATACCTGCGCAAAGCGGCCGATTACGCGCGGCGGAATTACCAGAATCAGCAAGCGCTGGAATATTATGAACGGCTTTTGCAAAAATTGAGCCGGCAGACAGATGTGGCCGATGAGATCAGGACCTTGCTGAAAAAAGGCAGGGTGCTAGAACTGATCGGCGATTGGGAGGCCTGCGAAAAAGCCTATACCAAAGCCTTGCAATCCGCCAAAAAATCACGGGACGTGCTTTTGCTGGGGCAAGCCAACAACAGCCTGGGCCGGTTGTTGATGCTGAAAGGGGATTATAACGCTGCCATGACCTACCTGCAGATCGCGGCAGGATTATTTGAATCGGTGGAAGATACAGTCGGAATTGCCAAAGTTTACGGCGACCTTGGGAACCTGAACTTCCGCCAGGGCCAATACCCCGAGGCCAAAGCGTATTTTGAACAAAGTATGCAACTGACCAACGCGCATCCCGGCGCCGCAACCAACGCCCAGATCGTGGCCAATCTGGGCCTGACCCATATGAACCAGGGCAATTACGACGAAGGCATCAAGGTGCAAAGCAGCCAACTGAAAATATGCCGCCGCAACAACGACAAACAGGGCATGGCCACCCTGTACACCAACCTGGGGATCGTCTATTTTGAAAAGGGAGATTACGACCTGGCGCTGGAAAGCCAACAAAAAGGCCTTGCCCTTGCGGATGAACTGGGCAATAAAATGCTGAAAGCCATCGCCACCGGTTGCCTCGGCAACGTATACCTCCGGAAAGGACGCTACGACGAGGCCATGGAAAATTTCAGGTACGACCTGGAACTCTGTGAAGAACTGGGCGACAAACAGGGTATTGCCATTGCGCTGGGGCTGATCGGCGAATTGCTGAGCATCCGGGGCGAATTTTACAAAGCCATCGATTACCTCCAGAAAACCCTGATGATCTGTGAAGATCTGGGGTATAAAAAAGGCATTGCCAAAGCCAACAATACGCTTGGAGACGTATTTTTTTACCTGAAAGAATACGACCGGTCGCTGCAACATTACAACCGGGCGATCGACATCACCCGGAGCATCAACAATCCGCTGGTGCTGGGTTCCAGCCTCGTGGAAAAAGGCGCCGTCCTGCTGGCGACCAAAAACCTGAAGGACGCCGAAGCCATCCTCGGTGAGGCGATCCGCCTGGCCGCCGAATTGGGCAATCCGGAACTGTGTTTTGAAACCGACCTGTTTGCAGCACGGCTTGACGCTGAAAAAGGCGATCCGGCCGGCGCCCGTGCCAACCTGGAGGGCCTGCTGCACGGGCGGCTGACCCTGGACCAGAAAGCCTCTATCCTGTTCTGGATGTCGGACCTGGATAAGGAGGATGCCGGTTTGCGCGAGCAGGCGCTGGAATGTTACCGGGAGCTGTATGCGCAATCCCCGCGGTTTGTATATCAGTACCGGATGGGGTTGTTGGGGGGAGGCGTACTGCCGGGCAATTAACGGGGATGCTACTTTCACATTTTACATTTTGCATTTTGCATTTTACATTTAAAAAATTGATTTTCAATGCAAAATGCAAAATGCAAAAGTGGAGAGGGCAAGATTCCGGCGTTTATTCGGCCTTGATGTATAATAGGCGCCCACTTGATTAATACGAACAAACACAAGAACTTCTCTGCTCTTTTTGTCAAAAACAACCCTTAACCGAATCCTGAAATCCATGGAATTGAAATATCCCCTGCACGCAGTGGCCCTCCCGATGACCTTTGACGCCGGACAACTGGCCGCCGATCTGGCGCGCATCCCCGCCGATGCCTGGCAAAACCACTACAATACCAAAGAATACCTGGGGCATTGGGGCATAACACCGCTCCGGTCGGTTGCAGGGCATGCAGCGGTCATTCACGCTGCGCCCATTGGCGCCATGTCGGGTTTTTATGCAGATACCGCGCTGTTGAACGACTGCCCCTATTTTCAATCCGTGGTCGGGCAGTTCAAATGTCCGGTGGGGGCGGTCCGCCTCATGCGCCTGGGCCCGGGTGCGCAGATCCTGGAGCATAGCGACGATATGGGCGCCGGCGATACCCGAGAATTAAGACTGCATATTGCCATTGAAACCAACAGCGAGGTGGATTTCCGGGTGGCCGGCAACCGGGTATACATGACGCCCGGAACCCTGTGGTATGCCGATTTCAGCAAGCCCCACAGTGTGGAAAATGGGGGGAAAACCGCACGCACGCACCTTGTGCTCGACTGCCTTGCCGACGACTGGCTTTGCACGATGATCAACCGCGCCATGGAAGTGGAAATGATCCGGCAGTTCCTGCACGGGATCGGCATCGAAACCGAACCGGCAACCCTCGGCGACGACACCTTTTTACCCGGTATCGCCATCGATGAGGGCCGTATAAAATACGAACCGGACAAAATACTCAGCCCCGGCGATCTCCTGCACGAAGCCGGGCATATCGCTGTTTCGCAACGCCCGGAAACCCTGACAGGCAAGGCGGGTGACGGCGATCCGAACGCCCTGGGCGACGAAATTGCCGCTATTTTATGGTCGTATGCCGCTGCGAAAGCCATCGGACTCGACCCCGCATCGGTTTTCCACGACCAGGGGTATAAGGGCAAGAGCGACTGGCATTTGTCCAACTTCAACAACGGAAATTATATCGGGCTTCCCTTGCTTGAATGGATGGGGCTTGCCGCTTCGCCCGGCAAGGCGCAGGTCATGGGAACGCTGCCTTTCCCCCATATGATCCGGTGGACGCGGGAATAAGGTTTGTTTGTTCATTCGAATATTCCCTGAAAAATCATCCCTCAAAATCCCTACCTTCGCGTTCTCCTAACCGACTCAAACCACCCGTATGAAAAACTGGTCAGGCTACCTGCAGTGGTTCCCCGCCACGATGGAATACCCCGCCTCGGAAGAGGAAATCCAAAGGATCGTCTTCCGCGCCCTCGAAACTGGTAAAGCCATTCGCACCATCGGCGCCGGCCACTCCTTTACCTCGCTTTGCGCCACCCCTGACATCCTCCTCAGTCTCGACCGGTACCAGGGGTTGATTGGCGTGGATAAAACCGCCATGACCGCCACCGTAAAAGCGGGTACACGCCTGTACCAACTCAACAAACTCCTGGCCGCGCATGGCCTCGCGCTGGCCAACCTGGGGGATATCGACCGCCAGTCCGTGGCAGGCGCCGTCAGCACAGGTACCCATGGCACAGGCGCCAGCCTGGGCAATATCAGCACCCTGGTGAAGGCCCTCCGCCTGGTGAACGGCAAAGGCGAGATCGTAGAATGTTCAGATACCCGCAACCCCGACCTGTTCCGCGCAGCGCAAATATCGCTGGGCGCCCTAGGGGTAATCGCAGAGGTGACGCTGCAATGCGTACCGGCCTACAATCTGGAACTGGTCATCGAAAAGGCCGGCCTGCAACCTACACTGGACGCCTTCCCGGACCTGAACCGTGACAACCGCCACTTCGAGTTTTACTGGTTCCCGCATTCGGACCTGGTGATGACCAAAAAAGGGAACATCACCGGGGAAAAACCGGTTAATAACAGCGGCATCCGATATTTTGTGCAGGAATACCTGCTGGAAAATTACGGTTTCCTGCTGGTCTGCCAGTTGTCGCGGCGTTTCCCGTCCTATACCCCCGCCTTATCACGGTTTTCAGCCGCCACCGTCAGCAGGTACCGCAAGGTCGACCGCAGCGACCGGGTATTCTGCACCCGCCGCCTCGTCCGCTTCAACGAAATGGAGTACAATATCCCGCTGGAAGCTTACGGGGATTGCATGCGGGACGTGACCCGGGAGGTGAACAAAAATTTTACATCCATTGTATTCCCGCTGGAGAACCGAACGGCCAAAGCCGACAACATCCCGCTCAGCCCGGCTTACGGGCGCGACTCGGCCTATATCGCCTGCCACGCCTACCATAAAAAAGACTTCAGACCTTATTTTACTGCATTGGAACCCATTTTTCTGGCCTACGGCGGACGACCGCATTGGGGAAAAATCCATACCTTGCAGGGGGTCGAATACGCCGCCCGGTACCCGGAATTTGATACCTTCAACGCGATCCGGAAAAACCAGGACCCGGACGGAATTTTCCTGAATGTTTTTTTGAAGTCCGTTTTTGGAATAACAGCATGACGCCAGATCAAAAATACCCGTACTACAAATCCGTGCTGACCGGCCGGGCTTTTCCCCACGCTTTTCTGGATATGGAATTGCTGGACGAAAACATCCGGATACAGGTGAAAAGGGCCGGGAAAAAAAATATCCGCGTTGCGTCCAAGTCCGTCCGTTCTCCCGACATCCTGAGGTACCTGCTCGGCGCCGATCCGCGCATCCGGGGGATCATGGCCTTTCACGGCCGGGAAGCGCTCTATCTCGCAGAAAACGGGTTTGATGATATTTTGCTGGGTTACCCCGTGGTGGAGGAATCGCTAATCGAAGCCGTCGGCCGGGCGCTGAAAAAAGGCAAAAAGATCTGCCTGATGGTCGACCATGCCGTTCACCTCGACCTGATCGAGCAGGCGGGTCGCCGGGCAGGGGTCGTTTTTCCGGTTTGTGTAGACATTGACTTGTCGCTTGACCTGAAATTTCTGCATTTTGGCGTGTGGCGGTCGCCCATCACCGGCCGCGACCAACTGTACGCCTTCATGCAAAAACTGAAAAACTGCGAATATATCCGTGTGGAAGGCATTATGGGGTATGAAGCGCAAATCGCCGGTTTGGGCGACCGGATCCCCGGCAACGGATTAAAAAACCTGGCGATCCGGCGCCTGAAGGCAAAAGCCATCCGAAAGATCGGGTCGTGGCGAAAAGAAGCGGTTGACCTGTTAAAAAACCAGTTTCCAACCCTTCGGCTGGTCAACGGCGGCGGAACCGGCAGCATGGAAAGCACCGCCGAAGAAACCGCCGTTACAGAGATCACGGTGGGTTCCGGCTTTTATGCGCCCCATTTGTTCGACAACTACCAGAATTTCCGGCTGCAACCCGCGCTGTTGTACGCCGTCCAGGTGGTCCGGATACCGAAGCCCGGGGTTTATACCTGCCACGGTGGCGGCTATATCGCTTCCGGTGGAGTGGAACGGATCAAAGCGCCCCGGGTTTATTTGCCGGCGGGCGCACGGCTCGACAAAAACGAAGGCGCAGGGGAAGTGCAAACCCCCGTGTTTTATCCGGGCCCCGAACCGCTGGAGATCGGCGATCCGGTTTACCTGCGCCACGCCAAAGCCGGGGAATTGTGTGAACATTTTAATGAATTGTTCCTGGTCCGGGATGGGAAAATAGCCGGAAAAGCCGTTACTTACCGGGGATTGGGATTGAGTTTTTCTTAATTAAAGTTTTCATGATACAAATCACTGCAAAGACCGGAAAAGCCGGCTACAAAACCACGCTGCAAAACGACAGGCACGAGATCCTTTCGGATGAACCGGAAGACAAAGGCGGCAGCGACCTGGGCCCCGCACCCTCCGAACTGCTTTGCGGCGCCCTGGCGGCCTGCACCACTATCACGCTGCGTATGTACGCCGATCGGAAACAATGGGACCTGGAGGAGATCAAAGTAGAGGTGAGCCTGGAAAGGGATAAAACACAGAACGTCACCCGCATGCAATGCCAGATCGAATTGACCGGCGACCTGACCGACGAGCAACGGGAAAGATTGATGGAAATTGCCGATAAATGTCCGGTGCATTGGTCGCTGACCCATCCGGTACAGATCAGCAGTAAAATGAAAACTGTTTAGAGCTTTTTAGGAATTCCCGCACTGTTAAACCTTTTTCCATTTGGCCAGGTCTTTTGTTGTTGCGCTCGTGGTTGTCGAGGATAAATCAATAAATCAAATTGATAATTCTTATCTTTGCATAGACAATATCGATACCTTTGAATTTACAGCAACTGGAATACATCGCCGCGGTGGACGCCACCCGGCATTTTGTCACGGCGGCCGAGCGCTGTTTTGTCACCCAGGCCACCCTGAGCATGATGATCAAAAAGCTGGAGGAAGAACTGGGAGTCCGGATATTCGACCGCAGCAAACATCCGGTTGTCCCAACGGAAACGGGTGAAAAGCTTATCCTGCAGGCAAAAATCGTCCTGCAGGAAGTCAGCCGCATGAAAGAGATCGTGCAGGAAGAAAAAGGGGAAGTGAAAGGCGCACTGAAACTGGGCATCATCCCCACCCTGGCGCCCTATCTCCTGCCGTTGTTCATGCGGTCGTTCCTCAAACAATATCCGCTCGTCACTTTGCAGGTTTACGAAATGATGACGGAGAATGCCATCCGGAAATTACAGCAAAACGAGCTGGATATTGCCATTCTTGCAACCCCTCTCAACCAGCCGTCCCTGCGCGAGGAACCGCTTTTTTACGAACAGTTCGTCGTTTATGCTTCTTCGGGTGAAAAACTGATGAAAAAAAAATACCTGCTGGCCGATGATATCGATGTCAACCGGCTATGGCTCCTGGAGGAAGGGCATTGCCTGCGCACACAGGTGATCAACCTCTGTGAATTGAAAAAGCGGGAAAAAGCGGTGCACCAGTTCGATTTCGAGACCGGCAGCATCGAAACCCTGAAAAAATTTGTGGATACGTACCAGGGCGTCACGATCCTGCCCGAACTGGCGCTGAAGGACCTCAAACCGGAACAGCGCGACAATATCCGTTTTTTTAAATCCCCGGCGCCTGTCCGGGAGATCAGCCTGGTCACCTACCGGCATTTTGTAAAAAAAAGACTGGTGGAGGTTCTAAAGGAGGCTATTTTGAACAGTCTGAACCCGGAAATGCGTTCGCCGGTGAAAAAGGTGGTGACGGAGATCTGATCCGTGCCTGATCGTTCCGGTAAAAATTTTGCGTTTGTTGTGATTTTGCCGTTTTTCAACCTAATTTAGCTCAACAAATCGGGAATGAGCCATATGAGAAATGCATCGTTTTTTCGTTTTTCTGCCGTCATTTGCCTTTTCTGCGCCTTTGTCGTCTCTTCGAAAGGACAATCATCCCTCGCTGAGCGGTTGGGCTATCCTGCCAATACCAAATTGCTGATCGTACACGCCGACGATCTGGCTGTAGCGCATGCCCAAAACCAGGCAAGCTTCAAAGGGATTGAAAAAGGTTTGGTCAATTCCGCCAGCATCATGGTCCCTTGTCCATGGCTGCCCGAAGTGGCGGATTACGCCAAAATCCACCCGGACCACGACCTGGGTCTGCACCTCACCCTCACCAGCGAATGGAAACATTTCAAATGGGGCCCCGCTGCGGCTCGAAGCGAAGTAAGCAGCCTGTTGGATCCGGACGGGTATTTTTATGACAATTGCGCCGACCTCGCCGCCAACGCCCGCCTCGGAGAAGTGGAAAAAGAACTGCGCGCCCAGATCGAAAAAGCCAGGGCCATGGGTATCCAACCGACCCATTTGGACAGCCATATGGGCTGCCTTTTTAATGCAAATACCGGTTTCCTGGATTTGTACCTGCGCCTGGGCCGCGAATACGGCGTGCCGGCCATGTTCAGCGCCGAATTTTTGCAGCAGTTTCCGGAAGATACCCGCCAAAAAATGGCCGGCGAAAATATTATAGTTGATCGCGTACTCACCGCCCTGCCGGACGATTTTAAACAGGGCATGGCCAAATACTACGAAAAAACCCTGCGCAACCTGCAACCGGGCGTCAATGTGCTCCTCATCCACCTGGCCTACGACAATGCTGAAATGCAAGGCGTCACCGTAGACCATCCGGATTGGGGCGCCGCCTGGCGGCAGGCCGACTTTGACTTTTTCACCAGCAAGATCTGCCGGAAAATCCTGGCGCAGGAAGGGATCAGATTAATTACCTGGAGAGAGATTGGAAAATTGCTGAATGAATAACTGCCCAACACAAGACCTCAAAAATTACCCGCAATGACGGTTAAAGTAATCGCATTCGACGCAGACGATACCCTCTGGGTAAACGAACCCTATTTCCAGGAAATGGAAAAGAAATTTTGCAGCCTTCTGGAAGATTTTCATCCGCACCATACCGTAGAAAAGGAACTGTTTAAAACCGAAATGCAGAACCTGTCGCTTTACGGCTACGGAATCAAAGCCTTCATGCTGTCCATGATCGAAACGGCCATCCGGGTGTCCGGCAAAACCGTCCACGTCGATGTGATTGAAAAAGCCATCGAATACGGAAAGGAACTCCTGCAAAAACCCATCGAATTGCTCGACGGGGTGGAAGAGGTGCTGGCCGCTTTAAAAACCGGTTACCGGCTGGTGATCGCCACCAAGGGAGACCTGCTCGACCAGGAACGAAAACTCAGAAAATCAGGCCTCGAAAAATATTTCCATCATATCGAGATCATGTCCGAAAAACAGGAAGGAGACTATTTCAAACTGATCAAACACCTGGATATCCGGCCAGAGGAGTTTATGATGATCGGCAATTCCCTTAAATCGGATATCCTGCCGGTCCTCTCCCTCGGCGGTCACGGCATCCACGTTCCCTACCATACCACCTGGGCGCATGAAAAAATTGACCACCATGTAGATCATCCGAATTTCCGGGCCGTGGAAAAAATTTCGGAAATCATCCCGCATTTAAAAAACTGAATGTCCAAACAACCCCAAACAACCCCAAACAACCCCAAACCCCAACATCGCCAATTAAACCCGGTCATCAGTCAACACCTTTCCAATCCGCACCGTCTCCCTGGCTAATACCTCAAAATCAGCGTTTTTACTCCGCTGGTTGACATTTGCCACACGTATGGCAAACCGGCCGTTCAACACCGTCGACGAAGGCGAGGCGATACCTTGTTCCTGGAGTTGTATCAGGATTTCCTTGTTCAGCTTATTGAGTGTTTCTTCAGATAATCCCTCTTCGCGGTACCGGTAACAAACAATGTTCATCGTCACGGGCGCCACGAGTTCCAACGCTTCGTCGGCTTCGACAAGCTCGCCCAAATAAAACGCCTGCGCAATATTCTGCCGGATCATCCTGCTGTATTTTTCCAGCCCGTGTTCTTTCAGCGACATCCAGACTTTAAGGGCTTTGAACCCGCGCGAAAGTTCCAGTCCAAAATTGTTCATCGGATCGGGGCCGCCTGCAAGACCTCTTTGCTCCGCCGACAAATAAACCGGCGTTACGGCAAAAGCGTTCCGGTGGGCTTCCGCGTTTTTGATCAGTACGCAACCGATCTCGTAGGGCATATACATCCATTTGTGCAGGTCAAAGGCCACACTGTCCGCCTGTTCAATGGGCTTTAAAGTTTCCGCATATTCCGGAACCAGTTTGGCCAGCGCACCAAACGCCCCGTCGACATGAAACCAAAGGCCGTATTTTTCAGAAATCCTTTTTAATTCATCCAGCGGATCAATGGCGCCAGTGTTGACGGTTCCTGCATTGCCAACCACGCAAAAAGGCAGGTTACCCGCGGCAAGATCTTCCTGTATCCGCGTTTCCAGTTCCGCTGTGTTGATCCGGTAATCCGCATCCACGCTGATCTTCCTGACCGCATCCATACCCAACCCCAGTACCTCCGCGGCTTTCTGCATGCAACTATGTGTTTCTGTGGAATAATACAACGTCAGTTGGCCGGAGAGGGATTTCAACCCGGATCTCCGGACATCCATGCCCAAGCCGTCGGCTTGGTGATTGCGCGCCACTGCCAGCGCCGTGATATTTGCCATCGAACCGCCGCTCAACAAAATGCCCGATGCCTCGGCCGGGTAATTCATCATTTGTTTGCACCATTCGATCACCTGACGGTCGACGTACATCGCCGCGTGCTCTCCAATGCCGACGTTGGGATTCATGGATGCAGCCAGGAATTCTGCCAAAGCGCCGAAGGGCGTACCGGTACCCTGTACCCAGCCCCAGAAACGGGGATGGATATTCCCTTTGTTGTATGGCAGGATATATTGTTTGAACGCTTCATACACTGCAACAGGATCGTCCGGCTTTTGGGGTATATCCTCCCGGAGGAACGCCTTGGCCGCATCGGGCATGGGCCGCCATACGGGCCCCCGGCCGATCTGCTCCAGGTAATCCATCATATCATCGATCATTTGATGACCAAGGGCGCGCAGAGCTTTCCAGTCCTTTGGGTCCAGGTCCTGATCGGCGCTTGCAACGGTTGGGATGCGGATCATTTTGATTCGTTTAAAAAAGGTGATATTGATTATCCTGTGCAAAGAAATGAAAGTTCAAATATTGTTCTGTTTGTAAATGCGCGGTTGGCGGTCAAATTTGAGCGGTTGGCAATTCAAAACCAACCCGAAACTTGCGGAAGTGAGAAAATGCCCTCATTTTGCACACCAAACATACACGGGCCATGCCAAACTACATCGCCATCCTCCGCGGCATCAACGTGAGCGGTCAGAACAAACTCAAAATGGAAGACCTCCGGGCCTGCCTCGGTGAAATGGGGTTTACCGGCGTCCGGACCTATATCCAAAGTGGTAACGTTGTTTTTCAATACAAAAAAACCGACCCCCGGGCCCTGGAAAAACAACTGGAGGAAAAAATTCTGCAAAATTTCGGCATGAACGTACCCGTCATCATCCGGGATGCGGAAGAATGGGAAAAAATCCTGCATGGCATCCCTTTTTCTCTCGACTACGACCCCAAAACCTTGCACGTAACCTTCCTGGACGAAGCGCCCGATCCGGACCTGATGGAAAAGATACAACCTTTCAAAGCAGCCTCCGAATCCTGTGTACTCAAAGGCAAGGAGGTTTACCTGCATTGTCCGGACGGGTACGGAACCTCCAAATTGTCGAACAACCTTTTTGAGAAAAAACTGAAAGTAAAGGCCACTACCCGCAACTGGAACACCGTGCAACAGTTGCACCTCATGGCGAACAGTCGCCAATCATAACGCCGTTTCATACATTTGATTCCCTCAAAAGAACAACATGGGTCCTCCCCTTGTTCCTTAATCATCCTGGCGCCCTTAATGGTTCAGCAGTCAACCGAAATACAATGAAATCCAAAGCTATCAGAATCCTGGCCATTCTCACGGTCATCTCGGCCAATATCAGTTGCGACCAGGTGTCCAAATCGCTCGTTCGGCAAAACCTCGAATACCACGAAACCATTCCGCTGATCACCAGCCGGTTTATCCTGACCAAAGTGGAAAATACCGGCGCTTTCCTGAGCCTTGGCGATTCGCTGCCCGGGCCTGCAAAAACCTTGTTGTTGCTCATCCTTCCGCTGGCGGCCCTGGCTTATGGCTTTATCTACCTGCTCACCCAAAAGAACCTGCCCCGGATACCCGTTATCGCCATCAGTTTCCTCATCGGCGGCGGATTGGGGAATATGATTGACCGCGCACTTTATGGCTCCGTAACGGATTTTCTGCATATCGACTTCGGCCTGATCCAAACCGGCGTCTTTAATATGGCCGATGTTTCGGTGATGGTCGGCGTATTTGTAATCCTGGTTTATGCCTATTTTTTTCAGCCCAAAATAACACCTGTACCGGATAAGGCGCCGCCGGAAGAATAATGGCGCAACAGATTCCGTTTCTGGGGTTGATTTATTGGTCTTCCTGTTTTTCAATGCAACATATTTGCCCGGACGCAGTCTTTTTAACAAATGGAAACCTTCCAGCCTTCAATTGACCTGGTTTCTGCCCTGATTTTATTCGGAATCATCCAGGGTTTTGTTTTGTTTTACCTCTTTTTGACCAAACCTCCCGGCAGGAGCAACCTCTATCTGGCTGTATTTATGGCCTGCCTCCTGCTGATTGCCGCAGAATCCTTTCTGAACCATTCTGGATATATGGTTTTTACGCTTCATTTCCTGAATGTCACCCCACCTTTGGTCTTGTTGCTGGGCCCATTGTTGTACCATTACACCTTGAATTTGACCGGCAGTTCCCGGCCATTTTGGCGCCAGGCCATCCATTATCTGCCTTCTTTGCTGTATGCGGGATATTCTTTTTTCTTTTTTGTCCAACCTTATGCCTGCAAATACAATGCCTTTATCCGTAGTTATCATCCCGGAAGGCCGTTGTTGGAGGTTCAGCACGCTTTTCCGACCGACCCGCTTGATATTCAGGGCATAATAGTCGTGGAAGGTATAGTGATTCACTTGCTGGCTTATTCCATTGCCAGTTTATATAGCGCATGGCGAAAAAAAAAGACACCCCTTTTTACAGATACCAAAAAATGGCTGCTCTTGCTGCATGGATTGGGCCTCATGGCAGCAATTACCATTTTTTTAGCGGAAGGCGGGATCGTCAACGGCCACATTTTCTTCCGGCATCCGCTCCCGGGTTATGCAAGCGCTGTTTTCAGCTCCCTATTTACCTATTCCATCTCTTTTTTTTTGATCAGCGACACCCGCATATTCAAACTTACCATCGGAGCCAAATACCAAAAATCCGGACTGTCGGAAAACTTGCAGAAAAAACAGGCAGAAAAAATATTCGATATTTTAGAAAATGGCAAACCTTATTTGTCCGAAGCATTCTCCCTGGCCGACCTGGCCCAAAAAACCGGTTTGAAACCCCACCACGTCTCCCAGGTGATCAATAACGAATTGAACACCAGTTTCTTCGAACTCACCCATAGCTTCCGCATCCAGGAAGCGAAAAGGCTGATCATACAATCCGAAGGCCAGCTAAAAATGGAGTACCTCGCTTACACGGTGGGGTACAAGTCCAAATCAGCGTTTTTCACTGCATTCAAAAAGATGACCGGCACTACGCCCGGGCGTTATTGGGAAGAAAAAGGATGCGATTTTTTATTTCCCGATGGGGAAAAACCGGAATCAGGGCCCTATAATTGACAACCGGGTCACGAACCGCTTCTTTTGTGAAAAAAAATCATGGCCCGTACTTTTCTGCTGTTCATTGCCATCCTTGGATGCTGCACCCAGTCTTTTTTGCAACCTTTCTCACTGACAAAAACCCAATGGCTGGAAGATTTTGATTTCCTCATCCGTAAACTGGAAAAATCAGCCCAGGCGCTTTACGGCGAAATTCCTGCTTCCTTTTCCAGCCATTCAGATCAGCTCCACGCCAAAATCCGGGACATGGAGCCGGTAGCCGTAATGGCGGCCATGAGCCGGTTGACCGCCAGCCTCAACGACGGCCATACCGAGTTGGATTTGTCCCATCCATCTGCCGGTTTTCGAAAAATTCCGCTTGTTTTGCAATATTTTGGAGAAGTTCTTTACGTTTTAGCTGCTTCCGAAACCCATAGCAGCCTGGTGAGCAAAAAAGTGATTAAAATAGGCGGCGTTCCGGTAAACGAGGTCTTTAACAAGGTGACGCCCTTGCTGGCCAGGGACAATGAAGCAGAGTGGTATTACGCCGCGCCCAATATTTTTATCCTTCCAGGGTTGCTGCATTTTCTGGAAATCGGCGAAGACCCGACCCAATTATCGCTTGAATTCGAAGGTGGACAATCCAGCGTATTGGCCGCCGTCTCACCGGAGGAATACCAAAAACTGACTTGGGTGAACGGAAGGCGCCTGGCCGGAGTAACGCCGCCTCTGTACCTGAAAAATACCGCCCAATATTACTGGTACGAATACCTGCCCGAATCCCGAACGATTTATTTCCAGTTCAATCAGGTTAAAAACGAAAAAGGGCGGCCTTCCATAAAACATTTTTTAACAGAGATGTTCGAGGAGATTGACCGGTTAAAGCCGGAAAAAATGGTGATCGACCTGCGGTGGAACAACGGCGGCAATTATAATCTCAGCCGACCCCTGATAAACGAACTGTCCAAAAGGCCCTGGCTTGCCCAAAAAGGGAAAATTTTTGGCATAACAGGCCGTCGAACCTTTTCTGCGGCCATGGTGACATCGGTTTTCCTGAAAAAGGAGGTAAACGCCATTCTGGCAGGAGAGGTTTGCCGAAGTAAACCCAACGGCGCAGATAACAACGAATATGCCGTTCTTCCAAATTCAAAACTGCAGCTTTCCTATACCACCCGCATCAAAGACCATTGGCCGGAATTGGGAAAAACCCTTTACCTCGAAGTAGACCTGCCCTTGGAAAACACGATGGAAGATTATCTGCAGGGCAAAGACCGGGTTCTGGAACAGATCCTTAACTTTGGGGGAACAAGATGAACGTTGAATGGATCCACTCTTTTTTAAACAGCAAGCTGATTTCCGTACATGGCTGGAAATCAACCACGACAAATTGCAGGAAGTATGGGTTGGCTACTACAAAAAAGGTTCCGGCCGGGAGAGCATTACCTGGCCCGAATCGGTTGACGAAGCCCTCTGTTTCGGCTGGATCGACGGCATCCGGAAATCCATCGACGATTCCAGTTACAAGATCCGGTTTACACCCCGCAAAAAATCCAGCACCTGGAGTGCCGTCAATATAAAACGAGTGGAAGAACTGACCCGGTCCGGGTTAATGAAACCCGCCGGGCTGGCTGCATTTGAAAAAAGAAATGATGAAAGATCAAAAATTTATGCCTACGAACAAAAAAATGTGATCCTCCCGGAAGCCTACGAACAGAAGATCAAAGCCAATGAAAAGGCCTGGGATTTTTTTCAGCAACTGCCTTCGTCCGCCAAACAGCCTTCCGTCTGGTGGGTAATGAGTGCCAAACAGGAAGAAACCCGGCTAAAAAGGCTGGATGTTCTGATCGGGTCCTCCGAACAAGGGCTTCGGATCCCCATGATACGGCGCGAAAAAAAGTAGAAGAATATCGGACGATCCAGGTTCTGTTTGCAGCTTTTTTTCTTTGTGATCCTTGTGGAGTCCTTGTGCCTTTATGGTCCATTTAAAAAATTACCCGCTTTTAAACTTTGTTCCGGGATTTCAACAAAGCCTGTACCGCCGATTCATCCAGCACGCCGACCAGCCGGTCCCGTTCATAAACCGGCAGGATACGTGAAGGGCTGGATTGGAATTTTTCCAGGGCGAGGGAAAGCGGGTCATCCTTCATCAGCGAAAAATAGGCTCTTTCCAGGTATTTGCCGAGGTCGGCCGCATTATCGGCGGTCTTTTCCGGCTCGATCCGGTAGCTGTCGATCGTCCCCTGCAGCGTTTGCCACTCGTCGAATACCAGAAAATGTCGTTCGAGGCCGTGTCGAACCAATTCGGTTACCCTGGCGGGGGAGTCCTGGAGATACAGCCGGCTAAAAGAAGTCCGCAAAAGGTCCGCTACCTTGTGGCGGCTCAAATAATCAAGGTTGAGGGCAGACCTGCGTTCGGAGCCCGCGCCGATGTAAATAAAAAAGCCGATGATGACCAATGCCCAATTGCTGTAATACAGGCCCAGGGTCAGAAAAAGCAAGCCAAAAAACTGCCCCGCCCGGGTTGCCCAAAGGGTCGCTTTGATCCTGGAAAAACGCAGGCTGAGCAGGGCCCTCAATGCCCGTCCGCCATCCATAGGATAAGCCGGGATCAGGTTAAAAACAGCCACGGCAAAGTTCAGTACTATGAGGCTGAATACGAACCATTCCCAGGCAGCGATGTCAAAGGTGAATACGTTGCCGCCCGGCCGCCTCAGAAAAATCCATTGCCGCCAAAGCTTTTCCGGATCGGAAAACAGTAAAAAAGGGGAAAAAAGAAAAGCAAGTCCAAAATTAACCGCCGGGCCGGCCAGGGCTACCCACAATTCTTGCAAGGGCCGCTCAGGCAATCTTTCCAGAATAGCCAGCCCGCCAATCGGCAACAACATGATATTGATGGTTTTCACCCCGTAACGGCGCGCCGTAAGGGCATGGCCCAGTTCATGCAGGATAACACAAATGAACAGCGTAAAAACGGCGAACACCGACCACAACAGGTTTTCCCAGTTAATAGCGCCCTGTTTGACATAGGCTGTTAATCCAAGCCACAATAAGATCAGGCCGAAGGTCCAGTGTATCTTTACAGGAATCCCGAAAAGCCGGGCTATTTGCAGGGCGCCTTGCATTGAGTTGTTTTGCTTTCTTTTGGCCGCGCCGGAGAACCGGCGCCGGATATATGAGAAGGCAAAGCTAGTTTTTTATGGGGAAACTATTTGGATTCAATTGTTGTTGCTATATTTTTTGAAGAAAACCGGACCGCTATGTTTTTTCCAATTGGCGACGACCAGGTCAGAGGCGGGCATTTCCCGCTGATCAGCTATGGTTTTATTGCTTTCAACGTTTTGATATACCTGGTGGAGAACTCCATGAGCGGCCCCCAACTCAATGCCTTTATTCATGAATATGGTTCCATTCCGGTAGAAACCATTTATGGCCAGGACCTTTACACCCTCATTACCAGCATGTTCCTGCACGGCGGCTGGATGCACCTGATCGGCAATATGCTTTTTCTCTGGGTCTTTGCCGACAATATCGAGGCGACCGTCGGCAATTTCAGGTTTCTCGTTTTTTACATCCTGGGCGGATTGGCGGCCCACGCAGCCCATGTTTTTTTCAATCCGGCAAGCACCGTTCCGACCGTAGGCGCCAGCGGGGCCATTTCCGCGGTGATGGGCGCCTATCTGGTCATGTTCCCGACTTCCCGAGTCAAAGTGCTCTTCTTCTTTTTCACCTTCCGGATTGCGGCATTCCTGTTCCTGGGTCTGTGGATATTCCAGCAGGGCCAGAACGGGGTGGCATCCCTTTCCATTCCTACCGCCGAAACTTCCGGGGTGGCCTGGTGGGCGCATATCGGGGGTTTTGTGTTCGGGATACTTGCCGGCTTGTACTATCGGGCTAAATTTCCCCGGACCACGGTTTTAAATACCGTTGAAACCGAAGAATATATCTGAGGTCGAATAATTGATTATTTTTGCGCCGCTAAATTTGATAAAATGTCCGTACCGGTATTTGAAGATATCCGAAAATTGATCGGCGAAATCGAAGCCCAACAGCCGGATTCACAGGAAGCCCTGGAACAGTTCCGCCTGCAATTCCTGGGGTCGAAGAGCGTCATCAAAACCCTCATGGGAGAAATTAAAAACATCCCAAATGAACTGAAACGCGAATTCGGGCAACTGATCAACCAGGCCAAAGAATCGGCCGAGCAAAAATTCGCCGCCCTCAGGGAACAACTCGAAGCAGCCGGCGATGTCGCAGGCGCCGGCAATCTGGACCTTAGCGCGCCCGGAGAGCCCTGGGTATTGGGCTCGCGTCATCCGGTTTCCATTACGATGAACCGGATCATCCGCATTTTCGAACGCATCGGATTTGTGGTGGCGGAAGGCCCTGAAATCGAGGATGAATGGCATAATTTCACCGCCATGAACACCCCCGAAGACCATCCCGCACGCGATATGCAGGATACTTACTACCTGCTCAACAGCACGACCATGTTGCTCCGCACCCATACCTCGCCGGTACAGGCCCGCGTGATGAAAAGCCAGCAGCCGCCTATCCGGATCATTGCACCGGGCAGGGTGTACCGCAATGAAACCATATCCGCACGTTCACATTGCCAGTTCCACCAGGTGGAGGGCCTTTATGTCGACGAAAACGTCTCCTTTGCGGATATGAAACAAACCTTGCTCTACTTTGCCCGGGAAATGTACGGGCCGAATACCCGAATCCGCCTCCGACCCTCCTTCTTCCCCTTCACCGAACCCAGTGCGGAAATGGATGTTTCCTGTTTCATTTGCGACGCCAAAGGTTGCAATATTTGCAAATACAGCGGTTGGGTGGAAATCCTGGGATGCGGCATGGTCGATCCGCAGGTACTGGAAAATTGCGGGATTGATTCCGGAAAATATACCGGCTTTGCCTTCGGCATGGGCATCGAACGGCAGGCCATTCTCCGGTACAAGGTGAACGATATCCGGCTGTTTTTTGAAAACGACTCCCGTTTCCTGAAACAGTTCTCCTCCGCCATCTGAGCGGGTAATGATCACAAACAGATTGCTCACGGCCAATTGACCGGATTTGAAACAGGTTTTTGGCGGCTGACCGGGAATGTGATTTTTTTAACTTCCTTAACGACCTTTTTGAAGATTCAGACGTTTAGTCTATGAAAATCAATCTGACAATGAAAAAAATACGGACCGGTATTACGGTTTTGGTATGTTTTGCCATGGTTTCGGGTCTCCAGGCTCAGGATGCCAATGAGAACCTGTGGAAAACCCTGGGTAAAATAACCTTCAAGAAACAATACGACGAAATGCTTGGATTCAAAGTCGACGTCCCTGTTTTTGGGCAGGAGATCCAGGCTTTGAGCGGCAAAACGGTTACCGTCAAAGGGTATATCATCCCGGTAGAGGGATATAAAAATCATAAAGAGTTCGTTTTTTCCGCTTTCCCTTACAACATGTGTTTCTTTTGCGGCGGCGCCGGACCCGAGACCGTGATGGAAGTGTTTGCAAAAGAAGCCGTGCAGTATACCGCCGAACCCGTGGTCCTGAAAGGCAAACTGGAGTTGAACGATTCCGATATCAACCGGCTGATCTACACCCTTCAGGACGCCGTCCTGGTCAAAGATGTGAAATAATCTGATAAAATTCAGGCGCAAGTTGTAGGTAATTCCAAAATATAACCGTACATTTGCAGCCTTATTGAAAAGATCATTTTGTTATGAAAAAGAATACGCATCCGGAAAGTTACCGGCTGGTGGTTTTCAAGGACTTTTCCGCCGATCACGCTTTCATTACCCGCTCCTGCGCGCCTACAAAAGAAAAGATCATGTGGGAGGACGGAAAAGAGTATCCGCTGATCAAACTGGAAATTTCCAGTTTTTCCCACCCGTTCTTTACCGGTAAAATGAAATTCGTGGATACCGCGGGCCGAATTGACAAATTCAATAAAAAGTTCGCCAATTCCAAGTTTGCCAAGAATTCCTGATCGAATGATGTTTTGGCAGCCAACCAAAAAAGTCCCTCTCAGCCGATAGGGACTTTTTTGTATACAGAGAAAACGATCGCAAAGCCGCCAACCCCAAACCTATGGCCAATATTATTCTGTTCGACAACGAGGTCCGCGAGCACCTCCGCCCGTTTACATTTACCCGCCCGGTAGGCGAGATCAGGATGGGTATACTGACCATCCGGGAAAAATGGGAACGCATGATGAATGCCAAAGTTTCCTATATCACCCAGGATTACCTCGCTGAAAAATATCCGCTCGACTACGGCAAGGATAATTACCTCATCAACGGTTCCGTACTCCCCTCTCCGCAATTGATCCGCATCCTCGGACAAATGGATTTTAACGAAGCCTATTTGCAGGGTGAGGAATTGATCGCCGCCAGGCTGAATGAACGCCAATTCGAAAAACTCATCAACGACGAAGATTTCGACGAACTTCGCGGACGCGACGTGGAAGACACGGAATTTGTCAAGATCAACCGCCTTTGGGATCTTTTTTTATACAACGACAAAGCGCTTCGGGATGACTTTGAACTGCTGACGCATGGGAGGGTTTCACAACCGATCAGCGAATCCAACCAGGTTCTGGCGCCGGAAAACGTTTTTGTCGAACCCGGCGCCAAAATAGAATGCGCTTTCATCAACGGCGCTACCGGCCCCGTTTACATCGATCGCAATGCCGAAATAATGGAGGGTTCAGCCATCCGGGGGCCTTTTTATCTGGGCCCTAATTCCGAAGTGAAAATGGGCGCAAAAATTTATGGCGCCACCACCATCGGCCCCTACTGCAGAGTGGGCGGAGAAGTCAAAAATTCCGTCTTTTTCGGTTACTCCAACAAAGCCCATGAAGGTTATCTGGGTAATTCGGTGATTGCGGAATGGTGCAATATCGGCGCCGGAACCAATTGCTCCAATCTGAAAAACAACTATGCCGAAGTCCGGCTTTGGGATTATACAACCGAAAAATTTGAACCCACCGGCCAGCAATTTTGCGGGTTGTTCATGGCTGACCATTCCAAATGCGCCATCGGAACCATGTTTAATACAGGTACCACCGTCGGCGTTTGCTGCAATGTCTTCGGCAGCGATTTCCCGCGCAGCTTCATCCCTTCTTTTTCCTGGGGCGGACATAGCGGGTTCCAGACCTTCAAAACCGAAAAGGCCTTTGAAACCATCGAAAAGGTCTTTAGCCGCCGGAATATTGATTTCACCATCCAGGAAAGACTCATCCTGCTCAGGGTCTTTGAGGACACTGCCCAGTACAGAAGATGGGAAAAGAAGGATTAGGTTAACCGGTCATCTACGACAACAGCTCAAAGTCGATCTGCACCGTATCTTCCACTTTCAGCCCCAGCAGACTCCCTGCTCTGCCCATATTGATGGCTATTTCCAGCAATTCTGCCGAATTGAACAGGCATAAGGTATCTCCAACCGGTACATCGTGGTAATGCCGGTGAAGGCTGGTAATCGGTTCATTCCGCTTGAAATGGAGTTTGAAATTTCGGCCTGATCCTACTTTTTCAAAAAGCGCCCGGCTAATATTCGTGATGACATTGTCAAAATGATCAACCCGGATGACCGAACCCCGGATATAGGCCGGCCCCAGGACCGGTTGGAACGTGATCCGGTGTTCGATCGCTTCGCGCACCCTGCCGATCTCGTTGAAAGGTTTTTCGCGGGTAATATGCCCTACCGCTCCCGCATAGATATCTTTCAACTGCATGGGATCGTTCTCTGTCTCAGGCAGTTCGAAAACCTCTTCAGGCATTTCGGAAAACACCAGGGAGAAAACACCGTTATCCGGCCCAAGAAAATAATGCCCGTTGTGCCGGATAGCCAGAAAATGTGGCCGACCCTGGTAAAAATCATTCACACTGATCAGATGGATCGTTCCCTCGGGAAAGCTCTGCCAGGCGTTTTTAAAAATAAAGGCCGCCTGCACAATATCGTAACAGGTAATGTCATGGGTAATATCGACAAGCGTGATCCCCGGATGTTGACACAATAATCCGCCCTTGATCCTGGGCAAGTAGGGGTCCTGCCATCCAAAATCTGTGGTCAGCGTTACAATTGGCATAATTTCTCATTGTTTGTAAATCAGCCCGGCAGCAGCAAAATTAAAAAACCCAAAGAACTCAGGAGGAAAGGATTTGTTTTAATCACTAACTTTGCTGTAGTGGGATGGAACATTTGGCCCCTGAAATGAGTTATTAACCTGTATGAAGGCCATTCGTGGTTTAACAAAATAAATAATTCCTATTGAGCGAGATCATTTTGAATGTGGAAGGAGTAGACCCGCTCCAACTATTCGGAGAAAACGACATTAAACTCAATCTTCTGCGCAAAGCTTTTCCGGATGTGACCTTCACCTCCAGAGGACAGCACCTTAAAATATCCGGCGACAAAAAACTGACCCAAAAGGCCAAGTCCAAGTTCGAATTAATGGTTCGCCTCCTCAAGGAGCACAATGAACTCTCCGTTCAGGTTGTAACCGATTTGATGAACGGTGAAAATCCGTTTGAATCGCGGGTAGCTGCCAGCGAAGGAAATACCATTCTGTTCGGTCGCGAGGGCAAACAAATCAAGGCCAAAACCCAAAACCAGCGAAAACTGATCCGCGCCTCAGAAGAAAACGATATCGTTTTTGCCATTGGCCCCGCCGGAACCGGAAAAACCTACACCGCGGTTGCATTGGCCGTACGGGCACTGAAAAATAAAAAAGTCCGGAAAATTATCCTGACCCGGCCTGCCGTGGAAGCCGGCGAAAGCCTCGGTTTTCTGCCCGGTGACCTTAAAGAAAAAATCGACCCCTATCTGCGACCACTCTATGACGCGCTGGACGATATGATCCCGGCTGAAAAACTGAACCAGTTCATGACGACGCGGGTCATTGAGATCGCACCCCTTGCCTTCATGCGCGGGCGGACGCTGGACAACGCCTTTATTATCCTGGATGAGGCCCAGAACTGCTCTACAATGCAGATCAAAATGTTCCTGACGCGTTTGGGGCCATCCGCCCAATGCATCATTACGGGCGACCTTTCCCAAATCGATTTGCCCTTCCACCAGAAATCGGGGTTGAAGCGCGCTATCGACCTGCTCAAAGGCCTCGAAGGGATCGAAGCGGTTTATCTCACTGCTGATGACGTCGTTCGCCATCGCCTGGTGAAGGAGATCATCAAACGCTATGAAAAATCGGATGAAAAAATGCGGCGCAAAAATGCAGTGGAAGAAGAGGAAGAGTGATGCAATCATAACCGGCCCGGTCTCCAAAGAGCCTTTCTTTACAATTTTTACCTTCAATGACCATCTTTAACCTCCGCAAACCGGATAAGATCATTAAAACCAGGATCGATCTGGCCGGTTCTAAAAGTATCAGCAACCGGGCCCTCATCATCCGGGCGCTCTGCAAACAGCCATTCGAAATCTACCGGCTCGCCAATGCGAACGACACCCGGTTGTTGCAAACGTTGCTGGAAAGCAAAGATCCCGTGCGCGACGCGGGGCCTGCCGGCACTACCTTCCGTTTCCTCACGGCCTTTCTTGCATTACAGCCCGGAGAACAAATCCTGACCGGAACCGAGCGTATGAAACAACGACCAGTAGGCGTTCTGGTAGAAGCCTTGCGGCGCCTGGGTGCAAACATTGACTACCTGGAACGGGAGGGATATCCGCCGCTCCGGATCGGCGAACCCTCCGGGATGGGTAGAATTTCCAGTCTTTCCATTTCAGCCGGAACCAGCAGTCAGTTTGTTTCTGCTTTGCTGATGGTGGCGCCTGTTTTGCCAAGCGGTTTGACGCTGAATCTGGAGGGAAAGATCGTTTCAAGGTCCTATATTGAAATGACCCTCAGCCAAATGGCCTATTTTGGCGTCCGCCATCAATGGGAAGGCAATTCTATCTATATCGCTCCTCAGGATTACGAGGCCCGGCCGTTCCGGGTGGAAGCCGACTGGTCGGCTGCCTCTTATCATTATGCAGCGGCTGCCTTTGCCGGAGAACTGGACTTGCAACTCGACGGACTTTTCCCGGATAGCGTCCAGGGGGATAGCGCACTTGTTGAAATCATGGAAAATTTTGGCATCAAAACGGAATTCAATGCTGACGGAGCCCGGCTGCTGAAAAATGGCCGGCCGCTTGCCCGGACTTTTGAGTGGGATTTTATTCAATGCCCGGATATTGCTCAGACCCTGGCAGTTATTTGTGCCGGGATGGGCGTGAAAGGCGTCTTTACCGGGTTGGAGACTCTCCGGATAAAGGAAACGGATCGTCTTTCGGCATTGCGCGATGAACTTGGAAAAATAAATGTCCGTTTTTCCCCCCTGGCTATGGATAAAACGCCAAAAGAATACTGGGCGTGTGAAGGAAAGGCGGATCTGACCGGCCATCCGGTTTTCAACACCTACGAAGACCACCGGATGGCTATGGCTTTTGCCCCGCTCGCGTCATTTGGCCCGCTTGCGATCAACGACCCGATGGTGGTCGTGAAATCTTACCCGGAATTTTACGAGGATTTGGAGAAACTGGGGTTTGTGGTTGAACGATAGTTGGGAGTGTTCAATATGGTTTATGATTGTTGATTATTGTTGATTGTCGTTGATATCCGGTTTAAAAACGGCAGTTAACGACCATGAACAACAATGAACAACCATAAACCAAAGTAAACGATCTTAAACTAAAAACCATCAATTCCCACCGCTTTGCGCATCTCCCAAATCCAGGTGTTTGCGCGGGATCATCTCATCGCGCTGGGCAGTATGCCAGACAAAAGATGCGATAATCGTCGCTGCCTGTTTGAGGTCGTCTGCCACCAGATGATCCAGGTTGTCCATGTTGGAATGGTGGGTCCGGGTGGAATAATCCATCGGATCCTGGATGAACTGGAATCCCGGAATTCCGGCTGCATCAAATGAAAGATGGTCGGTACCGCCCGTATTGGACAAAGAAAGGGTGGTCGCTTCAAGGTCTTTGAAGGCATCGAGCCAAACCCTGAAAATGGATTCTACTTTATCGTTGCCCTGCATGTATACCCCGCGGATCTTCCCGGTACCGTTGTCCATATTATAATACGCGGAAATTTTGGCTTGTTCCGGTTTGACAGATTGGGCTGTACGGCCTTTCATTTCTGCAAAATGTTGGCTGACATATCCTACCGAACCCAGTAAACCCTGTTCTTCCCCCGTCCACAATGCTATGCGCAGCGTCCGGCGCGGTTGAACGCCGCTTTCTTTTATGGTTTCCATCAGGATCCTTGCAGCTTCCATCATTACAGCGGAACCCGCGGCATTGTCAGTCGCTCCCGTTGCCGTGTGCCAGGAATCAAAGTGAGCGCCAAACATGACCACCTCGTCTTTCAGATCGGTTCCCGGTATTTCAGCAATGATGTTGTGTTCCATACCATCGGGATTGGAATATTCAGCCGACAGCTCCATGGCGAGTTTGACCGTCATTCCTTTCTGCAGCAAACGGAAAATCCGGTTGTAGTGCTCTACCGATATCGTAACCTGCGGAATGATCTCAGCCTTCTCATCGCGTGCATTGCCTTCTTTAGCTCTGGCGCCGGAAACAAATACCGTGCCCTGGTCGCCTTTAAAACTGCGGTCGATCATAGCCAGCGGCTGTTCCTGGTAAAGAAAATCCGTCAGGGCCCTGGAAAATTCACCGTTGCGGGGACCAAAGTTCCGGAGACTCCTTGGCGTCGGCGCAGGGGCATTGGCCATCTTCAGCAAATCTTCGGCATCCAGACGGCTGGCCGTACCCTCATACCAGGGCTGGGGAGCGCGCAATGTATCCGTCAAAACAAATTTGCCTTTCAGCTTGCCTTTGTATTTTTCCAGGTCTTCCACTGCGCTTGCATCCAGAAAGACCACTTCTCCGCTGACCGATCCCTTCGTGGATGGCGACCAGGCTTTTGGATACCCGATTATCGGAAAATAATTTGGCGCTGTGGCGTGCATCTCAAAATGTTTAAGCTCCCACCCGCGGCCAAAAGGGCCCCAGGATTCCGTGCGTACCTGTTCCAGTCCCCAGGTTTTTAATTGTTCCTGCGCCCAGGCAGTGGCTTTATCCAACATAGGCGACCCGGTAAGGCGCGGCCCGTAAACATCGCAAAGCCAACTGGCTGTTTCCATTACCTGGCTTTGCTCAAGGCCGTGTTTGCGGATAATGGTATTGATTTTTTCATCGGCCTTATCCTGCGCCTGGAGGGATATGCAGCATAAGCCGAGCAAAACGGAAAAAAGGATTGTTTTGTTCATACAAGTTCTTTTTGGCTGTAACAGCAGTGATGAAACAGTGGCAGGCTTACGCCTGTTTTAATATGAGATTTGTTGCTCATTGCGAAGGTAGATAAAAAAGACGGCCTTCTTGCCAGGTTTTGTGTGCAAATTGTCGGACAATCGCATCTAATGATAAAACCAAATTACCTATGAACAGGATCTTATGCATCTTTTTGGGTATTCTCGCCGCAGACAGCCTTCAGGCCGCCGGCCCTGAAAAGACCATCCCAACTGCAATCGAGGAAGTCAGTGTTTTCCGGCAAGGCGCACAGATTTCCCGCACCGGCCAGGGTAATGTTCCCGCAGGCCAGTCTGTTTTGAAATTCACAGGATTATCTCCCGACCTGGACCCGGCCAGCATTCAATTTAGTGCAACCGGTGATTTCACGATTTTGTCGGTAACATTCCAAAACAACTTCATCAGCCTACTTGAAAAGAATGAGGAGATCAAAAAGCTGGAAGCTCAATTGGAAACATTGCAGGACAAACTCAATCGTGAACAGGCCGACCTTCTGGTATTGACCGAAGAAGAAAACCTCATCCTGGCCAACAAAAATACCGGGGGCCAGCAAAACGGGGTCAGGATGGAAGAACTCCAGGCCCTGGTGGATTATTACCGCAAAAAGCTCAGGGAAATCAAACTGGAAAAACTGGAGGTTGAAAAACGAAAAAAAACGCTCCAGGAAGAGCTCGACAAAGTGCGCCAACAACTCAACACCACGATGGCCCAGTTTCAGAAAAAGGCCAGCGGTGAAATCTGGGTCACCGTTTTGGCCGAAACAGCGCTGAATGCCCGGTTTTCACTCAACTACCTTTCCCGCAACGCCGGTTGGCGGCCGAGCTACGACCTGAAAGTGGTCAGCGTCTCAAAACCCGTTTCCGTACAATTGAAGGCCGATGTTTTTCAAAATTCCGGCGAAGACTGGACTGGCGTTAAACTCAGCCTTTCTACCGGGAATCCTGCTGAACCCGGCGCCCGCCCCGATTTACAGGTCTGGCGACTTTATCCGGAAACGCCCGTGGCACTTTATGACCGCCTGGAAAAAAAAGAAAACGTCAGACGTTACGCCGATCAGGACCTGGCGCCAACGGCTAAGGCGGCCGAAGAACAGGAAGCCAATGCAGGTTATGCCGCTGTTTCTCAATTGGAACAGACCACTACCCGCCAATACAAAATTGAGGCGCCTTATGATATTCCCGGCGACGGGCAGCCCCATACTGTCCGGATCGGCGCTTATGAATTACCGGCTACCTACCGTTATTACGCAGCGCCCAAACTGGACCTCAACGCCTACCTGACAGCCCGGATCACGGATTGGGATCAATACAACCTTTTACCCGGACAGGCCAACTTATACCTGGAGGGCGCTTTTTTAGGTAAAACTTATCTCAACCCGGGAGTTACCCAGGACACACTCGAGGTCTCCCTTGGCCGGGATAAAGGCATCGTCATTACGCGTACCAAAGACCGCCAGTTCAAAGACAAACAGGCACTCGGCGGGAAAGTGACACAAACCATCGGTTGGGATTTGGAAGTGCGGAATACAAAAGCCCAGGTTGTTGATATTGTAATTGTGGACCAGGTCCCGCTTTCAACTTCGGATGAAATTGAGGTTAAACTGGAAAACGCCAGGGATGCACAGGTAGATGCCGAAACAGGTCGGCTGACCTGGGAACAACAAATAAAACCCGGCGCCGTCAGCAAGATCGGATTCCGGTATTCTGTTAAATACCCAAAACGGCTCCCTTTGGTGTTGGAATAAAAAATGGTTCGGGAATTTTTTGTACATTTGTCAACCTTTTCAGCGCCCGTTGATAACCGGGCAGAAAAAGGAGCAAAAAATTTCTTAACCATTAATAGCGTCCGCCATGGGAAAAGGTGATAAAAAAAGCCGCCGCGGTAAAATCTGGCGCGGTTCGCACGGCAACAGCCGGCCTAAAAAAAATAAGCGCGTCATCAAAAAAAGCGCTAACTGACCAATCTGGTTGCGATTCCTGACCGTTATTTCGGTCAGGAATCGCTGTTTTTCGTCTTTCCGTATTCCTTCCTGTCTTAAATTGGTTTCCATAAGGTCGTAAACCTCCGGCAGAATGATATCCTGTTTTTGCCTGGACTTCTACGTTTTATAATTCTTCCGGTTGTATTGGGATCAGCCTGCCTGCAAATTTGGATCATGAATTTTATGGTTTCATCAAAAACAGCAATCATGATCTTACAACCTCCGATCAGCCGCTTGTGCCGGCTTCTCCTTTTTGCATTTTTTACCGCGTTGACACCCGCCCGGGCCCAGATACTGGATGCTTCGTTTCAGCCCCTGACGAACTGCGAATTGAGCGTTCAGTTGCAAAGTATCCAGATTTTTTGCAGCGGGGCAGACGCCTGTATTGAGATCGAAGGGGGCGCCCCGCCCTATACGATCACCTTTTCAGAAAGCACAAACAATGCTCCCGTCACCACCTCCGGCCTGTCCGTCTGTTTTCAGGATCTTCATCCCGGTCAATATCATGTAGCAGTCTCCGATTCGCAGGGATGTACGGGCGGCCTGACCATTCATATTCCAGTGATCGATTATTTACTGGATGCGGATGTGAAGCCGGTAAATTGCAACGCCGGCAGCGATGGGAAAATCGATTTGCATATTTACATCGATCTCGCTCCCCTGTTTTTCCATTGGGAAGGTCCCGACGGATTTACGGCCGATACGGAGGATATATCCGGGCTGGCGGCAGGGATCTACAACGTCTCCGTTACAACAACCGGCGATATCTGCGTGGGTATCGGCAAGTGGGAGGTCAAACAACCTTTGCCCATCAAGATTGAAGTAGCTGTCACCACTTCGGCTTGCGGCCAGATTGACGCCTGCGTTTTTGTCAGCGGCGGATCGCCCCCTTACTATATCTGGGCCTTTAATACGCTTCCTCCGCAATTTGTGAACAATCCTTTCGGAACAGTTTCTGATTGGACCGGCCTGGACCCCTCTTCGGGCATTCCCTATCATCCGACCTCGAATACAGGGCCAGCTTTTTGTGTTCAAAACGTCCAACCCGGAATATACTATATCCTGGTAGTGGATTCACACCACTGTTATGCCTGGAAAAAAGTGGTCATTGAAAACGCAGGCGGCATCCAGCGTGAGAACATCGTTTACCCTGCCAACTGTTCAGGGACGGCATCCGGAGCCGTCTGCTTCAAGATCCAGGGTGGGACGCCTCCGTATACGACTTTCCTGAATCCGGCCATTAGTCCGACCGACACCGGGATTGCAGGCGATAATGGTTGTTTTGAAGGATTGGCCGCAGGGAGTTACAAATTGATCACCCTGGATGCAAACGGCTGTTCAGTAGCCGAAATCATTGAAATCAAGGAACCTGCCCCCTTAAAAGCCGAATTTAAAATCACCAGCCTGCCTTGTACCGATGAGGTTGACGGGTGCCTTTCCGTCAGGGGCGGCACGCAGCCGTACCAGATTTTTGTATGGCGGTGGGACAGTCCGCTGACCGTTATCCCCCAAGTGGAATTTGATTCGACCGGCCAGCCTTACGTCGAAGGGGGGCAGCCGGTTGACCTTGGATGGTATGAGAATCCAGTTGCAGACGTCCTCACTTTTGTCCGCTGCGCTGAAGATATTCCCGCCGGGTATTACGTCGTTTTGGTGATGGATCACAATAACTGTTACACCTTGCTTCGGGTGTTGATCCCGGAAAGCACCGGCCTGGAAATGGAAACCGGCAAACGGGATGTTTCCTGCAACGGGGCTCAGGACGGCGCCATCAAACTCCAGGTCAAAGGCGGCGTTCCACCTTATACAATCGTTGAAGGCCCGGAAATATGGGAGCAACCGGATGAAAACAGTTTTGTATTCCGGAATCTCGGGCCTGGGGATTACACTATTATGATAACAGACAGCGAAGGTTGCAGCGGTGTGGTGACGGTGAAAATCAACGAACCTTCCGCAATTGCCACAAACCTGGATTTTGACCCTTACGGATCGTATGCCTGTGTGGAAGCAACCGGCGGGGTTGAACCCTATCATATCCGGTGGTTCGACCTGAACACCCAGGAAGAAGCGGGCGACGGAAAATGTGTGTATAATCTTCCCGAGGGGGTTTACCTGGTGCGCGTAGCCGACGCAAACGGCTGTGTTGCAGAAGATATCTTATTCATTGACCCGCTGCCCTGTGCCGGCGGAGAAGCCAACGTCGAGCCTTCCGTTATTCAATCCGGGAGTACCACCTATTTCACCCTGACCAACTACGCGGGCGCCACAATCCAATGGCAGTTCAAAACCGAATTTACGGGCTGGATCAACATCCCCGGGGCCAATGAAGAAGTTTATGAAACGCCGCCGCTCTATTCGGGAACAGATAAAAAGGTGCAGGTTCGGGCGGTTGTCGCCTGTCAGGGTAGTCTGTACCTTTCCACCGAAGCAATCTTGCTGATCAAGGGCGATCATTTCCTGCCGGCTGCTGCAGATGAAGCAACTGCAGACCGGTTTTTGTTCGAACCGGAGATCAGGTTGGCCGAAATCCTGCGTGAGCAAAATAACAACCCTGATGAACATAATTTGACCGTTTTTCCCAATCCGGCAAATGATTTTATCCAGGTACAAATCCCTTTGGAAATCAGTGGGACTGTCCAGCTCTCTATCTGGAACACATCAGGACAAAAAATACAGAATCTGACCGTTAACGCAGACCTATCTCAAATAGTCCCCGTGGATCTGACGGAAATGAAACCCGGCTTCTACTTTGTCCGGGTTGAATCGGAAAATAGGTCTCAAACGCAAAAGTTGATCATAGGCCATTAAAGAAAACATACCTGATAGAAGCGAGTTTCAATCCCAAGAATCGAAGTTTTGAGCCTGCTCTTGTATTGAGGGCAGGTTTTTATTTTTTATATTTTTTTAAACGAGTATAAAACTTATTGTGTATTTTTGTAGAAATAAGAACCCAAAATTATTAAAACGTCTTATACCGCTCTCACATGCCAAAACCCAAATTTCAAAAAAAGAAACCGTTCGAGGAGATAAAGTCCGATTTGTCCGGATTTATCAAAAATCCGCATGATAAATATGTCAAGTCAGTACTCCAGATCCATGACGTTGCGATGGAAATGCTCCGGTTTTCCCTTCCCGACGCCGTCCTTGAATCCATCAATCCGGAATCTCTTGAATTGGGAAAGGATTCTTTCATTGACGATCAGTTGAAAGAGCATTTTTCAGATGTTGTATACACTACTAAAACCATGTGGAATACCCCATCCCGAATAGCCTTCATTTTTGAACATAAAAGCAAAAAACCCGATGTGCCGGTTCTTCCGCAATTGCACCGGTATATTTCAAATATCTGGCTGGAAGATATTAACCAGGGTCGGCCGCTGACATTGAGCATACCAATCGTTATTTACCATGGAGAAGGAAAGTGGGAAAAGGAAAGCCCTGATTTATTATTCCCGGATTTATTCGAACCCCTGAAAGATTATATTCCCCGATTTGAATATCATTTTGTCAATGTTATGGCTCTCCCGGATAAAATGATACATTCATTGAACTTTTTACTCCTCAGAAACATTTTTTTAATATTGAAACATGGGCGAAACGAAGCTTGTGTAAATCGGAATTTTTTATCTTTGTTGATCACCCAGGGGTTGCCTGTCGATGGGAATCTCAGCATCTTTCTTTTCCGGATTTCATTGCTTTATCTTCATGCTATTTCAACCATTACACATAAAAACTTTGATAAAATGCAAACGGAACTGCCTGCTCCCTTGAAAAAAGAAGCCAAAACGGTCATGGAGCAATACATCGAAAGAGGTATGGAGAAAGGAATGAAGAAAGGCATGGAGAAAGGCATGGAGAAAGGCATGGAAAAACTATTGAAAACATTCATGAAAAAGGAGCCGGATTGGACAGACGATCAAATTGCAGATTTTTTCGAGATCCCCGTTGAGTTGATCTTGAAACTACGAAAAAAGAAGAAAAAAGATTAAACCTTTTCCCGGACAACATCTTTAAACAGCCTGTCTTCCGCTTTGCTTTTCATCCAGGCAATGAACTGGAAATAATCGAAAGCTTTCCTTTCAAATTCGTCTTCCCTGAGTTTCTCCAGCTCTTCAATGAGGATTGTAAAACCTCTTTGCCGATCTGTCCGGGTGATCCATTTCGGATAACGCCGCATGAATTTGAGCATCACCGCTTCAACCTTGAAGAGCCGCTGCCGGCTCGACAAAAAACGGGAGGTAGCCTGGACGATATACTCCAATAACTGGTCGTTGCCTAACTCGTAATGGATAATGAGGTTGAGCAATCTGCCGAACCCGTGGATGTCGGCCCTTGTTTTGAGATCGGGATCATTGAGGAGCCGATTGACCCAATCAAGTGCTTTCTCATAATTTCCAGCTCCGAAATACAAATAAGCCAGGTTGTAAAACAGCCCCAGACGCTGTTGACTGTTCACCTCTTCCTGAGCGATATTTTCAGGGTCAAAATATTGGGTGATCCGCCTGACGCCTTCTTCAAATTTTCCGGCCATAAGGTAAAAATCCGTTTCCAGATTGAGGCTTCTGACTTGCAGCCGCCGCCCCTGATCGGGGGATTCTGCCGGCGCTTCCCTCAAACGTTCGAGCGTAATGGGTATTTCATCATATTTGCCCAATTGCCGCTGAACGGCATACAGATTGATCAGGGCACTGATATAATTTCGAATGCGACGCCCGGTGAGGCGCCCGGCGGGAAGGCCTGTAAACATTTCAACCAGGGAAACGATAAAGGGATAAGCGTTTCCGGGTTCATCCAGGAACAAATAATAGGAAAACCGGGCGTTGAGATAAAAATACCGGGCATAAAAAGATCGGGCATTATTGACTGATTGAAACAAGGGGCGTTCGAAGAGTTGTTTCAAAGCCGCTTTTTCTTCCTCGCTCCGGATGGCCCCTTTCCGCCAGTAAGGGGTAAATATCTGGTCATTTAGCGCCTGAAACTCCAGAAAATTCCGGTATTTATCCAGTACGTCAAATTCGTTCTCCAGGCCGCGTGTAATGTAATTTTCAATCCAGGTGTAATCATTTCTCCGGTGGGCGATCTGATGCTCCCATCGATATACTTCCAATAGTTGCAAAAATTCTTCCCCCTCCTCGGCCAGTTTCCGGGCTTTACTCAGACTTTTTTGCCCCTGTTTGTACAGGCCTTTGTCAAACAGCAGTTGTGCATTCCGCAAATTCAGGTGGAATTTATCCCCTGACCGGTTTTCATGGTATTGCCGCAAGCTGTCGAGAATCAATTGGTGCAAATAATTTTTGGCAACATGCAACTGCCGGATGAAATCCTCGCGGGAAAACAGTTTTTTAATGGCCCTTTCGTCATACGACGATTGCGAAGCAATGGCGTCAAAAAGCAAAACGTATTTGTTCTGCCCGCCAATCACATGCCGCCCTGCGTACAACTTGAAATAACGTTTTTCCTGTCCTGTTAACGACCGGATCAACTGGAACAGGTCGTCTGATACCGTTTTCATGTTTACAAAAATACAATCGGACTTCTACGTTATCCAATTTTTTTTGTGGATTATTATTGTATTATGGGGTATTTTTGAGAAATAAGTATTACCCATGATCCCAAAATTGAATGGCATATCCTCTCATAAATTGTATAGCATTATCGGACTGCTGACCGGCGTTTTTGCCGTTTCCAATCTTGCCGGGCAATCGCCGGACGGCGCCGTCTTAACCGATTGTGGGTTCGGTGTCGTTTCAACCCTCACTCACCCGACCTGCCCGGGCAATACCGATGGATCCATCCAGCTGAGTTTTACGGACGCTACCCAGGCAGTTTCCGTAAACTGGCTGAATACCAACGCAACCGATGTCGCTTTTCTGGGTAATCTGCCGGCCGGAACGTATCTGGCAGCGTTGAGCAGCGCCGGCTGTACGGATACCCTTTCTTTTACCCTGGTGAATAACCCGATCATCGCTCCTGATCTTTTTCAGACCTTTTGCGCAATTTCCGCCGAGGTGAATTTATTGGAAGGTGTAAGCGGCGGGGCTCAGCCCTACACATTTTCTGCCCAGACCCTGAAGGGAACCGCAGTCAATTGCACCAACTGTATTAACCCGGTGGTTACGGTAGATACCACGACTTTCATCCAGGTAAAGATCGTTGATGCCAACGGATGTTCGGCCTTTCGTTTGGTAGCGGTCAGTTTATTTCCACCGTTGACTGCAACCGCCCTGGTAACCGGACAGAGCTCCTGCAATGCAGATATTGTGGTGACCGCAACCGGCGGCTCCGGCAATTATTGGTATTCCATTCATCCAACGTTTTTTCAGTTGAGCCCCGTTTTTTCCGACCTGCCCTGCGACAGCACCTATAATATAACAGTTTATGACCTGGAAGGATGTTCGGTTCAGTTGTCCGTTTTTGTGGCATGCGCACCTTTGCCGGTGCTGGCGGCAACCATCGAGACCCGGGACGTGACGTGCGCCGGCCGGAAAGACGGGAGAATAAAGGTAACCAGCGTGTCCAGCCCGCTGGATGTGATCGGGTATTCCCTGGGCGTCCAGAACTCGACGGATATATCCCCGGTTCAGCTTGAATCCGTTTTTCCCAATCTGGATGCCGGCAATTATACGGTTTATGTCAAAACCGATAACGAATGCCTGATCCCATTGCCCGACCAGGTCAAGGTAAGGACCCCTGAGCCGCTTTTGATGTCGGTAAATACGACCGACGCCAGTTGCGAAGGAGAAAACAACGGGGAGGCCGAACTGAATGCGGAAGGTGGGAATGGCGGGTATATTTATCTGGTGAATAATACTTCTGCCGTTACCAATCAGCCTGTTTTTTCCAATCTCGCCCCGGGGCATTACAAAGCGCTGGTCAAAGACAGCCTGGGTTGCCGGGATTCCACGGAATTTGACATTGGGCTTGCTTTTGTGTGGCCGGATATACCGCTTACCATCCAGGCGAGTTGTTATTACGACAGTTCGGGCATCGTCATTGTTGAATCAGGCAAACTTTTTGAAGGTGAGGTTTTTTTCTCGTTGGACAGCCTTGTTTTTCAGGAAGATAACCGGTTTGTTACGCTTGCCCCCGGGCATTACGTCCTGTTCATCCAAAACGAGGAGGGATGTGTCACCAGTATCCCCTTTACCGTGCCTGCAGAATTTCCGCCGCCCATCCAATTGAATATTGTACCCGTGACCTGCCACGGCGGGTCGGACGGACACCTGACCGCAGTCGTACTGGGCGAACCGGACGAAGATTATCTTTTTTCCATCGATGGCGTGGAATTCAGCAATAACCCTGTGTTTACAGGCCTGAGCGCGGGGCCGGATACGCTTTTCCTGCAAAGCGACCAACCTGCCTGCATTTTTTTGTATCCGTTTGTGGTGGGTCAGCCTGAAATGCCAGCAATCCATCTTGAAATCCAGAATGCCACCTGCAACGGATATCAGGACGGGAGCCTGGCGGCGACCGTTTCCGGCGCTCCGGCGCCATTGAGTTGGTCGGTCAGTGGAGACCCCTTCCAACCGGACAGCCTTTTTGAAGGTTTGGGCGCCGGGAATTATACCCTGATCCTCCGGGATGGCCTCGGTTGCTTATACCCGCAACCTGCCGGAATTGGAGAACCCGCGCCGCTGGAAACCGGTCTGACCACTGTACCCGAAACCTGCGGAAACAAAAACGGTTTCATTTTTTCCACGCCAGCCGGAGGAACGCCGCCATACCGGTTTGTCTGGAGCACCGGCGATACAGTTAATCATTATATTGCCAACCTGACCGCAGGGATTTATGACCTGACGTTAAGTGATCAGCAGAATTGTGTCGCTGGGCAAAAGTCGGAAGTAATCAATGAGAACGGGCCGCTGGTATTCGCCAATGCCACCGACGTTTCTTGTTATGGCAAGGAAAACGGCGCCGTTGAGCTCGTGGTGATCGGCGGAACCCCTCCTATGGTCTTTACCTGGTCGAACGGTGAATATTCCCAAAATATCGAAAACCTGGAAGCGGGGAGTTATATTGTCACCGTCACCGATATTCATTATTGCACAAGTTCCAGATCCGTTATCATTCACGAACCCAAAGCGCTGATCCTGAGTACACAAACCGCCACCTACGACGGGTTTTGGTTTATCAACCTGGAAGTGGAAGGGGGTTCCCCGCCCTATCGGTACCAATGGTCGAACGGCGAAACCAGCGAAGACCTGTTCGACCTGGAGCCCGGCAGTTATACCGTCACCGTCACTGACGATCAGGATTGCACCGAAACGAAGGTGGTAGATATCATAACAGATACCTCTGAACCGGAGGAAATGAACGAAATCCGGATTTATCCCAATCCATTCAACTCATCCTTGATGTTGGAATGGGATTTTCTGCCGGCATCTCCGGTAAACATCCGGATGTATGATGCCAACGGCCGGCCTGTTCATATCGGGGGAATAAACAGTCATCTAAACAAAACCGAACTGGATGTCCGGGAACTGCCTCCAGGCATGTACTGGATCCGGGTGGAATTGAAAGAGGGAATCCGGGTGGCCAAGGTGGTCAAGACAGACGAATGAACTTTTGTCTGCATCATGCCCGACCGACGAGACGTCGGCGGTACAAAGGAAAAACAGTTCGACTTCGACTTCGGGAAGTCTCCAGAGACTGCCAACTGCCAACTGCAGACTGCCAACTTCTTATTTCTTACCTTCCTCCCCGATCTTTTTCAGCATATTCCGTGCATTTTCTCCCACAGTACCGTTTGGATCGAGCGCTATCGCTTTATTGTAGTATTCTACGGCCTTTTCCGGTTGTTTTGCCCGCCAGCAGGCCTCGGCAAGGCTGTCCCAGGCATTTGCGGAATCCGGAAAGAGCCGGGTATTGAGTTGGAAGACAAATAACGCAGGTTCCAGTTGATTTTTTCCGATCAGATCATACCCGACCCGGTTGAATTCATCGTTAAAATTGAAAAATCGATAGACCGGGTCCTTGACCATTCTTTCAGCTTCAGCTTGTAAAAAATCCAACTTATTGGCCAGAAACAATTCCGTGAAGTAGGCCATGGGGTCGAGGACAAAGTTGTTTGCGGAAAAATTCAGGGCCGCATCCAGCACGGGGTCCCGGTTGGAACGATAATCTTCGAAACTCATGTCGACGGCGATATGCGGCGCCGTCCAGGGGCCGTTTTCCCAT
This sequence comes from uncultured Lewinella sp., assembly GCA_964558465.1. Taxonomy (GTDB): domain Bacteria; phylum Bacteroidota; class Bacteroidia; order Chitinophagales; family Saprospiraceae; genus JACJYC01. The sequence continues at coordinate 178,244 of CAZLEF010000001.1, read as the reverse complement.
TGGGGTTTGTCCTGCCACCAGGCAAACGACAGAAAGACGGGAATTTTGCTGGCAGGCAAGGTCACCTGCCGGGTATCGCCGTAGAAGTTGATGTTTTCGGCCGTCGGTTCGCCTACAAAGACAGCATTGGTATAGTTGTCGAGTTCATTCACCAGGTTCTGGCAGGCCGAAAATGTCCGGCGTCCGGTGATCACAAAAAATTTGCCGGGTTGGTTGATTTTTTCCGTCCGGACGATCCCGGTTACGATGGGTTTGTTTTTGTAATTGTTGCCGCCCCCGTTGAGGCGCACGTCCAGCACGAGGCGTTCCACATCGTTTTTTTCAATAAAATCGAATAACCGGTCATAAAAGGCAGGGATCGCCTCTTGCGGGTCGTCCTGGATCTGGCTGTGGCGGACGTATACGGTTTTCTGCTCCGGCAAATATTCGAAGAAATAAATCCGGTCGAGGTTTTTCAAATACAGCGGGGTTTGGTTGTGGTCGCGGACATCCAGCCAGTCGGCGTCCTTTTTGATGAAGCCGTACTGCATGGGGGGGCGCTGGTTGTCGAGGGCTGTAAAAGTCTTTTCAAAAACTTTACCGTCCTTTTCAAGCGTGAGGGTCACATCGCTTTTCAATTCCTTGGTTACCCCCTGGGCGTGCAAGACTTCGGGTACGTTCAGGAAAGTAAGGCCAAAAGCCTTGAAATACTGGTCGTTTTCGGCAGGGACAACAGGCCGGATGGCTTTTAAAGCATCTTCTACGGGCATGCCTTCTATCCTCAGCACCCTGGCCCCGAGCGCCTGTTCGTAGGTTTTATGCACACCCTGGATATAGATCCCGTCGCTGAAATGGTAAAGATTGAACGGGAGGTAGTGAAATTTAACCGGACCGCCGCGGAAACCGACTGCGGTATGGCCGTACTGGAACAACGCGACGATACGCGCCAAACCGGCAACGATCTGATGCTCCTGCATGCCGGGGATCGCCTGGTGAAGCTGGTCAACTTCTTTGTCAAACGCTTCGGCGGTCACTTTTTTGAACAGGAAATCGTAGTCCTTGTGGACGGTGCTTTGCAGGAACCGCAGGTCAGCCTGCCATTCGGAAGCGGAAATCCCGATTTGGGCATGGACTGCAAAAACAAATAAACAGAAAATGGAAAAGAAGGCAAGTTTCTTCATCGTTCGGGTGTTTTGGGTAAAGACCCTGAACTGGCTGCGGGGTTGCATGCGTCTTTTGCCGGAGGTGATGCCGTATTTATTCAAACAGTTGGTTAGATTGGTGATGGAGTGAATGCAGCGTTGGCGCCAAGTCACCCCATCACCAAGTCTCCAGATCCCGATTTTACCTGCGACTAAATTCCATTACCCCAGCCGGGCCGCCACGTCCTTCGCAAGGATCGCTTATCCTTGTCATTTTGAGGGTTTTTTCCGACGTTTCCAGTTTATAAATCCCTTTGCCGGTGCAAGCTTCCGGGCCGCCGTTATCCTGGATGGAAAGCTGACCGTTGCTGATCTCGTATTTTCCGTTGATATCGGCTGTTCCGTCAGCGCCAAGATCTACGGAATACGTGTTTCCGGCGCCGAAAGAAAGGTAAATCTTCATGGTACCTCCATCCTCCGTGGGAACGGTCATTTGCCAGTTTCCGCTAAGGGTAGATTGCGCCGATAAAAAGGAAACAAAACAAAAGAAAATCAGACCAAGGAAAAGGTGTGAATACTTCATTGTCATCGGTTTTGAATGGTTGAATTGATTTTATCCGCCTAAAGTTATGAAAGATTTATGAAAACGGGTTTCAGTTTCAATTCAATATGCAATCAAACCGTTGTAATGGTTGGTAATAACGGGGGAGGGGTCGCCTGGCAATGGCGGGAAATTGGGAAATACAACAGTCCCTGTAATGGTAAAATATCCTTGCGCGGCTGTAAAATGGCCGGTTCCTCCGGTTATGATGGCTTGTACGTTGACGTTAAACACCAGCGGGTTGGGTGTCGGTATCAGCCCTCCGTCGCCTGTGAAATACACTTTGTCGCCGAAAGCAGAAGTGAAAGTCCCTTCTGCATTCGTGATAACAAGGGGACTTTGAATAGCGCCGGTCCGGTCGACACACTGTGTGATTGCAACGGTCATCCGGCCAAGATGAGTCATGACGCCGGAACCTTCGAGAGAAACCGTTGATAATGCAGGGTTGAGGTCGAAACATCTTGTTACGGCCCCAGCGGTATTTTGTAAATCCGCTCTGCCTTTGAATGGTCTGAACTGCTCGTTATCGGCCCCGTCGTCACCCGATCGTAGCGCATTTTGGCTTTCCTGAGCGATGGGAAGAGGGCTTTCTTTCGTGCAACTCATCAAAAAAACCAATGCCAGGATGAGAAAATAACTTAGATTTTTCATATACTAAATTTTTTAGTTACAGAATATCTCAAGTTATACCGCTTTTGCCCGAAAGGCCTTGCCGATGCGTCTCAAAGACTTGGATAATTATCTCAAATGCGGTAACGGGTTGATTCGAACAACCGTCTCCCGGGCTTCAACCGGGCGCTTGGGCCTGCTCAGCTACGTCACCTTTTTTTGTTGATTTGTTGATTTGTTGATTTGTTGATACGAAGGCTTTCGTATCGAATCAACGAATAAACAAATCAACGAATAAACAACCCTAAAAAAAACGTTCCCCCGCCAGGAGTCGAACCTGGTTCCCGGGATTAAAAGTCCCGTGCATCGCCGTCAATGCTTCGAAGGAAAATCAAGGCTCCGGCGCGAGGAATCGAACCCCGTTCCCATGCTTACAAGGCAAGCGCATCGCCATTTATGCTTCACCGGATTGTTGTGCGGGTTGCCGGGATCGAACCGGCTCTGTTCCGGTTTGGAAGACCGGCGCACCACCAATTATGCGTAACCCGCAAATAAAAAAGCGCCCCCGAACAAACGGAAGGCGCTTCTTCTTTTAAGAACATACGACCCCCGTCAGGTGCTTTCGCCTCCTTTAAAAGTGCCGGTTGCCGTTGTGATCAAATACATCTGGTTTCTTTTTTAAAGTTTAAAAGCCGGGTACTAAATGCTTCTCCGGCTTTAAGGTCTTTTAACCTGGCAAATTTTCACGAATGGAACCTATTTGCCAATAAACTAGGTACGTGTGCCTCTTTTGCACGCTTCGGTGCTTTGACGCAAAGCCGGGACTCGAACCCGGAGCCACAGGTTATGAGCCTGTTGAGTTGCCGGTTACTCCACCTTGCACGGGTATAACCGCAGGAGAAGTCAGTAAAGTTCCCGGAGACAAAAAATAACCTAATTTTACGCCCGTTGCACAAAACAAACCGAACAGATGTCGAATACCAATTTACCGCAGGTAGCCTATTTCTGCATGGAATACGGGTTGGAAAGCGCTTTCAAAATCTACGCCGGCGGCCTGGGCATCCTTGCAGGAGATTATTTGAAAGGGGCAAAGGACCACCAATTTCCCATTGTCGGCATCGGCATCCGCTGGAAACAGGGTTATACCGATCAGCATGTAGACCAGCAAGGCCGGGTCTTTGACGCGTATTACAATTACAACTATGATTTCCTGGAAGACACCGGTGTAACAGTCACGGTGGAAATCCGCCGGCGTGAGGTCAGGTGTAAGGTTTGGAAAGTGGACTGTTTCGGCAACGCCTCCCTTTACCTCCTGGACACCGACGTGCCGGGCAACGAAGACACCTGGGTCACCGGTCAGTTATACGGCTGGTTCGGCGAAGAACGGATAGCCCAGGAAATGGTGCTGGGCATCGGTGGCGTCCGGGCGCTACGGGCCCTGGGGATCGAACCCGACATTTACCACTTTAACGAAGGGCACGCCCTGTTTGCCGGTTTTGAACTCATGCGGGAGAAAATGGAGCAACCCGGCGTATCTTTTGAGGAAGCCTGGGCAGCTTGCCGGCAGGAGATCGTTTTTACCACACATACACCCGTCATTCAGGGCAACGAATCCCATCCCATCGACCGCCTTCTGTATATGGGCGCCAACCTGGGCTTGACTGCCACCCAGTTGCAGCAACTCGGCGGGAGCCCATTCCATATGACGGCCGGAGCGTTGCGGCTTTCCAAAAGATCGAACGCTGTCGCCGCGCTTCACAGTGTTACGGCCAACAAGATGTGGGATCATCTCGCCAACCGGTCGGAGATCATTCCCATCACCAACGCGATCCACCTTCCTACCTGGGTAGACCCCGCCATGCCGGAGACGGCCGAAACCGGCGGCGACCTTTGGGGGGCCCATATGAAAAATAAAAAAGACCTCGTTCAGTTTGTAAAAAACAGGAATGGCGCCGACCTCGATCCTGAAAAGCTGATCATTGGTTTTTCCCGGCGCTCGGTCCCCTACAAAAGGAGCGACCTGATCCTCAGTAAACCGGAAATCATTAACCCGTTGCTGGAAGAACAAATGGTCCAGATTGTCTTTTCCGGCAGAGCCCACCCGCTGGATGATACCGGCAAACAGATCGTCCGCACCCTCTACCAGGCCGCCGAACAATTCCCGGATGCAGTGGTCTTCATCCAGAATTACGACATGGAAACCGGAGCCGCGCTCACCCGGGGCGCCGATGTGTGGCTCAACAACCCGCGCCGTCCGCTGGAAGCCAGCGGCACCTCCGGCATGAAAGCTGCGATGAATGGCGTACTCAATTGCAGTATCCTCGACGGCTGGTGGCCCGAAGCCTGCGACCACGGTGTCAACGGGTGGCAATTCGGCGACGCCTTCGAAAGCGAAAACCTCGACGAACTGGATCGCCACGACCGGGAAGCGCTCTACCGGGTGCTGCTGGAAGAGGTGCTGCCCACCTTCTACGGCAACCGCCCGAAATGGATCGAAATGATGAAGGCGAGTATCCTGAGTACACGGGATGCGTTTGCAGTGAAGCGGATGCTGGAGGAGTATTATGAAAGCTTGTACAAAAGCTAGCTTCATTATCTGTTCTGTTCCCAAACCTGAAGGAGCCAGGCTCTTTCGGCCAGCGGCTCCGTTTGCCGGATTTCATCGCCGATGGCAGCCCATTTTTTAGGATTCCTTCGGGTAAGTTGCAGCAGCAGGTTGCAGAAGTTCAGATAGGTTTTTTTCACAGGGGCCGAAATCTTTTTATTTCTGTGCAGATAAACGCTGAAGGAAGCCAGCAGGGAAAGCAGGGATTCTACTGCATCCAGTTCAAAATAGGTTTTCAGCAGCACCACCCGCGAACCCAGGTGGTAGTGAAGGTCTGTAAAATGTAATTGATTGAGGTGTGTCAGCGCCTGATCATAGTCTTTTTTATGGTAAAACAGTTCGGCCAGGTTGTAATGTTCGGCATCTTCGCGCAACTGTGGCGGCAGGCTTTCCCCATGCTCCTTGATAAAAGACTCGATCCAGCCGTAACGTTTTAGCCTGAGCGCCAGTTTAACCACGTTCGAATAGGTCCAGTGAGAAAGATAAGCATCGTCAAAAAGGGACCTGTTTTCGATACCTTTGGTATATAATTCCAACATGACCGGGACATACTTATCCTTGCCTTCGCGGATCTTTGGTGCGCAATAGTTGATCGCATACAGGTAGATCTCCCGCCGTGTTTTTTGTTCCAGCGTGTCAGCATAACGTTCTATGAGGCGCATCAGTTTTTCAAAATGTTCTTCCTGTTCAGGGAAAGAGATTGTGAGGAATATCCGCAAATAGATCTCGATCAGAGGGTCGATCTTTTTTTCATTCACCAGGTACGTTTTTACTTCCTCGACAAAAGTCAGATGATAATCCGCCGTGATAATGGTTTTGCGATTGAGCATCTCGCAACTGTATTTAAGCTTGTGGAAGAAGTAAAATTTGTCCAGGTCGTCGGAAACCATCTGCAGGCTGGGGTCGAACTTACGGACCTGCTGACTGTAAAAATGGCTGGTTGCCGCTTGTGATAACAGGTACTGATAATAAAAGGCCTGTCCATCCTTGCGGTCTGTTTCTTCCAGTGTCTTCCGGGTCCTGGCGAAAAGGAAATTATAGTGTTTATCCAGTTTCCGGCTAACGAACTGATCCAGGGTATGGCAACTGAGCAGTATTTCTTCCTGCTGGTAGCGCTGGACAGCCAGGAAGCGTTCCGCCAGTTTAAGCAAATAGTTCATCAGGTAGCCGATCTGCTTCTTGTCGAACGGCGCCTTGGGAAAGAGTGTGCGGAATACAACATCTTTCTTAATTTTATCCGGAGGAAAACCAGGCCCCTGTTCCTGAAGGTATGCAACCAGACGGACCAGATCCTGATTTTTGTTAAAATAGGGCGAAGCTACAAAGTCGCGGAACTGCCGGAATTCTGCCTGATCAAAGGATTGGAGGAGGTCGATCAGCTTGCTGTTTCTCATGTGCCGAATTAATTTGCGCTGAAATTTTATCAAAAATCGAAAAATCAATTCAATCAAATTATAAAAAAATATAATTCATAATTTTTTAATTTGACTGAAAATCAAATAATTATGTTTTATTTTATTACTCATTATTCTACTGAATCAGGTGTAAAATAAAACAATAAATCTGAAAAAACGAGAAAAATGTATTTGTTACGCACCATCTTGCCTGATATCTTTGCATCAGAATTACAAACAACTGTACGATTGCGCAACTTACTACTGACAATATTTATAATCCTATGGCAAATTCCTGTCACCGTGGGTCAGCAAGTCTGGCCGGGTGACATCAACAACAACGGAATTGTCAACAACATTGACGTATTGTACTGGGCGGTGGCAAAAAGCGCTACCGGAGACGGCAGGCTGGTTCCTGCCACCGACTGGGCAGGTCAGGATTTGCCCGCAGTTCTTTGGAATCAGAATTTTCCCGGCGGCCTGAATTATGCCTATGCCGATTGTGACGGCGACGGCGATGTGGACGACGATGACAAGACCGTAATTGAGAACAATTTCGGAGAAATTCACGGAACTGTCATTCCGGATGAGTATGCAACGGGTGATCCGGGTTCTGACCCAATCTTGTTGCTGGCCTCCGGAACGACAACGGTTCCTCCCGGAGGCCTCCTGAAAGCCGATTTAGCACTGGGCGCTGAAACCGACAGCATCGCCAATTTTTACGGAATTGCCTTTACCGTGGTTTACGACCCGGATGTGGTGGGCGACCAGGGCAACGATTTCAGACTGGACATTCTGGAAGACACCTGGATGCATGGCAACGGAGACGACAAGGTGATCCAGTTCATCAACAACGATAAGGTCAATGGCGTCGCCCAGATTGCTATCGTTCGCAAAAACCAGATAGCGGTAAGCGGGTATGGAGCAATCGGTGAGTTCTCCATTGTCATGGAGGATATCGTTGTGGGGTATTCCAATATCGCCATATCGGATATCAAAATGACTGACCTGGAACTGGCGGATACGCCCGTTGCCCCTTCCGACCTGGATTTTTCCACCGATACCACCCTTACCGCTTTGATTCGGCCCATCGGGAAAAAAGGTGTTAAACTGTATCCCAATCCGGCTGCCGGCCAGGAGATCACCATCGAACTGGAGAATCCAGAAGAAAAGATCCGGCTGGTTCAACTGTTCGATTCCGCCGGCCGCCTGCTGGAAAATCGAACCTTTGGAGGAGTGGCCGGGAAACAATATTTCCATACCGGCCGGTTCCCCGGTGGAATTTACACCCTTAAAATATACACGGACAAGCGCCTTTACGTGCGCAGCTTTTTCAGATAAACTACTAGCAAATCATAATCCCATGAACTTTTTTTCTTTCTTTCTTTTGATGAATCCCCGCAGTTTGGTTTCCCGCCAAACAAATCGAAGTGTTAAAGACGACCATTATTAATCCCATGAACGGTCCCGAGGCCCGCCTGCCAGGCGGGCCCGGCCCCTTTCCTGCCCCATTGGAATCTCTGTTAAATAGTCCTTTCTGCCCCTTTTCAGGCACTATAATTTATAAACCATAAACACGCTTAACCATGGACAGACTTAAATTTCTGGGAGGACTTCTTTCTTTGCTCTTTTTTTTCTCCTGTAATCCGGATGCGCTCGTAGAACTGCCCGACGATCTTCTGCCCGGGCCGATCCTGAACATTCGCCTGACGGACGGCCCCATCAACCTCGATGAAGTGAACATCGACTTGCAGCAGGTTTTTGTAAAAGGACAGAGCGGGTTTGAAGAAATTCCATTAGGTACCAATGCCGGCCTTTACAACTTGCTCGATTATCAGAATGGTATAGATACCCTCATCGCCACCGGAGTGGACAGCCAACTCACCGTGATCCGGGAAGTCCGGCTTGTACTCGGCCAAAATAATAACGTCGTCGTGGAAGGGGATACCTTTGACCTGAAAATTCCTTCCGGGAGCCAGAGCGGGTTAAAGATCAAGGTATGCCTCGATCTGACCGGAATGCAGGTATACGACCTCATCCTTGATTTCGACGCTGCGGCATCCGTTCACCGGACCGGCAACGGGAAATACCTCATGAAACCTGTGATCCGGGTGGTGAACCCCGACGCACAATGTATGAATGATGACAACGAACTTACACTTGACGACCTGCCTGATAATGTGGTCGATTCGCTGGAAACCAACTACCCGGGATACGATTTCCAGGTGGAAGCACATACGCTCTGCGGCGGGCTGGAAGTGTATAAAATAAAAGCTACCGGCAATAACGAAACCGTTTACCTCTACTTCGACCTGGGCGGCGCCTTCGTACAGCGCGCCGAAATGATCGCCGACAGCGAACTGCCCGACGCGGTCTCAACCGCTATCGGAGCAGATTATCCGGGTTACGACTTGTTGGGCAATACCTTCCGGATTGAACGTGCCGATGGCGAGGTTTGGTACCAGGCGCGTATTCAGTATGATGGCGAGGAATTGAGCGTTATTTACAAAGAAGACGGAACTTTCGTTTGTCAGGAAGAATAGAATAATGGGAAGGTGGAGGCTTTTCCTTTTTAATTTTGTGTTCCATTGAGGAGGGACTCCAAAAGGGAGTGATCTGCCTCATCATATAGCTCCGATGTAAAGTCGGAGCTTTTTGCTTTTTCGGAGGTAAGTTAATCCATATGGCCCTTTGATTGCGTTTTCAAAGAGCGGAATCTCCTGCAAAAAGCGTGTTCAACAACCCGCCAGGTAAGATATTGCCTCCTTTTTGCTCAACGGCAGAAGGTTTAGCGCCCCGCGTCTTCTGCGCAGCAGACTCTAAAGGCGCTGGGCGCCAAACCTTGTGCAGCGAAGTATAGCTTACCCCAATACCTGACTTCCACCCAGGAACGGCTGGTCATATACCCGTTTGCCCGTCGCCCGGTACATGGCATTGGCCAGCGCGCCGACGATAGGCGGATTCACCGGTTCGCCGAGCCCCGTCGGGTCGATCTCGTTTTTCACGAAGTGCACTTCGATGGCTTTGGGCGCCTCGCTGTGGCGGATAAGGCGGTATTTATCAAAATTGTTTTGTTCCGGCACACCTTCCCTGAAGGTCATGGCGCTGTAAAGGGCATGGCCGATGCCGTCCACCACGCCGCCTTCCGAAAGGTTGATGGCGGCAATGGGATTCACGACGATGCCGCAATCGACGGCGCAATATACTTTTTGTACCACGGGCTTGCCTTCCTCCAGCACCATGTCCAATACCTGGGCCACGTAGCTGTTGTGGCAGAAGTAGGCCGCAACGCCCCGGTGCGCGCCCGCCGGGTCGTTTTTTCCCCAGCCCGATTTTTCCCGCACCAGTTCCAGCACCCCTGCGTAGCGGGCGGCGTCGTAGTCATTTTCCTTGCCGACGGGGTTGGTCCTGGCGCGCTCCAGCAACTGCAGGCGGAACTCAATGGGGTCTTTCCCCATCGTCTCTGCCAATTCATCGAGGAACGATTGCTCGGCCCCGGCGATGAAATTCGACCTCGGCGCCCGCCATGCGCCAACGCTGATATTGGATTCCTGCGCCCAATTTTCAGCGAGGTAATGGTCTACAGCGCCTGCCGGGAAACGGTTAGCGGCGAGAGGGCTTTCCGGGATGCCGCCGGCCCGGACGTGGAAAGCCAAAAGATTTTTGTCGGCATCCAGCGCAGCGCGGTAGGTGATATGATAGGCCGGCCGGTAGTTGCCGAAAGTCATGTCGTCTTCACGGGTATAGACCAGTTTGATGGGGGCGTTCATTTTTTGGGAAATGACCGCTGCCTCTACCACGAAGTGGCCGTAAAGCCTGCGACCGAATCCGCCGCCCTGACGGGTCATCTGGATGTCAATCTTTTCCAGGGGCATGCCCAGCCGGGCGGAGACGGATTTTTCCATAAACTCCGGCGTCTGGATGGGGCCGACGAGTTCCGCCTTGTCCGCCGTCACATTGGCGAAGAAGTTCATGGGCTCCATGGTATTATGGGCGAGGAAGGGGGCGGTGTAGGTGCGCTCGAGGACCTGGGCTGCATTTTTGAAAGCCGCCTCGGGATCGCCGTCCCTGCGGGCGACCGTTGCCAGTTTGACCGCCAATTCTCCCATTTTAGCCATGTGGTCGCTGGTATTTTCAAGTGTTGACGGTGTTTGACCGGCCTTGTTATTGCCATTAGATTGGGCTAAACCGGCAGTAATGGGTTCCCACTCGATTCTCAGCGCTTTTTTGGCGTTCATCACCTCCCAGGTCGTATTGCCGACCACGACCACCATTTCCGCAAAGGCGCTGGTGTCGCACCACTGTTTTTCGTAACCCTCGTTGTAGGTGTTCATGGTGAAAACGTCTTTGATGCCGGGCATAGCCCTGGCAGCCGAGTCGTCCACCGATTTCAGTTTCAAACCAAAGGCCGGGGGGTGTACGATCATGGCGATGAGCATACCGTCGCGGCGGTAGTCGAGCCCGAACAGCGGCTGCCCCGTCACGATTTTTGTGCCGTCCACGTTCTTTTGGGACGTGCCGATGATCTTAAAGTCCTTTACGTCTTTCAGTTGCACCTCTTCCGGTACGGGGACATTGACGGCAGCCGAGGCCATTTCGCCATAACCCGCCGACTTGCCGCTGTTTTTGTGGTGCAAAACGCCGGCCTCGGTGGTGATCTCCTCCACCGGTACCTGCCAGGCCTGGGCTGCAGCTTCCCGGAGCATTTGCCGCGCGGATGCGCCTGCCATGCGCAACCCGTTCCATCCTTGCCGGATGGACTGGCTGCCGCCTGCCAATTGCCGGGTGAACACGTCCGTGTTCAGCGGGGCTTGTTCCACGATGACGTTTTTCCAGTCCACATCGAGTTCTTCCGCCACGATCATGGGCATGGAGGTTTTCACGTTTTGTCCGATCTCCGGGTTCGGCGACATAATGGTGACGACGCCGTTTTCGCCGATCTTCAGAAAACCGTTGATGTTGAACCATTCCTTAGGCATGGTCAATGCTTCTTCTGCCGAGGGTTTACAGCCCGCCAGCCAACTAAAGCCGAGTACCATTCCGCCGCCGGCCAGTGCAGTGGTTTTCAAAAAGGAACGTCGGTCGTATGATGTTTTTATGATGGTCATATTGATGATGGTTGGATTGTTAGGATTGTTCCGATTATTAGATTGCGGATTGCTGCCGCCGGGTGGACACCAATGTGTGCGAATCAGTAGTTCATGATGGTTTATTATCGTTCATTATTGTTGAGAACCGTTAACCATTTCGAAACCATAATGAACCACATTGAACCCTTGCCGGATTCGCATTAAGTAGTCTGAAATTACCCTGCCGCCGACTTGATCGCCGCCCTGATGCGAGTATAGGTGGCGCAGCGGCAGATATTGCCGTTCATGGCCGCTTCAATTTCCGCATCGCTGGGGTTAGGATTGGCTTTCAAAAAGGCGACGGCGTTCATGATCTGCCCCGCCTGGCAGTAGCCGCATTGAGGCACATCGTGCTCAAGCCAGGCTTTTTGCACGGGGTGGTCGCCGTTTTCAGAGAGCCCTTCGATTGTGGTAACGGCCTGATTGCCGACCTGCGAAACAGGCAACATGCAGGAGCGCATGGCTACGTCGCCGAGGTGGATGGTGCAGGCGCCGCACTGTGCGATGCCGCAGCCGTATTTGGTACCGACCAGGTTGAGGTGGTCGCGCAGCACCCAGAGCATGGGCGTGGAAGGGTCGACGTCCACCTGCTGTTTTTTACCGTTGATGTTCAAGTTGAAGGTTGCCATGATGATGTAATATGTGAAGGAAATTGGATGCTTTTTTATTCAAAAATGCGCATATAGGGTGCAATATAAACATTTTCTACGGTAAAAACCAACTGCATCCAAACAATCCGCTAATTAATTTACGGTTACATACGAATTGGATTAAGAGCCGATAATGCGAAGAAATTTTACTTCGTCTGCTCCATCAACTCCTTGTAGCGGCTATCCGATTTCAGTGGCGACAAATCAGCATCGTTCTCAAACTGCTGCCGGGAGTTGTAGCCGAGTTCGATGGCTTTTTTGAGGGCGGAAAACGCTTTGTGATCTTCTTGATTGACTTTGTGTTCTTCGTCTTAAAAGTTGCTATATTTGAGCGGACACCCTATCAAAAATCAAAACGGCCATTATGAGATTGAATCGTTCTCCGCTGATCATTTCCCTGTTTTTTCTGTCATTTCCGGTCATTTCCCTGTTTTCACAATACACTCCGGAACCAGTTCCCTTTGTTTACGGAGATCCTTTGCCGGATGCGCCTGAACTGGCGCCGCGGGGCCCTCACCGCATTGGGGTGCGCACCCTGCAACTGGTCAATCCGGGGCAATTGAACATCGCCGGGGTCAAAGGAGGCGTGGCGCCTGTCTACGACCGGCCGCTGACCGTCGAGGTCTGGTATCCGGCCGTGATCCCGGCGGGAACACCGGAATTAACGGAATACGAAGATATCCTCGGCCGTCCCAATACAGAGGGGAAACCCCTCATACCGTTTACTTTTCCGGGGCGGGCGTTACGGGATGCCGAGCCGGACCGCAGTGGCGGGGTTTATCCGCTCGTCATCGTTTCCCACGGCTATCCGGGTTCCCGCTACCTCATGACCTATCTGACTGAGAATCTGGCTTCCAAAGGCTACGTGGTAGCGGCCATTGACCACACAGAATCCACGCACCGCGATGCCGGCCCATTCCCGAGCACCCTGTACCACCGGCCGAAGGATATCCTGTTTGTACTGGATGAAATCGCCCGGTTGAGTGAGGAGCGCAGCGAATCCTTCCTGTCGGGGCTAACGGATGCCGGGAATACGGCGCTGATCGGGTACTCTATGGGCGGTTATGGCGTATTGAATGTGGCCGGCGCCGGCTATAGCAAACAATTGTCCGAGTTTTTCAGCCGGATGACCGGCGGCATTACCGCGATCGAAGAGCGAACGGCCGGCGCCCCAGCCCTGGTATTGCCCCCCGACAAACGGATCAAAGCCGTTGTAGCGTTCGCCCCCTGGGGCATGGCGCGCGGCGTGTGGGATGCCGAAGGACTCGCCGGACTGCGGGTGCCTACTTTTTTTGTGGCCGGCGACCAGGACGACATCTCCGGTTATGCAGACGGCATCAAAGCCATATATGAAGGCGCCATCCATACCGAACGCTACCTGCTGACCTACGTGAATGCCCGCCACAATACGGCCCCCAATCCGCCCCCGCCGGCGACGATGGCCGCCGGTCCGCAGCAAGAGGAATATATGCACTACGCCGAACCCGCATGGAGTTTGCCCCGCATCAACAACATCAATCAACATTTTGTGACGGCCTTCCTGGGTATCCGCCTGAAGGGCAAAGACTACCAGCCTTACCTTGAACTGCCGGAACATTCGAACGGGCAGGCCTGGAAGGGTTTCAAGCCGCGGACTTCGGTGGGGCTGGAGTTTCGGCGGGGGGAGTAGTCGCCAGTTTTAATTTGGCTAACCACAAGGGCAACGATCGGAGAAAAAGACAAAGCAATTCACTAAATTAGCCCCCGGATTAATTGAACAGAAGCCCATGGCGACTTTATTACTGCATCAGGCACTCGCTGGATATGAGCTCTTCGAGGGATTTACCCATGAAGAAATCCAGGGGATCATTGATTGCAGTGTGTTCAAGCAGTTGGAAAAAGGGGAGGTGCTGATCAGGCAAGGGTGTGCCAATAATACGCTTTATATTCTGATCGAAGGAGAACTCGCCATTGTACTGGAAAATGACAATGCTCAAATATCGATCCCGATTGAGGTAGGCGAATGTCTGGGTGAAATGTCGCTCGTTATGGGGCATCCAACTTCAGCGCGTGCCGAAGCCCGGCAACCGAGCCTGGCGCTCTGTATTCCGGAAAGTACGTTCTGGGGACAGATCATGAAGACCCAAAAAGGTGTACGCAACCTGATCGGCATTATGGCGGCTCGCCTGCGCCGGTCCAATCATTCCCTGATGAAGCGGCTGGAAGAACAATTGAAATACCAGCATCTGGAGAAAGAATTGGAGACTGCCGGAAAAATTCAGGCCGGCATCGTACCCGATGGGGATAAATTGCTGCTCAATCGCCCGTCGGTAGACGCCTATGCCGTGATCAACCAGGCCCGCGAGGTAGGGGGAGATTTTTATGATGCCCTTATGCTCGACGACGAACATATTTACCTGGCTATCGGAGATGTATCGGGGAAGGGGATGCCCGCTGCGCTTCTGATGATGCGTACGTTCACTTCCCTGCGGCTTTTGGCCGGCAACGACCCCAGTTTCCGGAACGTGGTGCCTCCGGTCAACAATATGCTGGCCGGCAACAATGAAGATATGATGTTCGTCACCATTTTTGCGGGCGTGCTGCATGTACGAACAGGTGTATTTCGTTATGTCAATGCCGGCCATAACCCACCATTTATCTCACTTGGCGGCGGCGGCTACCAACTCATGGACCTCCCCGCCGATACGGTAGTCGGCATTGTGGGGCAGTCCTCATTTGCCATATCGGAGCTCCGGCTGAACCCCGGAGATTCCCTGCTGCTTTACACGGACGGTGTAACCGAAGCCATGAACGCCCAAAAAATGATGTTTGAAACCGACCGCATGGAAAAGGCGATCAATCATCAGCCGTACCCATCCATGAAAGACCTGGTACAATCTCTGGAGCATGCCGTCGAAGATTTTGTGGGGGATGTTCAGCAAAATGATGATTTGACGATTCTGGCGTTTCGCTATTTGGGGTATCGACCGGGAGATAACAGATAGTTCAATGGCCACCGGATTTGAAGTTTGTAAAGCCATAACTCCGGTGCAGGAGGCTTTCCGGGCAACTATGGGCGTCCGGAAAGTCTTTACGGCCGAATGCTGGACTTTAGTGGTTCCAGTGTCAACCATCAACCTCAATTCATCGCCCCCAAAAACGCCTGCATCATTTCTTCGATCTCTTCCGCCTCGATAGGAATGGAGGCCGTCAGGTCGACCGGCAGGGTATCTGTCACCAGGATATTGTTTTCAAGCCGGATGCCCAGGCCTTCTTCCGGAATATAAATGCCGGGTTCGCAGGTAAACACCATGCCCGCCTGGATGGGATCGTAGCGGTTGGCCAAGTCGTGTACGCCCAGTCCGAGGTGGTGCGAAACGCCGTGCATGAAATATTTTTTGTAAGCCGGCCGTTTGGGGTCCTGGTTCTGGATATCGGCTTTGTCGAGCAGACCAAGTCCGAGCAATTCGCCTTCCAGGTATTTGCCCACCGTTTTATGATATTCATCGAGGGTTGCGCCCGGCGCCAGCAGTGGAATGGCCATGCGCAAGGTGCGCAAAACCGCATTGTACACAGCCCGCTGTCGTTGGGTAAACCGTCCGTTCACGGGGATGGTCCGGGTCAGGTCGGCGGCATAATTAGCGTATTCGGCGCCAAAGTCCAGCAGCAGCAGGTCATCATTCCGGCACATGCTGGTATTATCAGTGTAGTGCAGGATGCAGGCGTTGGCCCCGCAGGCGACGATCGGGTCGTAGGCGTGCCCGTTGGCCCGGTTGCGGATGAATTCATGGGAGATCTCCGCCTCCACTTCGTATTCCATGACCCCTGGCCGGACAAATTCGAGCACCCGCTGAAAGGCGCGGCCGGTGATCTGGATGGCTTTGCTCATGACTTCGATCTCATAATGGGATTTAGTCATCATCAGTTGTTTGAGCAGCGGCGGGGACCGGTGGAGCTTATGCGCGGGGTATCGCCTTTTGATCTGTTTGGCAAAACGTTTGTTCCGGTCGTCTACTTCCGAGTAAAAACGGTCGTGTTCGTTCAGGTTCAGGTAGATCCGCCTGGAGAGCAGGATCAACTCATTGAGCACCGGTTCCATTTCATCGAGCCAGAATACCCTTTCAATGCCTGAAATAGCGCGCGCCTGATCTTTGCTCAACCCCTGGCCGTCCCAGATATTTTGCCGTTCGCTTGATCTTTTGATAAATGCCACTTCGCGCAGTTCTTCCCTGACACAGTCCGGGAAAAGCGCCAGAACGGTCTCTTCCTGGTCGAGGCCGCAGAGGTAAAAAAGCCCTGAATTTTGACGGAATGGGAAAAAAGTATCTCCGTTGCGCGGCATGCGGTCGTTGGAGCAGAAAAGGGCAATTGAATCCGGGTTCATTTTCCGGGCGAACCGCTGCCGGTTGAGTTTGAATAACTCCGGGTTGATTGGCTCGTAGCGCATAGGGCGGGCAGGGTTTTACCTGGTTTGTTACAGTAAACGCCATGGCCGGTCGGCGAATGGCAGTATGCTGAAAAACGGGATTCCGTTCTCAGATCTTTTTATCCACTTCAGCCAGCATGGCAACGTCAAATTCGCCAAACCACGACTTCAGTTTTTCTTTGGAGCGTGTCCGAACCTCGTCGTTGACGTAGCCGGCGATGGTCACAAGGCCAAAACTCAACACGCCGAGGTCGTCCGTATAACCGATGATCGGGGTTAAATCGGGTAATGCGTCGATGGGCGCGAGGAAATAACCCAGCGTTCCCAAAACGATATTTTTGGCCCAGGTCGGCGTGTCTTTCCTGCGGTAAGCAAAAAACATCAGCAAAACCATGTATACGGCTTTCTGACCTGCGCGTTTGGCATAACCCGTCAGTTTGACCCAAAGCCCGCCTTCCGAAAATTGCGGGCCGTATTCTTTGATTATTTTTTCTTGTTTTTCCTGATCCATCTCGACAGATGCGCTTGTTTTAGAACAACAATAATACATATAAATCGGCAAAAAGGTTGATTTTTTTAGATGAAAGCGGGATCTGGCATTGGTTTACCTCCCTTTTGGGCGGATAATTGCACCGGTTAGGTAGGGGAAACTGGGCCGGCCGTTTTGTACCCTTCCCCTATTACGCAACCGTTTTAAAGTAGAGATCTTGATATTCAATTTCGAACTCCAATTGCCCAGCCTTCATTAATTTGATCAGGAGGTAATAGCTCTTGATAGGTGCGTTTAATACCTGGCCGCTTTGCAGGTGAGCGAAGGTGTAGTTCTTCGGCTTTCCAGACTCGATAAACCCGCTCTTTCAGAATACCATGGTCCAAACTGAGTTCTGTGAGTCTGGCATTTTCTTTTTCCAACTCTTTGAGTCTGCGTTTATCCTCATCTTGCTCGATGGCCACCTCTTTTTTCCAATTATCCCAAAGGGATGCCTTTGGCATAGAAGGTGGCCGGGCTAATCTGATGTTTACGGCAGATTTCCTCAACGGCATCTTGTTCCGCCAGGATGGCCAGCCGTTGGGCTTCCGTGAAATTTTTCTTGCGCATAATATTTTTTTGAAAGTTAGAAATTTCTCACCTAACTCTCTACTTTTATCTGGTTGCGCCCTGGGGGAAGGGTACAAGGATAAGGCTGGTTTGTTTTGTTAACTTTTGGACTGGGTAATTACGCCTTTTTAATTATTTATTCAAAGTCTCTTTCTTGTCACTTTGATATATTCCATTTTCTTTGGAATATTCTATATCTGTATGTAAGATGTTCCAATTTTCATCTTTTGAAATCCAACTTTTTCTAATTATTTCGGAGTTAAATTCATCATAAAATAAGTACTCTACGACTTTTACGTTTTGACCTTTACAAACAGAATTCCAATCAAATATTTTTTTGTTTTGTTCATTTATATATTCAGTCCAATTAATGTCACTTTTAGAGTAATCCTCTTTTGAAATAATTCTAACATATACTTTTGCTGTATCAACACAGCCATGCTCTTTATCAAAGTAGCACTTTACCCTGCCCCCTAAAACGGTAAGTTCATTAAAACCAATACTTTCAAAGTTTAGATTTTCAACAACGATTCCCTTTTTTGACTCAAATTTTTTAACAATATATTCAAAATCTTTGTAAGGTCCAGAATGATATGGATTGGCTTCTCCACGAGTATAAAATTGACAGTCATTAAATGTAAATTCTCTTACTTCACTCGAATATTTTAATAAATTTTCCTTTCCATATTTCTCAAAGAGTTCATTTACTTTTTTGTTCAATTTCTCTAAATCGTCCAATTCAAAATGATTCGCAATTAAATACCTAAAAAAACCTACTGAATCATCTTTTGTCAACAATACATAAAATACATTGTAAGGTACAAAATGGCTAAAATCGCAATTATCAATTGGAACACGGTCTATTACATAATCCGTGTATAAATTTGTATTATATTTTGATGATCGACGAGGCATCGTATAAATTTTTTCAGACAATGCATTGACTTTTGTCTTACCAAATGCCATCTCCAATCTATTATATTGGACTTTTGCACATTGCCAGCTTTCATCACAGTATCCAGATTTATAAAGACGTCCCATGATATAATTTTTTGGACTACCTCTTCCTATTAATTCTTGGACAATGTAAAATGCTGTGCCGCCCATCGAAGAAGAATAATAATCCAGACCAACTGTTTTTAGTTTATTCAAGCTCAAGTTGGAATAGTCCCAATCATCATTCGTACACATCTTTCCGTTTTTAAGTATCTTATACTTGCTCAGTACATAATCTTCACCAAAAACAGCCACAGCATCTTGATAGATTTCTGTTGCTCCTCGTTCGGATTCTTTTCTGGAAAATGTTTTAATAAGTACATCTGCAAATTGCTTTAGGGAAGAAATATCATCATCAATAACTCCTTGTCGTTCATGTTCAACCCAATCTCTAAACAAAGTATATCTTTCGTAATATTCTTGCGACTTCTCAAAGGCTAATATTGATACTTCTTGAGGGGAGTATTTACCACTTCCTAATAAATCCTTTATATTTTTACTATAAACTCCTGACCATAGAGAGTACGCATCTAAACATCCTAGGTCAATTCCACCATCAATTGTCCCTATCATTTTATCTATTAAAACCCCCCCCGAACGATTTGGAGTATTTTCACCAAAGCTAAATGTTTGGTGAATCAGAATATCTTTAACAAATAGATATGTAAAAAAAACTTTTGCTTTTTGTTCAGTAGGATTTCCATTCTTTAATGCATCAAAATAGTCTTCTCTTGCTTTTGCTATATTTTGAGAGATTTCACTTCTGGAGTCAGCCGCTCTACTTTGTGCATCAAATAAATCTCTTAACTGTCGGGCTAAAGGTGAGCCATAGTGTATTCTATATCTTGTTTGGCAGTTTAATGAAACTACACCTATGAAAAAAAAGATTATTAGAAAGAAATTTTTTGATATTAATTTTCTCATAATTTAATTTTTCTTGGTTTGTGGTTTATTTTCTTTATTTCTTGGTTGCTTACAACTTTTAGCCGTGCATACGCCACCCCCACCAACACTCCGCCCCACCCGAAGCAGTTAAGCGGGTGGCGGATGAACGACCCCGCTACAAGCTGGGCCGAAGCAATTATGGGCATCGCATCTACTCCCCTGTTCTAAGACCGTGAAAAACCCAACTGCAAAATACGCCCCTTGCAGCGGAAAAGCAAGGATGAAGGCTTGAACCATAGAAAAAAATGCCATTTATCAACGATTTACAGGTGAATTGGATGCGTTCGGCAATAAACCTCCTCCAGGCCAGGTTTGCCACAAACCGGACAAATAGCGTCCAAACGCAGAGCGATCAATCCACCGCCGGAAATTGCCGGGGAAGCGGGCGCAAGCCAGATTGTCGCAGCGAAAAAATCCTGATATTAATAACGTGAGTTTTGGACAGGATTATGGATATATCGATTGAATACGTCGATTTGAAATAAACTTTCGGCCGGGCCAGCGGTCCGACCTCTTTGTAACACCGTTGGCAGGGCTTCCGGGCCGTAGGTCCGGTATCTTTTGCCGGAAGCGCCGCAAAAGGTTAAAAAGATAACCGAAACCCGGGCGGGCAACCGGTTTTGATCGCTCGTTTCCATCTGCTTCGGTTGGTTAGATGCCGGTCCGCTGGACCGGGAGGCGTTCTCATCGTGCAGGAGGTTACAAAGATGCCGGTCCGCTGGACCGTTTCGTGGCAGACCGCTATCCAAAACTCATGTTATCTTAGCGCCAAAAAAAAATGACCGGGGAAGAATTTATGGCCCTGGCAAGCAGAAGGATTCACCGGCTTATCTCTAAAAATTTGAGCTCGCCGTGACTTGTTAACCGACAATTTGGTTTGCACCCAACCGCTCTCATTTTCTCCCGATCTCAACCATCATTCGGGCCCATTCCACCTGCACTCAAGGCGGACGCAAGGGATAATCCAAAAATTTCAACCGCTATGTTGCGTATTTAGTACTTTCGGATGACCCCAAAACCAGAAATTTCTCCTTCTTTTGCCTAAAATCATCTGCTATATGAAAAGAGTAACCGGCATCGGCGGGGTTTTCTTCAAAACCAGGGATCCCGAAAAAATGAAGGAATGGTACGGACGCCACCTCGGCTTCGTCACCGACCAGTACGGGGGCGCCTTTGAATGGCGCCAGGCGGACGCGCCCGAAAAAGCGGGTTTTACCGCCTGGAGCCCGTTCACGCAAGATACCGGGTACTTTGCCCCCTCCACCAAGGATTTTATGTTCAACTACCGGGTCGAGAACCTGGAAAAACTCCTGGATGTACTCCGGGAAGAAGGCGTCCAGGTCGTCGGAGAGATCGAAACCTTCGAATACGGCAAATTCGGTTGGATCATGGACCCCGAAGGCAACAAAATCGAGCTTTGGGAACCCCGGGATGAGGTGTTTACGGCTTATTATCAGGGGCGGAGTATTTATTAGAGGGTGAGCTCGCCTACGCCGCCAACTTCCCGTCTCAGGCGGTTCGTCGGTCGGAGAAGGCTTCGTCGGACGGAGGAGGGTTGAGAGGCGTCTGTCGAATGAAAATGGGAATTATGGGCAGAATGGGGGTGCTGCGCATATCCGTCACCGGCTCTCCCAAAGGACTCCTTGTACACTATAAAATTAACGTGAGTTTTTGGCAGGATTTAAGGATTGTCGATAAAAGCCGGCGCGAAGTATAATATTTTAAACACAGAGATTTTTTTTGAACCACATAAGACACATAAGATCACAATAGAAAGGCGTAATTGATCAATGCCAAAGGCATTGGTCAATCACTTCTTATGGTTTCTATGTGTCTTATCCCGCCTGCGGGACAGGTCGTGGTGGAAATATCCATGTACCGGCAGGATGCGAAGCCAGCCTGTCCCGTTGAGAAATGAAATTCCTGGTGTATTTATCCCATCGCCATTAGTGGTTAGTCAAATGAGAAATTGACAATTTGATTCCCCTGTAATGATCTGTCATTCATACAAACTGCCAACTGCCGACTGTTGACTGCCAACTTCGCCTCCTCAATTCCGCAGCCCGCCGCGGTTGTCCCGGCGCAACTCGCCCGCTCTTTCCAGGATGAGCTTTTTAAATTCGAGGTCTGCGCGGTGGTACCGGAGCAATTTTCGGGCGGAGATAACCTGGAGCAGTTTTTTGGAGTAATCGCGTTTCAGCCCGAGGAGTTCCTCTTCCATGTCCATCCGCTTGACGAGCGCTTCTTCTGCTTCCGCATCGGTAAAATCTTCGACCCGTTTGAAGGGCCTGTATTTCTTCCGGATGGCCTTTTCCTTCTCCTCAAACTCGCGGATTACCGGCCAGAATTTTTCAGCTTCTCCGGGAGTCAGCCCCATTTTATCGGTAATAAAAGCGATCCTTTGTGCCCGTACGCGTTCCATCAGCGGGCCCTGGTCGCCGGGTTCGGGGTCGTCAAAAAACTGGGCATGGGCCAGTGAGGCGGCCAACATGCATGCGATTATTATGGTCCATTTTTTCATAGTATCGTCTTTATAATCAGAACATGATTTGTTCGAGTTCAGCTTCATCCACCTCTTCGAGATATTCATCCAGAAGTTGTTCCCATTCGCTGTCAAGGGTATCCGCCGGTTCGGGGTCTGCGGGGGCGGAGGGTTCAGGATGCATATCCACCAGCAGGGAAAGGTCAAAATCCTCGATATGGTTCAGGATATACGATTTTGCTTCTTGCGGCGTCAGTTCGGAGAGATCGAAATCACCGGATTGCCGGGGCTTGTTCACCCAGAACAATACGGCTACAGCCAGGGCAAGCGTGGCGGCAATGCCCGCGTGATAGGGAAATTGAAGGATAAAACGCAACGGGTGAATCTTGCGGGGTTTCTCCCCGGCTTTGATCTGCTGCCAGACTTGATCGTCCAGCCGGTCAAAATAGCCTTCCGGCGGGGCGAGGCCATCGCCTTTTCCCTGCAAAGCGCGCAAGAAAGGGGCGATTTGTTTTAATTCTTCCTGTATTTCTTTCCGGTGGTTCATATCTTAACGAATCTGTTCGTTTTTAAAAAAGGTTTCGATCTTTTTGACGGCATGGTGGTAAGAAGCTTTAAGCGCCCCCACGGAGGTACCCGTTAATTCAGCCATTTCCTGGTAGCCCATCTCTTCGAAATACCGGAGGTTAAAGACTTCCCGTTGTCTGTCGGGCAATCCCGAGAGGGCCGAATGCAACCGGGCATGGGCTTCATCCCCGTCAAAATATACGTCCGCACGCAGGCCGGATGCTACAGCGGTCATCTCTCCATCGATCGAAGCGGTTGTTTTTCGCCTTTTCCGCTCCAGAAAGGTGAAGGCTTCGTTGGAGGCGATCCGGTACAGCCAGGTGTACAGGCTTGATTTGCCTTCAAACTGGCCGATCGACCTGAAAACCTTGATCAGGCAGTTCTGCAAAACGTCGTTGGCGTCTTCGTGGTCCAGCACCAGGCGGCGGATATGATGATAAAGCCGCTCCTGGTATTTGGCCATCAACAGCCGGAATCCCTGTTCCTGCTGCGCCGGGTGGGTTAACAGCGCTATGATCTGATCGTCTGGCATTTCCCGTTTCAGCGTCAACAAGCAGTGGATTTTGATGAATTGGACGAAAAAATAAGGAAAAGGTTTAACCCAGGTGTAAAAAAATTACCGGACTCCCCGATGATCGCCGGTCGCTCCGTTAAATCTGCCCGCATCCAATATTCTTTTTTGTAGTTTTGCGGCCAAAATACAGCGCGTTTTAATGAAAGTCACTGAACATTTTCAAAAAGCCCAGGGCCATACGCTGATCTCGTTTGAAGTATTGCCGCCGTTGAAGGGCGGCAGCATGAAGGCGATTTTTGATACCCTGGATCCGCTGATGGAGTTCAAGCCGCCGTTTATCGACGTCACGTATCACCGGGAAGAATTTGTGTATAAAATGCGCCCCAGCGGATACTATGAAAAAACGGCCATCCGCAAACGTCCGGGTACCGTGGGCATTTGCACTGCGATCATGCACCGGTATGGGGTCGACGCCGTTCCGCACCTGATCTGCGGGGGCTTTACACGCGAAGACACGGAAAATGCGCTGATTGATCTTAACTTCCTCAATATCAATAACGTACTGGCGCTGCGGGGCGATGCGCGCAAATTTGAGGGTAAATTTATTTCGGAGCCGGGCGGTCATGAATACGCGCTTGACCTCGTCAAACAAATTGCCGATATGAACCGGGGCAAATACCTGGACGATAACATCGAGAACGGTGAAAAAACGGATTTTTGCATCGGCATTGCAGGGTATCCCGAAAAACATTTCGAAGCGCCCAACGTCGAAACCGACCTGGTGTACACCAAAGCCAAAATTGCAGCCGGCGCCGATTATATCGTTACGCAGATGTTTTTCAACAACCAGGCTTATTTCGACTACGTAGCGCTTTGCCGGAAAGAAGGAATCAATGTCCCGATCGTTCCGGGGCTGAAACCCGTTACCCGGCAATACCAGCTCAATGCCATCCCCCGCAACTTCTTTGTCGATATCCCCACCGACCTGGTGAAGGAAATGACCGCTGCCAAAACCGAAGAAGCCAAAAAACAGGTAGGGGTGGAGTGGTGCATTATGCAATCCAGGGAACTGAAGGCAGCCGGCGCTCCTTGCCTTCACTACTATATGATGGGGGATGCGGAAACGGCCCAGAAGATCGCGGAAGCAGTATTTTAATTCAACAGGTAAGGCGCGATCAGGTAAAATTCCGGTATGCCGACATTAAATTCCGAATGATCCGATTCCCGGCGCATAAGGTAAGTCCCGTTCATTCTGCCGATCTCGGTATCCAGCGGGCACCAGGAAGCATACTGGTGTTTTTCTCCGGGCAGCAATACCGGCTGCTGGCCGATAACCCCTTCTCCTTCGACCTCCCGCACAAAACCGGTGGAATCCTGGATCAGCCAATGACGGCGCATCAGCCGGACCGTCTCATAGCTGAGGTTTTCGATGATGATTTCATAGGAGAAAACATACCGGCCCGACTCAGGATTGGAGTGGTCCGGCCGGTAGGTCGGCGCAACGCTGACGCGGATATCGTGCGTTATGAGCGTATTCATTGGTTGTTTTCGAGATTTTGCATAGGTTGGATACCCAAAAAATCCGACACCAGCCGTACAGCGTCGGACAACGCGGTCTCCAATACATCATTAACTACAATTGCATCAAATTTGTTTTGAAAACCCAGCTCTTCTTTTGCTTTGGCAATGCGTTTTGCCAGGCTCGAAGGGTCTTCGGTATTGCGCCGGTTGAGGCGTTCGTACAAAATTTCGGGCGACGGCGGTTTGACAAACACCGACAAGGCCTGGTTTCCGTACGTTTTTTTAAGGTTGAGCGCCCCCTGAACATCGATATCAAAAACGATATGTTTGCCTTCGGCCCAAAGCCGGTTGATCTCTTTGCGCAAGGTGCCGTAGAATACCCCTTCGTATACTTCCTCCCATTCAGCAAATTCATCGGCGGCTACCCAGGCCTTGAATTGCTCCCGGCTGACAAAATAGTAGTCTTTTCCTTCAACTTCATAAGACCTTGGCCGGCGCGTTGTGGCGGATACGGAAAATGCCAGGCAATCGAACGTGTGGAGCAAATGCCTGACGATAGTGGTTTTTCCAGCGCCCGACGGCGCTGTGACAATGATCAGTTTTCCCATATAACACCGGACTTCTAGACTGTATTGGCAACCTGCTCTTTAATCTTTTCCAGTTCGTCTTTCATCGAAACCACCAGGCGCTGGATCTCAGGAGAATAAGCCTTGGCGCCCAGCGTATTGATTTCCCGGCCCATTTCCTGGCTGATGAACCCCAGTTTCCGGCCTTTTGCATTGATCTTTTTATCGAGTTCTTCGAGGAAATACCGGCAATGTTGTTCAAGCCGGACTTTTTCCTCGGTGATGTCCATCTTTTCAAGGTAAAAGAGAACTTCCTGCTCAAACCTGTTTTTGTCTACATTTTCCTTGCCCATGAACTCCTCCAGGTTCTGGTACATGCGCTGGCGGATCTTGGACACGCGGTCTTCTTCAAAAGGATTGACCTGAGTCAGCATTTCCAGGATATTTCCGACCCTGGCCCGGAGGTCGTCCTCCATGGCGTTGCCCTCGTCCAGCCTGTAATTGTCGAAAAGCGCCAGGGCCTGTTCCATGGCCTGCATGACGGCTTCCCATTCGTCGTCGTCGATCTCCTGCTCTTCTGTAGAGACGACATTGGGGATCTTAAGGATGGCCTGGACCAGATCGCTTTGAGGCGCATCCATATCCCGGAGGAGGGTTTGCAATTCAAGGTAATAACGCTTGAACAGCGGGCGGTTGAGGCCAAAACCGTCGTCGCCCTGAAGCGATTTTACGTCGATGGAAAGCTCCAGTTTGCCCCTTTCTGCCCTGTCAATCACCATTTTCCGCAACTCTGTTTCCTTTTCCCTGAAGTTTTGGGGGATCTTCAGTCGCAAATCGGTGAATTTGCTGTTCAGGGATTTAACCTCAACGGAGATCGTTTTTTCCCTGAAACCGGCAGAAGCCCTGCCGTAACCCGTCATAGAAAGAAGCATATGAATGAAATTCTAGCAAATGAATGCCAAGGTTATAAAAGATTGGCAAATATAGTGTTTGCCAGGGTTTTATTACCCGGATCAGGGGATATTCGCCCAAAGTAAATACCCCGGAAACGGTGCAAATGGCCTAATTGCCTGAAAAATAACGCGGATCGTGGAAAAATAGATGAGATTTTTTTTTTGAATCAAAAATAAAATCCGAAATTTGCCGCTCATTTGTCAAAACTTGGACTATTCATAACTAATTATAAACCAAGAACTAACGATGAGAAAAGCTGATTTGGTTACCGCTATCGCTGAAAAGACAGGCGTTCCGAAGGTAGATGTACTGGTTACATTAGAGACCTTTTTCAAGGAAGTGAAGAACTCGCTGGCAGATGGCGAAAACGTTTACGTTAGAGGTTTTGGTTCCTTCATCATCAAAAAACGCGCAAAGAAGATAGGGCGTCACATTAAGAAAAACCAGGCGATTGAAATCCCTGCACACTTCATCCCGTCCTTCAAACCGGCCAAGGTTTTTGTCGAGCAGGTCAAGGATAATGTTACTTCACTGCCCGAGAATAGCTGGGACGAAGATGAAGATTAACCGGGTTTCCGAAATTAATCCGGGATTATGACGAAGTTGCAGTTCGGAATGATTGCCTTTGCTGCCGGGTTGTTCTGTATCCTGGCGTTTGTGCTGGATACCCGGCCGAAGAAGTTGCGCGATCTGGAAACACAAAGATCGCTCAGCGCTGAAACAACAAGCGCCGCCGTATTGTTAAAAGAAGCAAGGCAATCCTTGCCGGAAACAACCGCCGCTGAAATGGCGGTCATGGAGGAATCAGCCCTGGCCGAATCTTCGGACTCTGCCAGGATTGAAAGTTTCAAGCTTTTATCGGGTACCTGGTATCAATTAGGATATCCGGCTATATCCGGTTATTATGCGCAGGAAGTGGCTGCGTTGTTGAACACAGAAGAAAGTTGGGCGATCGCAGGTACCACCTATGCCATTGCTCAAAAGCAGGCGCAGGAGGAAAAGGTCCGGGATTTTTGTACCGCCCGGGCGATTGAATGTTTTGAAAATGCCATTTCACTCAATCCGGATAATCCGGATTACCAGCTCAACCTCGCGAACGTGTTCGTTGAAAAACCGCCGCAGGATAACCCCATGAAAGGTATCCTGATGCTAAGAGAATTAAATGAAAAATATCCGGATAACGTTCCGGTATTGAATAACCTGGGGCGGTTGGCCCTTCAGACGGGTCAGATTGACCGCGCAGTCGAAAGGCTTGAAAGGGCTTTTTCCCTGGCGCCTGAAAATAACCAGACTCTCTGTCTTTTGGCCGAAGCGTATGAAGCGGCGGGGCAATCCGCCAAATCAGCAATATTTGCGCAAAAATGCCGGACGGACAGCGAGTAACCTGCTTTGCGGCAGGCCAAATAAAGAAACGGATTTTTTAACCAAAAAAATGATGCATTATGCCTTGCGGGAAGAAACGTAAAAGACATAAGATCGCTACGCACAAGCGTAAGAAAAGGCTTCGCAAGAATCGCCATAAGAAAAAGAACAGATAGTCCTATTTTGGGTTATCGGGTAGCAGGAATTTTCCTGCTGCCGGCTTCTTTGCCCGGGTTCGCCCGGGCCTTGAGATTTGCGGCGCCCATTCCAGGACCTTTTATCGGGATATGCCCGGCCTTTGATCGGGCCGGTTCCGGTAAAAAACAATTTCTGACTGGCATGGGCCCGTTCATAGGCCAACATGGGGTTATAGCATACTCCAATGTCCCTTTGTTTAAAGGCAGTTTGTCTCGTTGGCGGTTATCTTTGAATGGATAGGGAATGATGATGTCCCGTTGACGCTCCTCAGAAAGAAAATCAGATCACCTCTTCCACCACGGAACAAATTGCCTGCGTATTGGCCGGCGGCTGGAGATTTCTTTGCCTGCAACCCGTTATGCAGCAAATACTGTCCCTGTGGAAAAAGAACTCATTATCAATGCAACGCCTACGGAAGTAGAGATCGCGTTGCTGGAAGACTCCAAACTGGTTGAGCTTCACAATCAAAAGACCAATAACAACTTTACGGTAGGCGACATCTTTTTGGGCAAGATCAACCGGACTATGGCCGGGCTGAATGCCGCTTTTGTGGATATTGGACACAAAAAAGACGCCTTTTTACATTATACCGACCTGGGCCCCAAACTCAGGTCTCTTGTAAAATATACCACCGGCGCCATTCACGGCGACATCACGACGCACAAGCTGGACCAGTTCAAACTGGAGCCCGAGATCGTCAAAACGGGAAAGATCGACCAAGTGATCAGCCGAAAGGATATGGTGCTGGTACAGGTTCTCAAAGAACCGATCTCCACCAAAGGCCCCCGCCTGAGCTGCGAAATCACCATTCCCGGGAGGTATCTGGTGCTGACGCCCTTCAACGATTCGGTAGCGGTTTCAAAAAAGATCGGCAACGCAGAGGAAAGAAAACGCCTGCAATTGCTGGTGGAAAGCATCCGCCCGAAAAACTTCGGCGTGATCGTGCGAACGGCCGCCGAAGGCAAAAAGGTTGCCGACCTGCACGAGGAACTGAGCATGATGATGTCGAAGTGGGAAGAGGTATTCCAACAGTTGCCGCGGGCCAAACCTCCGGTCAAATTGCTGAGCGAACTCGATAAAACCTCGAGTATCCTCCGGGATGTGCTGAGCGACTCGTTCAACAAAATCGTGATCAACGACAAACAACTGTTCCAGAACATCAAAAATTACCTGGCCGCCATCGCCCCCGATCAGGTGAAGATCGTACAGTTCTACAAAAATTCCGGCAAACATATTTTCGAAGCGTATGGTGTAAACCGGCAAATCAAGGCCTCCTTTGGCAAAACCGCTACCATGCCCAGCGGCGCCTACCTGGTGATCGAACATACCGAGGCCATGCATGTAATTGATGTGAACAGCGGTCATAAAATGCAAACCATCAACCAGGAAGATGCTGTCCTGAATGTCAACCGGGAAGCTGCCGAGGAGATTGCCCGCCAACTCCGCCTTCGGGATATCGGAGGGATCATTATTGTGGATTTCATCGATATGAAAAACCCCGAGCATAAAAAAGAACTGATGAAGGAAATGCGCCACCATATGAAAAAAGACCGGGCGCAGCATACGATCCTTCCCCTCAGCAAATTCGGACTCATGCAGATAACCCGGCAGAGGGTCCGGCCGGAAGTCAAGATCAATACGACCGAAGTTTGCCCAACCTGTAACGGAACCGGAAAGACCAATGCATCGATCTTGCTCATGGACGAGGTTGAACGCGACCTGGCTTTCATCCATCAGTCAAGGCAAAAGGCCAGGATCTCACTCTCTGTGCATCCGTACCTGGCGGCTTATTTGCGAAAAGGATTGCCCAGCATCCAAATGAAATGGTACTTCCGGTACCACCGCTGGATCAAAGTCAATCCAAGCCCGGACCTGGGGATGCTGGAATACAAGTTTTTTGACGATCAGGAAGATGAGATCCGGTTGCAGTAAAATCTGAGCCGGAATACAGAGCGTCTGACAATTTTTTGGTATATTGCAGGTTGTAACCATAAAGCCGAACCGGCTTTGGGGGCGTTCATTGGAAGTCCATTGTTTCTTCACCAAAATATTCAGCATGAATAAGAATGGATTTTTAGCAATTATCGTGATTTTGGCGCTGCTTGCCCTTCTGGCAGGATGGTGGGGGCTGAGCCAACGCAATGCAAAAAATGATCTGAGCCAGCAAAATGAACAACTCAACCTCCAGGTAGGCGACCTGGAAGAGTTAAAAGAAGCCCTGGCATTGGAAGTGGACAGCCTCCAGCGTTCCTACGACGCCCTGGCTGAAGAAAACCAGTCGCTTCAAGGGTCGCTGACCGAAGCGGAAAGCCAACTGGCTCAGAAGGACGCTTCGCTCAAAGCCGCCAAACGGCAGGCCGCTGCACAATCAAACGACCTGAATGCCCAGATCCAGGAGCTTCTGGCTGCAAAAGCGCAATTGGAATCCCTGATCGGCGCCATGCAAACCGAAAACGATTCCCTTCGCCAGGTTACCGGCATCCTGACCCAGGACCTTGGCCTTGCACGGGAAGAAAATGCCGCTCTGACCAACCTCAACCGCACCATGCAGGATGAGGTGAAACGACTCACCCTCGCAAATTTTAAGGCCACCGCCTTCCAGGTGGAACTGGAGAAAAAATCCACCCGCGCCACCGCAAAATCTTCGCGGGCACGCCGGATCAGGGTCACCTTCGACCTCGCCGGTGTGCCGCCGGAATACCAGGGTACCCGGACATTGTATATGGTGGTTACGGATGAAAAAGGTACACCCATCCCGACAGAAAATCCGGTTCAGGCCCAGGTTGTGGTCAATAATCAGCGTGTAGACATTATCGCTCAGAAGGTGCAGGATGTTAATATCACCGAAAGCCAGCGCCTTACGTTTACCCATGACCTGGAAGAAAAACTCCGTTCCGGTTTTTACAGAGTAGCGGTGTATACGGATATCGGATTGCTCGGCGCTTCGAACTTCCGCCTGCAATGAATCAGTGATCAGTGGTCAGTTGTCAGTCCAGACCATAACTGACCACTGACCACTGACCACTGACCACTGACCACTGACCACTGACCACTGACCACTGTTTTGTAACTTTGCCAAAACGCAATCCGTTCATATTTTCAGGTTCATTTAAATAATACCGTATGGCTGATATTATTCAGCTATTACCCGATGCAATCGCCAACCAAATCGCTGCAGGCGAAGTGATCCAACGGCCTGCCTCAGTTGTAAAAGAACTGATGGAGAACGCCATCGACGCCGGCGCTACCAACGTCAAGCTGGTGATCAAGGATTCCGGCCGGGCGCTTATCCAGGTGATCGACAACGGCTGCGGTATGTCGGAGACCGATGCCAGGATGTCCTTCGAGCGCCATGCCACCTCTAAGATCCGGCAGGCGGAAGACCTGTTTGCCATCAGGACCATGGGGTTCAGAGGCGAGGCGCTTGCCTCTATTGCCGCCGTTGCCCAGGTTGAGATGCGCACCCGCCGGCATGCCGACGAATTGGGGACCCGGATCCAGATTGAAGGGTCCGATATCAAATTGCAGGAATCCTATCCGTGCAGCGCCGGAACGAGCATTTCGATCAAAAATTTATTTTTCAACATCCCTGCCCGCCGGAATTTCCTCAAGAGCCACACGGTGGAAATGAAACATATCCTGGATGAATTCCAGCGGATCGCTATTGCCAATCCGGACCTTTTTTTCTCTCTGCACCACAACAATACCGAAGTTTTCCACCTGCCTCCGGGCAACCTCCGGCAACGGATCGTCGGCGTGTTCGGAAGCGTTTACAATAAAAAGCTGGTACCCGTCCAGGAAACCACCGACCAGTTGAAGATTTACGGCTTTGTCGGCAAACCCGAATTTGCCAAAAAAGCGCGGGGCGAGCAGTTCTTTTTTGTCAACCAGCGGTTTATCAAAAGCAGCTATCTGCATCATGCCATCATGGCCGCTTTTGAAGACATTCTGCCCAAAGAATCCTTTCCCTTTTATGTAGTATTCCTGGATATTGATCCGGCACAGATCGATATCAACGTACATCCTACCAAACAGGAAATCAAATTTGACGATGAACGGTTGGTGTACAATTACCTCAAGGTTGCCGTCCGGCACAGCCTCGGCCAGTTCAGCGTAACGCCAACCCTGGATTTCGAGCAGGAAGGAAGTTTTTCGGCAGCCAGGATCTCGCCGCATTTGCATTCCGGGAAGACCGTCGATAACTTTAACCGGGGTGACAATTCCAGCCCGGCTTCTGCCGGAAAACCGCCCCAGTATCAACAGCAGGATAAACCGGCGCTGCGCAACTGGCAATCGCTTTATGAAGACCTGGACGAACATGGGCAAGGAACAGCCACAGGAGATGTGCAGGCAGGCCCGATCACCATCGAGAGCAAATGGAATGACGAAAACACGCTGGACGATACGATCGGCAGCTTTTCACAGTTGCAAAAAGAGCCTTATCAGATACATGGGTCGTACATTGTAAGCCCGATCAAATCGGGTTTTTTGCTGGTCGATCAACAGGCTGCCCACGAGCGGATCTTGTTTGAGCGGTATCTGAACGCCCTTGAAAAACAGGAAACCCATTCCCAGCGCCAGTTGTTCCCGCGCACCATCATCCTGCCGCCCGCAGATGCCGCCATCCTGAAGGAGATAACAGGCCAGGTCAACCAACTGGGTTTTGATATTCAGGAGTTCGGCGCCAATACGTTTGTGATCAACGGCGTTCCCGCCGACCTGGCCGGCCGTGAAGACGAAACCCAGGCCATCGAAGACCTGCTGGCGCAGTACAAAGCCAACCTGGATATGCGGCTTGAACTCAGGGAGAACATTGCCCGGGCCATGGCGCGCAGCACCTGCATCCGGCGGGGCCAGCACCTGACAGTGGCAGAGATGCAAAACCTGATCGATAAATTGTTCGCTTGCAGCAGCCCCTTCAAAAGTCCTTCGGGGAAGCATTGTTTCCTGACTTTTGAACTGGACGAACTTGCCAGGCGTTTTGAAAGTTAAAAACCATAAGCTTGCTGATTTGATCAAACCATTATGATCCAGATTTCACCCGTAGTAAAACATTTGCTGTTCATTAATATCCTGGTTTTTTTGGGAACCATCATGCTCTCTCAGTCCGGGGTTTTACCGGATCTGCAGGACCTGCTGGCCCTTCACTACCCCGGATCTGAAAAATTCAGACCGTTCCAGATCGTAACCCATTTTTTTGCCCACGACCAAAGCAATTTGTTCCACCTGTTTTTTAATATGTTCGCTTTGGTCATGTTTGGCTCCATTCTGGAATTCAACTGGGGCGGAAACCGGTTCCTGTTCTTTTATTTTATTTGTGCGATGGGCTCGGCGATTCTGCATACGATCTTCAGTTATATCGAGATCATGCCGCTTCAGCAGGCCCTGGCAAATTTTCAGGCCAATCCCGACCTGGATACGTTCTGGGCGTATTTCCATCAGACCAAACTGGCGGACATGCCCGAAAACGCCGAAGCCTTCCGGGAACTCAGCACGGGGGTCCGGATGGGAGACGCCTCCATCATTGCCGCCGCTTCTTCCCAGATGCAAATTCACCTGACCAGCACTATGAATGTAGGCGTGGTGGGTGCGTCGGGCGCCATCAGCGGTTTGCTGGTGGCCTTCGGCATGATGTTTCCGAACGCTCCTCTGATGTTGATTTTTTTGCCGGTGCCGGTAAAAGCCAAATATTTTATTCCCGGATTGCTAATTCTGGAAGTTTTTCTGGCCAGCCAGCAATATTCCTGGGATAATATTGCGCACTACGCCCATTTAGGCGGCGCATTAACCGGATTCTTGTTAATTTTGTATTGGCGAAGATTTGGCAAGCTTTAATCTGAAACGCGATGTTCGGTTCTATCTGGGACGATATTAAGCGGGAATTCTCTTATGGCAATATGGTCAACCGTCTGATCATTATCAACGTGGTTGTCTTTGTTGCCGTTTGTTTGTTATGGGTGATCCTCCGGCTCGGCAACGCAGGGGTAACGCCGGCGATCTACGGCAAAATCATTCAATTCTTCGAATTTTCTTCCGACTGGAAACACAACCTGCTGCATCCCTGGACCTTCATCACCAACACCTTCCTCCATGAGGGCTTTATGCATATTGCCTTTAATATGCTGTTTTTCTATTGGTTCGGACGGATTGTCGGAGACCTGATCGGCGACGGGCGCGTATTTCCCTTGTACCTTTTGGGGGGTATTGTGGGCAACCTTATCTTTTTTATTTCTGTAAAAATCTTTGGTTACGGCGCCCCTGAGGTCGCCGACCCAGCGCTGGACGCGCCTGCGGTCATCCATTATGCGCTGGGCGCCTCCGCCGCAGTGATGGCCTTCATCGTCGCATCGGGTTTTATTGCGCCAAATTTTTTGATCCATCTGCCGTTGTTGGGGGCGATCAAACTTAAATTTATCGTAGGCGCCTGGATTTTGTACGACCTGGTGGGCGTAGCCGGAAACATCAATACAGGCGGGCATTTCGCCCATTTGGGCGGGGCATTCATGGGGTGGTTTTTTGTAGCCCAATTGCACAAAGGCAATGATCTTTCCATTCCGCTCAATCGCTTTTTCCGCCGGCTACGGACACTGTTTACGGGGATGAAGTCAGAACCGCCGCCCCGTCGGCAATCGCGCCGGGTATATTCCAATCCTGCACCGCAAAAGGAAAATTTCAAGAACAAAAATACAGCCAAAGGTTTATCCCATCAGGAACAACTGGATGCCATACTGGACAAGATCAGCCAGTCCGGGTACGAAAGCCTTTCAAAAGAGGAAATGGAGTTTTTATTTAACGCCAGCAATAAATAATGAGGCAAAAAACGGGGCAGTGGATTCGGTGGATGAATCTGGCGCTGGTGATTATCACCCTGTTTTCCTACTTGTCGCCGTTCGTTGATCCTGCACATTTTGGTTATTTCGCCATTTTAGGCTTGTTCTACCCCTGGCTCCTGGCGGCCAATTTATTGTTCATTGTTTACTGGCTGATCCGTCGCCGCAGGTACTTCCTGTTTTCCGCGGGGGTCATTCTGGTTGGTTTTCAGCACTGCGAGCGGTTTGTCGGATTCAATGGGCAGGATACCTCCACCGGGCCGTCCCTGAAAGTCATGACCTACAATTGCCGCCAGTTGACGCCCCGGAAGAATACCGTTAAAAATTGGACGCCGGAAGAATTGGCCGCCATGATCAACCGCTACAAACCAGACGTATTATGCCTCCAGGAGTTTTCCCTGACGCCCTATTCTTACAAACCCAGTATTGAGGCGCTGAATGACCTGACAGGATTGGGCTACCATTATTCGGCGCCGCATGAGGGATTGGCCGTTTTTTCCCGCTTTCCTTTGGGTGAAGTCCGTAAAACACATTACTTCAAAGGCCGCGGGAAAAATAACGGGTACCAGTATGTCGATGTGCAGACGGAAACAGGGCCTGTCCGGATCTTTAATATTCACCTCCAGACCAACGCCGTCTCCAGAATGGCTGATCATGTGCTCGAGGAAGGCCAGTTGAAGGAGAAAAAAACCTGGCTGGAGATCAGGGGCATGATCGGGCGCTACAAACGGGCTACTTCGGCCCGGGCGGTCCAGGCCGGTGAAATTGCCGCCCTGGTGGAAAAGAGCCCAAACCCTGTGGTGATTTGTGGTGATTTCAACGATGTGCCGCAATCCTATGTCTACCGCCTGCTGGCCAAAAGCCGCAAAGATACTTTTCAATCCCGGGGCAAAGGCATCGCAACGACCTTTAACGGGAGTATCCCCGCATTGAGGATCGATTATATTCTGGCGGATCCGGTGTTCAAAGTCCTCGGTCATCAAACCATTCACGAAGGTTATTCCGACCATTACCCCGTGTTCGGCAGTTTGCTGTTGAAAGATGAATGAACTGGATCCAGCATCCAGCATCCAGCATCCAGCATCAAACTCACATAATTATGGACGCAACAATTTGCCGGCTCCCTCCGTGGTTGCGGAATTCACACAGATAGATGCCCTGCCATATACCCAGGTTCAATTTGCCGCCGGTGATGGGAATGCTGACCGAGCTTCCGATCATTGCGGCTTTGATATGGGCTGGCATATCATCGGGCCCTTCCGTGGTATGGGTCAGGAATGGCAGATTTTCCGGTACAACATGATTAAAAATGGATTCAAAATCACGCCTCACCGAAGGATCCGCATTTTCATTAATGGCCAGTGCGGCAGAGGTATGCTGGATAAAGAGATGCAAAATCCCCATGGATGGTAAATCCTGCAAATGTCCGTAAATTTCCCCTGTAACCAGATGAAACCCCCGCGGATATGGCCGGAGTGAAAATGTCTTTTGAAGCAACATATTTCTGCGAGTTTGGGCAAAAATACGGACCCGGGAAATCAAACCCAAGGATTGAACAAACCTGAACATGCAATGAACTGGATACTGAACACTTTTTTGCATTAATTTTGGATCAAATAAACAGGAGAACCTTATGACTGCCACCCAACCCGCTCTGATTTTTATCCCCGATATTAGCGGATTTACCCGTTTTGTCAGCGAAACAGAGGTTTCTCACAGTAAACATATCATTGAAGAATTGCTGGAAACCCTGCTCGATGCCAATGATATCGGCCTGCAAGTATCCGAAATCGAAGGCGATGCCATCCTGTTCTACAGGTTCGGGCAGGCGCCTGCTGCTGCAGAACTCCTGGCCCTGGTCCAGAAAATGTTCGTTCGCTTTCACGCTCACCTGAAAAAATATGATACCCACCGCATCTGCCATTGCGGCGCTTGCCGTACCGCGCATAGCCTGACCCTGAAATTCATTGCCCATTACGGGCATATCGCTGAAAACAAGATCAAACAGTACACCAAACTTTTTGGGAAAGAGGTCATTGTCGCTCACCGCTTGCTGAAAAACGATATCGAACATCACGAATACGCCTTATTTACCGAACCGCTTGCAAAAGCGTGTGTTACCTGGTCGGAAATCCCGAAGACAGCCTGGAGCAACGTGCAGAACAGTGAACAGGAATACGATTCCGGCCCCGTGAAATATTCCTATCTGGCGCTGGCTCCGCTCATGGACCGGGTGCCTGATCCCCAGCCCGAAGATTACCGGATTCCCGGCGTTTCTGCAAAGGTCCTTGAATCGGAAACTATGATCGAAGCCCCGATGAAAATGGTATTTGATGTGTTTTCCGACCTGCCCTGGAGGGCGAAATGGATCGCCGGTTCAGAACCTGAAGTCACCAACCTCAATCATGATATTCTCCAGGAAGGATCTACCCACAAATGCCTTGCAAAAGGGTCTGTGACCGTTTCACATGACTTTCACCGGCAACCGGATTCCATTTCCTTTTCTGAAACCAACCAGGAACGGGATTTTTCAGTCATTTATACCCTTTACCGGCAGAATGAAAAACAAACCAGGCTTGTCGCACAGGTTTTTATGAAAAAAAATCTTTTGAAAATCCTGGCATTCAAGTTGTCCCGCCGGAAAAACTATCAAGAGGATTTGGCTCAAACCTGGAGTAACCTGAACGGCTATTGCCAAAGCCTGATCCAGGCGGGAAAACTGCATCATTACGCTATTATGACGGAGGGGTGATTTTGGCTGCACTCAGCATAAAAAGTGAGACCGTGAGCGGCGCACCTTTTACGCTGAGCGTAGCCGAAGCGCTCTCACCCCTCTCACCCTCTCACCCTCTCACCCCTCTCACCCCTCTCACCCTCTCTCACTCTCCCACCCTCTAAAACTCCACCCGATAGCTCAGCAACGGAATGAACCCCAGTTGGTGCTGTACCAAAACGGCATTTTGCTGCACGTCATAATAGCGGAATGCCTCGTTTTCAGCGTTGGTCAGGTTTTGGATATCCAGCGAAAGCGTACTGCTTGCCTTGGATTTATTCCACTTGAGGTAGGCGCGGAGGTCGGCCCGGAAATAGGATTTTTGTTGGATGGTGAAAGCCAGATCATCCTGGTAAACGGTATAACCGGCCTGCCTGGAAGCCGTTTCGTCGATAGGCGTATCCCGGAATCCGCCGATATAGGAGGTACGGAGGTTGATCCCCCATAGCCGGCTTTTATCCTCTTTGACGGCCCTCGTCCATTCTTTCCCGGCTGTAGCGTTGAGGATATACTTGCCGTTGAACCGGGTGTCGCGTTCTGTCCCGTCCCTGCCTTTATAGGTGGAATTGTACCCTGTGACATTGAACAGGTAATAAAGCCCTCCGGCCATGAAACGTTGCACGCTCAGCTCTACCCCGTAGTTTTGTGCTGTCCCGTTGTTCGCCAGGGCGTACGGTACAAAACCTTCCACGAGGTTGACCGCCGAAAAGGATCCGGGTCCGCCGGGGCCCGCCACCGGGACGTCAAATAAAGATTGCCAGAACAGTTCGGCATTGAACCGCACGGATTCGCGCACCTGCACCTGGTAACCCAAGCCAAGGTGGTGGGCTTTGGTCAGGTCGAGGTCCTGGTTATCGGCAATATTGTCGCCGACGGCAAAATACAATTGCGGCAACTGCAACTGGCTGTGCAGGCCGTAGCTCAGGTTCAGACTTTGTTTCCTGGCAAAGGCCCATGCCAGGGAAGCCCTCGGTTCGACGGCGCCGCTGCCGTTAAAGGCAAAATGGGAATAATGCAACCCTCCATTGAACACCAGGGCGCTGCCCAGGTCGGCCTGCAGGCTTGCGTAGGGTTGAAGCAACCAGCCGCCGCCTTTGCCTTCTGCGAGCAAGCCCTGAAGCTGGTTGGAACGGATATCGAAATCCTCCCGGTTCATCTGCAGGCCAACCCGCAACCGGGCCGATTGCGACAGTTTGTGCTGGTAATAAGAATGGACGGATACTTTGACCTGATCGTAGCGGTCGTCTTCGAGGCGGACCGGCTCGTAGTCGGCATCCAGCCGGTCGCCGGTGCGCTCGCTGGCCAATCCGGAAAAGGCAGCCGACAGGCGCAAGATGCCCTTGGCGCCCACCGGGGTGGTATAAGTAGTTCCCACCGCGCCCATCCTGGACCGGAAGATGATGTCGTAGCGGTCCTTTCGGAACTCCCACAGCAAGCTGTCGCGTTCGGCTTTAAAAATATTTTCGCTGATGCCGCCGATTCCGAAGAGGGTGAAGGTCGAACCGTTTTTGCCGGGGAAAACCAGATTGAAGGACAGGTCCTGAAAGGTGATGTCCTCATCGCCGACTTCTACCCCCATCAAATTGAGCAATCCTACAAAAGAATAGCGGTAGTTGACCAGGTAGGAGCCCTCCACGTCGTTGGCGAAAGGCCCTTCGGAGGCGAGTTCCACGCCGATCACGCCGGCCTGCCCGGTGAATTCATACCGTTGGTTGTTGCCCCGGCGCAGACGCATGTCCATCACAGCGCTGAGCGCATTGCCGTATTCGGCGGGGAAGGCCCCGGTGTGCAGGTAGGAGGTCGACAGCAACTGCGCGCTCAGGATGTTCACCCCGCCGCTGTTGGCCGTCACGCGGTCGCTGAAAGTACCTGCATTGGGCGTGTGGTTGGGGTTGACGATATCGAGGCCTTCCAGCCGCCACAACACGCCGTTGGGCGAATTGCCGCGGACGGCCATTCCGTTGGCCTGGTCGTTGTCCTGCACCACCCCGGCAAAATTGCTGGCCAGCCGCGCAGGGTCAAAAAAGGTGGCCGGGAAGCGCAGGGTTTCTTCCACAGTGAGGGGTTTCACGTTGGGGGCGTTGGTCAGCACATCCAGGCGGGGGGCCCGCACCACGACGGCGTCCAGAACGGAAGCCTGTTCCTTGAGGGCAAGATCGAGCACCAGTTCCTTGCCCGATTCCAGCAGGATCTCCGGCAGGATGATGCTGCCATAGCCCACAAAGGTTGCTTTCAACTGGTAGCGCCCTACCGGTACTTTTTCTATCCGGTAGGCGCCTGCGGAATCTGCTATGGCGCCCAGGCTGGTGTTCAGCAGTCCGACTGAAGCACCCGGCAAGGGTTTTCCCGTGTCGGCATCCGTGATCTGCCCGCGAATGGTTTGTGTGAGCGGCTGGGCGTTCAAAACCAACCCGGCTGCCAGAAAAAATAATAAAAACGAAATATGCCTCACCTTTTGCTCTGTTTAAGATTTGATTGACAGAGCTAAGATAGGGGGATTTAGGGAATGAGCAACCGAATGTCGGATCCATGTACCGAACCACCCCATCAAAAGTATTGACAACCTCCGGGGCCGGATCGCCGGGCTGGGGCGGAAAATTTGGAAAGATCACCTGCCCACCGACCGTTCCCCATCCTTCAGCGTCGGCAAAACGCCCGTTCCGCCGGTAATCGTAAAATTCTCGGCAATATCAAAAACGCCGGGTATGCCTGTAGGCACGAGGCTGCCCGCTCCGGCGAAAATGAAAAAAAACCTCAAAAACTGAGGGTTTCTCAACGGGAATAATTTCTGTTTGCAATATGCAGTAAGATCCATCCGGACCGCTTGCCGCTCCGTCTCAAATCCTTGTCATTCTGTCTCAAACTTCAAAAGCAGACTAATGCAACCGCTTGTTGGTTTATCCTTCCGGATGGTGTCTCAATCAGTTGATTCAGGTTCGTTTAGCGGATCTCCGCCGGATTGTCAACGGCTTTCTGTTTATAGCGGAAAGGTACATCCAGGGACCGCCTGGCCATGAAAGCAGCAAAACCACAGAGATACGCACGCGTTTGACTCATGCAGGTTGGACCAAAATCAAAAACCCGATAGAAAATTTGGATGTTTGACAGAATTCAGGTTTTAAATTTTTTGTTAGAAATTTTTTGCAGGATAAAAATTAGCATTATATTGAGTGCGATCCTGCACCATGACGCGGGGCGAATCATGGTATACCTTAGCCTTTTATAACCGAATCCCGTTATGATCATTTTGGAGAACCCATTCACAATGCCCTTGTTTCTGACGTCGTCAGAAACAAGGGCATTGTGGTTGATGAGGATATGTACGCCCCACAGGGTATTGAAATGCGATGTTCCGATTTCAATATAGGGGGTGCGGTAGTACTTGAATTCAGCAAAATAAAAATTAAAAATAAAAGCAGCATGATTAATACTGGCTCTATTACCATTGGTACAGTGAATAGTTTCTCAGATGAAAGAAGACAAAGACAAGCGTGGTTTGTAATATCTATTCCGAATCAACCAGCATTTCGTCAGGCCATAGCACTAAGTAGCAGTTCATACAGTATGAATGAAATGACAATTACTTGGACACTACCTGCTGCAGTACTTTTGGAAGATATAGAAAAAGTTGATATAGTTTACACTGCATCTAGGGTTGCTATTTTTGACTATTGGCAGATTGTTGAATTTATTTTTGAAGTTAATGATAGTGAAACAGGAAGAAGAGTAATATTCAGAAATGATTCAGTTAATTTTTTCTTTTACTCCTCAGGTACTTGGTCGACTGGTGTGTTACCTACGTTCACACTAATTGTTATTACAGTTGTAGATGAATTTAATTTGCCAGTAGTGGGTGCAAATGTATTTATAGATGCCAATTCGATAGGCATAACCAATCAGCAAGGTCAAATAAACCCTGCAGGTATGCTATCTGGTAACGAAATTATCGTTGCCCGTAAATTAGTGTATGAACAAGGCAGTCACTTAAGTAACCATAGTATCGACTCCTCTCAAAACTGGAATTACAGGGTACACCTAACAAACATGGAAATTGATGAAAATGGAGTTTGTCACCCTAATGTGATACGTTCGGGGGCGGCGATCACACTGCCGATTTCAAAAAGCAATACATTAATTGGAGTGAACCTTATTCTTAGTATTGAATGGGATGCAACTATAGAAGAATTAAGATTTTTTGAAGAACTTTTACGTAATTGTTCAGCATTTTTGTTTAATGCAACTGATGGTCAATTTTTCATTGAAATTACACAAATTTTTGATATGGCGTTCCATTTTTGGGGAGATGCTGACTTTCGATGTTATACAAATTGGAATTATCATGCTAATGTGCCAAATGTTACAGGAGGTTTTTTAGGGTGGCATATTTTAGGTAGTGCAATGTGTATGTCTCGGTCTGATGATTTTAACGCTTATATTCATGAATTTGGCCATTACGGTTTAGACTTAAGTGACGAATATAACGATAACGATAAAAATATTGAATGTTCAGGCAATTTAGGCAGTCCCAACTCGCCTTTTAGAGAAGACCAACCTAAATCAAGTTGTATTATGTGGGATGAAAGGAGGACATTTAAAATTTGCTCGTCGCATAGAGATAACCCACATGTTAGAGGGACAAGACAAGGCGATCAATCGTGTTGGGATAAATTAGCGAGCAGATATAATCATTCAGACAGATGGAGAATTAAAACACCTTCTGAAAGAGGTAACATTCCTGGTAGAATTGTTTTTCAAAATGGGCAACCAGTTTCAGGTCCATTTATTTCAACGAATTTTTCCACAGTAAACCAAGACTTACCTAATTTAATTGGTATCCTAACACTAACTGTTAGTAATAATGCTGGCTCGTTCATACGCGGGGTAGAGGTTTATACTAGCACAACTTATGTTGGATCTTATGGTTGGAGCTCAGAAAGATGGCTGCATCAGGGTAAAACTGATTCTCTAGGACGGATACGGATTGCGGGAATCCATTCAGGAGATAGAGTTAGGCTTGAAATATATAGTGCCATATTTCTTACTTCTGTATTTGAACAAGTTTTACCTATAGATATGGTAGGTGTGACCAATATCAATGTGATTATCCCTTAATATTATAAATATAAACGTCATGAAAGACAAAACAATAACTATAATTTTCGACGAAAAGGATCGAATGCTTCCGATTGCCGGATGCTCACCTAATATAATAACGAGCAATACAATTCAACTTTCTGTTCGATCCTTTGAGCCATTTGATAGCATTCCCTCAGTAATTATATATGATGGGAGCCATCAAATCGTAAAAATCCAGAAGAATACACTATCAGATGATGGGTTGACAATAAATATTATTTTGGAAGGCATGAAAAACTCGACGAATGGCTATATGCGAGTTATAGGGAAATCAGCAAAAGGAAGTTCGATCTGTGGAATGTTAAGTTTTTCACTTTCCTTTTTAGTGCAAACAGATAACGATACTTTAATTTATGGGCCTGGTGGGCATATTTGTATAGATGTTAAAAGATATCATATTAATGATAATAAGTCTTTAATATATATAGGAAATGTATCACTACTATCTAAAACAAAATTCCCGAATGGCATGAATATGTTTGCGCCACCTTATAGTGTAATAAGTTTTATTGATTCAAAATTTATTTCTGCCTTAAAATACAGGCTGCCATTGAAAGAATCTAAAATTATAGAATCAAATTTTGACATTAATACATTAAAACTCTTTAAACTGAATAAGAAATCAAACGGTTGGGTGGAGGTAGATGCAGTTTTTCACGCGGCCCCTTTTTATATGTTTTTAAGTGCAAACTTCTCAAATGGCACTTACGCAGTATTCGGAAAATTAAAAAATCATAAAAAGTGAAATCGCAGTGATGTTCCCCCCAAAACCCGAAAAGAGAATTCATGAATTCTCACGCTGACAAATAGCAAAAAAATAAAAATAAACTAAGACCCCCTTCGCCACTCAGTAGGATTTACGCCAAATTCCTCTGTAAATGAACGGGTAAAGTGGGCGGGGTCTTTAAACCCGACTTCAAAGGCGATTTCTGAAACGTGCAGGCCGGTATTCCGGAGCAGTTCTTTGGCCCGGTGAAGGCGCAGCGCCCGGAAGTATTGGGCAACAGGCTGGTCGGTGAGCGCCTGGAATTTGCGGTAAAGTTGGGCGCGGCTCATGCCCAAAGACCTGCACAGGCTGGAAATGCCAAAGGCTTCGTCGTC
This sequence comes from uncultured Lewinella sp., assembly GCA_964558465.1. GTDB lineage: Bacteria > Bacteroidota > Bacteroidia > Chitinophagales > Saprospiraceae > JACJYC01. The sequence goes on along the minus strand of CAZLEF010000001.1, from coordinate 134,686 downwards.
GAGATGGGCCTCCAGGATACTCCGCACCTGCTGCATGAAAATATCTTCGAGGCGGGTAGCCGCCTGTGGGGCAACCTCGGCGCCGGCGTTCGAATACCGCTGTTGCAGGCGTTTGCGCAGTTCCACCAGTTTTTCCAGGCGAACGAATAACTCAGCCTTTTCGAAGGGTTTGACCAGGTAAGCGTCCGCGCCGTGTTGCAGCCCTTCAATTCTGGATGCCATATCCGCTTTTGCAGTGAGCAGGATGATAGGGACATGGCTGGTCCGGATATCGGTTTTAAGCATTTTGCAAAGCTGGAAGCCGTCCATGCCGGGCATCATCACATCGCTGAGGATGATGTCGGGCACGTGTTCGATGGCTTTGCTGAGGCCGGTGGGCCCGTCGGCAGCGACCTCGATGCGGTATCCGTTTTGCAACAGCGACCGGAGATATAACACGACATCAGCATTGTCTTCCACGATCATCAAAAGGGGCGCATCTGAGGATAAGGGTGTTTTTACGGCCGCAGATCCGGGCTTTCCGGCAGGCATAGACGGGGTGTTTTCCACCTCCTTCTCTTCACCGGAGGCCAAAGGGGCGTTCCGGGTAACCGGCAGCGCAATGGTAAATTCCGTCCCCACCCCTGGTTCGCTTTGCACGGAGATCGTCCCGCCGAGCAATTTCACCAGTTCTTTTGTCACCGCCAGGCCGATACCTGTACCTTCAGCCGTTCTTGTGGCCTCATTTTCAACCTGGTAAAAACGGTCGAAAATGAACGGCAGGCTTTCGGACGGGATACCGGCGCCCGTGTCTTTTACCCCGATAAACAGAGCAGAATGATCCGTTTTTTGTTCACTGACCCGATCCATTCCGGTTGCGGGTACGGGGTTGAAAGAAACGGATAGCCGAACCACGCCTGTCCGGGTAAATTTCAGCGCATTGGACAGCAAATTGCACACGATGGTTTCCACCTTTTCGGGATCGTAGTCCATGATCAAGGTATCCGGTTCGGCGTGGAACTCCAGCCGGATTTCCTTGCTTTCCGCCAGGCTGTGGAACGCTTCGAGCTGATATTTCAGAAAAGGAATGATATCGCCCCGGGTCAGGTGCACGGGCAGGACGCCGGATTCAAGTTTTGACAGATCGAGCATTTGGTTAACAAGGCGCAGGAGCGACCTTCCGCTGCGTTGGATGGCAGCGATGGTTGGGAGCCAATAGCTCTTTTCTCCTGCTTTCCAATTTTCAACAGCGGCTTTCAACTGCTCCGCCATACCCAGGATCACGGTGAGCGGAGTGCGGAATTCGTGGGTGATATTGGTATACAGGCGGGTTTTGAGGGTGTCGAGTTCCTTGAGGCGATCTGCTTCGCGGTGTTCGAAGGCCAGTTGGGTTTTGAGTTGCCAGCGGCGTTTGCGCCAGACATAAGTTGCCCGCAGCACACTGGCGACCAGAAGGACATAGAGGCCATACGCCCACCAGGCGCGCCAGGGCGGAGGCAGGATTTGCAGCCGGATGGCCAGCGGGTTGGGGTTCCAGACCCCGTCGGCATTGCAGACCAGGACACAGAAGGTATATCGCCCGGGGTCGAGGTTGGTGTACGTCACTTTACGCTCGGCGCCGGCGTACACCCAATCCCGGTCAAATCCTTCCAGGCGATAGCGGTAACGGTTGTGTTGCGGATCGGAGGAATGAAGGCCCGCATACTCAAAGGAAAAAACGTTGTCCTGATGGTTCAGAACAATATCGCGAATCCGTTCAGGGGCCGTTCCGAATAGCCGCGACCGGTTGAGTACTTTAAAATCGGTAAGCACGGCAACGGGAAGGGTGGTGTCCAATTGGACGGAATCGGGATAAAAGGCGTAAAAACCGTTGTTCCCATAAAAGAAAATCCTGCCATCCGGGCCTGTTGTACTTCCGACGGAATTGAATTCCTTCATATCCTTCGATATGTTAAAATGCCAGAAGGATACCTGATCCGGATGATATTTCGACAGCCCCTGCAAGCCTTTCAGCCAGAGATTTCCCTTTTGATCGGCAGCGATGCCCATCAGGTTGTCTTCTGCCAGGCCGTCATGGGCAGTCAGCAGGGTGAATTCCCCCGTCACCGGCACAAATTTCCCCAAACCGGCGGCCGTAGCCATCCAGATGGTTCCGTCGGGGGTACAGGCAAACTGGCGGACATGGATGCCGCCTTTGCCCTCCGGGAACGCCTTTTCCGTTTCAATGAGATCATAGTCTCCGGTTCGTTTATCGAAACGCGCCAGCTTGCCGTTGAAATGACTTTCGCAAAGAACGTAGATCTCATCTCCCGGAACCTGCAAGGCATTGACGATCCAGTTATTTTTCAGTCCCGGGATATCCCGGGCCGGGGGGAAATAATGGCGTTCCAACGTCTTTTTGTGCATCCGGCACAATCCGTTATTCGAACTGAACCAGATATATTCCGGGTCCCGGTTGTCTTCTTCCATATAGAAATACCCAAACACTTCCAGGCTGTCGCCTGTTTCCGGGAGTTCTTTCAGCACAACCGCCCTTCGGGTCGGCACATGGTACCGGATCACGCGATTCGGCCAGGTTGCGATCCAGACCTCTCCTTCGGAGGTCGAACAGAAATTCTCAAATAAAACGGTGGAATCCGTATAAGGCAGGAAATGGATCGGCGTGGCTTTTTTACCGGGTCTGACCGCATAAAACCCTTTTTGATCATAGGTGCTGAACCACATTCCGCCCCATCGATCCATATAAGCTTTGTAGATGAGGTTTTCAGGCCGGAGGTCGCCCGGTTCCTGCTGGAGGAGGGTAAATCTGGGCGGGTTCAGGTCCAGTTTGTCCAGCCCGTTGTAAGTGCCGATCCATAGAATATTTTGCCGGTCGATCAAAAAGTTGCGAACGTAATTGCTGCTCAAGCCGAAAGAATTGGAAGGGTCCTGGGTAAAATGTTTGAATTCACCGGTAGCGGGGTTCAGCCGGAACATGCCGTTGCCGTTGAGGGTGGCTATCCACAGCAGACCTGTTTTGTCCTGGATGATGTCGCGAACGGCTTGTTGTTTGGACGTACCGCTCAATGGGACCTGGACAAACCGCTGTTCTGCTGCTTTCCAAAGAAACAGGCCTGCGCCGGTCCCCACCCAGATTCTGCCCTCGCGGTCTTTGTAAAGCTTCCAGATTTCAGGCGGGGCGGGGCAAAAACCAGGGCAATCAACCGGAAATAATTTGCTCGTTTTTTTCTGTTTGTCAATTCTGGCCAAACCGTATTTCGTACCTGCCAAAATCCCCCCTTTGCCATCCGACAATATGGAGTATACCTGAACTTCCGTTTGACGCGGTGCAGGCTTGATAATCGGTATCTTGAAAAACGATTTCCCGTCATAAACTGCCAGCCCTTTGTCGGTTCCAACCCATAACAGCCCTTCGGCGTCTTCAAAGGCCGTTTCCACACTGTTGCCGGGCAGGCTGTTCGGATTGTGCGGGTCGTGGTAAAAACGCCGGAACCGGTTAGAGGCCCGATTCCACCGGTTCAAACCAGTATGGCTTCCAATCCAGATATCGCCTTTGCGGTCTTGAAGAACAGGCCATGCAGTGGAGTGCGACAGCGAAGTTGAATCCGCGGCTTCGCGGGTGTACCGGATGAAATTATGGCCGTCATACCGGATCAGGCCGGACATTGTGCCCCACCAGATATAGCCGTAACTATCCTGAAGCAAGCCCAGTATCTGACCTTGCGAAAGACCGTCCTCCATGCCGATATGGTCAAATAACAGGGTTTTCTCCTGGGCGTCGGCGAAAGAGAAGGGAAAGAGGATAAACAATATGCCGTGGCGCCAAGTCAAATTGCAACCTGATTGAAACCAACAAACTGATTTAAAAACGTTTACAAATTAAGGTTTTTGACAGACGCCTGCAAATGAAAAATAAGGAAAGGAAGGTGATTTTTGTCACCCCCGGTTATTTTGAAAGGATTCTATAGCAAGCTTTTATCGCTAATCTCACAAATTTGGAAAACTCCCAATCTCTCAGTCTCCCGTTCTCCTCCTCTCCCCGTCTCCTCCTCTCCCCGTCTCCCCGTCTCCCAGTCTCCCCGTCTCCCACTCTCCCAGTCTTTTATTAACATTCAAATCATCAACTCTCCCACAGCATTTCAATCTTCTCATACCGCCACTGCCCGTTTTCTTTGCGCAGAAGCAGCAAATAACAGGCGCCGCATTCGTTGCCGCAATACCAGTGCATGATGGCGGCGGATTTGTTTTTTGCCTCGTCCATCACTACATCGGAAAGCAGGATATAACCCGTACCGGGCTTGTAATGGCTTTCCGTATTTTCTTTTGTAAGTTCCAGGATCTCGACCTGATGGCCGTGCCGTACCTGGTCCGGATTCCAGGATGCAGACTTGGGCCGGGTTAACGTTTCGATCAGATCCCGATATTCCGGATAGGCTGATTTATCGATGAATTTGGCGTTATAGTAAACATCCTTTTTATGCATACCGCCCAGCAGGATGGTTGTTTCATCCTGGTTTTCGCGGTTTTTCCAGAAGGCGATTTCTTTTTTGAATTCCTGGTTGATCTCCTGGAGGTACCTGGATTCGTATTCGGTTTTCGAAAGCGGGGTCTCCCGGAAAGTTTCCAGGTCGTAAAGGGTCACGGTATCTTGTTCGCGGGCGGCAAAACCATAGATCTTGTCACCGGTATCGGCTTGTTGCGCGTAGATATAGTCGTAATCAAAACTCAACAAATTCCCTCCGATGATATAAGAGATCACCTCGTATTTCTCGCTTTCGCCGGATTGGGCAGCGCAGCAGCAAGGAAGCAGCAGGGCGGAAAAGAATATTGATTTGTTCATAACAAATAAAGGGTTTTTCAAAAGATGCCGGATATTATTCAAAAGAATGTGCGGATCGGTCAATTTATTTTGTTAAAAACACCGGATGTTTGAAATTTGTTGATTTTGTGGTCCGGCCGGCCCTTTTTCAGGGGGTAACTTCCCGTCCATACTACTGGACATTTTGCCTTTTTAGCTGAGGACGGGTCCACGGGACTCCTATGGAGGAGACTGGGCGACGGGGAGAGAGGATGAAGGCATTGCGTTTCTCCCTTTCTCCCGATCTCCTGGTCTCACAGTCTTTCGTTTAAAAACAAAAATCTTCAGTAGTATGCCTGTCAGATGTTCGGCAGGTGAGCCGATACCTGTTCCCAGAATTTGTCGTCCAGCAAGCGTGCGCTGCCGATCAGCGCGGCGTTTTCCTCCAGTTCGGAGACCTGGACAGGAATAGCGATGCCCGCTTGTTTCAGCCCTTGCGTCAGATCCGTTTCAAACAAGGGAAGCGCATGGGCGATATTGCCGCCGATCACCAGGATTTCGGCGCTGAATGCCCGGAGGCGGGGCGCCAGGCAATCCGACAGGTTCCGGCCGAATTCCGCAAACAGGTCCCTGATCAGGCCGTCGGCGCCGGCCCGCTCTACCAGGGTCTTTACCCCGGGCACTTTACCGCCGGTCCTTTTTTCGTATTCCCGGGTAAACCAGCCGGTGGAAAAGTACTCGTCGGCGATGCCCTCCTTGAAAGGCAGATGCCATAAGCAGCCTTCCTTGGGTACGTCCGGCCGGTCAACAACCGGCGCTCCGTTCTCGATAAAAGCAGACCCGAAACCGGTGCCGAGGGTGATGACGACAACCCGGTGAAACCCGCGCCCTTTGCCCAACCAGGCTTCACCCGCGGCAAAAGAAGCGGCGTCATTCAGGAAACGCATGGGCAAGTCCCTTTCCGGCATCAACAGCGGCTGCAGGGCGGTGGGGATATGGAGGTTGTACAGGTTTTTGAACTTATGCTGCATCTTCGAAATGCCGTTCCGGTAATCGAAAGGACCGGGAATGGCAAATCCGATGCCTGCGACGTGGTCCAAATCAATTTGAGCAAGGCTGGCGTTCAACGCATCCGCCCAGCTTTGCAGGATCGGCGCGGCGGCAGCATTATGGTCGAAGGTTCGCCGGGAAAGGGTGGTTTCCAGGAGTTTGCCCTCCCTGATCAACACCGCCCCGCAGGTGATATGCGTGCCGCCGATGTCGACGCCAAGGGAGATGTTTTTTTGGGTCATAGGTTAGGTTTTTTGGCAGACGGCAGACGGCAGACGGTGGACGGTGGATGGTAGATAGTGGACGGTTTCCGACTACGCCAAGTCTTCGTCGGATGAAAGACGGTAGACGGAAAATTGTGGACGGTTAGGCTCCTGAGCGGAGTCGAAGGAGACGGTGTTGTCATATCAGGGTTTTAGGGTAATTCTTGGGATTGGCATAAATACTTCGGTTTTACGCCACGAAATTTAAGCCGTTTAAAGAAGAGAAACAAGCCTAAGGCAATATTAAATGCAAATCTCCAAACTGGTGCCAGAAGTATTTGCCGCCCAATGCCGCAGCATAGGCCTTTTTGATATGGTCAAATCCGGCCAGGGATTGCAGCATGTTCAGGTGGGAGGCCCGGGGTTCGTGGAAACCGGTGAGCAGGCCGCCGGCTATTTTCATGGCATAACTTTCGTGGATGAACAGGTCCGTATTGCCGCGATAGGGGATTACCTTGCCCGAGGCGTCTGCGGCGCTTTCCAGGGCCCGGATTGCGGTGGTGCCCACAGCAATCACCCGCCGGCCCTGGTTTTTGGCCGAATTGACGATGGCCGCTGAGACCGGATCGATTTCCATGTATTCGGGATACGGTCTTTCGTTCTCTTCCAGGCTGGAAACGCCGGTGTGCAGCAGAATGGGCGCAAAAATGACGCCTTTTTTCAACAATCTTTCCACCAGGGCGCTCGTGAACCCTCTGCCGGCTGAGGGCATTTCCGAACTCCCTGGATGGAAAGCGAAAAAGGTTTGGTAGTAGGCCAGCGGGTAGCGTTCGTTCAGTTTGTCGTATTGAATGGGGCTGGCATAGGCATTGAAGTAATCTTCCGGCGTTCTGCCGGTAGAAAACTTCGCCAGCCACAAATCCAGCAACTGCCGGTTTTTGTAAAATCGCCGGTTGAGTTGGATAAAACCATCTTCCGGCAGGTCAAAATTCATGCCTTCTTCGCCCTTTTTCCAGCGGACGGTTTTATTACCCTGTACTTCGCGGATTTCGATCAGCCATTCGCGGTCGTTGATCCGGTTGCTGAAATGGACCCTGCCAGGCCGGTCGCCGGGGAGCCATACCGGCAGGGCCGACGGCAGGGTGGCGGAAGTATTGACGACCAGGACATCGCCGGCCTGCAGGAAAACGGGTATTTGGTGGAAAACGGTATGTTCGATCTGCCCGGACCCTGTGGTAATCAGTAAGCGGACTTCGTCTCTGCGGAGTTTCCGTTCTTCAGTCGGGTGCGGGCAAGCCAGGTGTTCGGGCAGATCGAACCGGATGATTTTACCGGCTACTGCGTTCATAGTTGCGGTTGTTGGAGGAGTTGGGTGGTGTACCGCCCGCCGGGCAATTCATTCCGGATGAGTTCGAGTAAGGCCGGCACGGCGTATTGTCCGGGCAGCGGCCGGTCGGAAATGTCCTCGCCGGGGAAGGCGGCCTGTTGCATGCCGGTGCGCATATCTCCGGGGTCGAAGGCATAAAAGCGAAATTCAGGGTGTTCTTTCCCGAGTATGGCGGTCATATGATCGAGGCCGGCCTTGCTGCCGCCATAGGCGCCCCAGGTTTCATAGGCTTCGGCCCCTGCGTCGCTGCTGACATTGACAATTTTTGCCCCGTAATTGAGGTAGGGTCTCACCTTTTGCAAAAGGGAAATGGGTGCAATCATATTGGTGTGAAAGATCACGTGCAGATCGTCCACCGGGTGGTCGAGCAACCGGGGCAGGGGGGATACGCCCAATGCGGAAGCGTTGTTTACCACAAGATCCAGCGTCCAGCGGTTCTTTTCCAGGGCTTCGGCAATTTGCAATAGGTGGATCTCGTCGCGTACATCTCCCGGGATGGCGATGACTTCGGTAAAATCCGGCAGTTGGTTTTTTGCGGCCAGCAAGGACCGGGCCGTGCGGGCGTTGATCAATAATTTCCATCCTTTTTTCGCCAGGCTTTCCGCCAGCGCAAAACCCAATCCTTTTGATGCGCCGGTGATCAGGGCTGTTTTCCGGTAGGTCATTGTATTTGATTTAATGAATTGGAATGTTGAGGCAAAGATGCGGCCTCCCGCAAGGCTGGAAAACGTACCTTAGGATAGAAAGGGACCTGTACGATGGTACAGGGCTTTGATTCCGCTATGTTCCGATCTGATCTACTCGCTCCTTAAACTCGAAACCGGATTCGCCAACGCCGCCCGCACACTCTGAAAACTCACCGTCAACGCCGCAATCAGCACCGCTGTGCCGCCTGCCAGCGCAAAGATCCGCCAGTCCAGGTCAATTCGGTAGGCAAAATTGTCGAGCCAGTTGCTCATCAGGTACCAGGCCGCCGGGACCGCAATCGCCAGGGAAAGGAATACGAGCTTCAAAAAATCCTTCGAAAGCAATCCCACGATCCCGGGCGCTGTTGCGCCCAATACCTTGCGGATGCCGATCTCCTTTCTGCGCTGCTGCGCCGTATAGGTCGACAGGCCGAACAACCCCAGGCAGGTGATCAGGATGGCCGCCAGTGTAAACCAGCGCACTACCCGCGCCGTGTTGGCTTCCCGCTGGTGCAGGGTGTCAAACTGCTCGTCAAAAAACTGGTAGGCAAATGGGAAATTGGGCTCAAAACGGCTCCAGACCTGCTCCAGCCCGGCCAACGCCTCGTCTACCCGCGCGGCATCTACTTTGATGGAAAACTGGGCAAACCAGGCCGGCTGTATAAAGAAATACAAGGGCGATATTTTTTCGTGCATCGACCGGAAATGGAAGTCCTTCACCACGCCGAGCACGGGCCCTGCGCCGCGCCCGATAGCGGGCATGGCCAACTGTTTGTTCAGCGGGTCCGTATCGGGGGAATCGCCGGTCCAACCCAATTGCCGGGCGGCCTCTTCGTTGATGAGAAAACCGGCCGTATCGGTAGGGGTGTCCTTGGAAAAACCCCGCCCCAGGGCCATCTCCATGCCGTAGGTGTCGAGAAAATTGTGATCCACCACCAGGCAACGCATGTCGGGCATGGATTCCGGGTTCACGCCGACAGCCGTTACGGGCACGCCGTAATCGCTGCCCCCGGGTTGGTTGGCCGACGCAGATACCCGGGATACACCAGGCACTTTGGCAAATTCCGCCTTCATGGTCTCCGCCCGGCCTGCGGTCTCTGCGCCCGGCATGGGTACAACCAGGATCTGATCTTTCCGGAAACCGAGGTTTTTATGCTGGATATACGACAATTGATTGTTCACCGTCACCGCTGCAATGATCAGCAGGCTGGCGATCAGGAACTGGAACACCACCAGCCCCTTGCGCAACAAGGCGTTGCCCGAAAACGAAAGGTTGCCCTTGATGGCGGTTTCGGGTTTGAAGGACGACAACACCAACGCCGGATAAAACCCCGACAACAGAGCGGTCAGCAGGGTAGCCGCCAGCAGCCCGCCCCCGAGCCAGGCATTGTCCAGCCAGTTCATTTGCAGGTTGCTGCCCAGAATGAGGTTCAGCGCGGGCAGCAGCAACTTCGCCAGGATGCCGGCCAATGCGGCGCCCGTGGTGCAGACCAGCAAGGCCTCTCCGATGAATTTCCCGATCAGGCTGGCGCGCGAGGCGCCGTTCACCTTGCGTACCCCTACCTCCCGTGCGCGGGTAGCGGCTCTTGCAGTAGACAGGTTGATAAAGTTCAGCGCGGCGATCACCAGGATTAGCAAGGCAATTGAACCAAAAATATAAACATACCGCACGTCCGAGTTCAGGCTCAGCTCCCGGAACAGGTTGGAATGCAAATGGATATCGGTCAGAGGTTGTACCAGCGGGTAAATAGCCTTCGCGTTTTCGGCGTCCAGGTGCCGGTCCAGGATCAGGTCCATTTTTTTGGCCACTGCTTCTTTGGAGGCGCCGGGCTCGAGCAAGGCGTAGGTGTAAAATTGCCCCCATCGCACCCAGTCCAGCAGGTCGGGGTGGGAATATGAAGACAGGGAAGCCAGGAAGGTAAACCGGAAATGTGAATTTTCGGGTATTTCCGGCATCACGCCCGTAACGGTGTATGCGGTTCTGTTGTCCAGGTTCAGGGTTTGCCCGACCGGGTCCCTTTCCCCGAAACAGCGCTGCGCTACCGCCTCTGTCAGGATGATACTATTGGGTTTGGCCAGCGCCTGGAAGGGGTCGCCCTTGCTCAGTGGCCAACTGAACAGATCAAAGACGGTGGAATCGGCATACAGGCCGCCATCCTGGTAAAAACGCTCCCCGCCGATACTTACCAGGGCTTGCCCGTAGGGCAGGAACCGGCAAATCCGTTCCACTTCCGGGATCTCCTTCTGCGCCGACTCGCCCCAGTTGAACACCACTTTTGCAATGCCGTTCTCAAACGAAGCGCCGTCCACCCGGGATGCCAGCCGCACAATCCGGTCCTTTTTGTTGTGGTACCGGTCGTGGCTCAACTCGTGTTGCACGTACACCCCGATGAGCAGGCAACACGTAAAACCCAGGGTGATGCCTGAAATATGGATGAGCGTATACCCGCCCTGGCGGACCAGGCTGCGGAGGGTGATCTTGAGGGAATGGAAGAACATGGCAGGAGTGTTTTAAAATGGGCCTCAATGATTATGCCATCTATTTAAAACACTGATTACTAATAAATTGCGTTAAAAAAATATTCTTTTACTGTTCACAATTGAACAGGGATTGTCCGGTTTTGAATCATCAGCTGTCCCGTTTTGTTTCACCGCAACAAAAACACCACTCCCCGTTTCTCCACCTCTTTTCCGTCCGCCCGGGTCATCAGCAGCCGGTACAAATACACCCCCTGGGGCAGCGGCCTGCCTTCATGCCGCCCGTCCCAGCCTTCCGTCAGGGATTTGCTTTCAAAGATCATTCCGCCCCAACGGTCGTAAATGGCGAGGGAATACGAAGCAGGCGTCCCAAACTGCAAAACGGGCCGGAATACGCGGTTTTTGCCGTCGGGGGCAAAGGCGTTGGGTACAAAAATTTCGGGGCTTTGCTCCAGACAGATGACGTTGGACCGGGAAATGAACCCGCGTTCCTCACCGGAATTGAGCGTCACCGTGCCCGTGGCTTCCACGTAGTAACAGGCGTTGCGCAGGGCTGCATTCGACAGGTCGATCAGGTCTTCATACGTTCTTTCGCCGGGGCTCAATGAGGCGACCTCTTCCACAAATCCATTGTCATCGATCCGGAAAACCTTGTAACTGGTTACGTCGCCCAGGTAGATGGTCCACTCCAGACGGTTCCGGGTTCCGCCGCTGTTCGATCCGCTCAGGAAAACAGTACTGACGGTATTGGACGAAACGGGTTTATCGCAGGCGTCCACCGTTTGCACACGATAAATAACGGGGCCTGCCGCTGGGAATGCGCCCTGGTCGGAAAAGAGGTTTTCAGGCGTCCGCGGCGCAGCCGGGTCGATGATGGACACAGGTGTGGGAATATCTTCCCCCGGATTGATCCGCAGCAAGGATCCTTCGGAAATATCGGCGGTAATGTCCCAGAACCAGCGGATGTCCACCTGATTGTCGCCTGTGACCGAAACCTCGAGGATGGCCAGTTCGTCGACCGGCTGGAAAACTTCCAGGGTCTGACAGACGGTATTGGACCGGGAAACGAAGGGCCCCTGGTTTTGTATGGCCCGGATATAAAAACAATAATTGTCGCCGTCCCGGGCATTCAGAAAGGTATAAGACGGGTTGACGGTGGTTCCGTCCAGGTTGAACGGCCCGCTGTTGGCGCTCACCCACACTTCATAACGGGCCACGCCTTCGTTCCAGCCCCGGTAGGTCGTCCATGCCAGTTCCATGCTTTGGTTGCAGGGGTCCGTTGCGCCGGCCTCCAGAAAGATGGTCTGGTGGGGCGGCGGCACCAGGCTGGCGTTGCCGCATTGGTCGATGGCCGTTACGAAATAGGTTTCGGGCTGGATATCAGGCTCCGGGGTGAGGTCGAGGAAGGTATTTCCGGAAAAAACCGTGTCCAGGATGGTCGTCCCCGAGGCGTTTTGCCGGGAAATGATATAACCGATCGTTTCCGGCGACGGACTCAGACTCCAGCTGACTTCCACGCTGTTTCCGGCATTCACGGTGACGTAGTGCAGGGGGCTGCTCTCCGGGATCAGGTTGTCGAGTGTGTCGGAGGGAACAGGCGGCTGACCGGGGCAATCATACTGGCTTTGCAGGTAGTAATACCAGGTCTGGCCCTGGGCGGCCGGGTTAAAAAAACGTGTTTGTGCCGGGTTGCCGATGGTGGTCAGCAGGTTGAATGGCCCGTCCGGATCTTGAGCGGCAAAGATCTGGTAGGAAATGAACGGCCCGCAATTGTTGACAGGCAATTCCCATACCAGCGTGTCGTTGGTCACACAAATGAAATCGGGGGCGGCAATTTGTGCCTTGCCCTGGCCGGGGTACAACAGACCCAGCAACGGGAGCGCCCCAAAAATGTACCTGAAATGCAATCTTTTCATATTATTCCCTTGTACCTCCAAGCTCCGCTTGGATTTTTTTCTCTCCAAGCGGAGCTTGGAGCTACTATTTTCACTGCAAGCGTTCAATCAGTTTTTCCATCTCAAACCGGTCGGCCAATCGATAAGCCAGCCGGTTTTTACCCAGTGTTTTTTCGAAATAAACGAGGCCCAGTCCCCTGGCGTACAGCTCGTATCCGTCTGTTTCCGGTTCTAAAACGCCGTCATCGGCAATTTCGTCTTCAATGACCTCCCTTACCCTGAATTTTACACACGGCAAGGTTTGGCCCATCACCTGCAGCGTGGTATCCCCCATGTAATGCCGGTTTTTGATCACGGTAGTTGTATGCGGTACAGCCCCCTGAAAATCAAAAGCCACCTTGTATAAAAAAAGCCCGCTGGAGTCGCTCACTTCAAAAGGGAAGGCGTTCCCGGCCAGCACTTCCGCCTTCAGCGGTTGCGACGCGCCGGTCGAATCGGGAATATAAATATACAATTCGGTCAGCAGCATACCGTTGGAAACCGCTTCTTCGCGTACCAGTTGCAGGGGCTGGGGGCTGTGTTCGTAATAAGTGCCTGTCAGAAAAACCCCTTCCGGCTGGAAAAATGAGTGGTAATACCAATAAACCGGCCCCAGGGAATCGTTCTCCACCGGCCGGTATTCGTATACCAACCCCTCCTTCAGTTCCCGGATCGGGAAATAATAATCGCGTATGTCTTTTTTTCCGTCCGTATTGCAGGCCCATATGCTTAAAATGAGGGCAAATCCTGTTAAAACCTGGTTTGATCGTCTCATAAATTGAAGGTATGCGTTGTTTAAATGATCCAACGGTAAAACCTGTTAAAGTTGCGTGTTGTTTTCAAAAATACGCCATTTTGTCATTACCAAATGAGTTGGTACGGTTGTGGCTGGCAGCATACTGCTGGACATTTTTGTTTTTAAACGAAAGACGGGGAGACTTGGAGACTACGAGACTTGGAGATGGGGAGATGGGGAGACTTGGAGACTTGGAGATGGGGAGAAACGCAACGCTTTCACCCTCTCTCCCTCCAAAGGAGCCCTATGGGCCGTCGCCCAGTCCTCAGCCAAAAGGGCAACTTGTCCGGTAGTATGGGCTAACATATAGGCGCCGCACCGCGCATTTATCCTTTTTTCAGCGCAAATTACCGTCCCTATATTGTATCTTTGCAGGCCTGATTGATGATTCTTCTCAAAGAAAAAAGATATGTTCAAAGCTATTGGTTCTTCTTTAAAAAAATTATTTGGCACCAAATATGAACGGGATGTTGCCACCTACCTTCCGCTTGTAGACCGGGCCAACGAAATATTCCAGGAACTCAAAAATCTCAGCAATGATGAACTGCGGAACAAAACCCATGAATTCCGTGCGCGCATTGCTGAGTTTTTATCCGAGATCGATGCCGATATCGAATCTGTAAAGGCGGAAGCCGAGCAACAGGAAGATGTGCAGGAAAAGGAAGCGCTCTTCAATGAACTGGACAAACTGCGCGAAGAACGCGACAAACAGCTCGAAGTGGTGCTCAAGGAATTGCTCCCCGCTGCTTTTGCCGTTGTGAAAGAGACGGCCAGTCGTTTTTCCGCAAACCCGGCCCTGGAGGTCACCGCTACCCAACATGACCGCGACCTGGCCGCCCGCCCCGGAAAATCCTACGTCAGGATCGACGGCGCCAAAGCGATCTGGCACAACAGCTGGGTGGCTGCAGGCGGTGAAGTCACCTGGAACATGGTGCACTATGACGTGCAGCTCATCGGCGGCATCGCCCTGCACGAAGGCAAAATCGCGGAAATGGGCACAGGCGAAGGCAAAACCCTGGTGGCCACTTTGCCCGCCTACCTGAACGGGCTTGCCGCCCAGGGAGTTCATATTGTGACCGTCAACGACTACCTGGCGCGCAGGGACGGCGAGTGGGTCGGCCCCATCTTCGAATTCCTGTTCCTGACCGTGGATTGCATCGATAAATACCGCCCGCACTCTCCGGAAAGACGCAATGCCTACCTTTGTGATATCACTTACGGCACCAATAACGAATTCGGCTTCGATTATCTGCGCGACAACATGGTGCGCTCCATGGAGGAAATGGTGCAGCGCAAACACCACTATGTCATGGTGGATGAAGTGGACTCCGTTCTGGTCGACGACGCCCGTACCCCGCTGATCATTTCCGGTCCGGTTTCGCACGGCGCCGACGACCAGGAATATATCGAACTGAAACCCTTTGTAGAACGGCTGATGGCCGCCCAGCAAAAATTAGTCACCGGCTTTTTGAGCGAAGGACGGAAACAGTTCGATAAAGGTGAAACGGGATTCCAGGAAGGCGAAGCCGGCATGTCCTTGTTGCGCGCCTACCGCGGTTTGCCCAAGTACCGGCCGCTCATCAAATTTATGAGCGAAGAAGGCGTGAAAGTGCTGGTCCAGAAAGCAGAGAACCACTACATGCAGGAGCAATCCAAAAACATGCACCTTGTAGACGCGCCCTTGCTTTTTGTGATCGATGAAAAGAACAGGAACGTCGAATTGACAGAACTCGGAACCGATTTCCTCTCCCAGGGCAGCGATGATTCCAGCTCTTTTGTCATGCCCGATATCGCTACGCGAATGGTAGAGATCGACAACGATTCTTCCCTGACCAAGATCGAAAAAGATGAAGCCAAAAACAAATTATCCCAGGATTTTACCATAAAATCAAGGCGTCTGCACGCGATCAGCCAGTTGCTGAAGGCCTATACCCTTTTTGAACGCGACGACGAATACGTGGTGATCGACGGCCAGGTCAAGATCGTTGATGAACAGACGGGCCGCATGATGGAGGGCCGCCGTTATTCCGACGGCCTGCACCAGGCCCTGGAAGCCAAAGAGAACGTAAAAGTCGGCGAGATCACCCAAACCTATGCCACCGTTACCCTCCAGAATTACTTCAGAATGTACCACAAGCTGGCGGGTATGACCGGTACGGCAGAAACCGAAGCCAGCGAATTCTGGCAAATTTACAAACTCGATGTGGTGGTCATCCCGACCAATAAGCCGGTTATCCGGAAAGACGAGGAAGACCTGGTGTTCAAAACGGAACGCGAAAAATTCAACGCGGTCATCGATGAGATCGTGAAACTGAGCCAGGCCGGCCGCCCGATTCTGGTGGGTACCACTTCGGTGGAGATCTCTGAAAAACTCAGCCGGATGCTCAAGATGAAGGGGCTCGACCACAACGTGCTCAACGCCAAACAACACCAGCGCGAAGCCGAAATCGTGGCGGAAGCGGGCCGGGCCGGCAAAGTGACCATCGCCACCAACATGGCCGGCCGGGGCACCGACATCAAGATCACGGAAGAAGTTAAAAAAGCAGGCGGCCTGGCCATTATCGGTACCGAACGCCACGAATCCCGCCGGATCGACCGCCAGCTCAGGGGCCGCGCAGGCCGCCAGGGCGACCCCGGTACTTCGCAATTCTATGTTTCCCTGGAGGATAAACTGATGCGGCTCTTTCAGTCGGAACGGATCGCTTCCATTATGGACCGAATGGGCCACAAAGAGGGCGAGGTCATCCAGCACTCGATGGTCACCAGGTCGATCGAACGGGCGCAGAAAAAAGTAGAGGAAAACAACTTCGGCATCCGCAAACGCCTGCTGGAATATGACGACGTTATGAACATCCAGCGCGAGGCCATTTATACAAAACGGAAAAATGCGGTCTCCGGCGAGCGCCTGGTCGTCGACCTGAATACCATGTTTGAGGCAATGGTCGAAAACATTGTTTATGCCCACAAAAAAGAAGGAAATTTTGAAAGCTTCCGCCGGGATGCGCTGAATACGATCGGTTTTGATCCGCAGATGGATGCCGCTGACTTTACGGAAGGCCGCCAGGATGAGATCTGCGCACGTGTACTCGAACAATTCAACGAGTTTTACCACCGCAAATTCCAGGGGATCGCAGATATGGTGATGCCCCAGGTCCGCCATGTTTACGAAACGCAACGCGAACGGTACAAACGCATCCTGATACCCTTTACAGACGGCAGTTCGCACCCGTTGCCCATTTCGGCTGAAATCGAAAAGGCTGTCAAAACCAAAGGAAAATCCATTACCCACGATATCGAAAAAGCCGTCACCCTCGCTATCATCGACGATAAGTGGAAAGAGCACCTTCGCTCAATGGACGAACTGAAAGAATCTGTGCAAGGCGCTTCCTTTGAACAAAAGGACCCGTTGGTCATTTACAAAATGGAGGCCTACAACCTGTTCGAGCATCTGATCATGGAGATCAACGAGGCCGTTACAGCTTACCTGGCCAAAGGTTCTTTGTTCATTCCGGAGGGACAGGCCGTGCAGCAGGCCCGCGAAGTGCGTACCGACCTGAGCCGGACCCGCACCAACAAAAGTGAGGATGCCGCCCGAAGAGCAGCCGAATCGGTCAGCCAGCGCCCGGCCAAACCGGAAACTTTCCGCCGGGTGGAAGAAAAGGTAGGCAGAAACGACCTTTGTCCCTGCGGCAGCGGTAAAAAATACAAACATTGCCACGGGAAATAAAATTCGGCAACCCCCACCGCCAAAAGCATTTCGATTTTTTTCGGAAAATGGATCAGCCCCATTTTAATATCTGCGTACCGGTTGACATCACGGGTTTCCCGGAACAGGTACGGCAGGGCGGGCATAATTTTACGGCCGCAGTGGCTTACGCACTTTCCAGGGCTGCTAATGAAATACCTGAGTTCCGGCAACGGATCCGCCAGGACAAAGTGGTGGAGCATACCCGGGTACATCCTTCCTTTACCGTTTCTACGGAAACATCCGGCGTTTTCAGTTTTTGCGAAGTGGATTTTGATCCCGACTGCCATACCTTCCTGGTAGCCGCAGCCAGGCAAATGGCGGATAGGTACCGCAACCCTGTTTTTGAAAACCAGGACGGGCGTGACGATTACCTTTTTATGTCGGCATTCCCCTGGGCTTCATTTACCGGGCTTACCCATGCCATGCATTATACGCCGGCTGATTCCGTGCCCAGGATCACCTGGGGAAAATACGACCTTATGGAAGGAAGAACCAGGATGCCGGTGGCCGTACTCGCTCATCACGCCCTGGTGGACGGTCGGCAAGTGGGTGCGTTTTTCCAGTCAGCAGAAGCCCTTTTCAGACATTCCGAGGAATGGTTGCCCTGAAAAATTCAGTTTTTTTTCAAAAAAACTGAATTTTTTTTTACGCCAAAAAATTTGGCAGCCTCCAAACATTCAAAAAGCTTATTGGATTTCACAATATTTTTCCGCTTTTTTATTCGGAATCGGGAATTTTTATCCAAACCGCAGGATCGGTTCCAAAAGAGTAATAAATCTTTTTTCTTTGAAAATCAGCAAAATACACAATATCTTTGCATTGGTTTACGTCTTAGTGTAAAAAAAACACTTACCATCAACCACTTAAACCTGGAAAAAATGTTAAAAAAACAGTATCTCAAAGACAAAGCCGCTTGCAAAGTCACTTTCGTATTGCCGAAAGAAGCGGTCAACGGAGCAAAAGAAGTACGCGTATTGGGTACTTTCAATGATTGGAGCTGGAGTGCAGGCGCGCCCATGTCTTTCAAGAAAACCACGCTTGAAGCTGTGGTTGAACTGGAAGCAGGCCGCCAATATGAATTCCGTTATCTGATCGACAACACGACCTGGATCACCGACGGCAACGCTGACGGCTATATTCCGACGCCTTTTGGTGTGGATAATGCGGTTATTGCCCTTGAACCGGTAGCTGTAAAGGCAAAAGCCGCCAAAGCTGCTCCGGCGCCCAAGGCTGCTCCGGCTGCAAAAAAGGCGCCGGTTGCCAAAGCTGCTCCGGCAGTGAAGGAAGTTCCGGCTCAAGCGCCTGCCAAAAAGGTGGCTGCTACGGCTAAAAAGGCCGCCAAACCGGCTGTTGCTCCGGCTGTTAAAGAAGTGAAAAAGAAAAAGTAAGCAGTGTATAGCGCGAATTTTTATTTGCGCGCCTGCAATCAATCCGGAAAAAGGCGGCATCACAAACTTCACGGGTAATATCAACCCGTTATGATCCCATGAGGAAAACGCCGCCGTAATGGCAACTAAAAAGGGCCATTCCCGTCGACAGACGGGAATGGCCCTTTCTTTTAAACAATTAATTTTACAGTAAACCTTTCAAGGTTTTTGCGTTCTCATCTTCATCAAAAATGGCCTTTACCGGGATCGAAAAATCAGGTAAAACGATACTGTGGACTGCCAACTGCCAACTACAAACTACTCACTCTTCAAACTCTCCGCCGGATTGGCCCTCGCCGCCCGGATGCTCTGTATGCTCATCGTCAGGAAGGCAATCGCGATGGCGATCAGCCCGGTCAGGATGAAGAGCGTCCAGTTCAGATTGTAATGGTAGGCAAATTTGTTGAGCCATTGTCTGGCAAAAAACCAGGCTAAAGGCGCAGCAATCATAAATGCGATGCCGATCAGCCAGATAAATTCCCGCGACAACAGCGATACAATGCTGGCCACCGATGCGCCCAGCACTTTCCGGATACCGATCTCCCTGGTGCGTTGAAGGGCAGAAAAAGATACCAGACCCAACAAACCCAGGCAGGACAGCAGGATCGCCATTATAGTGGCCGTTTTTGCAAGTTTGGAGGTCCGTTGCTCGGCTTCATAAAATTTGGCAATGGATTCATCCAGGAACGAATAGTCAAAAGGTTCCTCTGGGTAAAGCCCGGTCCATTTTTCTTTGATCTTTTCCACAACTGCCGTGAAATCAGCGGCGTTCCGCCCCGTGGTCTGCAGTTTCAGACCGAACTCCGTAAAGTCTTCCATTGCACAGGCAATCGCCGTCGGCTCGATTGCCTGGTGAAGGGAAAAAATATGGAAATCCTCTACGACGCCGACAATGGGCATCAAACTGCTTTGGTATTTCAGCATTTTGTTGATAGCGTCTTCCGGAGCGGCAAAACCCAATTGCCGGGCGTAGGTTTCGTTGATGATGAATTCCTTTACCGTATCGCTGGGCAGCACATTCCGGCCGGCCAGCAACTCCAGGTCGTACAAGTGGATGAAAGCGGTATCGCCGAACTTCCGGAAAACATTATGGCTGACTTCCTCCTTGCCGTTGTTGTACCAGATGATGCTGGAGCTGTAGCCGCTTTCTGCCGGGGGGCCGTCATTCAGGCTGACCGAAAGGACGCCCGGGATATTGCGCAATTCCTGGTACAGAACCAATTTCCGGCCGGTGGTGTCCTGCCAGGGAGTACTAAACTGGATCAACGCATCCTGGTCGAACCCCAGGTCTTTGTTGAGCATATACCGGATCTGGCCGCCAATGGCCAGCGTGCCCAGTATCAGCACCTGCGCAACGATAAATTGAAAAATGACTAACCCCCGCCTCAAATTCAGGCTGCCCGAACCCCGCAGGGAGACCCACACCCGGTCTTTGAGCGCCAATGCCGGCCTGAACGCCGATAAAATAAAGGCGGGATACGCCCCCGCCAGCAAGGTCACCCCGATCGTTGTGGCCAGTAAAAAGGCCAGCGTCGCCGGGTTACCTGGCTGGAATTGGACGCCTTCAGGGATAAATTCCTTAAAATAATGGAGCGCCCATTGGGTTAAAACGACCGCCAGGCCCACCGAAACAACGGTCAGGATAAAAGTCTCCCCCAGGAATTGCCGGATCAGCGCCCCGCGCGAACTGCCCAGGGCTTTCCGCACGCCGATCTCCCTGGCCCTCAGGGTGGATTGCGCGGTTTCGAGGTTGATGAAATTGATGGCCGCAATCAGCAGCAAAAGGGCCGCGATCAGCACCAGCAAATGCATGGTTGATTTACTGGCCGCCGACCAGGGGGTCTGGTCAAAAATACCGATCTCAGTATTGAAATGCAAATCCGCCAGGGGTTGCAGCAGATAGGATGCGACAAACCCCCATTCGCTGCCGGCTTTTTTATACAATTCCTCCGCTCCTTTCAATTGTGCCTGAATGTTTTCCGCTGTGGTGTTGGGGTCCAGTTGGATGAACAATTGCGAACTGCTGTTGGTGCTGCTCCAGTCGTCGAGGGTGATGCCCCGGCGGAATTGCCGGAATGCGTCGAGGGTGGCAAATGAAATAAAATCGTTGAAGTACAGGTCGGTCTGCCGTGTTTCTGCCTGGATAATGCCCGTTACGGTCACAAAAAGGGAATCGCCGTACAGCAACTGTTTGCCGACAGCATCGGAGGGATCGTCCAATCCAAAATATTGTTTGGCTTTTTTCTCGGTAAGCACTACGGAATACGGCTGTGATAAAGCCGTTTCTGGTGTCCCGGTAAGCCATTTATAATCCTTGAAAAGGTGGAAATAATCGGGTGTGACGCGGGTAATATCGGATTGATTGCCCATATCCTTCATCTCTCCTCCGGGGTGGACGACCCTGAGTTGGGCGTTGTAGGTATGCATCGGGGCCACTTGTTCAACCCCTTTAAGGTTTTCCCTGCACCAGAGACCCAGGGGAGCTGCAACTCCGCGGTTGGTCCCGTCAAAGGTACCCGAGAACCGGGAGTAAATCCGGTAAATCCGGTCGCCGCCCTGCCGGAAAGTGTCAAATCCCAATTCATGGCTGGTGATCAGATAAATGACCAGGCACGCCGCCATACCAATCGACAGGCCAAGTATATTGATAACAGCATGCAATTTGTTGCGCTTGAACTGCCGGATGGCGGGCTTCAGGTTGGGTAGAATCATATTAATTTGTTAGATGCTGGCCACGCCTGTGGCGTGGTGGATGCTTGATACTGGCCACGCCTGTGGCGTGTTGGATGCTGGACGCTCGATCCAGGATCCAGAGAAAGCGCCATCAGCGCCGGCCCGCAGGATGAATTTGTGGTATTCAGCAATTAACGACATCCCGGACCGGCGCGATGGAAAAAAAGGCACGCCCGGGGAACGGGCGGGCGCCTTATGAAAGAAAAACGCTGACAAGGCAGAGGCAATTGCTGTGCCATTTTTTTAATCGATCTGATAATCAATCTATTGCGGGCAAGGCTGTATTTTTTGAGGCAATTTTTTGTGCGAAAACGGACAAAAAGTGTTCGAAAATGGACAATTGTTTAACCTTCGGAGTGGTTGAAACCGAATACGGGTTAATGGTTGAGGGTTTTAATTACCCGGTATCTGCGTATAAAATAGTTAAATATTACCCTGTAAATGGTTTGCAGAAAATTATAAATAATGCGAATCAAGGGTTGGATTTCGATTATTTTGCCGAAAAGTCATTCAAAACCTGGTAGGATGGCTTCGCATCCTGCCGGTACTTGGATATTTTCACCACATAAGGACACAATAGTGAACAACAAAAATTGGCAAGGCCAATTTTTGTTGTCTTTTGTGTTCTTTTGTTTCTATTGTGGTTCAATAAACCGCCATCTGGTTTTTTGAAAAGACTCAATGTCGCAAAAAATTAATATTCAACTATTGATTCGCATAAATAATCGACTTCAACCAGGGTGAGGGGTCAATCGCTTTTCAACGAGTCCACCGGATTGGCCAATGCTGCCCTGACCGATTGCGCGCTGACCGTCAGGAACGCGATGGCGACCGCCAGGAGTCCCGCCAGCACAAATACCCACCATTCGATTTCGATCCGGTAGGCAAAATCCTGCAGCCAGTTGTTCATGGCGTACCAGGCTACCGGCGATGCGATCAGGATGGCAAAAACCACCAGTTTTAAAAAGTCTTTTGACAGGAGCCCCACAATTCCGCCGGTCGTTGCGCCCAGTACTTTCCGGATCCCGATCTCTTTGGTGCGCCTTTCTGCTGTGAAAGCCGCGAGCGCCAGCAGCCCCAGGCAGGCAATAAGGATCGCCAGCAAGCTGAAAATGCCGAATACCTTGCGGGTCGTCATTTCCTTTTCGTACAGGTTGGCCCATTCCTGGTCGAGGAAAGCATACCTGAATGGGGTTTCCGGCTGGAAATTTTTCCACATGGTTTCGATCTGTTGAAGGGTGCTCTGGAAATTGGAAGGGCGCAAACGGACCGTGATCAGGTTGTCGACCCCGGGTTGGAAAGAACGCTGGTTGTGCAGCAGGAACAGCGGTGAAATGACCTGATGCAAGGACTGAAAATGGAAATCACGTACTACTCCGATAATGGTGTAGACCGATTGTTGGCCAGGTACGGGGTTGAGAAATTGGTCGTTGGTGACCAGGGTTGTTCCAACCGGTTCTTTCAGTTCCATTTCCCGGGCTGCGGCTTCATTGATCACGATCGACAAGGTATCCATAAAGTTTTCAGAGAAACTGCGGCCGGCCGTCATTTCCATTTTCATACATTCAATATAACCTTCGTCTACGATCAAACCGCTGCCGGTAGTCATTTCATCGGCGCTTTGGGGTTTGAAGGACATGCCGAAATATTGTCCGCCGGGTTGGGTGTTGCAGCCGCTGACCGCCGCCACACCGGGCAGGCGCCCGATCTCTTTTTTAAAGGTCTCTTCCTGCAGGGCGGTCATGCCACCTGCCCCCTGAAGCGTCACCACGCTTTCTTTGTCGAAACCCAGCGACTTGTTCTGGGTATAGGCCATCTGCCGGTAAACCAGGATCGTACTGATGATCAGAAAAACGGAGATGCCGAATTGAAAGATCACCAGCAGGTTGCGCAGCAGGGAACCCTTTTTGGTCTGCAAAAATTTCCCGCGCAACACCTCGATGGGTTTGAAAGCCGAAAGGGCCAAAGCCGGGTAGGCGCCGGATAAAATCCCTGTCAGCGCCGCAGCGCCGGCCAGGATCAGGAAGGATTTCCAACTGAACAGGCTGGCGGTTGTCAGGGCTTTTCCGGTGATTTCATTGAATGAAGGGAGCACCAGGAAATTGATCCCGGCAGCCAGCAAAGCGCTGATCAGGGTGATCAGCACCGCTTCCAGAAAAAACTGGCTTGCGATCTGCCCCCGGCCCGAACCCAATGTCTTGCGGATGCCCACTTCCCGGGCCCGGTTGGCCGAACGGGCGGTTGCCAGGTTCATAAAGTTGATGCAGGCGATGATCAGGATCAGGGCGGCGATAACGGTAAAGAAATAGATGCGCTGCCTCGACCCCGGCGGCTTCATCTCCGACTCCAGGTTCGAATCGAGGTAAATGCCTGTCAGGGGCTGCAGAAAATAACGGTAACCGTTGCCCTGTTTTACATATTCCTCATAGTTCACGCCAAACTGGTTGAGGATCTGCCCGGAAGCATGTTTGATTACATGTTCGGGCAACTTTTTTTCCAGCGCTTCCGGGTCGGCGCCGGGTGCAAGCCGCAAATAGGTATAGGCCGAAAAATTGATAAAATTGGGCTGTTGGATGAACCCCAGCGCCGTAGAGGACATCAGCAGGTCAAATTTGAAGTGGGAGTTCTCCGGAACATCGCCGCAAACGCCTGTTACCAGCAGGTCATTTTCGGTTTGGGCCAGGTCGAGGATCTTGCCGACCGGGTCGGCTTCCCCAAAATATTTTTTAGCGGCAGACTCGGTCAGGACCACTGAATTCGGTTTGACCAGGGCCGCTTTTTGATCGCCTTTTAAAAAGGCAATGCTGAAGAGATCGAAGAAATTGGAGTCGGCCCACATGACATTTGTTTCTTCGAACAGTTCTTTATCCTTCTTGATCATGAAACTGTTGCCCTGGAAAAAGAACAGGCGGCAACTGGCTTCCACTTCTGAGAAATCCTGTTTCATGGAATTGGAATAGGACGCAGGAATGATGGCGTAAAACCGCGAACGCCCCGGGTATTTCCGTTCCAGCGCCACCCGGTAGATTCGGTCGCCGCCGGCCTGCCATTTATCATAACTCAACTCGTCCTGGATGTACAACAAAATAAGCATGAAACAAACCAGGCCGATGGTCAGTCCAAGGATATTGATAAGGGTAAACCCCCGGTTGCGCATCAGATTGCGCCAGGCAATCTTCAGGTGATTGGTGAACATAGTTGGGTGTTTTGCCGGATTATAACCGGTTATTGTTTTTAACAAAGGCAAATTCGAGTTTTTGCAGCAAAAATCGTTCCTTTAATTTTATTGCACTGATATCCAGCGTTTTAAAGGAAAACAGATCCGGTGTTATGTTCAAAAACGAACAAAAACCGTACAAAAGCGGACAACACAGGATGTTAAAAACGGCTTAAAAGGGCTGCCGGAATCCCGAAATGCCTGATTTTGTTAAAAATATCCTTTATTTTTGCCTCCGACGCGATATAGAAAAATTTGGAATAGGTAAATTTCGTTAAGGGCAAGTATAATTACATTTTGACCATGAGTCTTTGCTATGCCCATAGTGAAGATTTGAAAAAACCAAAGTGATGAAAAAAATCCAGCCACTTGTTCTGGCTTACCTGTTCGCGCCTGTTTTTCTGTTCGCGCAAAGTTTTTACACGGTCAACGTCGGCACGTTCCTTGATGCCAGATCCTCCCAATTTGATGATATCCGCTCCGTAGGTTTTGTTTACTCGCTGGCTATGGAGGGCAACCTTACCCAGGTTTACCTGGGCGGTTTCGACAACCGCAGCGAGGCCGACAAGTCGCTGCAATTGCTGAAGCAAAAAGGTTATAACAGCGCTTTTGTGGAGGAACGCCGGTTGAGCGAGGGCCAGAATGTGACGGTTATCCAGTTGGCCACCCGGAATATCAAATCCCCTATCGAGTGGGAAAAGATGGAAAAAGCCGGCGATCTGTATGCTTCCCTGGGCGGCGACCATATCAAGATCATGACGGGCATATTCCCTTCTGTCGCAGACGCCCAGGCCATCCTGCCCGGTATCCGCCAGGCCGGTTTCCCGGACGCCTTCATTAAAAACATCAATAATACCCTGCTGATCCGGATCGGACAGTTTGAAACCGGCCTGAAAAAGAACCTCATCCCGTTTGAACTGGACAATCAGCTGGCTCAGCGCGGTATTCCCCAGGAACAGGCCAAACAAGGAAAAGGACAGGTGAAAATGCCGGATGATTACTACACCGGACAGGACCGGATACAGGTCAAATCCGGCGACGGCAAGTATATTCCACAAGACAAATCCGCCAACCGGACGGCAGATGTAACTGCATACGACGAACCCGAGACCGTCCAGCCGAATATCCAGCGCAAAGGCGCCAACAAGATCCCCATGCCGGATATCCGGGCCAAGGTGAAAAGGCGTTCGGTGCTCGACCTGCAAAAGGTGCTCAAATCGTTAAACGCGTATACCGGAAGCCTGGATGGGTATTACGGACCCGGCACTGCTTCGGCCTACAATAAAGCCGTTCAGCAAAACCGGGAACTGCAAAAATACACCCTGCTGGCGGATTATCTCGATCCTGCAGGCCAGGCCTCAACCGGCAATTCCCTTCAATACGCCGTCAATAAGCTGCTCGACGACCCCAAGGCGCCCGAAACCATCGAGCGCTCACCCACCGCGGTCGCCAAAGGTTACCAGGCCTACCTGCTGTTCCGAACGCTGGGCGCCGGCAACGAAGTGAATAACCTGATGAACCAGGCCATCCGCCTGGCTTTTGAAGGCAAGAAACTGGCGGCTCAGCCGCTGTTCGATTATAAGGCTACCTACGCGTATCAGGACCTCGATCAATTGATCCTGCACCTGCATTATATCCACGCGGCGCCGGGCAACGACGTGGCCGCCCCTTGCTGGTTGTACGAAGAACACCCGAAGGAAACCGCAAAGGCACATGCGGCATTTGCGGGCAGTAATGCCGGCAGCCTGAAATTGCAGGCCTGCGACCAATTCCTGGATTGGCCGGAGATCCGTACCCTCCAGGCGCTTGCCGCAGATATGAACGGTTCCACCAAACTGGATCAGGTGCGCCTCTCCACGGATGCCTCCAAACGGGCCGGCATGTTCCTGGCCCCAAAAGCGCTGACCAAGGATGAGGTCAAAGCGGCCGACGTCTGGCATACCCAGCTTTGGGAAGGGCTGAATGCCTGGGCCGATAAAGATCCGCTCAACCGCAACCTGGTGCTGGCCATGAAAATTGTCTATTACCAATCGGAGGTCCGGCTCGAAGATTTTTATATGGACCGCGGATTCAATCAGGAACAATCCAAATCACTGGCGCTGGCTACACTGAAAACCATGGTGGGGTACCATCTGGAGCGGTTTGTTTGATGGAGTTCAATGTTTCATGGTTACATGGTTACATGGTTTCAATGAAACTATCCAGCGCTCAATCCGGCTTCGCCGTCGAGAAAAAGACCAGCAACTCCAGATCTTCCGCAATATCATAAAATTGATGATCCAGGCGGGCGGCCACAAACAGGATGTCGCCCGCCTGGATCTCCGTATCTTCCTCACCGGCTTTGAACCGGGCTTTCCCCGAGATCACGTAGTATACTTCATCCATTTCGTGGGGTTCCTGGCCATCGGTGGCGCCGGCTTCCAGCCTGTAAACGCCCGATAGCAGCGTATTTTTGTTCAGAAACGGCAGGTAGGGCCGACCCGACGTTTTCAATTGTTGTCGCAGTTCTTCCGTCTGAAAACGGGCGAAACCCTCGCCGGTACTTTCTTTTTCAACAGAGGTAAACGCCCAGATCAGGCCAAGGATGGCCAGGGGCAGGAAAGTCAGGATCGTTTTTTTCATTGAATGCATAGTCAGGTGATTTTAATGGTTTATGATGATTGGTGCTTTGACGGGAGTTTTGTTCAAATGTTGGAACGTTTGGGGCAGTTTGGGATGGTTTGGGATGGTTTGGGATGGTTTGGGATGGTTTGGAATGGTTTGGAATGGTTTGGGATCGTTAACAACATCCTCAAAGGGATGCTTATGGCACAAACCATACCAAACCTCCAAACCAAACCAAACTTTTCTTTACAACCTGCCCGGCGCCCAGGTTCTAGTGCAAGTCGTAAGTTCCATTACAGGCCAAACTATTGAAAATCAGCAGATAAAGTGAAAAAAAGCGTTAAATTAATTCGGTCTAGTCGCACTAGTGCCCTCAAATTAAACATCCGGGGCCAACCTCAGCTACCGTTTTGCACCCGCTCAATCGCATCGTCAGTTCAAAATCCGCCCAGTAGTTCCGGATGACCTCCCGGACGCCGTTTTCGCCGGCCAGGGCCAGCCCGTAAACATAAGGCCTGCCGATACAGACCGCTTTGGCGCCCAGGGCGATGGCCTTGAACATGTCTGCGCCGCCCCTGACGCCGCTATCCATAATAACGGGTATACGCCCCGCTACCGCTGCCACAATGCCCGGCAGCGCCCCGATAGCGGGTATGGCGCCGTCCACCTGGCGGCCGCCGTGGTTGGAGACGATGATCCCGTCGATGCCTTCGTCAACTGCCCGCCGGGCGTCGTCGGGATGCAATATGCCTTTGAGCAGGATGGGCAGGCGGGTATGTTCGCGGAGGAATGGGAGGTCGCTCCACTGCAAAGCCGGGTTGGTATAGAGGTTGATGAATTTGCGGACGGCTTTCAGCGGGCGGCCGGAGCGCAAATTTTGCCAGAACCCGCCGGGATAATTGCGCATCAGTTCCAGCACCGACCCGATCAGTTCCGGGGTCAGGCGCCGTTTGGGTTGTGCCGGGTTTTGGGCATCCGGTTCATCCATCAGGCGCTGGAACACGGGGTCGGAAACGTATTGCGCGATGCCACGGCCCCGCAAAAAAGGCAGGTAGGCCAGGTCGAGGTCGCGGATGCGCCAGCCCAGCATCGTGGTATCGAGTGTGACCACGATGGCGCCGCAGCCGCAGGCTTCCGCACGTTTGACGAGGCTGGCCACCAGTTCGTCGGATTTGCTCCAGTACAGTTGAAACCACCGTTGGCCGTCTGCCATTACCTGCGTCACCGCCTCCATGGGCGTCGAAGCCTGGTTGGAAAAAATATAGGGAATCCCAAGGTCCGCAGCAGCTTTGCCCACGGCAAGGTCGGCCTTTGGATGGGCCATATCGAGCACACCAACGGGCGACAGCAGCAGCGGAACCGGCAGGCGTTTGCCGAAAAGCTCCGTCGACGTATCCGCCTGGCTGACGTCGCGCAGCATCCGGGGCACAATCTTCCAGCGTTCAAATCCCTGGCGGTTGCTTTTGACGGTGGTCTCCAGTCCAGCTCCTCCGGCGATGTAGGCAAAGGCTGCCTTGCCCATTTTTTCCTGCGCTTTTTGCTCCAGCAGATCCGGATGAACGGGAATTGCCGGCAGGGTCCCGCTTACCCCGCGGATATAGATGTCGCGCTGGCGGTCGAGGGCGGAAAAGATGGGTTGGTTTTTCATGGTGTTTGGTTATGGTGGTTCATGATCGATGGCTGCCGTTTAAACAACCCCGGGCCCCTGACTTCGACTCCGCTCAGTTCCCACTTCGACTCCGCTCAGTTCCCACTTCGACTGAGGACTGTGGACTGAAGACTGCCAACCACCCCTCAATGCTCCCCCACAAATTTTTCTCCTGCTTCCACCGCAATATCCAGGTGGTTTTCAGCGGGCGGAAGGAGGCAGGTTGCGTATTTGGTAAAAGCGCAGGGTGGGTTATAAGCCTTATTAAAATCCACCCAGATATCGCCGAGGCTGTCGCGGCCTGCGTACAGGTAGCGCCCGGCGGGATAGGTCCCTTCGCCGGTGGTAAGATCGGAAAAAATGAGGAAAAACTCGCCGTCGGCGCCGCCGTCCAGGGCGTGCAGGGTAAACTCCCGGCCGTCTTTGGCGAACTGCAGGGCGCCCTGCAGGGTGTATTTCAGGGTCATCCCCAATACATTTTTCATGGCCAGGGTATAGGTGGTGTCGAATACGATCATCCGGGCCTTGACCCGCCAGGAGGGGTCGATCCCGTAATATTCCAGTTGGAGGGTATCCTGCAAAAGCGGGTTTTTGGTGTCCCGCAGGCGGATGCCCACTTTATCGCCGCGCTGGATATAAGCCCAGGCCAGGTCGCCGTGTGTGGCAATGGGCGGTTCCCCTTTGCCGCTGAGCGCCATAAAGCCGGTGGAGTCGGCGCCCGAGACCCGGAGATCGCCGGAGGCAACCTTCATCGCGACGGAATCGCCCTGCCGCCAGAACGTCCCCAGAAAAGCCGGCGCCTTGGCCGGAAAAACGACCTTGTTGGAGGGGTCGGACCCAAAGGTATTCTCGCCTTCTTCCAGCCAGTACAGTCCTGCCAGGGAGAGCCAGCCGTCGGGCGCCATCAGGCCGTTGAGGCGGTCCTTCCGCCATTGGCTGATCTCCCGGGTGTATTCCGGGTCGGCGGACGGTTGGTTTTGGCAGGCCCAGCCTGAACCGGCCAGGATCAAGGAAAACAGGATGAGGTGTGAACGCATGGCAGGGTTGGTTGAATGGCCTGCAAAATAGGAAAAAGTTGGAAGTTTTGTTCCGGAAGCCTGAAGGGCTTCCAGCGGCAATACTTATATATCCCAACCCTTACAAAAACAATTGCTTCATATCCACCCGTTCTCGAATGATCTCCTCCAGTTGTCCGATCGCCACCCGGTCCTGTTTCATGGTATCGCGGTCGCGGATGGTAACGGTATTGTCCTCCAGCGTTTCAAAATCCACGGTAATGCAGTAAGGCGTACCGATGGCGTCCTGGCGGCGGTAGAGTTTGCCGATGGAGCCCGTGTCGTCGTACTGGACCTTGAAGGAAAAACGGAGTTGGTTGAAGATCTCCTTGGCTTTGGCCACCAGCGCATCCTCGTTGCGTTTGAGGGGCATAATGGCCGCTTTGACCGGCGCCAGGGCCGGGTGCAGTTTCAACAGGTCGCGGGTATTGCCTTCTTCGCCCGAGCCCGGCACCGCCTCTTCGATGAGCGCCTGGCTCATCATGGCCAGGAACATCCGGTCGCAGCCGATGGAGGTTTCAATGACGTAGGGGACGTAGTTTTCATTCCGTTCCGGATCGAAATACTGCATTTTTTTGCCCGACAATTGCTGGTGACTGCCCAGGTCGAAGTCGGTGCGGGAGTGGATACCCTCCAGTTCCTTGAATCCGAATGGGAATTCGAACTGGATATCCTCGGCGGCGTCGGCGTAGTGGGCCAGGTTTTCGTGTACGTGGAAACGCAGTTTTTCGGCGGGGGTGCCCAGGGCGAGGTGCCATTTCCGGCGCATGCCCTTCCAGTAGTCGAACCATTCCTTCTGTGTGCCGGGCTGGATGAAGTACTGCATTTCCATCTGTTCAAATTCCCGCATGCGGAAGATGAACTGCCGCGCCACGATCTCGTTGCGGAAGGCCTTGCCGATCTGGGCGATACCGAAGGGGATCTTCTGCCGGGTGCTTTTTTGCACATTGAGGAAATTGACAAAAATGCCCTGGGCGGTTTCGGGGCGCAGGTAGAGTTTGCCCTCTTCGCCGGCGATATTGCCCAACTGGGTGGAGAACATGAGGTTGAACTGGCGGACTTCCGTCCAGTTGCGCGAGCCTGTTTCGGGGTCGGCGATCTCCAGGTCGGTGATCAGGGTTTTCAGGGCCTCCATATCCCCCTTGCTCATGGCCGTGGCCAGGCGTTGGCGGATGGCGTCGAATTGCTGCTGATATTCCGTTACCCTGGGGTTGGTGGATCGGTACATGGCCTCGTCGAAGCTGTCGCCGAACCGCCCGCGGGCTTTTTCCACTTCTTTGTTGATCTTGGCCTCAATCTTGTCCATCTGTTCCTCGATCAGCACATCGGCGCGGTACCGTTTTTTGCTGTCTTTATTGTCCACCAGGGGGTCGTTGAATGCGTCGACATGGCCGGAAGCCTTCCAGGTTTTGGGGTGCATGAAGATGGCTGCGTCGATGCCCACGATATTTTCGTGCATCTGCACCATGGAACGCCACCAGTATTCCTTGATATTGTTTTTCAGCTCGACGCCGTAGGGGCCGTAATCGTACACCGCGCTAAGGCCGTCGTACACTTCGCTCGACTGAAATATAAATCCGTACTCTTTGCAATGAGCTACCAATTTTTTGAATGCGTCGTTCTGTTGGGACATAATTTGTCTGCTTTTCTGGATTTCGGAACGCAAAGGTATAATTTTTTTACGCAAGTTGGGCGATTGTGTTGCAGTTGTTGGAGTGGTTTGGGGTGGTTTGGAGTGGTTTGGGGTGGTTTGTCCATAGGTCCATAGGACTCCTTTGGAGGGGTGGTTTGGGCATGCGTTCAAAAGCAGAATTATCCAAATAAAAGCTACTCTGATTGAAGTTGAAAATGTCGGGCGGATAGCTGTGCGGAATCAGGCATTCGACCCCGATTTTCCGGGAAAAATGAAACAGGTGGGTGGAGCGCCATGCCACAGGCGTGGTCGCCGGAGCATAAAAGCTGGCATTTGCCGTATTTGCCGGAGGCCTGGCGACGATTCCGGGAAATATTTTTGGATGCAAAAATTGAAATCGAGCCAGGTCAGCAGTTGCCGGAAAATGAGCCGCAGGAACCGGCGCCTATTCCCGGGGAAATACCCGATCGGATCACCTGGAAAAGAAAACAACTTTTGTTCCGGCGAAGTACGAAGATGCGGTGACGGCACTGGAGCAGACGTTGTTGCTGAAGCGGTATAGCTGGCGGACGATCAAATGTTACAAAAACAGTTTCCGGCAATTTATCCGATTCTATAATGAGATCTCTCCGAATGAAATAACCCGGGCCCAGATTGACACTTATATTGTCCACCTGATTAAAACTAAAAATATAAGGGAAGAAAGATTTGCTTTTCCTTTATTGAGTCCAATTTACGAAACTTTGTACGGTAACCTTGCAAATATTAAAAATC
Source organism: uncultured Lewinella sp. (assembly GCA_964558465.1). Taxonomy (GTDB): domain Bacteria; phylum Bacteroidota; class Bacteroidia; order Chitinophagales; family Saprospiraceae; genus JACJYC01. Next base: position 102,536 of record CAZLEF010000001.1, on the reverse strand, counting down.
CAATGTAAATTTCGGGAGTTAAGTCAATCTTTACATCCCAGACTACGATGAATAAGCATACCGCCTCTGTTTTCGCCACTTTGGATATGAAGGCAGGGGCGTTGTAGTTGATGGGGATATTGTCGCAATAGCGACTATACAAAAAGACGCAATTGCGACTACACGATTATATGCAATGCGTTTATCGGGATAGTCGGGGTTGCGGCAGCACCTAAGTTCCATGCTATTAAAGAGAAAAAATAAAATAGTGAATTGAAGATAAATTTTTACATACCGATGTTCCTGCTGATTGTGGCAATTCCATTCTTTCTATTTGATAAGACGGTAAATACGAAAACGGATAAGGTAAAATTTGTCGAGGCGAAAGAGAATATCGAATCGAGAGATACGATAAAGTTGTTTGAAGTAATTGGCGGAAAAGAGGAAAAATATTTTATGGATTTCCAAATTTGGCAAGGTGAAAGAGCATATTTTTATCGAGATACAGTCGGCATAAGACTGGTTGCTGGATTTCTTGGCGGATACAATTTAATAATCAAATTGACTGGCGATGAATACACATCAAAACTGACAAATTACGATTGCACTTGGTGGGAAGATTTGAAAATTACAGAACAAAGACTTGAACTCGAAGATTTTAAATTAGTGCATAATGGAAAGCTAAAAGGAAATTACTTCTGCGAAGCGAATCACAAGAATAAATTCACCCGCGATGTAGATAAAGTACGAATAAGAGGGTACTTCGAGTTCGATTTAATTGACGAAGAGGAAGAAGCGAAAAAATGGAAATGAAAATGAAGGAAAAAATGAAAACAGCATGGAATAATGCATCTATGTCAACCGCCATTATGCATGGCGGTTGACATAGATGCTGACCGTTAGCAGCAATTAAATAAAGCAACAAAAATAAATAACTTATGAATGGGTACCGGTTTCACCTGACTTGCAAACACGCTGTAATGCGGATTTTAATCAACGTGTTGTTATCTTTTTTTACAGTAGTGTTTTCTTTTGCACAAGCACCTGGATGGTCACGTGGTCAACAACTTCTTTCTATCAGTAATGATGTATGTGTGAGCCGTGCTTCGCAGGTGCTCCAATTGGAAGGTTATCGTATAGATTATGCCGCTGGCAATTTCGCCGTTGGCATTAAGGATGTTCACACGGCTGTGGTCATGTGCAATTCTTTGGAGCACGATAAAACTTATGTAAATATTGTTGTAGCCAGCAATGGTGAAGGGGGTGGTTTGCAACGTCAACGCCTACAGGCCCAGATGGAAAATCCTGGTTCGCTAAGCGGTGCCGGAAGTAGCGCTTGTGGCTTGGGAATGATATGGGATGAAACCGAAGAAGGCTGGACCGCTGTCTGGACACGCAGAGGAAGCAGCAATATATTTGATGTAAAATCAACCAAAGGTGGAGCTGTTTTAACAGCGGTACACGTAATTAATATTAATGAGAACCAGGTAACAGTTACCCGCACTAATACGAGTGATGGCAATGACTGTGAAATGCAGGGAACGATAGGTTCGGATGGAACCAGTGTGACAGGAACCTATCGTTGTAAAAGTGGCGGCCCTTACAACTGGAGTGCAAAGATAAGATGTACGGTAAATGTAAACTGTGGTTTAGGCGTGCGATGGGAAGAACAGGAAGAAGGCTGGACAGCAGTATGGACCCGCAGAGGGAACAGCAATGTATTTGATGTAAGTTCCTCGAAAAGTGGTATGACTTTAACAGCTGTGCAAACCATCAATATTAATGGGAACCAGGTTGCTATCAACCGAACGTTTGCGAGTGATGGAAATACTTGCGAAATGCAGGGAACTATCGGCGAAGACGGGGTTACTGTGACCGGCACCTATCATTGCAAAAACGGAGGACCATTTAGTTGGAAAGCAAGAATTATTTGCCAGTAAGGAAATAGTATTGCGTTTGATGACTCCGCTGATTCGTAATTACCCAGTCCAAAAGTTAACACTCCATACTTGTTTTTCCGCAGCAAGGGGCGTATTTCACGGATGGTTTTTTCACGGCCCTGGTCCAGCGTATCGGATGCGATGCCTGAAAGGTTCGTTCATCCGCCACCCGCTTAACTGCTTCGGGTAAGGCGGAGTGTTGATGGGGGCGGCGTATGCACGGCTATAAGTTAGTTGTAATTATACCAAATATAAAACCAAGAATATGAAAGAATACAAATTTTGCCAAAGTTGTGGTTTCCCATTAAAGAAAGACAAAAAAGGTGGTGGTACTGAAAGAGACGGAACGATTAGTAAAAAGTATTGTTCCATGTGTTATGAAAATGGATCTTTTTTAACTCCTCCAGAAGTTGACACAGCAGAAAAAATGCAAAAATTCTGCATCGAGGAAATGAAAAAAGATGGAATGAACGGATTCTTTGCATGGTTGGCAACAAGGTCTATTCCCAGGTTGGAAAGATGGAAAAAGTGAGGTGAATATTTAACCGGGCAAAAAATCATTTGACAACGAAGCGGATGGTCAATGGAAAAACTCGACTTTAGCCCTATAATAAATATGAACCTTATAAAAGAAGTTTTTCCAATTTTATCGTATTTCTTTTTATTGATTCTTTTGCAATCCTCTTGCAGCAGGAAAGAGGAGCCATCAGAAGTTGATGATGCAGTCATTTCCAACGAAGTGCAAGTGTCCGATTGGCCGGCTTACGGGCGAACGCATCATGAGAGACGGTTTGGCCCGTCGGACGATATTCATGTAAATAATGTACAAAACCTGAAAGTGGACTGGTACATGGATTTACCCGGCGACGTCGGCCTGGTATCTACTCCCCTGGTTGTAAACGGTATCATGTATTTCACCGGAACCATGAATATCGTAAGAGCCGTTGATGCAGTAACCGGAGAACTCATCTGGATCTTCGACCCTGAAGTCGGAAAACATATCCGGGGTAAAAAACAAGCGGGGTTTGTTCATAGCCGGGGGCTTTCTTTTTATAAAGGGAAAGTTTTTGGCGCTACCTGGGATGGACGATTGTTTGCACTCGATGCGAATACGGGGGAAAAGTTGTGGATGGTTCAGACATTTGAACCGGAGCAGGCACTCTATATCACCGGAGCGCCAAAAGCGTTCAAAGACAAAGTTTTGATTGGTAACGGCGGTACAGAGAATGGCCCGTCAAGAGGATTTGTAACGGCTTATGATGCTGAAACCGGAAAGGAAGCCTGGAAGTTTTACATCGTTCCCGGAGATCCCGCAAAGGGATTTGAGAATGAAGCCATGAAAATGGCGGCGGAAACCTGGAAAGGGGAATGGTGGAAACATGGGGGCGGTGGAAATGCATGGCATGGCTTTACCTATGACCCCGATTTTGACGTATTGTATATCGGAACCGGAAACGGCTCTCCCTGGAACCAAAAGATCAGGAGCCCCGGAGGAGGGGATAATTTGTTTCTTTGCTCCATAGTTGCGCTCGACCCTGATACCGGGGAATACCTGTGGCATTACCAAACCTCCCCTGGAGAAAGTTGGGATTATAACTCGACGATGGATATCGTTTTAGCCGATCTGATGATCGATGGTGAGGAAGTCAAGGCAATCCTGCATGCGCCAAAGAACGGCTTCTTTTACGTGATCAACCGGGCCAATGGAAAACTGATTTCCGCAAAACCTTTTGTTGAGACAAGCTGGGCTACGCGTATTGATATCCCTTCCGGAAGACCCGTTGAGACAGCAGGCATCCGGTATGAAAATGCCCCGGTTTTTATAACCCCCGGGGCAAACGGCGCACATAGCTGGCAAGCGATGTCGTACAATCCTGTTACCGGACTGGTCTATATTCCTGCGCTCCATGAAGGGTTTGTGTATTCGGATGAAGGATTTGATCTTGAAAAATGGAAATCAATTGAATTTGTTGGCGGTACAGGCGTCGGTTTGTATCCGCCGGAGCGGCAACCCAAAGATTATCCGGCATCATTAATCGCCTGGGATCCGGTAAAACAGCAGGAGGTCTGGTCCGTGCCTCAACATAAATTCTGGAATGGCGGGACTTTAACCACAGCCGGAAATCTGGTTTTTCAAGGCAGGTCTGACGGCATGTTGGTAGCTTACAATGCTCAATCCGGAGATATTGTATGGGAATTCAATGCAGGGTTAGGAATTTCAGCTCCTCCAATTACCTATAAAATAAACGGCAGACAATATATTTCAGTGCTTGCAGGATGGGGAGGTATATATGCGGGTGTCGGTGGAAAAGATGCCTACGACATGGGATGGGCGTATGGGGTGCATACCCGAAGGTTAATCACTTTTTCGCTTGAAGGCACAACAAATATGCCGGCACTCCCACCGCCATTTTATCCTCAACCTCTTGTTGTTCAGGAATTTGAGGTGGACCCGGCTTTGGTTGCAAAAGGGGCTGACCAATATTACACACGGGGTTGTAACAGATGCCACGGAAGTAGCGGAATATCCGGAGGAATGGCGCCTGATCTCAGGGCGTCACCTGTTTGTATTGACAAAGACGTTTTTACCTCCGTCGTTAAAGGGGGCGCCGGCGTGAACCGGGGAATGCCTCAATACGATGACATCAATGAAGAAGAGTTAATGGCCTTAATGCATTTTATAAGGAATTGTGCCAACGCCGGTAAATGAAGAGATCAGTGCAGTTGAGAACAACGCGCAGGAGCCAATAGCCGGCAAAAGTTGGTTTTTGCAGCGGTGCTGCCCGTTCTATGCTATAAAAACAAAAACCCTACCGCCGCCAACGTAAAAGCAATATTCCGCCCTGGATCCATAGCAAAAAATAACTTCTTCATAGCGAAAATGGATTTTGTAATCAATTGCTGCAAAGTTGCAGATTATATCTACCTTAGCCATGTGTATCACCCAAAAGTGCGATACATTCTTTTTTGGATAGTCCGATACAGGGTATCCCAACTTTCTTCAGAGGATTATTCATCACCACCTCTGGTCAATCTTATTCCAATCTTCATGATCCGGAAAGCGCTTTGTTTCTTTCTTTTACTCTGGCCGTCCCTGACGCTGCCCGCACAAACCCCCGGCGAGGATCTCCAGCCCACTGTTCTTCTGATTTCTTTGGACGGCTTCCGTTCCGATTACCTTGAGAAATACCAGCCCCCAAATATCCTCGGGCTGGCGGAAAAAGGCGTTCGGGCGCCCTGGATGACGCCCAGCTTCCCGTCGCTGACCTTCCCCAATCACTACACCCTGGCCACCGGGCTGTATCCGGCGCACCACGGCATCGTCGGCAACTCGATGTACGACCCCGTGTTCAAAACCACCTTTTCGCTGAGTAAACGGGAAGAAGTGCAAAACGGCCGCTGGTGGGAAGGAGAACCCATCTGGGTGACTGCCGAGAAACAGGGGCAGCGGGCAGCCTGTTTCTTTTTCCCCGGCACGGAAGCTGAAATTCAAGGCGTACGCCCCACCTTCTGGAAAACCTACGACGGCAATATTCCCTTTGAAGACCGGGTAGACCAGATCCTGGCCTGGCTGGACCTCCCGCTGGCAGAACGCCCTACTTTTTATACCCTGTACTTTGACGAACCCGATCATGCCGGACATGAATTCGGCCCCGATGCGCCGGAGACGGCCCAAGCCGTAGCGCGGGTCGATGCGATGATCGGCAGGCTCGTAGCCGGATTGAAAATGCGGGGAATCTTTAAAGAGATCAACCTGATCCTGGTCTCGGACCATGGAATGACGCCTGTGAATCCGGAAAATATCGTGCTGTTGGACGATGCCTTCGACCTGGCCCTGGCCGAGCAGATCTCCTGGGGTTCCAGTGTTGTAACCATATTTCCCAAACCTGGCGAAGAAGACCGCATCCGGACTTCCATTCAGGCAAATCCGCTGAAACACGCGCGCATCTGCACACAATCGGAGCTGCCCGAACATTTTCACTTTACGGGGCATCGAAGAATACCGCCCTTCGTCTGTGTGGCAGAACCAGGCTGGCGCATCACCAGCCGTAAATTTCTGGAGGAACAGCGAGCCCGCAATCCGGGTCTGGCAAGCCCGGTAATCGGGGTACACGGCTACGACAACGAATGGCCCGAAATGCGGGCTCTATTCATCGCCCACGGGGCCGCCTTCCGCAAACGTCATTCAACCCCGGCTTTTTCGAATGTGGAAGTTTACAACCTGATGGCCCATATCCTGGGGCTGACGCCGGCCCCCAACGACGGCAAACTGGAAAATGTGCAGTCGATGCTGAAAAAATCAAGCCGGCAGATAAGAAATTAAGGGACGTGCAAAAACAACTTCCCCGCTGTTTGAAGTTTGCGACTGGTGTGATTTTTTTGTGGCTGTTTTAGCGTTTACTTTTCCTTCAATTTTTGTGAATTGACAGGAGTTTAAAGGCTGCCCCTTTTAACACGACCTGTCCCGCCTGGCGGGAAAGACACAAGGGGAAACACAAAGGCACAATTTCCTTTGTGTGCTTTGTGAAACCTTTGTGTCCTTGTGTTGAGTTGCCGCCCCAAGCTCCCTTTTTAACTATTGATTCGCATTTTTGATTGCGCATAAAACTTGCAGGAGGAAAATTTTCATCAAATTCCGTCATAAACATCACACCAGTTTGCAACTTCAAAGCCAAGTCAACCGTTCCCCGCCTCAACCCGGTGAGAAACCATAAACAGCACACCCGTCAGAAAAAGCGGCAGCGAGATCATCACAAAATTTGCAGTCAGCCGGTACGTGCCGAAATAGACGGTAAAGATCATGCCCAATACCAGAAATCCCAATCCGCCTGCCAGCCGGTATTTCCAGGCCACCGCCAGGAATAACAGTACGGATAGGGCAGGAACCAGATGGATCAGAAAACCCAGGATTTGCTTGCTCAAAGAAATATCCCCGGAAAAAGCATCCAGGGCAAAAATCGCCAGAAACCCTGCATACAGGAACGCGAGGATGCGCGGAAGCCAGGTTAATGTATTTTTCATAACAAAGGATTTTTTCCATCCCTTCCCCAAAAGATCAATGCTCCATCAACTCGAACCGTGCTGTGAAATGCCGGAGGAAGGGTGGTTCGTAGGTAATACGCAGACCCTTCGCCTGTTCCCGCTTATCAGTCAGCAATCCGAAAGTTTCAATGACGTAGTCGATATGGCTTTGGGTGTACACCCGCCTCGGAATCGCAAGGCGGACCAATTCCATCGGTGCGGGAATCAGCTTACCTTGTTCATCGTACTTGCCAAACATCACCGAACCAATCTCGCAACTTCGAATGCCGCCTTCCAGGTACAAATGCAAGGGTAACCGGTCAGGTCCTGAATGGCCTTTTCCATCCGCAACCAACTCGACGCGCCCGCGTAGCTTTCATCGCCCCGCATCATTCCGGCCCATTGGTCGGCACTCATGGCAGAGGCGCCGCTGTCGGTCAAAAGATCTATCATGACCTCGCTGGAGTGCAGCAGGAATGGGTTGTAAGCTGCCTGATGAAGAAAATTCGCCCGCTGCGTCTCCGTCGATATTTTGATATGCTCGACAACCTTGATCCGGAAGGGCTCGATGAGGGTTTTATGCCGCATTATTTCATCTGTTAAAGATCAGGAAAAACAATTGGTACACCAGGAATCCGACTGTACCCAGGAAGATAGCCTGCCATTTTTTAATTTGGTAAACCGCCAGAACGCCTTTGGAAAATAAAAATACGAACCACAATAAATAAATGATCATCTGGATCCACAACAGGGTTCTCCAGATGGTTGGCGAGTTCAGGGCCAGTTCATAATCTCTTTGGTCGATGAGGTGAACAGCCCCCAGAAAACTGGTCAGGATATCGTGTATGCCGGTCGACCACGATGCTATACCGATCCCGAACCCAAAAACACTCAAAATTTGTTCAAATGTCCCTTTCCCGGATAAAAAACGACTCAGCACCTGGACGACCCCGGCCGCCAGGATCCAGCCCAGGAACATGCTGGGCGCGCAAAAGAACACATTGTACCTGTAATAGATATCCAGCGGGATGTCCAGCCAGGGTTTGAACGGCTGCCCTCCGCCAAAGATCAAAAAGATGTATACGAAGGTGTAAAGCACCGCGATGATCAATACCGCTTTAAGGCTCAGTCCCAACGCCCGCCGGTCGGATATCAGGCTTTCAAATGTCTTCCCCGGTTGGACAAAAGTTGCGCGGTAATACCCCCAAAAAGAATCCGTCTTCATCGGCTTACATTTTCCCGGTTACAAAAATCAGGGAAGGAAGCCAAAGAAAAAACGACAAAAATCACCGCCCGGGTTGATTCTTGTTTTGCCAGGTTTGGGAAATGGTAAACTTCACGTCCAGACGCTCTCCCGTTGACTTCGGCTCCGCTCCCCGGTGACTGAGCGGAGCCGAAGTTATCTGCTAAAGGTGATTGAGCGGAGTCGAAATCACCCTCTCAACCGGTACCAATCCACCCCCCTCGAATAATACATCACCGCTGCCAGCGCCCCAAACAACCCCAGGCTGCCGGCCAGCAGCGCAAAATCTTCCAGTTGCAATATGACAAATATGAACCCATAGATGATCGCCAGCAGCAAAGCCAGTTGTACGACCATTTTATTGCTTTTGAAAACTGAGGAACTGTATGCCGCGATCAGCCCCACTGTCGCACCGGCAGCGATGAGGTACGCGGCATCAAAACCCACTTGTTCGGAAAGGGAGAGCAGCAGCAAGTAAAAAATGATCAGCGCCAGCCCAACCAGCAAATACTGGAAAGGGTGGATATTAAACCGTCGCAGCGTTTCAAAAAAGAAATAGATCAGAAAGGTTAGCCCGATGATCAGGATCGCGTATTTGGCGGAGCGCTCGTTTTTGGCGTATTCGTCCACGGGTTCGATCAGGCGCACACCGAAGGAAGAGGCATCGAGGGTAAATTTGTTTTCCGTCCAGCTCTGGGGATAACCGCGGTTCAGGTCAAAAACCTGCCAGGAGGCTGTAAATCCCTCAGGGCCCGTTTCCCGGGTGTCGGGCAGGAAATTGCCTTCAAAACTGGGTGAAGGCCAGCCGGATCGAAGCGTTACCTTCGTTTCTTTGCCTACCGGCTCGAACCGGAGCGTTTCGCTGCCATTGATCTTCATCGGTACGGAGAAGGTGTAACTTTGGCCGTCCGGTTTCACGGGCGCCTCAATGCTGACCCCCGTCGGCATCAATTCCGGATACGCGGTACCAGGTTCCATTCGCAGGCTTTGACCCGACCAATCCATCGCGATCATGTTTTTGATGCCCTGCATGCCGGAAATACCCAGGGATATTTTTGCCTGGTCCCAGAGGATATCCTCCGGTGCAATGTGCAGGCTGCTAAAATCGGGTTGTCCAAAAGTTCCGTTCAGGACCAGGTCGGATTGGTACAGGATCACGTCGAAGATCCCGCGTTTCCGGACCTGGTGGTCCACCTGCCCGTCTGCTGTCAATTGCTGGGGCAGGAAATGTGCCATTCGCTGCACTGAGGTGCGTTCTTTACTGACCTGGTATTCCGTCCATTCCAGGTAGGGAATGCTCAGTACCGGCCCTGCGATTGTCTGGGGTCCGCCCCAGGAGGCGCTTACCTCCTGCACCGCGCTCATTTGCCGTTGCTGCCGCTCCTCAATCAACCCCATGATCATGACGTTTGGGATCATCAGGAGCAATACCAGAAACCCAATGGCCAATAATTTGAACAACAACGAATCTTTGAATGCCGTACTTGTTTTGATGCCGGCTTCCGTTTTTTGGTCTTCCATGATTTTATAGTTTGAAAGTACTTTGTTTTTCAAAGTTTGGTGTTAAAAAAAATCTGCCCTCCTATTGCGTTCGTTCTTGAGTAGAACCAGCCCACTGCCCACTGCCCACTGCCCACTGACAACTGACAACTGACGACTAACATCACAACCCCCGCAACAGCTTCTCCAGCACCCCCAAATGCCGTTCAAAAGCCCTTTTCCCTTCCACCGTGATCGAAAACCGTGTATTGGGTTTCCGTCCGATAAACGATTTCTCCATTTTGATGTATTGCAGGTTTTCCAGCGCGCGGGAATGGCTGGCCAGGTTGCCGTCGGTAGTATCCAGCAATTCCTTCAGGGTATTGAAGTCGACGCTGTCATTCACCATCAGGGCCGACATGATGCCCAGCCGGATACGGCTTTCGAAAGCCTTGTTCAGATCCTGCAAATATCCTTTCACCGCACTATTTTTCGTATTTCCAATACATGAGAATGCCGTAAACAACGTGCAATACGCCGAAGCCGAACGCCCAGAACAGGAGGCCCTTGCCGGGAAAAACCAGGGCCAGCAGGCCGGTGGCCACTTCGAGGACGCCCAGTTTGCGGACATCGCTGAATGTAAAATTCCCTGCGTTCACCAGGGCCATTCCGTAAAAGATCAGGCAAGTGGCTGCCAGCAGGGAATAGTATCCGCGCCAATAAAAAATGACCACCACAATACCTCCTACCGCCATGGGAAACGCAAAGTTGGCAAAAAGCCGCAGGGCCGACCGGTTCCAGAGCCGCTGGCCGGCTTTTTGGGCTTTGCGGTGGCACAGCCAGATTGCGGTTCCGGTTGCCAGCAGCAAAACCGCCAAAGCGATCCCAAACAGCGGCAAGGTCTCCGGCGTGATCAGGCGGCTTGTCAGGTTTTTGTACAACACTTCCGGCGCAGAATAAATAATCCTGTACGCCGCATAAGCACCCAACAATGCGTAAATCCCGGCCATAATCGCGGCCCAGGCGCTCACAGAAAGAAATTTGGTGGAACGCTCCATGATCGAACGGATGGCCGCCAGATCATCCAGATGTTTGACATTGGTCATAAAAGTACTTTGAGATGCAAAGTTAATTTCAAATCTGGAACTTCCAAAAAAAATTTAACCTTTAGAAGATGGGGCTTGCTGGTAAAAGGACCTGAGATGATGGATATTTAGCAGTTTTATTGAAAAAACAAAAAACCGCCAACCTTCCGATTGGCGGCACTATATGCACCTGCTTTCCAAGGACGCCTTCGGACGCTTGCGGCATCCTCCGGCGCCCCCGGTTTTTACCTGATCAACATGAGGTCGCCTTCCTGTTGCAGCTTTCGTTTTTCGCCGCACACTTCGATCTCGGCCTGCATCCGCCACACGTAAACGGATGTCGGCATCTGACGGCCCTGCACCCGTCCGTCCCAACCGGTTTGCAGGTCTTCCGTCTGGAATACCTGGTTCCCCCACCGGTCAAATACCATCAACACAAAATCACTGACTTGCACCTGTTCTCCGGGGTAGGCCCGGAAAAGTGCGTTTTCCGTGTCTTCGTTCGGAGAGAACGCGTTGGGCACGTAAATGGCCCGCAGGTCGTTGCTGTATTCGCGGCCCACGACTCCTTCAACTGAAATGGTCTCACAGCTATTGGCCGCTGTAAGGATATAGACTCCGGGTTCGTCAACTTCCAGGAGCGGCCCTTCGGTCCCGTCCGACCATCGGAAAGTAACATCCTGATCGCTGCCGCTTTGCAGACCGGCGCTGAGGACTACCGGGCTTTGATCGCAGGGAAAGACCTGGGGTTCTACTTCTACCACCAACGGCTGCAGGCTAGCCAGGGGTATGGGGGCGCCTTCTGCCGTACATCCGTTGGCGTCGCGAACAACCACCGTGTAATCCCCTGGCATCAATCCGTTAAATTCCGGCGAATCCTGGTAAGTAATCCCGTCAAGGGAATATTGAATGCCTGCCGGAACCGGTCCGGTAAAGATTGTCCGGACTGTGCCTGTTGCCGCGTTGCTGCAAGTGGGTGAGGATTCAGCCGTAAAATTCAGTTCCGGAAAACCCACCACAGAAACCGTCACCACCGAATCGCAGCCCCCCTGCGAAATCAGGTTAAATACCCGGTTATCCCCCGCTTGAAGACTGACGCCTCCGTATTCGATCGTTTCGCCGGGGCAAATACTCAGATTGAGGACCTGATCGTACCCGTCAATTTCCTCTACACCCACCTGGATGATGGAATCACATCCTTCTGCCGTTAAATAATTGAAGGTATAACTTTGTCCGGCAGGTATCGTGACGCCGTTATAGGTAATGCTGCTGCCCTGGCATGCCTGGAAATCCGCCGCGATCTGGTAAACCGGCAGTTCGATGACCCTGACCGAGACCGTAGAGTCGCACCCGCTCTGGTTGTCGTATACAAAATCCATTTGCTGCCCCGGCAACAGGTTAACGCCGTCGTGAACGACCATGGTTCCCGAACAGGCCTTCAACTCCAATGCCGTTTCATTCACCGGGAGTTGGGTGACAGATACCGAGATCGTCGAATCGCATCCAAACTGGTTGTCGTAGGTAAACACCCGGGTCTCTCCGGGGCTCAGGCTGAGGCCTTCATAAAGTACGGTTTCCCCCTCGCAGGCTTGCAGGATGATGGATTCTGCCTGAACCGGCAATTCAGGTATCCCGACCAGAACGACCGAATCGCAACCGTATTGGTTTGGAAAATGGAAGGCAGTAGAGCTGCCGGGTTCGAGCAATTGCTGTTCATAACTGACGACTGTCCCGGCACAGGCGGGTATGGAAATGAAGGTGGTGTCCGGCGCTGAAACCGTGATGGAGACCACTTCCGTGGAATCACACCCGTAGGCCGTCGTAAATTGGGTCGTAAACGTGGTGTCCGATCCATAACTCGCCCCATTGTAAAAGAAGGACTCACCCGGGCATAAAACGATATTTTGTTCACTGTTCAGGCTGGCGCAATCCAGGTAACAAAGGAAGTCGATGCGGATATCGTCGGTCCCGCATCCGGTCAGAACAGTATCCGCGCTGACCTGGTAAACCCGCACCCCCGGATCCAGGCCTGCGGTATCCAGGCTGACGGTATACCCGCCTGCCGGAATATGGACAAACTGGTAGCCCCCTGCTGAATCGGTTTCCTGTTGGGAAACGGGGGTATTGTTTTCCGTCAACCGGATATTTACCCCGGTCATCAGTGAATCGGCGGGGTCGATGATGCCGTCTTCGTTCAGGTCAAAATATACATTGCCGCGGATCGTACCAAAACCTTCCAGCAAATCGAGGCTAAGCGTGCCGGAATTCAGGGTACAGCCCACGTTGGAAACCATTTGTACGTGGTAATCTCCGCTTTGGGCAGCAACCAGTTGGGGCATTTGCCCCTCCGGCCCGGCTACCGGCGACCCGTTAAAATACCATTGATAACTGCTGATCCCCGGCAACGCAGGGAAACAGATCGTATCGGGGTTGCACCGGGTATGGCATCCGCTGGGGATCTTGCTGATGTCCGGCCCTTCCAGGATGTTCAGGCTGTTGCTTTGTGACGAGCAGCCGAATGCGTTGGCAGCTACCGCGTAATAGGCCCCTGGTTGGGAAGTGGTCATTGCAGGGCCGGTGGCGCCGTTGTTCCAGACATAAGTGAGGCCGGGCTGCGGTGATGCGACACTGAAGGTGGTTTCCGTCCCTTCGCAGATCAGTCCCGGATTGGAAGCAGTGATCTGGAAACCGGCAGGCAACGGGTGTACCTCGATGACAAACGGCCCGATGACGTTCGAACAACCGGTGGTATTGTCGGTCACCGTCAGGAAGATTTCATGGGTCCCCTCCGGCAACAGGTTGTTGCGCGTTTCGGTGAATTCGATCTGGGCGCCGGTTTCGCCGTTCGACCAGACATAAGAATACTGGGCAACGACAACCGTTTCCAGATACACGGGTTCACCTTCGCAAATCCCTAAACCGTCGTATTGATATCCCGCCGGCTGGCCGTAATCGTTGTAAGTGACGGCCCGGATCGGCGCCTCCGGCGCTTCGATCACATCGACCCGAACCGGCGCCGGTTCATAGGCACATCCCTCGGCGTCCGTCAGGGTAACGGCATAAACCCCGGTTTCCGCCACCGGCAAATTGGCGGTTTCGCTGCTGTCCGACCAGGTCCAGGCAATTCCACCCGGCGGCGGGCTTAAAATCGTCGTATCGCCCTGGCAAAGGGGGGTGGGCAAGCTAAGGGTAATATCCCCGGTCAGGCCATTGGGTGTTATTGTCAGGGTCCGGTTGAAGGTATTCGAACAACCGTAAATGCTCATTGCCGTCAGTGTCGCGGAATAATCCCCGGGGGTACCGTAAATATGCCAGGAATCATACAATTCTGACTGATTAGCGTCGCCGGAGGAAGGATCGCCGAAATCCCAGGCGACATAGGAAACATTAGCCGGCACATCGGCCTGAAAGGCAATGGCAGTTCCTTCGCAGTTAACTTGCGGTTCCGCAAAAAAAACGGGCGGCGGCGGATAAACCTCCAGTTGCCTGGTTATGGTGGAGGTACATCCGGTATTGGCCGTAACGGTCAGACTGATCAGATAACTCCCCGGTGTGGAAAAAACATGGGTAGGGTTTTGAAGAACGGAGGTATTACCGGCGCCGCTGGCCGGATCGCCGAAATCCCATGTCCAGGAACTGATCGAAGCAACCGGTAAAAAGGTGGACAAATCAAAAAACGCTACGACTTCGCCCGGGCAGGCGTTGTCCACCTCAAAATCAGCGGCTGCCACAACCGTGTCCACCTGAATAAAACCGCAGGTACTGGTGATACCGCCGCTGGTATAATCGCCGCTGACCGCTACCCGGTAGAACCCGGCTTTCTCATAAGTAAATACGGGATCATCGTTAATGGACATCAGGGTCCAGGCATCGCTGCCGGCCAGGGAATAAAACCATTTGAGCGATCCGGGGTCGTACCCCGACGACTGGTTGAAATACTGGCGGACATTGCAGGCGCTGCCGGGCTGGGTGTCAAAGTCGAGGTCGGCGCCGACGCAACTGACCACACCGCCGGGGCTGCCTCCTCCTCCGCCGGTTCCGCAGGAATCGATCCCGATCAGTCCGGACAGGAAAGTGCATCCGTAAGCATCGGTAATACCGACCTGGTAATTGCCAAAAGCATTGGCATTCAGAGCGGGCGAATTGCCACCCACCGGGTTGCCGTTGAGGTACCACTGGTAGGTATACCCCGCGCTCGAATTGAGGGCAAAAAGCGCAGCCTGCGGAGGAACGCCGCAAAAGTTGGTCGGATCGGGGGTGGATATATTGATCACGGAGGCGGGATGCCCGTCGATGTAAAAGGTCGTATCGCCCACACAGCCGAAGGAGTCGGTGACCCTGACTTGCAGGTAACCCGCCCCAAGGTTCGGAGCAGCTTGGGAACTGAGCAGGCCGTCGTTTTCGTCGAGCCATTCGTAACTGTCAAAGGGTTGGGTCGTTTGCACCAGTGCAGTCGTGTTGGGGCACAATTCGGCAGGGTGAACCACCACAGGTTCGGGTAAACTGTGAACAGTAACCGGGAAGGCCGCATTCTGACCGCAAACCGCCACGTTTACGGTCGCCGGGCCTGCTGTATGCCACAAGATATCAACGGCGGGCTGAGTGGGGTCGCCGGTGATGGTGCCCGCGCCAACCGGACTGACCGACCATAGATAATCGACCCCTGCATAACTTTGGGTGGAAAAACTGCTTACCTGGTCGAGACAAACTTCGGGATCGCCTGCAATGGTGAATCCGCTCAGGGCATTCAGGTTTAAGGTCAGTGGCGCCGATTCGCAACCCAGGCCATCGGTGCTGACCAGAACGACCGTCAGGGCATACGGTCCTGCGGGGCCCCAGTCGACGTTCAGCGGGTTGCCGAACCGGGTGCTGGTCGCCCCTCCGTTATTGATCTCCCAACGGACGCTGAAATTGCCGGCAACGCCTGTGGCCTCGTAGGCATAGGTATTACCCGGGCAGATCATGGTTTCGCCGTCGATAGCGGCAGGCGCAGGGGGAGGTGTTTTGACCTCGATCCGGATTTCAAATCCATCGGTACAAAACCCGAGCGGATTGTCTGCTGACAGGGAAAGCGAATAGACGCCCGGAACGGCCGGAAAAACGACTGCGGGGCTGGCAGTGGGGCCGCCGCTGTTCCAGGCTTCCGTCCCGTCGGGTGCACGGAGTGTCCAATTGCCGCTGACAGCGGCGTTGGTCTGTGTGTTGACGGCCTGATAATTATACGTACCGCCGGCGCATCCTTCTATCGGTCCGGTGATATAAAATTCGGGCAGTATGCTGACCAGGATGGTATCCACTCCGCCGCACCCCAGGTAACAATTGCTGTATTCCACGGCAACCCATTGGACCTGGCTGGGGAAAAATCCGCTGAACCATTCTACGGACACGGAGTTGGCGCCTTGCCCGGAAGTGATGGTCCCGAAATTGGAAACCGTCCAGGTAAATTCCGTTCCTTCATAAGGTATGACCGAATAGACGGTTGATTGGCCGAGACAAACCCTTTCCGGACCTTCGACCTCGGCATTACCGGCCAGGATCGGAATTTGCCGGATGGCGGGCTCCAGGCAGACGCCGGCATTGGCGCAGTCTTCGACACTGAGTTCGATCGTCCCTTCCGGGCCATCCAGCCATTCTATGGTGATGAAATTGTCGGTTGGGCCGCCGCCATCGACGATATTGAAAACCCCGGAAATTTGCCAGTTGTAGGTCCCGCAGTCGGTTGCAGAAGTATACGTAACGGTCTCTCCTGCGCAGATCGTGCCGATACAATCCAGCAAAGGGCTCTCCGCGTCTTCCACAATGAGGGTCAGGGATGCCGTATCCGCCTGGCAAAAGCAAGCATTATTGGCGATCAGCCGGATTTCGTAGGTCCCGGGCTGGCTGAAGGTAGCAGCTTCATTCGTTTCCGTTGAGGAGCCGAACGGTCCGAGTTCCCAGAAAAAATGTTCGGCGTACTGGCTTGTATTGAGAAACTGGACGGTTTGCCCCTGGCAGACCCTCAGCTCGTTTCCGCTGCTTTGGGGCTGGGTTTCGAAGGAGGCTTTTGCGTCTTCCAGGATCTCGACACAAATACTTTGTTCGGCGACACATAGATCATTGTAGCCACCAAATGCGGAAACGGATCCAAACCCCGGATTTCCCCACTGCACCGTCACCCCCTGGAAAGAATCCGGTTCAAAACTTTCAGCGCCGCTGACCGACCACTGGATAAAGTACTGGGCGCCCGTCAGGTCGTAGGCAAAATAGGAAACCTCACTGTTGGCGCATACCTTTTGGCAATCCCCTGGAGGAGGGTTGGTTGTACCGTTGTTGCATTGTGATTCGGAACCAATGTACAAAGCAGGCGCCGAAGTGACAAAGACCGGGTACTGGGCTGCAAAAACAGGGCCGGTTGGAGAGGTGGTTATTTCAGCGAAAATGACGTAAGTACCCGGCAGATCAAAACATATCGTCGCTATTTTCCCTTCAGAAGAAAGAAGAATGGCAGAGCCGCCATTGGGTCCGTGGATACTCCAGATAACGTCGGCGTCATCGGGTACACTACCCCCTGCCAAGGGTTCCAGTAAAAACGTCGCACAAGAGCCTGCACAAACCAATTCCGGGCCCGAGATGGAAAAATTCTGATTTTGCGCCTGGAGATGGGCGAAAAAAAACAAAGAGGAGAGGATGACAAACAGACATTGTTTCATGAGTTACGGTTCGTTATTGGGACAAATAAATGCCAGTCCGGCCAGCGGCCACTACTTGGTTTCCGCCCCGCTTTTTTTGGCTATACAATCAAAATGGAAAATCAGGTTACAAATGGTCAGACCCTGTAAAACGGGTATGCGCTGCTTGGTTCAAAAATTTTTCTTCCGGCGGGGTTCTTCCAGCAGAGTCTCCCGGGGCAGCTTTCAAAAGTTAACATTCTCTTAACATTGGGGTTGTACATTTGTTTTTAAATACCCAACACCATGTTTGGACTCGAACTGGGTCTTTCCTCCGGCCTGATGATCCTTTTGGGGGCTACTATTCTCACCGTCTGCATTTTTGAATTTGTCAACGGATTCCATGATACGGCAAATGCAGTCGCAACGGTTATTTATTCAAAAAGTTTGCCGCCTGTACCGGCTGTAATCTGGTCGGGGATCATGAATTTCCTGGGAGTGATTTCCAGTGCGTATCTGTTTGGTATGGGTGTGGCCACAAAAATCGCCAGCCTTTTGCCTGTAGAAGCCCTCATCGAACAGGATCTGCACCATTCCATCGCCATGGTATTGTCCGTCCTGTTGGCAGCTATCATCTGGAATGTGGGCACCTGGTATTACGGCATTCCCTGTTCCAGTTCCCACACCATGATCGGGGCTTTGCTGGGGGTGGGCATTGTTTTTTCCATGACCCCTGAAAATATAGAGCGGGTAGGTGTAAACTGGTCGGAAGCCATTAAAATTGGTGAGTCCTTGCTGATCTCACCGATTTTCGGGTTTTCAATGGCGATCGCCCTGATGTTTATTTTAAAACAAACCATAAAAAATAAAAAGATTTTTAAAGAGGCCGGGCAGGATGAAAAACCGCCGGTAGGCATTCGGATTATCCTGATCTGCACCTCCACTATGGTGAGTTTTTTTCACGGCTCCAACGACGGACAAAAAGGGATCGGGTTATTGCTGATCGTTTTGATGACCTTTCTTCCGTTGCATTTTGCCTTGTCCCCTGATTTTTCACCGGAAGCCGCCGCCGGGTCGCTCGAAAAGATCCAGGCGGCCATGCCGGCATCCCTGTCCATTTATCCGGAAGTTCAAAAAGCGAATGAAAGCATTGAACTATTAAAAAAGGATATTGAAAACCTCCAACCGGACGACACCAAACAGCGGCTCGCCATCCGCAAGCGGATCACACTGCTCAAAAAGAATGTCAGCGTTCTGCTGGACGTACCCAATGTGATCCAGAACAACAGAAGCAGGCAGATCATTTCAGCGGAATTAAAAACCATGAACGGCTACACCTCTTACGTACCCACCTGGTGCATCGTGATCGTGTCCATTTCCCTTGGATTGGGCACCATGATCGGGTGGAAGCGGATTGTGGTCACCATCGGCGAAAAGATCGGCAAACGCCATATGACTTACGCCGAAGGCGCCACCGCAGAATTGATCGCTTCCAGCACCATCGGCCTGGCTTCGGGTTTAGGCCTTCCGGTGAGCACCACGCACGTTTTGTCCTCCGGCGTGGCCGGCGCCATGGTTGCCACCAAGGGGGTAAAAAACCTGCAGGGCGATACCATTAAAAACATAGCCCTGGCCTGGGTGCTTACGCTACCGGTTACGATTTTGTTATCCGGCGTGATCTATGCTATTTTAAGGAACGTGATTTAAAATGCCTGCCAGGCCCGGGCAATTTTTGCCGCCAGGCGCGCATTGTTCAGCACCAGTTCGATATTAGAGATGAGGCTGCGGCCTTCCGTGAGGGTTTCCAGGCGAGCCAGCAGAAAAGGGGTCAGGTCTTTGCCCCGGATATGGCGTTTTTCGGCTTCCTCTACGGCCTGCCATATGACCGGTTCAATTTCTTCCCTCGGGATAGCGTGCGCCTGTGGAACGGGGTTGGCGATCACTGCCCCGCCGCCCAGCCCCATGGCCCATTTGGCGCGCAAAATGGCGGCCACTTCTTCGGGCGTATCCGCTTTGTGGTCGACGGGCAATCCGCTGTCGCGGGTGTAAAAGGCCGGAAATTCGCCGGTTCCGAAACCGATGACGGGGACACCGTGCGTTTCGAGGTATTCAAGGGTCAGGGGCAGGTCGAGGATGGCCTTGGCCCCGGCGGTCACCACAGCGACGTTGGTGCGGGCAAGCTCCTGCAGGTCGGCAGAAATGTCCATTGTTTGAGCGGCTCCGCGGTGAACGCCGCCGATCCCGCCGGTAGCAAAAAAACGAATGCCGGCCATACGGGCGATGATCATGGTGGAGGCAACGGTGGTGGCGCCGTCGAGCTTCAAACCTGCTGCAATGGGCAAATCCCGGCGGCTGATCTTGCGGATCTCCTTCCCCTTCCGTCCGAAATTTACGATTTCTTCCAGGCCCAGCCCGGCCTTCAGGCGCCCGCCCAGGATGGCGACGGTGGCCGGAACAGCGCCTTCATCCCGGATTGCCTCCTCCAGCTTTAACGCCGTTTCCACGTTTTGCGGGTAGGGCATGCCGTGGGCGATGATGGTGGACTCCAGGGCGACGATCGGTCTGCCGGTTTCCAGCGCCGCTTGTACTTCGAGGTTGATATCGAGAAAAGGGTTATTCATGGTTCATCGACTGATTGACAAAACCCAGTAAAACCCGCCTCATCCTTGCCATGAATTCGTTATATGCTTCAGAGCCGATCTCTCCCGTTGAGAACATGGTTTCGTTGTTCAGGCAAGCCGCCTTCATCAGGATAACTTCCTCTTTAAATTCCGTGCCATCAGCGCAATCCAGCAACAGATCAAGGGCTTCCGGGAGTTTATTTTGACTGATCAGGTTTTGAAGGTCTGCTCTGACAGCGCGGATCTTTCCGGAAGGACCTGAAAATCCGGGCATAAAAAAACCATACCAGCTGAAATAGAAAGTTATAAACGAACTGGTTCCGCCAAGGAATAAAGTCATCCAAAATGTCAGATCGGTAATGGCCCAACTGAAAACTCCGGTTGTTTCTTTGAGGGCTTCTTTCACAACAGGGCCATCGTTTAAGACGGCTGTTTTCCCCCCCGCCAGTCTTATACTTTCTGCTGTTCCTTCATCCAAAATAAATGGAAAATAGACGCAATCAGCCCCCAGGCATTTAACCTGATTCCAGTACAATAAATAATACCCGGCAAATAATAAGATTGAGGTAAATATGGAAATAAATAACAATCTTTTATAATTGCCCTCTCCTCTACTCAACATCACCCTCAGTTTTCTTGACAACATATAGAAAACCGGCAACAAAAACAGATAAATCGTGAATAAAAAAAGAATGCTTGAAATCCTGTCCGGGATACCTACCCCAAATGAAATGGAGAAAACAGCCACGAAAACAAATAAAACAGATAATAAGTCAATTCTCCAAATAGTTGAACTTCTCATTTACCCTGTTTGGTTTTAGAAAATTAAAATTTTTTTTAATCCTTTTTAACCTCCGGGAGTTTACTTAAAACAGGATTAACATCTTTTTTTACTACCGGGCCCATGTTGTCATAATATTCTTCCTTAACATCGTATCCTTCCAGTCCGAATAAAATAACATATTTCCCTTTTTCGAACTTTGCCGACATGCTGGTTATATCTTTTACCAGGATTTTATCTTCCTTTGGATTAAACGCGTGCTCATCCCCCTGCAAATACCGCATCATTTTCTGACGATATTTCTCTTCCTTACCGCGCCAATAAAATTTCGCCAGGATGACAAATTTAGCTTTTTCGGGGGTTGAATTGATGGTCAGAAAATCACTTACCGGTTCAAATATATCTCCATCTTTATGATAAAGGCTTTGGGTTCCGCTGCCCGTCCTGCATTGAAAAACAGGAATAAATTCAATATTTTTGGAAGCGATTGAGTCGGGCAAATAAAATTGAACCGGCCAGGAAAAAGCATTTCCGGGATAAAAATGATCCGAGGGCAAAATCCGGGCTCTCTGGTTCAAATCCGATAAACGGATTATTAAAGATTTTGAATCTTTATCGATCACTTTTATATCGCTCAATATCGGAATTCCGTCCCTCATCCGGCGCAGGCAATTGATCTCGCCGGAATCCATTCTGACTTCCTGAATGAATAAAACGCTGTCGCCGGGCGCCGCTTCTATTTTCCCGGCGGTTTCAAGGGGGCTGTTACCCGGATTTAAAAAATTGCAAATCATCCAGAAAGCGGAAACGATGAACGAAGCATTAAAAAGAAATTTAAATTTCATGGCTGTGTTATTTTTGGGTTCTTCTCCTTATTATAAATCGAAAACATTTGGTGCGTTACGCTACCCATTCGGGATCGAACGATTGCAGATTGGCCGGTTGATTCCATGTCCAGGCAAGCGACTAAATCTCAAAAAAAAATCTCCAACCCTCCCGGATTTGACAAACCCCGATTTTTCCCTATTTTTATATCCGTTTCCGGCTGTTCAAACGTACCAAAACACCTTCAAGATGGACTACCTGCTGACCAACAAGATCAAGTCGCAAGTTAAAAAAATTTTCTGGATCACACTCTGCTGGACCATCATCTCGGTTTTCCAGTTTTTTCACGTTTATTCGGTCATGCTTTACAGCGGCCTCGACGTGTCCGGTTTCGCACCGGTGCTGCCGTTTCAGAGCAGTTTGATGGTCGGGTTACTGGCGGGTCTGTTGGGCGGCAGCGGCATCGTTTTGTTATGGGAAAGGTGGCTAAGGACCCGCAATTACGGCAGGGCGCTGTTGTATATGTTCCTTTCCTACACAATCATGTATTTTATCGTTGCGGCGCCGGTGGCCTTTTTTTATCAGGGCGGGTTGCTGCAGCTCCCGGTCACCGACCCCAAGGTCAGGGAGGTTGTGTACGAAAGGTTTTTCAGCATCAATCAGTTGGAAAGTTATCTCTTCTGGCTGGTCGTCATCCTGGGTACGTTGATTGTATTGCTGGTGAACGACAAATACGGCCCCGGTGTTTTTAAGGATTTCCTGCTTGGCAAATACTTTCACCCCAAACGCGAGGAGCGCATTTTCATGTTCCTCGACCTCCGCTCCTCCACCGCCATAGCCGAAAAGCTGGGCGAACAGCGGTATTTCAATTTTCTGAAAGACGTATTCAAGGACTCCACATCGGCCATCCAATACTCAAAAGGCGAGATCTATCAATATGTGGGCGACGAGATCGTGGTCAGTTGGAAAACGGACAAAGGCGCCGAAAACGCCAATTGCATCCGCTGTTTTTTCGAGATCCAGCGCAAAATGAAAGCAAAGGCAGCCTACTACAAGGCAACCTACGATGAAATCCCCGAATTCAAGGCGGGGTTGCACTACGGCTACGTCATGGCGGGCGAGATCGGGGTGGTCAAACGCGATATTGCCTTTTCCGGCGACGTGCTCAATACGGCCGCCCGGATCCAGGCCAAATGCAATGAATTTGGCGTCAACATTTTATTATCCAAATTCCTGCTCGACAAACTGGCGCTGCCGCCACATTCTTTTGCGCCCAGGAAGATCGGAGACATGATGCTGCGGGGGAAGAAGCAGGAGGTGGTGTTGTATACCATTTAGGGATTCGTTGATTCGTTGATTTGAGCAAGGCCGCCTTCAAATCAACGAATCAACAAATCAACAAATCAACAATTCACCAGTTTAACGCGGATCATCGTCGCAATAGAGAGCGCCCGGGTTTTGGCATTTTCCGTGGTTTCCCCTTCGAACAATTCATCGCAGGTGGCGTAAAAAAGTTCCAGCCAGCGGTCAAAGTGGGCCTTTTCCAGCGGTTTCTTTTGGTTCAGGTCCACATGAGCTTTCATGGTATTTCCTTTGTAGGAAGCCTTATTGAGTAAAACCGTCTCCCAGAAGTCGTACATTTTGGGGATATGATGGCCCCAATCCAACTGCACAACCTGGGTGAAGAAGACCCCGATGGTATCGTCCCGGATGACCTTGCGGTAAAAGGCGTCCACCAGGTTGATAATGTCTTCGCGGGATTGGATATCTTGTTTTGTTTGCATTTGT
Source organism: uncultured Lewinella sp. (assembly GCA_964558465.1). GTDB lineage: Bacteria > Bacteroidota > Bacteroidia > Chitinophagales > Saprospiraceae > JACJYC01. The sequence goes on along the minus strand of CAZLEF010000001.1, from coordinate 79,126 downwards.
TCCAGACAGGGGTTATTTTTATTATGAGCAGACAAACTCAGGAAAACAATTTTGAAATTTCTATCTCAAAACCTGGTATTACGAGGGCCTTGAGAAGCCCCGAATTGGCCAGTTTTACATTCAAATTAAAGACCTGATCTGCGGAGATATATTGCTCCACTGTTGCTTTATCCGGGCCAATTGCGTACGGACTTCTTCTACCACCAGCGCCGCGTCGGGTTTGGCTAATAATTCTTCTATGATATGCTTCCGACCGGAATGGGTAGTCATTCGTCTTTTGCAATTTTAATTAAACAAAAATAGCTAAATTTACTCAAATTTCCAAAAAAAGATATGAATCTCCGCGTCTTCACTATTCTTTTCCTTTTGACCCTTATCGGTTGTTCTGCTGCAAAAAAGGGAGAGGCCCCTGGAAGCCGCCGGCCGAATATTCTGCTCCTGGTAGCTGACGACCTGGGCTATGCCGACCTGGGCTGTTTCGGCAGCGATATTGCCACCCCGAATATCGACCGGCTGGCTGCTTCCGGGCTGATCTTCAGCCGATTCCACACAGCCCCCTCCTGCGCACCTACCCGCGCCATGCTGATCACCGGCAACGACAACCATATTGCCGGCATGGGTTCGCAGTACCGCAAAACCGGTGAATGGGGTTACGAAGGTCACCTCACCGACCGCGTCGCGACCATGCCCCAATTGCTGAAAGCCGCCGGTTATCATACCTGTATGGCCGGCAAATGGCACCTGGGCGCGGCCCCCGGGCAAGATCCACACGACAAGGGGTTTGAAAACGCCTTTGCCCTGCTCCCCGGCGCCGGCAACCATTCCGACAACAAAAGCGTTTTGGGTGGAACCGTCTCCAAATACACCGAGAACGGACAGGCCGCCGACTGGCCCCCGGGCGCTTATTCCACCCAATTTTACACGGATAAACTGATGGAATACATCGGAAAAAACAAAGGCGACGGCAAACCCTTTTTTGCTTACGCCGCCTATACCTCGCCCCATTGGCCGCTGCAGGTGGACGAATCCTTCCGCAAAAAATACGAGGGCCGGTACGACCGGGGGTACGAATGGCTGAGGGAAGAAAACCTCCGGCGACTGAAAAAAGCAGGCATGGTCGGCCCGTCCGCCTCCCTGCCCAAACTGCACCCTAAAGTCGCTCCCTGGAGCACCCTGACCGATGAACAAAAACGGGTGGAAGCACAAAAAATGGAGCTCTACGCCGGCATGGTCGACAACCTCGACCACCACATCGGCCGGCTCATTCAATACCTCAAAGACATCGGCGAATACGACCATACCCTCATCATTTTTATGTCGGACAACGGCGCGGCGGCGGAAGATTTTTACCATGCGGGGCCATTTGCGGAATACGCGCAGGCCAACTTCAACAACGATTTCGAAAACATGGGCAACCCCTCCTCTTACGTGTCGTATGGCCCCCAATGGGCGGAAGCCGGCTCGGCCCCGTTCCGGTATTTCAAAGAGTATGCCACAGAAGGCGGCACGCTGGCGCCGATGATCATGTGCGGGCCGCCGGTCAGGCGGTCGAAGGCCATCCAATCCGGGTTTGTATCCCTGCTGGACATTGCGCCTACCCTGTATGACCTGGCAGGCGTTGTTTACCCCGAAACCTGGGCCGGGAAGCCTGTTTATGCCCTCAAGGGCCGGTCGATGGTCCCCTTTTTGGCTGGAAAGGCGGAAAAAGTGCACGAAGAGAACGACGTTTTTGCCTTCGAGCAATCCGGTCACGCCGTCATCCGGAAGGGCGACTGGAAGCTGGTCAACGAAGGGTATCCGCTGGATGCAGCCCGGTTTAAATTGTACAATGTTCCGGCGGACCCGGGTGAGCAGAACGACCTGTCGGGCGCCTTTCCGGAGAAACGGGCAGAATTGATGCGGCATTGGCTGGAATACCGCGAACAGGCGCGGGTATTGGATGGGGAGGCCGGGCCGTTGAATTGAATGAAATCGGAGCCCTTGGGAATCGTTGAAGTTCCTTAATATCACTCCGGCAGGCAAGCAGGCGCTGACCTTATCCAAAGAGCAGCGCATATCGCTTTGGATAAGATCAGCACTTCACGGTTTTCTTCTTTTTACCGAGGGTATTCTTGTTTTTCATCCTTGAAATATAATCCAGCGCATCGGGCACTTTACAGGAGGTATCGCCCATGTCTACGGTGACCGTACCGATTTTCGGGACCAGCTTTTCAATTTCCCCGGTCAGGTCGGTGACGTAACAACCCGTAGCGATCAGGAAATTGTTCATCTGATACCTTACCCGGTTGGGGGCCTGGTGGATGGTTTTGGCAACCCTTTCCATCAGGGCCCGCAGCAGGTTGATATCCAGGCGTTCATCCGGTAAAACGGAAACCAGCCCGGACAAGGTAGCCCAGCCGGCGGCGGCGATATATTCCCGGTCGCTGTCAATCCACTCGAGCGCCAGTTCGAACCCGTGCCGGCTGCCGGTGGTCACCCAGGGTACCGTGTATTCGCTGATATTGGGAGAAAGGGCGTTGACAACCCAGTTTTGCAAATCTGTTTTGGTCATTTTTTCGTCGTCGGCAATCAATCCGGCGAGGTACATGGCGTCGGCATTGCCCGTAACGTAGAGTTCTTTTGCCAGGTTGTAATCCTTTTTGATCCGCTTCTGAATCGGTTTCAGGTATTCGATCTTCACGCCGAAAAAGGGTTCTTTAACGCCGTGTTTCAACAGGATCTTTTTAATGTTTTCGCTGCCAAGCGATTGAAGCTCGAGCATGATTTCGTTGACCGTCATGTTATCCTTTTGAAAATTTTGCCACTAAAATACAGGATTGCGATGAGATATTATTTACCTGCGGCGACAGCGCCGCAATTCTTGAAAACACTGCAGAAATAAAGTTCACCGGCATAGCTTCAATACCGGGTGAAAAATCGTGGGACAAACTTGAAAAGAAGCTTTGCAACTGCTCATATTGGCTGGATGGATCATTCCCGTAACGCATACGGCTGCCAACGGCATCCCGGCCGGTGCAGAAATTGACTCGAAAAAACGAAAAATGTTGTTGCTCGACACCGGCATTTTCCAGCGGATACTGGGCCTGAACCTGGCGGAGTTTCTCTTCGAACCTGATTCTGCCGTCCATAACAAAGGCGTCATCGCCGAACAATTTTGGGGACTGGAATACGTAAAGTATGGTTCGCCGTTTACCCCACCGGCTCTTTATTACTGGCATCGGGAATCGCCCAACGCCAATGCCGAAGTGGATTACGTCATCCAGCAGGGCGCCGATTTATTTCCGGTCGAAATAAAAGCATCCGGCAAAGGCAGTATGCAAAGCCTGCAGCAATTTCTGAAAGAAAAAAACAAGCCGTTCGGCTATCGATTTTCTCTGGAAAATTTCTCGGATTATGAAGATATCCGGTCTTTCCCGCTATACGCCGTTTCAAACCTGGAAATCTGATTTTCAATTTCTCCCGCCATCGGCCTGCATCTTTTCCCGGAATTCTTCCGGCGCAGCCTGTCGATTATTGTTTGGCCGCAGCCGCCAGCAATTGCGCATTAAACGCCCCGGTGTCAAATTGCACATGCCGCACTTTCACCTTGCCGTTTTCATCAAATTCATCGGTAAAAATAAAGGGAATCTCAACCCGGTTGCCCGTAGGTGGATTGCCCTGCATGGCGCCCGTATTCGTGCCTTTAAAAATCCCGCGCACACAAACCAGATTGCCTTTTGAAAATAACTGGACTACCTCGTGCCGCACATCCGGGAAACCTGCTTTCTGGCCCTGCATCAACCCCTTGAACACCTCCAGGTTGCCGGGATTGGGCAGAAATGGATTGTGAATTTGAAAATCAGGCGCCAGATACTTGTCGAACTCCTGGGCGGCGCCTGCATCCATAGCAGCGAGGATGGACCGGACGACAGCTTCATTTTTAACTTCCATGGTAAGGCTTTCTTTTGTGCATGAAAATTGAAACAACAGCGCTGGAAGAACAGCCAGTAATGCTGTGTTTTTGAACATTGATTTCATTTTTCGTGAATTTTGGATTGAACAAATCAGTAATGCAAAGTTCACGGCAGAATCGGCCGCAACTATGGCATCTATCCGACTTTGTATGGCACAATTATGATTTATTCCGGTATTGGAGCGGCGTGCAGTTGGTCTGTTTTTTAAAAAACCGGTTAAAATGGGAAGGGTCTGAAAATTCCAGGCGGTAGGCGATCTCGGCGTTGGATAATTCAGTCTGAAGAAGATAGGCTTTGGCTTCGGTCAGGATCATCTCATCGATCAGCTCGCCCGCCGTCTTCCGGGATTGGGATTTGATGGTTCGGCTAAGGTGATCCGGATTGATGTTCAGCATGCGGGCATATTCCGTCACTTTGCGTTGGGTAAGAAAATGTTTGGCCACCAGTTTTACAAACCGCCGGAACAAGGCATTGCCGCTGACGGCGGTTTCCTGCTTTGACAAAAGCTGGCGTTCATAACTCCGGTGGGCATGAATGAGGATCAGTTGAAGGTACAATTGAATGATCCTGACGATATCGCTTTTCCTGTTTTTAATTTCCCCGTTGATCCTGAAAATCAGGTTTTCTATCTCAATGGCTTCCTCCGGCCCCAGTTGGAAACATTGAATGCCGGTATAGGTAAAAAAGGGGTAGGGGGTGTTAAGGCTCTTTAATAACAGGGCAGATTCCGACATGAACTCCTCTGTAAATAACATATAATACGCCAGGAAATCGTCGCTTTTGTCGTACAGGGAAAATACCTGGCCGGGAAAGCCGAAAACAATGCTGTCGGCGACCGGCTGATAGCCCTCAATGCCGATATTAAAACTGGCACGACCGGCCCTCACCAATGAGATCCGGTAATATTGAGATTTGATGGGCCCGATATTATTTTTTGTGTTGACCGTTGAATAGAGGCCAAAACTGCCCTGGACCAACTCATTGGAATGGTCCATGCCAAAATCGCTATGGATTTTTTCGTCCTTGTGTAACCGGAACAGCGTTGGGTCGAGGTGATATTCCCTGATCTCATTCCGGTTTTTTTTCATATTCCTTTTTTTTGAGCCTCCCTTTCCCCCAGTGGAAAAGGATAGGGAGCAAAGATACGCCGATCACCCCTAAAACAACAAGGCTGAAATTCTCCTTCACCACCGGCACATTGCCGAACCAGTACCCCAGCAACGTGATCGGAACTACCCAGATAATGGCGCTGAAAATGGTATAAAACATATATTTGCCCCAGGCCATCTGGCCTACGCCCGCCACAAAAGGGACAAAACTGCGGAAAATGGGCACAAAACGGCTCAATATCACTGCCCGGGCGCCGTACTTGTCGTAAAAAACCTTGGTGCGTTCGAGGTATTCCATTTTGATCCACCGGCTTTTGATCCGGAAAATGCGGGGCCCGAAGTGCCGCCCGATGGCGTAGTTCACGGTATTGCCCAGCACGGCCGCTGTGGTGAAAATAACCATCAGGATGGTCACATCCAGCGTCTGGGCGCTGGCAGCCAGTGCGCCGGCGGCAAACAGCAGGCTGTCGCCCGGCAAAATAGGCGTTACCACCAAGCCCGTTTCGGCAAAGACGATAACAAAAAGAATGAGGTATACCAGCAGCCCGTACTGGTTGACCATTTCGAGGAGATGCTCGTCGATATGAAGTACAAAATCAATCAATTGGCCGATAAAAAGGAACATATCTATATTTCTATAAGGTGAAAAACCGTGCAAAGGAAAGCATAAAATTTGCAAAAACTTTACTTTTTGGAGTGTATTTGCCCGGGGTCCGACCATTTGGCGCACAGTGCGGCATTTATTACCTTTGCAACCGTGAAAACCATCGGCTTCATTTTCTCCGTTTACTTTTTACTCCTTTCGGCAAATCCCTGTTGCCTGGAGGATGCCTGCGCGGATGAAATAAAGCCAGCGCAGGCCGGCCACTGTTCGCAGGATCAGGATGAGGACGACTGCAATTCCTGTTCGCCGTTTTTTACTTGCGGCGCCTGTTCGGGGTTTGTATTTTCAACAGCCGGGTTGGTTTTGAAAGAATTGACCCTCAGCAAGGCTAATTTGGTCAATGTTTACAAAACTCAATTCATAGATGATTTTGTTGCCAGAATCTGGCAGCCGCCCAAAGTGGGTTAATGATGATTGGGGCCGCCAATTCGGGCCCTGATTGCAGCAATTTGCACTCTTCCTTTTCATTAACCAAAATCATTCCCACAAATGAAAAATCTTCTCTTGTCCGTATTGACCATTCTGCTGATTTCACCGGTTTATGGTCAAAATACCTTCAAAGCAATTGTAAAAGACAGCGAAAGCAATGAACCCATGACCGGCGCGACGGCCGCTTTGCAAGGCGCCGCTTCCGGTGCAACCGCAGATGCGGATGGGTTCCTGGAAATCAGGAACATTCCGGACGGCAGCCAGGTAATCGTTTTCAGCTATATCGGGTATGTTGAGCTTGCCGATACCTTTCATTTCCCTTTATTGCAAACCGAACCGGTGATCATCCTGCTGACCGCTTCCGAGGGGGAAGAACTGGAAGAAGTGTTGGTTGCCGCCACCCGCTCGAGCCGGACCATTTCCGATATCCCGACCCGGGTTGAAGCCATATCGGGCGAAGAGCTCGAAGAAAAAGGGAATATGAAACCCGGCGATATCCGGATGATGCTCAACGAAAGCACCGGCATTCAAACCCAGCAAACATCTGCTACTTCCTATAACTCGGGCATCCGGATACAGGGGCTCGACGGGAAATATACCCAGATCCTGCGCGACGGCTTTCCACTCTATTCGGGCTTTTCGGGCGGACTGAGTTTGCTCCAGATCGTTCCGCTCGACCTTAAACAAGTAGAAGTCATCAAAGGCGCTTCATCCACTCTTTACGGCGGCGGCGCAATTGCAGGATTGGTGAACCTGGTTTCAAAAACACCCGGAGAAGACCGGGAATTAAATTTTTTGGTGAACGGCACCTCCGCCCTGGGTCTGGACGCCAGCGGGTTTTATGCCCAAAAATTCAAAAAAACCGGAACAACCATTTTTGCCTCGTATAATTTAGGGACGCCTTACGCCCCCGCAAAAACGGAGTTTACCGCCATTCCCAAATTTTCGCGGTATACCCTTAACCCGAAATGGTTTGTTTATTTCAACGATAATACGACCCTTCACATCGGGTTGAATTCCACTTTTGAAGAACGGACAGGCGGCGATATCCGGTATATTGAAAACCAGGGGGACAACGTGCACAGTTATTTTGAGAAAAACAAAACCACCCGTGTCAGCACACAATCCGGGTTTGAACACCAGATAAACGATCAATCAAAATGGGCGCTTAAAAACAGCATCAGTTTTTATGACCGGACGATCGGGATCCCGTCTTTCCGGTTTTCCGGCGTTCAATGGTCTTCCTTCAGCGAAGCGGTTTTTGACCATAAAGGCGAAAGATCGGAATGGATAACCGGCCTGAACCTTTGGACGGATCAGTTCAGCCAGGACAATGCCGGCGCTTCCGGTGCGGTCGACTACAACCATACCACCTTCGGGACATTTGTCCAGAACACCTGGAATGCCAACGAAAAACTGACCGTGGAATCCGGTTTGCGCGGCGACTATCAGAACGAATACGGGTTTTTTGTTTTGCCGAGGATATCCGCCCTTTTGAAAGTCAATCCAAATTTATCTTTGCGGCTTGGCGGAGGTTTAGGGTACAAGACGCCCACCGTTTTTACAGAAGACGCCGAACGCATTCAGTTCAGGAATGTCCTACCGATCGATGTTGAAAATACCAAAGCCGAACAATCCGCCGGTTTTAATTTTGACCTCAATTACAGGACCCGGTTGTCTGATGAAATGGGTTTCAGCATCAACACGCTGGTGTTTTACACACAAGTGAAAAACCCTTTGACCCTGGTCCCCGTTTCAGCCGGTTTTTTTGAATTTCAGCAGCCTGAAGGCTTTATCGATACCAAAGGCGTTGAAATGAATGCAAAACTGACCTATGGCGACCTCAAGCTTTTTGTCGGGTATACCTTTGCAGACGTCAGGCAACATTATTCCGGGAACGCAACGGCATTCCCGTTAGTTGCAAAACACCGTCTGAACAATGTGTTGATGTATGAAGTGGAGGAAAAGCTGAAAGTGGGGCTGGAAGCCTATTATTTCAGCCCGCAAAAATTGAACGACGGCGCTACGGGTAAATCCTATTGGATCTGCGGACTGATGATTGAAAAAATATGGGAGAAATTTTCACTTTTCATTAATTTTGAAAACTTCCTGAACACCCGGCAGACCCGGTTCGATACCATTTATACAGGGTCGGTTTCCAACCCGGTATTCCGCGACATTTACGCGCCGGTCGACGGATTTGTGGTCAACGGGGGAATAAAAATCAGGTTGTAACACACAAAAAACAAGAATAAAAATACCTTCGTCATGCTGAAATCTCTTGGTTTTATCGCTGTTCTCTTTGCTGTTACCTGTTTCGCATGGGATATCGATCCCGTCCGTCCGGCCGCAGCCGGTTCCTCCACCCCGGTCCTCCGGGATACGACCCTGGAAATTGCCATGGCGCATTACGCAGAGTTTTGCGCCGGGTGTCACGGAATTAAAATGAACGCATTCCTCGATCGCCGCTGGAAACACGGCAACAGCCGAGAGGATCTGTTCAAAGCCATCAAATTCGGATATGCCGATGAGGGTATGCCGGCTTACGATACGGCCTTCACCGACGAAGAGATTTACCGGCTCAGCGATTATATGCTGAACAATATTGCCGCCCTGGAACGGTACAATTTCAACGATCTGCCCCAAAAAGCCAACCGCTTCGAATCGGAAGACCTGACGGTGCGGCTGGATACTATTGTGCAGGGGATCAACATCGCCTGGGGCCTGGCTTTTTTACCTGGCGGCGACCTGCTTTTTACCGAAAAATCGGGCGGCATTTACCGGGTGAAAAAGAATAAAAAGCAGGAAAAGATCAGCGGCGTGCCCGAAGTGCTCGACGAAGGCCAGGGCGGCCTGATGGATATCAAATTACACCCGGATTTCAAAAAGAACAAGGTCCTTTATATTTCTTACGCCAAACCCAAAAAGGAGGACGGAAAGACCCTCTCCACCACGGCCATCATGCGGGCGGTGCTGAAAGGGAACGCACTCACCGACCAAAAGGTCATCTTCGAAGCCCTGCCCTATGCGACCACCCGCTTCCATTACGGCGGACGCATGGAGTTTGACCGCCAGGGTTACCTCTATTTTTCGGTCGGCGACCGGGGCAACCACAACCGGAATCCGCAATACCTCGACAACCATTGCGGCAAGATCCACCGGGTAAACGATGACGGCAGCGTGCCGGCCGACAACCCGTTTGTGAACACACCCGGCGCCATGTCGACGATCTGGTCGTACGGCCACCGCAACCCGCAAGGCATCGCCATCGATCCGGCAACCGGCGTACTCTGGACCAATGAACACGGGCCGCGCGGAGGCGACGAGATGAACATCGTCCGGAAAGGCAAAAACTACGGGTGGCCGGTGATCTCCTACGGCATCAACTACAACGGCACCACCTTTACCAACGAAACAGCCCGGGAAGGCATGGAGCAACCGGAACTTTACTGGGTGCCGTCCATTGCTCCCAGCGGACTGGCTTTTGTGCAGGGCGACCGGTATAAAAACTGGAAAGGCGACGCCCTGGTCTCCTCCCTGCGGTATGATTTCCTGGATCGCTGCAAAATGGAAAACGGAAAAATCGCCGGCGAGGAAAGCCTGCTCAAAGGCGTCGGCCGGCTGCGCGATGTGCGTATGGCCCCCGACGGGTATATCTACATTTCGGTTGAACGGCCCGGGTTTGTTTTCAGGCTGATGCCGGTTGTTGATTAAGTCTGCGGTCCCCCAGTCTCTTGAAACTGAGCGAAGTCGGAGTTCAGTTTGCAATTAGACAAAAGGTTTCCTCCGTTTTCAAATAAGCGCTGCCTTGAACTGAGGAATCGAGGAATCGAGGAATCGAGGAATTGAGGAATTGAGGAATTGAGGAATCGAGGAATTGAGGAATTGAGGAATTGAATAATTGCATAGGGAATGAAAAAACCACACCTCTTCATCATCCTTGCCGCAACCTGTCTCTGGGCCGCCTGTAACCGGCAGGCGTCCCAAGCGGGCTATATCATGACCGTCCGCGGCAAAATTAAACCCGCCGAAATGGGCAGAAGCCTTATCCATGAACACGTGACCACCGATTTTGCGGGCGCGGAGAAAGTTGTACAACCGCAGTATGCGGAAGCCGATGCCGTGGAAACGATTTTGCCCCATATCCGGAAATTGAAATCCAAAGGGATCAATACCCTCGTGGAGTGCACGCCCAATTACATCGGCCGGGATGTGAAATTATTAAAAAGGCTCTCGGAAGCCGGAGCGTTGAATATCATCACCAATACCGGATATTATGCCGCCGTGGATAAAAAATACCTGCCGCGCCATGCCTTTGAGGAAAACGCCGAATCGCTGGCCAACCGGTGGGAAAAGGAATGGACGGAAGGAATTGAAGGCTCCGGAATAAAACCAGGATTCATCAAACTGGGGGTGGGCGCCGGCCCACTGGATGATATCGAGGAAAAATTGTTGAAAGCGGCCGTTCTTGTGAGCAAAAAGACCGGCCTGCCGGTCGCTATCCACACAGGCGACGGGGAAGCGGCCCGGTCGGAATACGATTTTATCCTGAAAGAAGGGTTGGACCCCGGCCGGATGATCTGGGTCCACGCCCAGAACGGCAGGGATGAGGAACGGATCGCACTGGCCAAAGCGGGCGTATGGATCAGCCTGGACGGGGTCAGCGAAACCCGGATGCCGGAATACCTGAAGATGCTGAAAACGATGAAGGAGAACAAATTGCTGTCGAGGGTACTGATCTCCCACGACGACGGCTGGAGCGTGGAAAACAAGGACGGAAATGTAAGGCTGATTCCTTTCGAGAATGGGAATACCCGGCCGTATTCAACCATCCTGGATCAATTTGTGCCGGAACTGTTGAGGATCGGATTTACCCGGAAGGAACTGGATCGGTTGCTGGTTAAAAACCCACGGCGGGCGTTGGTCATAAAAAGTCAATAACCAATGGTGTATATTTACCCGTTAATGATCGCTTGAATTATGAAAAAAGCCATTTTCCCCCTGCTGATCTTGTGTACATTCGGCCTTCAGGGCCAAAACCTGGCAACGCTGAAAATCCGCGCCGACCACCAACCGCGACAGCATGAACTTTTGAAAGAATACATCGAATTTCTATCCCTGCCCAACACGATGAACGACCCCCAGCAATTGCAGGTCAATGCCAGGTTCATTGTGGAAATGATGAAAAAAAGAGGAATTGACAATGCCCGCCTCCTGGAATCGGATATTCCCGGCGCTATCCCCGCGGTTTACGGCGAAATGCTGACGCCTGGCGCTACCCGGACCCTGATCTTTTACGCCCATTACGACGGGCAGCCGGTCAACCCCGACAAATGGGCCGAAGGGTTGTCGCCGTTCAAACCCCAACTGGCCTCTGCTCCGTTGGATAAAGGCGGGCAATTCATCGGATTTCCGGCAGCCGGCGCCCCGCTCAACCCGGAATGGCGGCTCTACGCCCGGAGCGCCGCCGACGACAAAGCCGGCGTATTTACCATCCTGAACGCCTGGGAGGCTATCCGCCGGACCCGGCTCGCCCCAAAAATCAATATCAAATTTTTCTTCGAGGGTGAAGAAGAGAAAGGCTCCACCAACCTGGGGGATATCCTGCAAAAACACCGGGATCTGCTCAAAGCCGACGCCTGGATCATCTCCGACGGCCCCATGCACGCTTCAGGTAAAAAACAGATCACCTTCGGCGTTCGCGGCGACGTCAACCTGAACCTGACCGTATTCGGCCCCAAACGACCTCTGCACAGCGGCAATTACGGCAACTGGGCGCCCAACCCGGCCATGAAACTCGTCAGACTCCTGGCGACCATGAAGGACGATGAAGGCAGGGTCCTGATCGACGGGTTTTACGACGATGTGATCCCGCTCAGCACAGCCGAACGCGAAGCCCTTGCCGCCATCCCCGACCCCGCCCCCCTGATGCAAAAGGAACTGGCCTTTGCCCGGCCGGAAGACCCGAACAGGTCCTACCTGGAGTCGATCATCACCTTGCCTACCCTCAATATCAACGGCATTGTAAGCGCCAATGTGGGCAAACTGGCGAGCAATATCATCCCTACCACCGCTACCGTCACCCTCGACCTTCGCCTGGTAAAAGGCAACGACAGCCGGCGACAAGTCCAAAAAGTGATCGGCCATATCCAAAAACAGGGTTACCTGGTCCTGGACCGCGAGCCCACCGACGAAGAGCGTCTGACCCACCCCAATATCGCTACCGTTCGCAGCGGCACGGGTTACAATGCCCAGCGCACCTCCATTGATCTGCCGGTCTCCCAAATGGTGATCCAGGCCGTAAGGTCGACTACCGGCCAGGAAATCGTGCTTATGCCTTCCGCCGGCGGAAGCCTGCCGCTTTACCTGTTTGAGGAAGTATTGAACACGCCCCCCATTACCGTCCCTATGGTCAACTACGACAACAACCAGCACGGTGAAAATGAAAATGTCCGGATCGGATGCCTGTGGGAAGGGATCGAAACCATTGCGGCAATTATGCTTATCGACTTTTAATAAAAAACAAAAAGTTAATTAATTTTTATTTTTAAAAAATAAGTTTTATATTTGTTGCTTCAAGACCCGATCAATCGAATCAATCGAATCAATCAACTATGGCAACCTTAAATCCGTATCTGAACTTCAACGGCAACACCGAAGAAGCGTTCAATTTCTACAAATCCGTCTTCGGCGGCGAATTTGTCATGCTCCAACGTTTCAAGGATACGCCGGAAGCGGAAAAATTATCTCCCGCCGATCAGGAAAAGATCATGCATGTCGCCCTTCCCATTGGAAAAGGGAATATCCTGATGGCGACGGACGCTTTGGAATCGATGGGGCAGAAATTGATCTCCGGCAACAATTTTTACCTTTCCCTTCAGGCCGAAAGCAAGGCGGAAGCAGAGCGACTTTTCAACGGGCTTTCTGCCGGCGGCAAGATCGAACTGGCCTTGCAGGATGTCTTTTGGGGGGCTTATTTTGGCATGTTTGCCGACCGGTTCGGCATTCAGTGGATGGTTAATTATGATTATCCGCGGTAATCAATGCAAGGTTCTGAGGCGGGGCCGTTCAAATTTTTTTAAGTCTGTCATCAGGTTTGAGCCTTTAAATTTTCACGCGTGATGAAAAATCTGCAGCCATTGCCTTTCAGGGCTGGTCTTGGGGAATACCTTCAACAAGCCGAAGCCTTTCTGGATGCCTGCCGGTCAGGCGATCCGGAAGCCTTGCGCTGGATTGCCGACCACCCCGGAGTGGTCAGATCAAGCCTGGAAGAGATTCAAGCCGGCCGGTTCGAACTTTCCGAAGCGAAACAAGCCGTTGCCGATTGGTACGGTTTCGACAATTGGCGGCAATTGGAAACATTCGTTGACGCCGTCCTTTCCGGCTCATCGGCAGCGGCACAATTTGAGGCGGCCGTAGAGGCCGTTTTATCGGGAAACCTGGAGCAGTTGCAGCTTTTATTGCGCCAAAACCCGGAACTGATCCGGATGCGTTCGATGCGCCGGCATGAAAGCACGTTGTTGCTCTATGCCGGCGCCAACGGAGTGGAAGGATACCGCCAAAGGACCCCCAAAAACGCTGTCGGGGTGGTAAAAATTCTGCTAGATGCCGGCGCTGACGTAAATGCTATTGGTAAAATGTATGGTGGAGCATCGGTTCTCGGGCTGGTGGCGACAAGTGTCCATCCCCTCAAAGCAGGAGTGCAGGAACCTCTCCTGCAACTTCTGCTGGAAAACGGCGCAACCCTCGAAGACGCCGTTGCGCCCGACGATACAAGGGGATCCATCGTCAATGCCTGCCTGGCCAACGGGCGCCCGGAAGCTGCAGGATTTCTTGCCTCGAAGGGAGCCCGGCTCGACCTTGCCGGCGCCGCCGGAACGGGGCAGATTGACCTGGTCAAAAAAATTTTTAATGGGGCAGGCGGTTTATATCCGGAGGTTACCGATGCCCAACTGGAAACCGCGCTGATGTGGGCGTGTGAATACGGCCACAACGATATCGTCGCATTTCTGCTGGAAAAAGGAGCAGACCTGAACGCCCTGGGACAAACCGGCCTGACGGGGCTGCACTGGGCAGTGGCGGGGGCCCACCCGGACACCATCCGCCTGCTCCTGGGATATGGCGCTTCCCTTGAAATTAAAAACGTCTACGGTGGAACTGCCCTGGGGCAGGCATTATGGTGTTTGGTCAATAATGACCGTGGAACCGACTACATTCCGATAATCGAACTTCTGCTGGAGGCCGGCGCCCAAATTGAACCCGGAACCATTGAATGGGTGGAGCGGCAGGAATTCCTGTCTTTAACAACCAGGGTGCGAGTTGCAGAAATACTCCGGAAAGGCGGTGCAGAATCCTGATGGTCCGGGACGTGCGAAAAAATGCCTATTTTTGGACCTGGATCACCAATCATCCAAAATCATATGTTTCCCATATCTCCTGCAACCCCGGATGACATCCCGCAAATCGTCCGCCTCCTCAACGGCGCTTACAGGGGTGAAGCCTCCAAAGAAGGATGGACGACTGAGGCAGACCTCTTGTTGGGCGCCCTGCGTACCGACGAAGCCAACCTGGCCTCCTTGATGGCGAATGAAAATGCAGTTTTTCTGAAATACGCCGGTGAAGACGGTCAGATCCTGGGTTGTGTTTTCCTGGAAAACCAGGCCGGCCGGCTTTACCTCGGCATGTTGTCGGTGCATCCGAGGCTGCAAGCCCAGGGTATCGGCAAACGGTTGCTTGCAGCGGCAGAAGACCACGCTCGGGCTCAAAACTGTTCAACCATCTTTATGCGGGTTTTTAACGTTCGAACGGAATTGATTGCCTGGTATTTCCGGCACGGTTACCGCGACACCGGCGAATTGATCCCTTTTAACGGCGACCCTCGTTTTGGGGCGCCCGTCCGGCCGCTGGAATTTGCGATCCTGGAAAAGAGGATCTTCTGATCGCGAAAGCGTAACGGGGCTGCTTTTGCCGGGATAAATGGGCAGATTTTGTAAAAACACCTAAAACCGAATGTACCGTGGAAACCTACCGTTTTTTTCCAAGGGCCGCTTTTATGGGCCTTTTTGCCTCCCTGTTTTTCTGTTGTTCCGCCCAGGCGCCTGCGGTTGCCAGGGAAAAACCCGGTCCCTTGTCCAGGGTTGCCATTACAAGTCTTTACCCCAATGCCGATTGCCCGCTGAACAACCCGCGTCCGGCCTTTTCCTGGCGGCATACCGGAATTTCCGGCGACGCAGCTTTCTCACTGGCGCTTGTAGAACTCCGGGAAAAGCAGGATGCGGAAAAAGCATTGGCTGCCAACCCCAGGATCATTGATCAAAAAAATATCCGGGGCAATTCGCTGGCCTTTCCCCAAAATGCCAAAGCGCTTCAACCCGGCAAAGTCTACGCTTTCCAGGTGACGGCCCAGCTTTCCGGAACGGGGGCAAAAACCACGCTGGTGAAAAGCAGTCCCGGCCTCTTTTTTCTTCAACCCCAATTGCCATTCGACCTCAAACGGATCACCTGTTGCGAATCCAACCTCCTGAAGGAAGATGCGTCAGCCTGGACCGTTGTCTACGGGGCCCCCCAGATTTCGGCCAAACAATCCGGGTGTTTCAATAGTGCCGGCCTGGTGG
Source organism: uncultured Lewinella sp. (assembly GCA_964558465.1). Lineage (GTDB taxonomy): Bacteria > Bacteroidota > Bacteroidia > Chitinophagales > Saprospiraceae > JACJYC01. Next base: position 63,357 of record CAZLEF010000001.1, on the reverse strand, counting down.
AAATGAACGGCAACCGCCAAAACGGCGCCTGCATCCAACAAACGCTGGCTGCCGGCAACAAGGTCAAAAAAGGCGAAAAATACCTGTTCAGCTTTTGTGCTAAAACACAGCCCAAACAACTGGATTATGTCCGGTTCAGGGTATTGGCCTACAACGGAAATTTACCGGTTTCAGGCGCCCATCCCGAGCCTTCGCCAAACATTGCGGTCATCGGCGAATCGGGCAATATAAAATCCATCGGCTGGAACCGCTATTTCCTGGCTTCCTGGACGGCGCCCAAAGATTATGACAAGATCGCCGTGCTCGTCGTCGCAGACGAAAATGCGCCCCAAGGGGTGTCCGCCAACGGCGTTATCTCCGGTTTTTGCCTGCAAAAAACGGACGAATGCGGGTTCACAGCGGCAGATGCGGGCATGGCTGACCCCGGCAAAATGCCCGGATCCATCAACAGCCTGCTGGACCCGGATCACCAGCCCGAATCCCTGGAAGTTGGTTTCGACCAGGGTAAAATGTCCGACCTTTTTGGATACCCCTTCGATGCCGCCGGCAAAAGCGCCTGGTACAATGCCGGGGACGACTGCCTTTCGTTCGGCGGTGAAATGCCGCCCCAAATGGAAGAGGAATTAAAAAAATGGCAGGACCTTACCCTGCCCGGCGGCGTCAAACCCGATGATTTTTATAAAGCCATGGAGATCATCCGGATCAAGATCGGGAATAAAATAAATTATCCGGCAAAATGGGATCAAATTCGGCCTGGCGACAAAAAAGAATGCCGGATAACCTATGACAAAAACAAGCCGTTCAGCGGCCGCGACATCGTCTACGTCCACGGGTTCCGCCCCGATCATGTATACAAGAATATTGTCAAGAGTGATAAAACCGGCTATTTGACCAGTGCTGTCAGCGCCGCGGGTATTATGGATCCCAACGAACTCGACGACGCCCTGACCCAAAAATGGCCAGAGGCTTCCGGCGAATTTTTTGACGAAGGATTCTATAAAAAACAAGGGGAAGGATATTGGAAAAACCATATCGAACATTTTTTGGGCAGCGCCGACCAACCCAGCAACCGGTATCTGGTCGTAGCTTACAATTCTTCGCAGCGTCTGGTGGACAATATCCATGCCATGCTTACCCAAATCAGCCTGGCTATGAACGAGGGCAAAGGCGTGATTCACCACCCCAACGACCCCCGGGGCGCCGATTGCTTCGGCAGGGAATACGTCATTGTGGTCCATTCCACCGGAGCGCTGGTGGCCGATGCAGCCATGTCAATGGCTAACCTTTCGGCTTCTGATCCGGCGATTCGCGCATTTCTGGGCGATGCCAGGTATATTTCCGACCGGGCAAAAGTCCATATTTCCCTGCACGGCGCTATTGCCGGGAGTGAAATGGCGGGCCTTGCAGTAGTGGGCGCCAATGTAGTTGCCCTGGGCGCCGGCGCTGCCGATATGGCTGTCGATGTAGGAGGTGTGATCAATGCAAATCCCGGCGCTGGTCTTCAAATGATGAAAATGGGGCTTTCTGCGTTTGGGATCAGTTCCGACACCATAGCAGCTTTTCTGAATGCCGCTACCGATAACCTCGTCGCCCTGGCCCACAGTGCAGCAGGCATCACCAATAACAGCGTTTTGGTGGACCTTACCCCGCCGGTTTCCAAACTGTTGTGGGGGCCGCTGATCAACCAGACGCGGACACCCGTCCTGACCGTGGCTGGCGGGCATCCCGGCGGGTTGGGCATTTCTCTGGCTACCCGGCGTATTTTACCCGGTTTCGACGACGGCGTAGTGTGTACCAACAGCCAGAGCGGCAGCCCGTCGTTGCTGCACCCCGACCCGTATGCCTATATCCCGCCCGCGCTGCGGATTTACGATATGGGGATCACCCCCAGCCGGGCGATCCCGTTCCACATTGATCAATACCTCACGCCGGCATTGGCCGCATACGGCAGCATCCCATTCCTGGCGCCCGACGGCATGGCGCAACCCGTGGCGGTTTTGCCGGGTTCGGTACCCCGGTACGCCAATCATTTTCCGTTTATCCAGAGTTCGGCGGAACACAACCACCCTATGCAGCCGGCGAGTGAATATGTTGCCACCTTCGGCGCTGCCAATACTGAGGAGAGCCTGGTAACAGAAAACAATCAGCTATTCAGTCAGCAGTTGGTCAACCCGGCTATTATTTCTTCCATGCGCCAATCCGTGCGCGGGCAGGACCTGGTGATCTCGTTCCGGATACAATACCCCGTATTTAACTTCATCCCGCCGTCATTTACCTGGCAGACCCTGACCTTTACGGTCACCGTCCCGTTGTGGCGGCGGACATACCGGCTTTTGTCCGACGGGTGGCGCGAGACGGATTACGTTTACCGGTATGTGCTGAGATAATTGCTGGAAAAAGGAATTTTCAGTCGAAAATTTCTTATCTTTATAGGACAAATACCAGGGATTTATGGGAAAGGCGCCATTTCCGGATATCAGAAAACATCTCGTTTGGGAATACAATATCCAGGATTTTGATTTTGATGTTTTGGCTACCGTTGCAATCGAGCGGGTAATCGAACGAGGCAACCTTGACGATTCTTCAGCGATTATATTGCTCCGAATACCTTAAAGGGGTTCGTAAATGGAATAAAGGTAGATTTTATAACGCATGCTTACGAATGGGTAGGCCTGCCTGTACAAGAAGACGGAGTATCCCTGGCTTCATTAGAGGATATAGCTGCTATGAAGCTCAACGTATGGTTTGATGATATAGACTTTAAAATTGAAAAACCCCTGCTGACAAGAAAGGTGAAATTTGATCAGGTTAAAACCAGGCTAATTCAGGCATCGAAAACACCTGGGAAAGTATTTTTGCCTTAAAAATGCTGTTATGATGGTGAAATGGAAAAATACTGCGACCGCCTGGCGCGATACGGTATTGAGCAGCGTTGGGAAGACGGCAAGATCTACCCGGCGCCCCAGGATTACGCCGACATGCACGGCTGGGAGGAATGTCCATGAATTTGTCGACAGTACCCACCATCCTTATGCCAGGGAGAAAGGGTATATTTTCTACCGGACCTCGCCCAAAACCAACGTGGATTCGATCTTGGCAGCGCTGGTGCGGGAGGAGCGGGGGAAACTGGTGAACCAATGAGGGTAGTGTGTCTTCAGTCCTCCAGTCTGCCAACTGCCAACTGCCAACTGTGGACTGCCAACTGAAAACTGCCAACTGACCACATAGTGGTGAAATCAAACCCGCTCCAGCAGCCACCAGGCCGGTCTTTTTTTGGTCTTCACCTTGTAATTCACCTGGATATATTCCCGGATATGCGCCACGGCCTCATCGATATTGTCGGTACATTTTACCAGTTTCAGGTCTTTGGGTGAGATGGTCTGATTTTCCTCCATGAACCGGATATAATCGAGCAGTTGGGCATAATATTCCGTGCCGATGAGTACAACGGGGAAGTGGTGGATTACGCCGGTCTGGACGAGGGTGAGGGTTTCAAACAGTTCGTCCATGGTGCCCCAGCCGCCGGGCAGAACGATGAAGGCATAGGAATACTTCAGGAGGAGCACCTTCCGGACAAAAAAATAGCGGATGGTGATCGAAGTATCCATATAAGGATTGGGTTTTTGCTCGAAGGGCAGGACCACATTGCAACCTACCGAACGGCCCCCGGCTTCTTTGGCGCCCCTGTTGGCGGCTTCCATGATGCCCGGGCCGCCGCCGGTCATGACCGTAAAACCGAGTTCTGCGATGGCTCGCCCCATCTCCCGGGCTTTTTCGTAATAAAGGTGGCCGTCCTTGAAACGGGCCGAACCAAAAACCGTTATGCAAGGGCCTACAAAATGCAGGGTTCGGAATCCTTTGATGAACTGCCAGAAGACCCGCAGGGCAAAAAACAATTCGGCGCTCCGGCTTTTAGGGCCTTCCAGGTATTGATATGCTGAGGTCTGAATGATTTTTTCGTCGTTGTCCATTCAACATGATTTTACGATTGAGGCGCCTTTATCCCCGGAATTTGAACAAAGAATTCCGGCTGTTTCCTTTTTCCGGCAGCAGGCGCAGCGGGCTGCAAAATTTCAAAATCAGGGGCCAAATTTAAGAATTTTAGTATCTTGCTACCCGTTTGGGCTGTATAACCTGGAATTATATACCCATTTGGATAATCTTAAATCAAATCGTAATCGGAAAAGTATGAAAATCTTTATCAGCTTGTCGCTTTGCCTGTTTTTCGCGATCATCGCTTTATCTTCCTGCAAGAATGCAAAAAGTGATGAGATCAGAGACCAGGCGAAGGAATCTTTGGGGGTGCAGGCGCCGGCTAATCAGCCGGCCGGAAGTCCGGCGCTGACCAGTGCCGTCAAACACTATACCTGTCCCAATAATTGCGCAGGCAGCGGCGGCGACGCTCAGGGCAACTGCCCGGTTTGCGGTTCAGCTTATGTACACAACCAGGCTTTCCACGACCAACAGAACGCTGCCTCTCCTTCGGTGACCACTACACCGGCGGCTCCGACGGCTCCGGTTCCGGCTGCTGCTCCCGCCCCGGCTCAAAATGCATCAGGCGTCTATCACTATACCTGCACCAAGGGTTGTGCGGGGGGTGCAGGCGCCGCCGGTAATTGCGCTACCTGCGGCGCGCCGCTGGCGCATAACCAGGCGTATCACCAGTAGGTTTCAAACTTTGGAGACTGGTGATCGGGAGAGGGGGTGAAGGCGTTGCGTTCACCCCCTCTGCCCCTCAGTGGACTTAGCGGTTTCAAAAATAACTCAACCAACTCTTTTCCGGGTGCACATTCTTATATCGTCCGTAACCGATGCAAAGCGGGTATAAAATGACATTGACCAGAATCCAGACCCCGTATACCGTCGTCAGAGAGAATTGCTGGATCCCGGGTTTGCCGGTAAAAATCAGGGAGGCCGTTTGTGCCAGCATTTGAATGAGAAACAGGTGCAAAATATAGTAGAACATGGGTACCCGGCCGATTGTTAAATAAAGCACACCTGATCTGTTAACTTATGAGCTTCCCACCCATCAAAAGATTACTCCGGCGTATCAACCCTTCATTTGCCGTCACCTTCCTGGCTATATTCACCAGTTTTTGCGCTCTGGGGGTGTCCGTATACCAGTCGATCATCCTGCGCAACCAGCAATACGCAGCGGTATGGCCCTATATCCAGCCCTCGATTTTTTATAGCAACCATTCCTTTTCTTTGACGATCGAAAACAAAGGGACCGGGCCTGCGATCATCAAGGACGTTCAACTCACCCTCGATGGCAAACCCGCCAGGGATTACAAACAATTTCTAAGCGATCTGCTGCGCAATGAAAATTTCCTCAGCTTGTCGATTTCCGCCATCGAAAACAGCGTACTGGCCGTACAGGAGGAGGTCGTCATGCTAAATGCCGAATACCCGGATTCCATCATTATTCAAAAAAGCGATTTTCCTAACAGAACCAGCGTAAAAATTTGTTATTGCTCCATCTTCGGGGATTGCTGGAATTACCTGGACGGGGAGGTGAAGAAGGTGCGGAAATGTGATTGAGGTTTGTTGCATGGTTTCATGGTTAACCATGAAACCATGAATCCATTTTTCACCATTTTACTCAACCAGACTTGCACAATACATCGCTTTGGTCGTAAATTGCTCATTTACTTGCCCCCCATGCAATAAACGGGATAACTTTGAAGGGAACGAAGCTCAATTGCGATGAAGTGGATCCTTTTTTCAATTTTGGCATGGACGACAACTGCGGGTTTCGGCCAATACCCCTTTGAACGTCCTTTTATCCTCACAGAAGAAGAGGGTCTGAGCAGCAACTATGTCACCTGCATTGAAAAAGACCGCGATGGATTTATCTGGATCGGCACCGCCGACGGGGTCAATCGTTTTGATGGCCGGGTAGTCCGGCCCTATTTCAGCACAGGTCAGCAATCCAATATTCATCAAAACCTGGTTTTTGATGTCTTTTGCGATAAAGACGGCCGGGTATGGATGTCTTCCGTGGATGGTCTGTCGCGTTTCTCCCCGAAAAAAGAAAAATTTGAAGCTTTTCCCCGCAAAGCTGAAGAAAAAACCAAAGGATTGTGGTACTACGCTTTCCTGCAAGACCGCCAGGGGCGCATCTGGCTTGGCGCCAACAAAGGCGGCCTGAGGCGGATTGACGTTGAAAAAGATACCGTATACCGTTTTGAACTGCGGCCGGAAGGTGAATTTACCGAGGATGAGTTCAATGCGATCAACAACGTTTATGCGGTTGAACAATCCCCTGCCGAGGATTCGATCTTATGGCTCGGCACCCGCAACGGGCTGGTTCGTTACAACACCGTTACCCGCAGGAGCAGGTTATACCGGTTCCAGGGCAAATCACCGGAATCGACCCCGGCCGGAAACCAGTTCCGTTCGGTTTTCTGCCACAAAAACGGGCAGATCTATATCGGCGCTCAAAATACCTTGCTGGTTTTTGATCCGGTGAAAGACCGCTTCAGCGTCATTTGTGGCCTGAATACGGCGCCGGGCCCCAGATACGCCACTTTTAACCTGGTTTCAAAAGATATTTTATGGTATACTTACGAACAAGGGCTGATCATCTGCAATCTTTCCACCGGTAAAGTTGAAAAAGAATACCTCAATGTTTTTGACAAGGATAAAATATACGGCGCCGAACTGGTTGACCAGGAGGGCCGTCTCTGGGCCCGTTCGCCCGGCGGCCTTTTTCTGTACAAGCCGATCAGCCAACAGATCAAAACGTGGCAACATGAAAATTTCGGGAACCCGAATTATGCCTACATCGTACAGGGCATAGTCGACAGCAGAGACGGTAAAACCATTTACCTGTGTGAAAACCTGAGCGACGGCATTTTTGCCTTCAACCGGCAAACGGAAGAATGGTCGGTCATCCGGCCGCCAGGGCAGTTTGTGTACAACCAGGGGTTCCAGGGTATGCACATGACCCGGCTGCGGAACGGCAGGATACTGGTGGTGGAGCCCCATAACTTGTTTGAACTGGACGAAAAAAACCGGAGACTCGTTCGTTTGCCCCTCGATCCTGCATTTTCAAAAGCTGAATTCAACGAAATCCTGGAAGATAGCCGGGGCGTCGTCTGGGTCTCTACCCGAAAGGAAGGCCTCCTGAAAGTGGACCCCGAAACCTGGAAGGTTATTCAATACAAGGAAACGTTTAATGTTAAAGGGTATGACAAACGGCATGAACTGATTTTTGGTTTGCTGGAAGATGATTTTGGCAATATCTGGATGCGAACCTCGCCGGGATACAGCGTATATCAATATGCAAAAGACAGTTTCGTGCATGTTGCCCAAACTCCTTTTGCAGATGGACAAAACGACCGGGAACTCCATTACACTTGTTTTGCAAAGGACGGACAAGGCAATATCTGGGCCGGTTCGGGCGACCTGGGCATCTGTATGTTCAACCCCCGCGAACCGGAAAAAGGCGTGGCAAAATGGTACGACAGCGCCAACGGGTTGCCCTCCTTTCCCATCAACATGGTCAGCGACCAGCATGGCCGGATCTGGATCAGCGGCAACAAAAGCCTTATCCGGTTTGATACAAAAACCGGCGATTTTCAGGAGTACGGGCCGGCTTACGGATATGTACTCCAAAACAACGTCAGTTATATTTCGAGGCTTTCCTCCGGAGAAATTGCCATAGCCGCCAGTAAGGGTTTTAGTCTTTTTGATCCGGCAAAGATCTGGCTGAATGCCGAGACGCCCAAACCCTATATTACCGGAGTCAGAATTTTTGACCAGAAAGTCGGTCTGGAGGGCAGTTTTCAGCAACTTTCCGGCATGAAACTGAGTTATCGACAGAATTTTTTCTCTTTCGACCTCTCCGCCATTGCTTTCAACCAGCCGGAAGCCGTCCGGTTTGCCTACCAACTGGAAGGGGTAGACCAGGATTGGGTGCAGGCCGGCGACAGGCGTTTTGCTTCCTACACCAATATTTCCGGTGGCCGGTATACCTTCAGGGTTAAGGCCGCCAACAGTGAAGGCGTGTGGAATGAAGAACCGGTGTCGATCAGGATCAGGATTTCCACACCCTGGTGGCGCGCCTGGTGGTTTTATACCTTTGCCGGCCTGGCGCTGGCGGGCTTGATCATCTGGGTTTACAGATCCAGGCTGGAACAATTCAAAAAACAGCAAAGCCTGAAAACAGAATACGAAAAAAAGCTGGCCAATGTGAAAATGGACGCTCTCCGCTCCCAGATCAACCCGCATTTTATTTTTAATTGCCTGAACTCCATTGATTATTACATCATCAAGAACGAATCGCAAAAAGCATCCGAATACCTCAACCAGTTTTCCAGGCTGATCCGGCTGATCCTTCAAAATTCAAGCGCCAACAGCGTCACCCTCAAAGATGAACTGGAGGCCCTTCAACTCTATATGCAAATGGAAAGCCTGCGCTTTAACCACCGGTTCGACTATGTAGTTAAAGTGGAAAAAGGACTGAACCTCGACGCCATTGAAATCCCCCCCATGCTGCTGCAACCGTACGTGGAAAATGCCATCTGGCACGGCCTGATGCACAAAGAAGAAAAAGGGCGCATATCCGTGGAAGTGACCCGGGAAAACGGTTCGCTTTCCTTTGCGATCGAAGATAACGGGATCGGCCGGAAACAGGCGGAGGCCCTGAAGTCCAGAAATATCACTAAAAAACGGTCCATGGGCATGAATATTACCCAAAACCGGATTGAGCTGCTCAACCAGATGTTCGGCAAACAAACCACGATAAAGATCATTGACCTGGAAGACGAAAACAACCTGTCTGCCGGAACTCGGGTAGAATTATCCATTCCAATAAACTGATTTGAATATGATCCGATCTGTCATTATAGACGATGAACTGCACAGCGTCGAAACCCTGAAATGGAAACTGGAACAATATTGCCCGGAAGTGCAGGTTACTGCTGCCTTTACGGACCCGGTCGAAGGCCTGGAATTCCTGAAAAAAACCCCGCCCGAACTCCTGTTCCTGGACATTGAAATGCCCCTGCTCAACGGCTTCGATATCCTGGAGGAATTGGGCCGTGTACCGTTCGATGTGATTTTTACAACGGCATACGACGAATTCGGCATCCAGGCCATCAAGTTCAGCGCCCTGGACTACCTACTGAAGCCGGTACAAAACCAGGAACTTAAAAAAGCAGTAGAAAAACACCGGTCAAAGATCAACCGCCAGATCCCTGAAAAACAACTGGAAGTCCTTTTTAAAAATATCCGTGATGAAGAGCAGGGAAAACCGACCAAAATCGGCCTGGCTACCAAAGAAAGCATTGAGTTTGTAGAGATCGAAGATATCCTGTTTTGCATATCCGACAGCAACTATACCACCGTCCACCTGGCAGACGGCCGCAAAAAACTCATTTCCAGAACGCTCAAGGAATTTGAAGAGATCCTGACCCCGTTCCAGTTCTTCCGCCCGCACCATTCCTATCTGGTCAACCTGAAACACGTGAAGGAATATATCCGGACCGAAGGTGGTTACCTCATCATGGCCAACAAAACCTCTGTCCCGGTCTCCCGGAACAAAAAAGACGAACTGTTGGCCCGCTTTCAGGATGATTTTTTATAGGCCTTTTGGAAGCTGACCTGGCGCAACCCTGAGCATCCCCGGTTCCCAAACAGGCTTTGGAAATGCGAAATGAAAACCCTCGTATCCTCCGCGCCCACGCCACAGGCCTGGTACGGCACGCATTTCCTCCATTTAACCAAGTACTCGTTCAAGAGAGATAACTACTCGCCTGGGAAGGCTTGCCAATCATTTGGCCTTGAGTTTTACCCGTCGTCCGGTACATCTTTGTGCCGTTCAACAAATTTTCAACCCAATATTCAAAACCAAAGAAAACAATCCAAATCATGCCGACTCCAATTGAAATCCTGTTGGACCCCATTTCGCTCTTTATCCTGGCGATCTATGCGGGGTTAATGTTATGGGAAGCTTTTTTCCCTGCAAGGCCACTGCCCGTAATAAAATACTGGCGTATCAAAGGGCTGCTCGTATTTGTCTTCTACTTTTACCTGAGCTCGTACCTGCCAATGGTGATCAATCCCTTCCTGGAGCCGTACCGGTTGCTCGATCTGACCAGCCTCGGCGCAGTTGGCGGCGCGTTGGCGGGCATCCTGCTCTACGAATTGGGCGTTTACATCTGGCACCGGACGATGCACCGTTCCAATTTCTTGTGGAAAACTTTCCACCAGATGCACCACAGCGCTGAGCGACTCGACACCTACGGCGCCTTTTTCTTCAGTCCGCTGGATATGGCGGGTTGGACGGTGCTCGGGAGCCTGTGTTTTGCCTTGATTGCCGGCCTCAGTCCGCAGGCAACCACCGCCACGTTGCTCATTACCAACTTCATGGCCATATTCCAGCACGCCAATATCCGGACGCCGCGTTGGCTGGGGTATTTCATTCAGCGGCCGGAGAGCCATTCCGTTCATCATGCAAAGGGGGTTCATCAATTCAATTATTCCGATCTGCCCCTGTTTGATATCCTGTTCGGGACCTTCCATAACCCGAAGGAATTCAGTCACGAAACCGGGTTTTACGTAGGTGCATCCAGCCGGATCGGTGAAATGCTGCTGTTCAGGGATGTGAGCGAGCCTGAAACCGGAACACGATCACCCTTATTTTAAACCAACCGGCGCCGCTATATTGATCTGTGGCGCAGATGAAGAATAACCATTTTTTACCCAAAATTCAAACCAGATGAAAACTGTAATGTTCTGTGTCGGCCTGTTGCTGGCATTTTGTAGTCCCTTTATTTCTTTCGGACAAATGGAATCACCCGACGTAACATTCCAGGAAGCCGAATTCCCCGGAGGTGATCAAGCCCTCCACAAACACTTCAAAAAGCACTTGAAGTATCCCATGACCGCAAGAGAAGATGGCATCAGCGGAAGGTTTCAGGTCTTTTTTACCGTGTTGCCGACCGGCGAAGTGACCGGGATCAGGATTCAGGAAGGGCTTGGCATTCTTTTCGACAACGCGGTCACCAAGGCGATCAAGTCGATGCCCGACTGGATGCCCGCCATACAGGGCGACCGGCCGGTAGAAAGCGAAAGGAGCATCATCTTCAGGTTTAACCTGCTGAAAGGGTGATCTGACTTTCTGAGGCAGAGCCGCCGGGTTTCTTATTGCAAACCCGGCTTTTTCTTTTAAAAACGTTCACCTATGCCAAGCCGTCTATGTCTCCTTCGACTTCGCTCAGGAGCCAACCGTCTACCGTCTACCATCTGCCGTCCATCATCTCAAAAGTGAGGGTTTGCGCGCCACCACGCCAGATGGCATCGCCCAACACCTGGAGCCGGGGCATGTCCGCTTCAAACACCTTGCCGAAAATATTGCCGCAGTCGAGCAATTGGCCCTCCCCGTAAAAGATGCCCATGCAGCCTTTGATCCGGTTCCGGTCGGGGAATTTTGGCCCGATCACAATCTCACCGGGGGCTGCAAATACCGAGGCGTTTTCCTGGGGGATGTCCAGCAGCGGCGCGTCATCGATCCAGATTTCCCGGCCCGACACCCGGGCGTGGAAAAACAGCCTGGAAAAGGGGAGCGCCCGAAGAAATGCGGCCACCGTAGCCGGGGCGGCTTCCGGGTAGAAATTGAAACGGATAGCCCCGTTTTGGGGCGTCTGGATGATGAAGCCTTGCATCAAGGTTTACTTTTATCTGACCAAAGTTACCATTCCTTGTTCGATCCGTTCTTCCGGATCTCCATTCGCAGTGCGGTACCTGATCAAAAAAGGATAAACGCCCGCCGGAAGATCCCGGCCCGACCAGCCTTCCGAGGGGTCTTTGGATTGAAAGATCAGGCCGCCCCAGCGGTTGAAGACCAACAATTCGTAATCTTGCAACGGACACCTGGAAACCGGCCTCCAGTTGTCGTTGATCCCGTCGTCGTTGGGTGAAAAAACATTGGGGGCGTATACCCGGCAAATGCAATTGAATTCGTCTTCCAGGATCCGGATGCTGTCGCGCACCATGCAGCCCCCGCTTATGGCCTCCACCCAATACCACCCGGGATCCTGAACCGTCAGGACATTTCCGGTCGATTGGTCGTTCCAGCGGTAAAGATCAAAAACGTCCTCCACTTCGAGCCGGAGATCATCCACCGTGCAATAGATCGAATCCGGTCCAAGGTCAACCATGGGGCAAACCAGCGAAAAATGGTCGGCAAAGATCCACACTTCCCCGCCGGTCTCTATCCGGGCTGTAATATAGGACCCAGCCACCGATGGTTTGAACGGGACACTGTACCGGGTCCATTCGCGATAAAGCTCTGAAGTGGTAAAAAGGGGCGCTCCGTGTGAGGTGTCGGCTTCGGCTATGCCGAGGGTGAGCCGGGCGGAAAGATCGTCCGTCTGGCCGATTTTTGCATAAAATTCGAGGGTGTAATTCAGTTGCGGGTTAAAGGGCTCGGATAGCTGGAGGGCGATCGCATCTGAAATGCCGGCCTTGCAGAAGAGGGCGACAAAATGGCGGCCGTCCTGCGCAGGACCGTAATCGCATTCGATTTCCAGGATATCCAGTTCATTCTTCGCTCCGAAACCGGTGACATAGGGCATTTTGCCGGTAAAATCCTCGTTGCTCAGGTTATAACCGCATTGCACCTGGGGACTCTCCAGGCTGCCGTTCAGGATTTTTTGGGCAAATGCGGGATTTGACGCCAGGAATACAATAAGCAGGCAGACAAGAAAGACCGGCGGATCTTTAAAAACCACAGTCTGATGCATAAACGGGAATAAACGCCTGCAAAATCTGGTTTCCTGAGGGGTGATTTCAGCATGAAATGGCATAAGCGCGATATTCAGGTCTTTTTGATAAAAGCTTTCAAAGCTAGTAAAGATTCCTGATAATATGGTCTTCGTCCGGCTTTTGTCGCCTTATTTAATTCCGGCTCTAAACCCTCAAAAAAATCACACCAGTTGCAAACTTCCAATAGCGATGGGAATCAAAGCCGCCGCCCGGTCACCAAGTCACCAAGTCTCCAAGTCTCCAAATCACCAAGTCTCCAAGTCTCCAAGTCTCCAAGTCTCCCAACCTATCCCATTTTTTTATAGCTTTGGCACACATACCAAAACATCGCCATTATCCACCTAAAAAGGATGCAAATGTACGCCAAATCCGCCTTTACCCTCCTCCTGGGATTTTTTGCGGTTGCCTGCCAGGACAATCAACCTGCGGAATCCTTCATCCAGACCGGCGGCCTTGAAAAAGCCACCTTCCGCGTTTTGCCCTTCGACCTGGCGCAGGTGAAACTCCTGGGCGGCCCTTTCAAACACGCGACCGACCTCAACGCGCAATCCCTGCTCAATTACCAACCGGACCGGATGCTGGCCAATTTCCGCAAAGCGGCCGGGCTCGAGCCCAAAGCGGAACACTACGGCGGCTGGGAAGCTGAAACCATCTCGGGCCATACCCTGGGCCATTACCTCAGTGCCTGTGCCCTGATGTACCGCACAACCGGCGACCAGCGTTTCCTGGACCGGGTCAATTATATCGTCGACGAACTGGCCCTCTGCCAGGATGCCGACGGCAGCGGCTTCATCGGCGCTTTCCCCAATGGCAAAAAAATCCTGACCGAAGAAGTAGCCAAAGGCGATATCCGCTCCCAGGGATTCGACCTCAACGGGATCTGGGTGCCGTTTTATAACCAACACAAAACCATGGCCGGCCTGCGCGACGCCTACCACCTCTGCGGAAACGAAAAAGCCCTGGAAGTCAACAAAAAACTGGCCGGTTGGATCGAAACCATCGTCAGCGGGCTCAACGATGAACAGGTGCAGAACATGCTCAACTGCGAACACGGCGGCATCAACGAAACCCTGGCCGACCTCTACGCCGACACCGGCGACGAGCGCTACCTGCGCCTTTCCCGCGTCTTTCACCATAAAGACATCCTGGAACCGCTAGCCGACGGTCAGGACATCCTGCCCAATAAACACGCCAACACCCAGGTACCCAAACTCATCGGCCTTGCCCGCCGTTACGAACTCACCCTCGAACCCCGCGACCTCGCTGCAGCCTCTTTTTTCTGGGATCGCGTAGCCCACCACCATTCCTACGTAACCGGCGGCAACGGCAACCACGAATACTTTGGCCAACCCGACCAACTCCGCAACCGCCTGAGCAACGAAACCACCGAAACCTGCAACGTCTACAACATGCTCAAACTGTCCGACCACCTGTTCCGGCTCAAAGCCCAGGCAGATGTCGGCGATTTTTATGAACGCGCGCTGTTCAACCAGATCCTGTCCTCCCAACATCCCGGCGACGGGCGGGTAATCTACAACCTCTCTCTGGAAATGGGCGGTATCAAGGAATACCAGAACCCCGAATGGTTTACCTGCTGCATCGGCACAGGTATGGAAAACCACAGTAAATACGGCGGCGCCATCTATTACCACAACGATCAGGAACTTTTTGTCAACCAGTTCATCGCTTCCGAACTCAATTGGGAAGAAAAAGGCCTGAAACTGAAACAGGAAACTACTTTTCCCGACCAGCAAGGGACCACCTTGGTTTTTTCCGCTTCCGCGCCAACTGCCCTGACCCTCCGGATCCGTTATCCCTACTGGACGGACCGTTCCGGCATTGAGGTTCAGGTGAACGGCAAACCACAAAAAATAACAGAAACCCCCGGCAGTTTTATCCCCATCCGGCGGTACTGGGAGGACGGAGATAAAGTAACCGTCAAAATGCCCTTCACCCTGCGCCTGGAGACCATGCCCGACGATACCGACCGGGTAGCCGTGATGTACGGCCCGCTGGTTCTGGCCGGCGACCTGGGCCCGGCCGACGACCCCAACGCCCATACCCCGGACTACGTGCCCTATTTCTTCACCGAAAACCGCGACCCGAACGCCTGGATCAAGCCCGTTGCCGGCGAACCCAATACCTTCAAAACCGAGGGGGTGGGAAAACCCCGCGACGTGACCCTCAAACCCTTCTACCGTACCCACGAACGGCGCTATTCCGTATATTGGGACCTTTTCAACCAGCAAAAATGGGATGAAAAACAGGCCGCCTACCAGGCCGAACTCGCGGAGAAAAAAAGGCTGGAATCCCTCACCCACGATTTCCTGCAACTGGGCGAAATGCAGCCCGAACGCGAACACAAGCTGGAAGGCGATAAAACCTTTCCGCAGGATTTTCAGGACCGCAAAATGCGGGGCGCCGAACGCGGCGGCTGGTTCGGTTTTGAAATGCAGGTATTGCCCGATCAGCCGATGGCCCTGGCCATCGAATACTGGGGCGGCTTCACTGGGTCCAAAACTTTTGATATCCAGGTAGATGGCCAGACCATCGCCACGGAGAATATCTCCGGCAAGGCCGACGGCCGGTTCATCACGGTTACTTATCCCATCCCCTCTGACCTGACCAACGGGAAAAACAAGGTCGGGATCAAATTCATGCCCCATACCGGCCACCGGGCTGGGCCTGTTTTTAGTGTGCGGATGATCAAAACGAGCTGAATAATTACAAATAATGACAGTTACCTTACACAATAAGACAGCGATCGTAACCGGCGGCGGCAGCGGCATCGGCGAAGCTGTTTCGAAAGGGTTCGCAGCCGCCGGGGCCCGGGTTTATATCCTGGATGCAGATGCGGACCAAGGCAGGAAAGTAGCCGGGCAAATCGCGTCCGGCGGGGGGCAGGCAGGGTTTTACCCTTGCGACGTCGGCGATCCGGATTCGGTCAATGACGCCATCGACCGGATTGCCGACCAGGGCTACATCCATATCCTGGTGAACAACGCCGGTATCGCCCATGTCGGCAACCTGGAAAAAACCAGCCCGGAAGATCTGGATCGCCTTTACCGGGTCAACGTCAAAGGCGTTTACCACTGCATGAAGGCCTGTATCCCCCACATGAAGGCCAACGGCAGCGGCGTGATCCTCAACATGGCCTCCGTGGCGGCGCTGGTGGGCATCCCTGACCGGTTTGCCTATTCCATGACCAAAGGGGCAGTGTTGGCCATGACCCTTTCCGTGGCCAAAGACTACCTGGCGGACCATATCCGCTGCAACAGCATTTCACCCGCCCGGATACATACCCCCTTTGTGGACGGCTTCATCGCCAAAAACTATCCGGGCCAGGAACCCGAAATATTCGAAAAATTGTCGAAAACCCAGCCCATCGGCCGCATGGGTACGCCGGAGGAGGTCGCCCACCTGGCGCTTTTTCTTTGTTCCGACGAGGCGGGGTTCATCACCGGCACGGATTACCCCATCGATGGCGGGTTTGTCAGATTGAATAATTGACCCCAAACAACTCCAAACCACCCCAAACCACCCCAAACCATTCCAAACCATCCCAAACCACCCCAAACCACCCCAAACCATTCCAAACAACTCCAAACCATTCCAAACAACTCCAAACCATTCCAAACAATACGTGAATGAAATTACTACGATTTGGCGAATCCGGCGCCGAAAAACCGGGCATAGAACTCGAATACGGCCGCCGGCTGGATGTCAGCGCTTTCACCCCCGATTTCGATGAGGCGTTTTTCCGCGAGGACGGTATCGAAGGCCTCCGCAAATGGCTGATCACCCAAGGGGATCATTGCCCGCCGGTGGACCGGACCGAACGCCTTGGGCCGCCGGTTGCCCGGCCGTCCAAGCTGATCTGCGTGGGGTTGAACTACGCCCAGCACGCCAGGGAAAGCGGCATGCAACTGCCACCCGAACCGGTGCTGTTTTTCAAGGCCACTACCGCCATCTGCGGACCTTTTGACGACGTAATCATTCCCAAAAACAGTTTCAAAACCGACTGGGAGGTCGAACTGGCGGTCGTCATCGGCAAAAAGGCAACTTACGTGGAAGAGGCCGTTGCAATGAACCACGTAGCCGGTTACCTCGTACACAACGACATCAGCGAACGCGCCTTTCAGTTGGAACGGGCAGGCCAGTGGGTGAAAGGTAAAAGCGCGGATACCTTTGCGCCGCTGGGCCCTTTCCTCGTGACAAAAGACGAGGCGCCCGATCCCGGCAATTTACCGCTCTGGCTCCGGCTCAACGGCCAGTTGATGCAAAACAGCAACACCTCCGACCTGGTGTTCAAAGTTCCGTTCCTCGTGAGTTATATCAGCCAGTTCATGACCCTGCTTCCCGGCGATATCATCTCTACCGGCACCCCTTTTGGCGTCGGTATGGGCCTCAATCCCCAGCGGTACCTTCAACCCGGCGATATCATGGAACTCAGCGTGGAGGGGATGGGTGTGGCCAGGCAGCGGGTGGTAGGTTATGTTGATTCGTTGATTCGTTGATTTGAAACGGGGGCCCTCGAATCAACAAATCAACAAATCAACAAATCAACAAATCAACAATATGAAAATAGACAGCCACCAACATTTCTGGCGTTTCAACCCCGTGCGTGACGCCTGGATCGGCGAAGACATGGGGGCCATCCGGCGGGATTTTATGCCGGAAAACCTGGCGCCCATTCTGAAGGCCGCAGGTTACGAAGGGTGTATAGCCGTACAAGCCGATCAATCGGATGCGGAGACCGATTTTCTGCTGGATCTGGCAGCCCGGCACGATTTTATCAAAGGGGTAGTAGGTTGGGTGAACCTGATGGACAAATACCTTCCCGACCGGCTGGAGCAACTTGGCACGAACTTCCTTCTGAAAGGCGTCCGGCATATTGTGCAGGCCGAGCCGGATGATTTTATGTTGCGCCCCGATTTTCAGCGGGGGATCGGCTTTTTGGATGATTTTGGCCTCACTTACGATATATTGGTTTATCCCAATCAGTTGCCGGCGGCGATCGAACTGGTCCGCCGGTTTCCGGATCAATGGTTCGTATTGGATCACCTGGCAAAACCCTATATTAAGGCCGGCAAGACCGACCCCTGGGCCGAACATATCCGGGCCCTGGCAAATGTTTCTCCCCATATTTATTGCAAACTTTCGGGCATGATAACCGAAGCTGATTGGGCCGGCTGGACGCCCGCGGTTTTCCGGCCGTACCTCGACGTGGTAGTTGAAGCCTTCGGCCCGGAAAGGTTGATGATCGGCTCCGATTGGCCGGTTTGCCTTCTGGGCGGGACGTACCTGCAGGTGATGCAAATTGTGGAAAATTACCTGGAAGGGTTTTCAAATGAAGATAAAGAATTGGTTTTGGGAGAGAATGCAAAACTTTTTTATCAATTTTAGCCGATGGATCTGAATATTCAAAACAAAGTGGTGCTGGTCACCGGCGGAGGCCGGGGGATCGGCGCAGCCATCTGCAGGCTGGTAGCGGCCGAAGGCGGTATTCCGGTGATCGTGGGCAAGCTCAGGGAAGAAGGCGAAACCCTGGCTGCCGATATCGAAAAACAGGGAAAAAAGGCCCTGGCTATTTACAAGGAATTGGGCTCGCCGGAAAGCTGCCGCGAAGTAGTGGAAGAAACCCTGGCCAGGCTGGGCCGGATCGACGCCCTGGTCAACAATGCGGGGGTCAACGACGGCGTGGGCCTCGAACACGGCACACCCCAGGGGTTTATGGCCTCCCTGGAAAGAAATCTGTTCCATTATTACTATCTGGCGCATTTTGCGCTGGATGCCCTCAAAAAACACAAAGGCGTCATCCTCAACATCAGTTCAAAAACAGCGGTGACCGGCCAGGGCAATACCTCCGCTTATGTAGCTGCCAAGGGCGCCATCCTTGCCCTCACCCGCGAATGGGCGGTGGAATTGCTGAAATACGGCATCCGCGTCAACGCCATCGTGCCGGCGGAAGTCATGACCCCGCTTTACCACGAATGGCTCAGCCAATTTGACAACCCCGATGAGAAATTGCGGGAGATCGGCAGCAGGATCCCCCTGGAAAACCGGCTGACCACACCGGAGGAAATTGCAGATATGGCGGTTTTCCTGCTTTCCAACCGGGCGTCGCATATTACGGGCCAGCACCTTTATGTCGATGGCGGCTACGTTCACCTCGACCGGTCTCTTTCCGTCACTAAGCTCTGACCCCAAACTGAGGAATCGAGGAATCGAGGAACTGAGGAACTGTGGATGCGAGGAATTGTTGATTTGTTGATTCGAAGCCTAAAAATCGAACCAATCGAACCAATCCAATCAATCCAATCAATTATCAGCCATGCAACAGAACAAAACCTATTTACTACCCTTCATCCTGGTCACCAGCCTGTTTTTTCTATGGGGCCTTGCCAACATTTTCAACTCCGCGCTGATCGCCCATTTCCAGCCGGTCTTCGAGATCAAAAGAGCGCAGGCGTTATTGGTGGAAACCGCTTTTTACCTTGGGTATTTTTTCATCGCCTTTCCGGCAGGTCTTTTCATGGAGCGCTACAGCTACAAAAAAGGCATCCTGCTGGGGTTGATCCTGTATGCAGCCGGCGCGTTGCTCTTCATCCCGGCAGCGGAAATGCTGACCTTCGGTTTTTTCCTCGTAGCGCTTTTTGTAATTGCCTCGGGACTGGCTTTCCTGGAAACGGCGGCCAACCCCTATATCACGATCCTGGGCAAACCCGAAACCTCCTCCCAGCGGCTCAATTTTTCCCAATCCTTCAACGGGTTGGCGCTGGTGGTCGGCCCGCCGGTAGCCGGCGCCCTGATCTTTGCAGGCAATGAAGGCGACCTGACCTCCATGGCAGCCAAACAACAAGCCGCTGATTCGGTGATCCTGCCCTATGTCGGGATCGCAACGGTGGTTTTGATCGTCGCGGCCCTGTTTGCCATTACCAAAATGCCGGAACCCGACAAAGGAGAAAAACTGCGTTTCGACCGTGCCATATTTAAACACAAACACCTGGTATACGCCGTTCTGGCGCAATTGTTTTATGTGGGCGCACAAGCAGGCATCTGGGGAATAACCATCGATTTTGCAGTGGATCTGCTGGGGGTGAGCCGGGAAACCGCTTCCGCAGGTTACATGGTCGTCGGCACCATCCTGTTTGTTGGCGGACGCTTTCTGGGGACTTACCTCATGAGCTTTTTCAAGGACACCAAAATACTGGCGTCCTACGGTGTGCTGGCGGCTTTGATGTGCCTGATCGCCGTCCTTGGCGAAGGGAAACTGGCTGTTTACGCCGTTTTGGGCGTCAATTTTTTTATGTCCATCATGTTTCCTACCATATTTGCCCTGGGTGTCAAGGACCTTGGCCCGCAAACCAAACTGGGTTCTTCTTTCATCATCATGGCCATCATCGGCGGCGCGATCCTGCCCCCGGTTATGGGCTTGATTTCCGACCATTACAGCGTGCAGACCGCTTTTATCCTGCCCATTTTTTGTTTCCTGGTGGTAGCGTGGTACGGGTGGAAGGGGTACGTGATCAAGCCTGTTGATGCGGCATAGTTAAGAAGTGGAAAGTTGGTTGGTGAAAGCGTTTTGAAGGAAACTATAAACCATAAATTGACTATGCATTCAGACAAAAAATAACAAAGAATGGTTATTCATTCTGACATTATTTTCGTATATTTGCCTATTCGTTCTAACGGATTATTTTCAATTTGATTGTAAAGTGCTGATACATAGAAACTTAAACACATATTTAAAAAACTGGAAAAACTCTTCTACCAGACTCCCGCTCATCCTGAGAGGCGCCAGGCAGGTTGGTAAAACGACATTGATTAACGAATTTGGAAAATCATACGATCAATACCTGTATTTCAACCTGGAGAAAACTGCGGATAAGGCGCTTTTTGCAAATGTGCCGGACATGGATAAAATGATCCAGCTATTGTTTATTTCCAGAGGGTTTCAAAACAGATCAGATTTAAGATCATTGGTATTTATTGATGAGGTACAGGAAAATCCAATTCTGCTGGAGAGAGTAAGATACTTTAAAGAGGATTATCCTCATATAGATGTTATTTTAACCGGTTCTCTGCTTGAGTTCGGTTTGAATAAGATCAGCAAGGTATCGGTTGGGAGAGTGGAATATGCAGAGCTCCATCCCCTTAGTTTTGGCGAATATCTTCGAGGCACAGGCAATAAAACTGCGGTTGAAGTATTCAATAGTGTGCCTGTCCAAAAAGAATACGTACCTATTCTATATAAATTTTTTCACGAGTTTATCCTGATTGGCGGCATGCCCGGCATCGCCTCAGCGTATCTGAGGGAGAAAGACATAACCAGGGTGAGGAACCTATATGCCGGGATTATTGAATCCTACAAAGAAGATGTTGAAAAATACGCCTCAAATGAAACGCAAAAAAGAGTCATCAGGCATATAATGGACACCGCCCCTTATGAAATCGATAACCGGATAAATTTGAATAATTTTGGCGCTTCAAGTTTTAAAACCAGAGAAGTAAAAGAAGCAATGGACGCGTTGTCGAAGGCGCGCCTTTTGGAGCTTATCTACCCAACGATTCAGACGGTTCCGCCAATTGTTCCGGATTTCAAGAAACGCCCGAGACTCCACTTCCTGGATATAGGACTTGTAAATTATCAACTTGGCCTCCATCAGGAATTGCTCACACTGCATGATTTACACGATAGTTCCAGGGGCAAGTTAGTGCAACAAATTGTCAATCAGGAGATAAAAGCCCAGTTCTACCTCCCGGGCGTCAAGCGTGCATTTTGGGTGCGGGAAGAACGGGGAACCTCATCAGAGGTAGATATTGTTTTTAGATATAAAAATATGCTAATCCCAGTTGAGGTCAAGTCAGGAGCGAGCGGCGCTTTACGCTCTCTTCATGAGTTTATGGATAGATGCCCGCATCATTTTGCTGTTCGAATTTATGGAGGAGAACTCAAAACAGATGAACTGCACACCACAAAAAGGAAAAAGTATCATCTTTTGAATTTGCCCTATTTTTTAAGCGGTTTAATTGAACCTTATCTGGATTGGTTTATAAAAAAAACCGGGGTTTAGCCAACCAATAATCATTTCTCCAACGTAAACTTGACCGGCAAATTAAACTGCACCCGAACGGGTTTCGCCAACTGCCTGCCGGGTTTCCAGATCATGTTTTTCTCATTCATCAGGTTGACCACCCGCAAGGCTTCGGGCCCCAGACCTGCGCCGGGGTCTTTCGCGATCGAGGCGCCTGAAATGGAACCGTCGGTTTCCACTACAAACCGGACGACTGCGACGCCTTCCACCCCGTTTTCCCGGGCCGAAGGCGGGTATTTCAGGTATTTGTACATAAACCCCAGCAACGCCTTGTCGGAGCAGGACTGCCGTTCCTTTTTGGTGGGCAGGTCGTCGCATCCCGGGAAAAGAGGCATTTCTTCCACTACAACAAAAATGGGCGGGACTTTCTCCTCCTCTTCTTTTGGCGGCGGCAGGCTGGGCATCACCGGTTTGGCGACAGCAGGTTCCGGCCGCTCAATCGGGGTATCTGCGTCGAGGGTCATATCCTCGAATTTTACCGGTTCTTTGTCCAGCAGTTCCTCATCCGGTACGGGTTCAACGACCGGCGGCGGCGGCGGGGGCGGCGGCGGTTTCGGGAAACTGGTCGGCGGCGGCGTGATCAGCAGGTCTTCCACCGGTTCCAGGTCGATGACAAAGGATTTGCCCCGGTGATCATATTGCGTCCAGCTTAGGGCCAGAGCGGCCAGACCGATGGAAATGACCAGCCCCAGGTTGAAAAACGGACCGGTCCAGCCGAATACTTTCTGCCGGGCAAAATGCTTGTTTTTGGCTGATTTGATCAGCCACATAAAGATCAATAGACTCAGGGTAACCCCGCCGGCAGCCAATAGAATGCCCCGGCCGGTTACGTCGATGACCAGCGTAATCATATCGCAATCTTGTTA
Source organism: uncultured Lewinella sp. (assembly GCA_964558465.1). GTDB lineage: Bacteria > Bacteroidota > Bacteroidia > Chitinophagales > Saprospiraceae > JACJYC01. The sequence goes on along the minus strand of CAZLEF010000001.1, from coordinate 40,619 downwards.
ATGTGAAAAAATGGATTGAATCGCAGAGAACAAAGGCCGGCTGTTTCCCGCTTTCCTGAAAAGATGCAATACGTCTATTTTTTGGCGTGCGCCTCGATCAGCCAATAATCAAATATCCTGCCCGGCTTGAGCATCACGGTATTCACAACGGAAAAATCCGCCCGGTTGAGCATGGCCTGGTAATCGTTCAATGCGTACTGATGCGGGTGCAGAATGTCGCCGGGCAACCGCTGAAAGATCCGTTTCAACCAGTCGGACCGGTGGGTGTCGACTGTGAGGATCATCGTTCCGCCGGGTATAAGCGCCGCTCTCAGTTGTCGCAGGCTTTTTTCAAGATCGGCAAAATGGTTGAGGGCGTTGAGGCAAAAGATCAGTTCGAAAGGTGTTTCCGGTGTAAAATCCTCCACCTTTACTGCATAAAAATTCACCCAGGGGTACCAGGCAGGGTCAAAGTGGGGCAGATCCTGGCGATACCGCTCCAGGAGGGGGTCCACACACGTCACCCGGCAATGATCCAGCGCGATGAATATCCCGGCCGGCCCGCATCCGGCATCCAGCACCCGTTGTCCGGGCAATACCCGCAGATTCGCCTGATCCAGCACTTTGCGCCAATACCCTTTTTTTTGCTCCAGATAAACAGATACCGGGCGGCTGCCAAGGTACCTGCGCCACCACCTGATCTCAGCGGCCTGGGCCAGTCGCCATTTGAAGTTCTTCTCAACGATCATAAACGATAATAAACCATCATAAGCAATAATAAACCATCATGAACTATTCATTCGCATTGTTTATGATGGTTCTTTGTTAATTTTGTTGCCGGCGGCTTCAAACGTACATAAAACATTTTTTACAGCAGGAAATCCACAGGAACAAATTATGCTATTTTCAAAAGGAACAAGGGTTAAATTTCTCCATACCAGGGACGAAGGTTTTGTTGAAGAATACCTGGACGACGGCATGGTGAACGTCCGGCTGGCCGGTTCGGATATGGTCATTCCTGTTTTCGAAGAAGACCTGATCCGGGCAGATGAACCGGATACCCGCAAAATCGCGCCCTCCAAAACCGTTCCGCCTGGTAAAAAAGGAAAACCGGAAGAAAAAAAACCAGAACGGCCGGAACCCAGAATACAATACGATATTCTGAAAAGCAAGGGCATTCAACTGGCCCTGGCTCCGGTTTTTGACCAGGACGGCAATGTCGGAAAATACCGTCTTTTTCTGATCAATGATACCCGGAACGACGTCGTATTCACCGGCACATTGACCGTAAAAGGCCAGGCGCCTGTCGCCCATAATGGCAAACTGACCGGGCTTTCCACCCAATTGCTGGGGGAGTTGGCTTTTGACCAGCTCAACGACGCTCCGGAATACACCGTCAACTGCTGGCGGCTCACTACCGAAGGCAGCGGCCCTGTAAAGACCAAAACCTTGAAAATAAGGCCCAAACAATTTTTTAAACGACCCGAAACCGCCCCCTTGCTGAATATTCCCGCTTATACCTTTGTATTGATCAGCGATTTGAACGAGGGCGCGGAGGAAACGGAAAACCCCGGCGACAATCTGCTCAATTACACCAAAAAAATGTCCCGCCCAACGAGCTCCTGGCTGGAGGGCCACGCCAAACCTCTGCACGAAATATCGGAAAAAGCGGCTTTTATTCCCGAAATCGACCTGCATATCGAAAACCTGCGGCACAAAGGCGGTAAGATAAACGCCTCTGAAATTTTCCGGATCCAGATGCAGCATTTCGATTCCTATCTGGACAAGGCGATCAGGCTGGGGGTCGAAAGGGTCTTTATCATTCACGGGTTGGGCGAAGGCCGCCTGCGCGATGCGATTGCTTCCCGGTTGTTGCAAACGCCCGAAGTTGTAACGTTTAAAAATGAGTTCCATCCCCGATACGGGTTTGGCGCCACGGAGGTTATTTTTGTTCAGGATTGAGCGTGGGGTTTTCCCAGGGAGATGGCTATGCCGCATGGTTGCATGGTTTCATGGTTGCAGTGTTTCATGGTTTCATGGTTAACCATTCAACACTGAAGCACTACAACACTGTGGCATAGCCATCCTCCAAAGGTTCATGGAACTCTCCATAGGAGTCCTTCGGACCTTCGGATCTTCGGGAAAACCATGAAACACTGCATCACTGAAACATCCCCAAAGGGTCATCCATGCTCAGTAATGAAACTTAGTGCCCGAGGCGCCCGTTCAAAACCCGGCGCAAAGCAGCAACCTCCGCCAGGTCGACCTCCTCGCTCCCCTTCCCCCGGGCGGAGGAATGAAACTCCGTCAGGCCTTCGACCTGCATCAGGATCGGCAGATTTTCCGCACGTACGCCGCCGCCGGCCATGATCCGGAGCTGATCGCCTGCGTTTTTTTGAAGTTCCTCCAACACACTTTTCCCGGCGACGGCATTTTCCCGGCCCCCGGAGGTCAATATCCGGTTGACGCCCAGGTTTTTCAGGATCTCCAGCGCTTCCAGTTGGTCGTTAACCCGGTCGAATGCCTTGTGAACGGTGAAGGGCAGCGGATGAGCGGCGGCGATCAGCAACTGGGTCTGAGGGATGTTGATCCGGTTGTCGGAGGTCAGGATGCCGGATACGATCCCGTCAGCGCCGAGGGATTTGGCGGCTTTGATATCGGCGAGCATGACTTCCAGTTCCGAACCGGAATAACAAAATCCGCCGCCCCTTGGGCGGATCATGACAAATACCGGGATGGACAGCCGTTTTTTGACCTCCGTCAGCAAGCCCGCGCTGGGGGTCAGGCCGTCGAGCGACAAGACGGAGCAAAGTTCCAGACGGTCGGCGCCGCCGGTTTGGGCGGTCAGGGCTGAAGCCAGGCTGTCGCAACAGATTTCAAGGAGGTGGTTTTTTGCGTTCATAGGCTGTAATCGGGTTTGTGATGGTTCATGCGAATCAAGGATTAGATTTCAAATCCTGCTGATTATCGGGCTTCTGTAAATTCAAGAATTGTGTCCTTTCTACCGCTCCCTGTCCCGCCGGGCGGGAAAAAACAGGAATCAACCCGAATTGTCCCGGGCAATCAACACCCGTTATGTTTTTTTTGAACCACTACCTGTCCCGCAAGGCGGGAAAAGGGAACAATAAATTTGCCAGGCAAATTTATTGTTCACCACTTTTGTGATCTTTTGTTTCTATTGTGGTTCAATAAAAAGTCCTTGTGTTTTTTTCAAAAACGCAAGGGTATGAAACATTCGTATTCAACTATTGATTCGCATTGTTCATGATCGTTGCTGCGCCGGCGGCCTGTTTGATCGCCAAAACTAAATGCCGGGATGGAATAACAAATCCGGCTTTTGGGGATAAATATAATCTTCCCCGGGCTGTTTCTGAGTTTTTGTTATTTTTTGTATTGTCCTCATTGCCGTCAGGTTTACCACGGACAAGGTTCCGGTTCCTTTTTGTCGCGAATTGCATAGATTGCACAGATCTGATCCGTTGAATCCGTAAAATCAGCGGCTAAAATATACTTCGCGCTGCACTGCGCCATGGGGCGTATGCATAGGCACGCCCCGCAGGATGGATAGTTTTGAAAAAACGATCCGACGCATGGTATAAAAGGCCTGGAAACTTGTTTGGGATTTAGTGGTTGCAGCGCTAACTTTGCCCGCTTAAAATTAAAATATGAGCGGCCCATTTCCTTTAACCGGTTTTGTCCAGCATTACGACTGGGGTGGATACGATTTCATTCCTGCGCTTCAGGGGATTGAAAACGCTGCACGGAAACCGTATGCTGAATTGTGGCTGGGCGCGCACCCCAAAGGCATGTCCCGGATCGACGCCGGTTCAGGGTGGGAACCGCTGGATCAATTTATCGCCCGCAATCCGGACGCCACCCTGGGAAAAAAGGCAGCCGCAGCCTTCCAGAACCGCCTGCCCTTTTTATTCAAAGTGCTCGACGTCCGGCAAATGCTCTCCATCCAGGCGCACCCCACCAAAGCGGCCGCCGGGGCGGGTTTTCGCCGGGAAAACGAACTCGGCATACCGGTTGACGCCCCCAACCGGGTGTATCGCGACGACAACCACAAACCCGAAGCGTTAGCAGCCCTTACCGGATTCTGGCTGTTGCACGGGTTTAAAACCCCGGAAGCGATCCGGCAGACGCTGTCTTCCTCACCGGAATTGCGGGTTTTATCCGACCGGTTTGCAGCCGATGATATCAGCGGTTTGTACCGGTATGTGATGGAGATGCCGCAGCAAACCGTGGATCAGATCCTGGCGCCGCTTTGGGCGCGTTTGGACAAAGAATGGGCCGTCCGGCCACCTGCAAAAGACCGGCCCGACTATTGGGCGACGCTGGCATTCCGGGATTATACCCATGACGGCCATTTCGACCGCGGCATTTTTTCCATTTATCTGTTCAATCTGGTACACTTACAGCCCGGCGAGGGGATCTACCAGGGCGCAGGCATACCCCACGCCTATCTCGAAGGGGTGAACATGGAGTTGATGGCCAATTCCGACAACGTGTACCGGGGCGGTCTGACCACCAAACATATCGATGTGCCCGAATTGCTGGCCAACCTCGATTTTACCCCCGTAACCCCCCGGATCATCCAACCCGTCGCCCTGAGCCGGACCGAATCGGCCTATCCAACCCCCGCGCCCGATTTTGCCCTGAGCCGGATCGACCTGAAACCGGGCGAAACCCAGGAAGAAAAGCCGGAGGGCCCGGCGGTATATATGGTTCTGGAAGGGAACGTCTCAGCAGGTGGCAGGGCATTTAAAAAAGGAGAAACGTTTATTGCTTTTTATGGCGCTGATTTCCGGATCGGGACAAATGAAGGGGCGCGATTGTATAAGGCTTCGGTGGGGGGGTAAATGGTTTCATGGTTATATGGTTTCATGGGTTCATGGTTAACACTGAAACCGTGAAACCGTGAAACAATGCAACACTGTAACCATGAAACAATGCAACCATGAACCAATCAAAATCGGTTAAAGCCCGGATAAAGCTCAGATTTCAAAATAATCTTCTGCTTCTTTAAGAAAAATTTAAAAAATTCGTTCTAATTTCGCACATTATTTCATAAATTCCAAAAAATTGAGAGCATCATGAGAAAGAACGCATTGTTGATGGGATTAGCAATTGTCCTTTTTGCCTGCAACAGCGTGGAGAAATTCCGCGCGCCGATCGAAGAATTGGTGGGCAGTTGGGACACCACGACCGCCGCAGTGACCGAATTTGTCGGAACCCTGGGCGCAGAACAAACGGGCGCCAACGAAGCCCTGGCAGCCATGGTCGTACCTGAAGACCTCGCCAAGAAAATGGACGAAGCCGCTACCGCCAAAGTAGGCGAACTGAAGAACAGCCTGACCGAACAGATTGGCGCGCTGGGTACCCTGAACAGCACCGTTACCGCTTTTGTCGGCGAATGGACCACCAAAGCCGCCGAAGTGAACACCCTGAAAGAAGGCCTCGCAGCCGGCAAACTGAGCGGCGACGTACTGGGCCAGGTCAACGGCCTCAAAGAAATGGTCACCACCGCCACCACCAACCTCGACGGCTGGAAGACGGCGCTGTCCGGCATCACCGGCAACGTCGGCGGCCTGAAGCAGCAGTTTGCTGATCTGCTGGCGGGGTTGACGGCTGAGGGGAGCAAGTAAAGGTTAAAGGTTAAAGTAGAAAGGTTAAAGGATAGCGGCGTTTTCAGATTGGAGGTTCGCCTTTTGAATGGAACCTTGGACGATGAAGAGATAAGCGGCTCGCTCCGGATGGGGCGGGCCGCTTGTGGCTTTTGGAGATTATAGTACGCCGCTTGGGATGGAAAGGTCCTGTTCGATTTTCTTCAACAAAGGTTATGCGGGTTCAATTTTTTGGCAATCCGACTAAAAAGTGCCGAAAATTTGATTTATAATGTTCTCTCCACCTCCCATTTTTCTGCAAAATGATCCTGGATGATCCGATGACGGAAACGCCAGGCGCCTCCGTCGGATTCCAGGATATGCCGGGCGGTCATGTCGTTCAGGAAATGGACCAGGCGGAGAGGGAGCAGGCCTTTTCGATGGAGTTGATAACGCAGGAGCCAGTGTTGAAGGATGGAAAAGTGAAGAGCCCGGATGGAAGCCTTGAATCGCTGATACGGTTTATCCAAAACCTCAAAAGAAATTAAATTATCTTCGAAAAACTCAAAAAAGCTAACCGCTAATCCAATAATTAATCCAAAAAAAAGTCCGCAACCTATAATTATAATAATGATGCTAATTAGATTAATAACTCCTTGATAAAATCCATCTAATAGAATGCTCAGAGACCCATAAGCCATACTAAATATTATACCGCCTTTAGCGGAGATAAAAAAAATAGATAAAATGTGAGTTTTAATATTTTTTAGAAATCTTTTATTGGACCAGGTTAAATGATCTTTGGTTTTAATGATTGGAAAAAATTCTTTCTTTAAATTTTTTATCGCCGATCCAATCCCAGCAAACAACCCAATAATCAGACTGAGTAACAATCCTGTTGCTGTGATTTTCAGAAATATTCCAAGGAAATTTTGTTCCAAACTTACTCCTGAGATTAAAAACACACTATAAGCCAACATAGCCGCCGCTCCTGCCATAAGAGTCAAAATCAGACTAAAAGCAGGAATAGTAATTAAACCTTCGACAATCCAAACTCCAAAAAAATAAAATCTTCCGGATCCTGATCGATTCCATGAAAATTGTAAACTACTCAGTTCAAATACAGCAATATTCTGGAGTTTCATCTGACAAGCAAAAAACGACATCCACCTTTCAGCCAGTTCAGGATGAAAATCGTCTTTTTCCCGGGTAATTAATTCGTTTTTTATAAACGCTGAAATAATGGCTTTCTTTTTCGCCTCAACATCATCCCCGGGTGAATTTAAATCGGATAAACGAATACCCCGGGCAAACAGGAATTGCAGGGTATTGAAATAGAAAGGTGTTTTTACAATCTCCCTCAGTAATTCATCTTTTCGAATGGCTTGCAGCAGCGGCAATGCCTCCGGTTGAGCGTATCCGATTCGCTCCAATTCGGCTTCAATTTGTTCGATGGAAAGAGGGCCAACTTCGATCTGCCCATAAACGGGCGCATCCCTGGCAATCGATTTATATTCTTCAATCCGGGAGGCGATTGCATAACAGTTTTTTGCGTTCGCTCCATATACTTCAATGGCATCGAGGCATGATTTCCTCTCCTTTTCACTCACTTCGTCCAAACCATCGAACAGCAAGATCAATTGAAATTGCCGGACAATTTTTTTAGCAAAACCGGTATTAATTCCCAGTTCAGAGGGAAAGATATTTTCCAGCCAGGTTTCTAGGGTACCGTACCGGCTGTTCCAGGCGGCAAGATTTAAAACAACCGGCAAAACGTCCTTTTCGGCATCGAGCAGGCTAAGTTCCAATTGAAGCAGCAGAGTGGTTTTACCGGCTCCCGGGGCGCCGACGATCAGTAACCGACCGTGGGCTTCCAGAAAGATTTCATGGATTTTTTTTCCAATCTCATCCGGTGCGAAGGGGACAAAAATAGCGCTGGCATCCTCGCTGGTACCTTCCTTTGAAGGAAGCATTCGCAGGTTGACGGGTTGGCGACCGGCCAGTTTTTGGCTCAATCTTTTTTGGTAGCGTTCTTTGAGGTAATCCCTGACCTTTATAAATTTTTTTTCCTCCTCCGAAAGCTTTTTTTCAACCGCCTCGATCAGGTTATTGATATCCCGGTTGATCCGGTTAAAGGCGACGGTTTCTTCCTGGAGAGATCGGATGTGTAATCTGCTTTCGCGCCGGAATTGGGCAAGTCGGCCGGATAACAGGGTGATTTCCTCATTTAATCCTGGGCTTTTCAGTCCATCCAGACATTTCAAGGCTTCTTCCGGCTCGGCATTTTTTATCGCTTCCCTTGCCTGACGGACAAGTTTTGCGTTTTCCCTGGACCAAGAAATGATCAAACCTCCAGCCTTCCGGTTAATGAAACGCTTCCCCGAAAAATCAGCATTGAGAAAAACAAGCAACAGGGAGCCGACAATAAAAAACAGAACAAAGTAAAGCTTGTAATGAGCCCCCAATATCCCTTTGGCCCATTCTTCCACATCGGCAGAGATGATATCCGGAATAACGGCCACACTGATGGTCAGAAAACCAACCGCCAACAGCATCAATACCGGTGTTCGTCTCAACCATTTCACGCAGGGAGCTTTATGAACCTAAAGGTAAAGGGTTTTTGGAAGTGTTGTAGGTTTCTTTTGCTTAAAACCTTTGGGGATGAATTTTGAAAACCTTCAGATCAAAAAATCTTAGAACCCGCCATTATTTGCGCTACTTTCAGGAACGGATTCGGCCGCATTTAAAATATAGCCCTATTTTAAGGATCGGAGCCTGGAAATTGACCGTTAAGCCCCACTGCACTTTGGTAAACCTCGGCTCCACGGAGCATTTGAACCGTCCATTTCGAGTACAGTTTTTAGGTCATGACACTGTTTTTTGATTAAACCTACACTATGGATACTTTGTACAGTACTCTGCATCGGTGTAATTATTCAAGGTTTTTTTTCAAGTTTTCAAGTTTATTTATTAATTTTTGGGATTTATTTTTTACAATATTAAAAGTTTCTTTAATGTCTGATGCTTGAATCTTCATTAAATCTTCTTCAGTTCTTGTTCCTGCCTTTCCAAACAGAGCACCAATCCACCAAATTCCATCAAAAATTTTCGAATAATTTTCTGCAACTTCGCTGAGATTACCTGCTTTAATTGAAAGTTCTTGCAAAGTTCCAATTTGATCGTTAAAAAATTTCAAAGCATCATTTTTTTGTTCTAAAGTATTTAGGAAATTACCCATTCCTGCTTTGTTAAGCCAATCTATGTCATCAACTTTTTCCAGTTTGTTCATCTGCTTCTGAGATGAGTCTGCAATTTTTTGGATTTCTCCAAGAACCTTATCTGAGCTTTGAATCCTGAAATTGTCAGGTGAGATTGCTCCACTTGCTGCATTTAAATTTGTTGAAATGTCATTTGTAACTCCATATAGCTTATTTAATGTTTCAGCATATACCTTAAAAAGTTCCTCATCTACAAGATTTTTAACCTGCCTCCCATCCGGGTCCACCAACACCACCGGATTCCACAAAGTATAATTATACCCACTCCACCCCACATACTTCTCCGCCATCGGGTCCACGCTGGCCCAAAGGCTAATGCGCGGGTCATAATACCGGGCGCCGTAGTAGTAGAGGCCCGTTTCCCGATCCAGTTCCTTGGCGTTGAAGAGGTAGGGTTGGGTGGGGCTGTTGATATGTTCTTCAAAGAAAACCTCGCCGAAAGGGATATAGGCCGCGTACTGGCGCACCGATCCGTTGAGGTCGGTGATATAACTGGTGCTGCCCAGGTGGTCGGGATGATAAAAAAACTGGTTGAATTCCGGCACGCCGGCGTAGCCGATGAAGCCGTACCCCGCCTCCACGTTGCCGTTGGTCGCATTGGCTTCCCTTGGATCGGGCGGCCAGGGCGCGCAGATGGAATCGGCATGGGTGAGGGGCGGCACGGGCCAGCCGTAAGGTGGGTTGGTGTAGTCGCCCGGCTCCAGAACGGGCACCTGGATGCCTGCGTCCTGGAGGTCCTTGATATTGTCCTCCAGAGAAGGCACGCCGACATTGTACCCCAGGTCCGTCAGAAACCTGATCAGGGCCTGTTTCAGAGAGTCCCGGCGGTCGGCGTAATTTTGGTTGCCTGCGGTGATGCCCTGCCCCAGGGGTATGGTATTAGTGTAAAAGTCGCCCGTACCGATCTTGCTCAATATGCGCTGATCCTCGATGTAGTAGTGTTTGGTGAACCCCTGCTCGCGAAATACGAGGTAAGGACTGATATAGGCCGTATAATTTTCGTCGTGGCTGACAGGGCCCGCAATGCCGCCGTCCACAAATACAGCTTGTATGCCGCCGTGGCTTTTGATCACCCTTTCGCCGGCGGCATCGTAGGTGTACCGGCTCAGGTAACCGTTGTCCTGGATGGCCGTGATGCGGTTTTCTTCGTCCCAGTGAATTTTGCGGAAATCGGGCCGGTTGTCCATGGTCCAGCCGGTCTGGTTGCCGTTGGCATCGTAGGTATTGCGTTTGTCGCCGATCCGGGTGGGCGCATGCGGCCTAACGGGGTCGTATTGGTAGTCGAAAGTGTAAGTAGTTTGGGCAATCGCGTTCCCGTTGCGGTTATGGACCTGGCTTTTGTGCCGGATATTGTGCAGGTTGTCGTATTCCATCGCGAGGCTGTAGGCCTCCCGCGCGGCGGGTTTTTCCTGGTCGCCTGTGGCGCTGACCAACCGGTAGAGGTCGTCGTACACAAACTGGTTATAGGTCGCCCCGCCCAGTTCGGATACGCCTGCCTGGGCGCTGTTCCGGATCGACAAAATGTTGTTCATCGGGTCGTATTCGTAGCGATTGTCCATCATAAGTCGGCCCGGCCCGCGCGCGACCAGGTGGCTCAGCCTGCGGCGTTCCGGTTCGTATTCGTATTTGGTGGTGGTCCCGTTGCCATATTTCAGGAATACGCGCTGCTCGAATTTGTCGTAGCCCAGTTGTTCGACGAAGGTATAAGGCTGGTCCAGCTTCCGGGCGGTCATTTTATTCAATTTGCCGGCGCGGTTGTAGTGGTAGTCCACCACCTCGCCGTCGGGGTATTTCATTTTCTGGATGCGGTTCCAGGTATCGTATTCCTGCTCCGAGATGAAGGTCATCGAGGTATTGCCGTTGATCAGCACGGTCCGGATGGTCTTGGTTACCTCGCCGAGCGGACCGTAAAAAAACTCCTGGCCGCCGGTGGCGTCTTCCTGGAGCCAGATGCGGCCCCGGGCGTTGTGGTTGTGTTGATCCCCGGCGGTCCCGTAATGGAATTTCACCTGGTTCTGGAAGTTTTTGGGGTAATCGATCTGGATCAGTCTTCCCAGGTTGTAGGCGTATTGGATGGCGCCGCCGTCGGGGTATTTTGCCCTGATCTCGGCGGTGATCTTGTGGGTCATATTGCCGGACAGGTCGTAAAAAAACTCGGTGAGGCCGTTGTCCGGGTGTGTTGTTGTCAGTTTCCGGCCCAGTTGGTCGTAGGTGTAACTGGTTTCGTTTCCACCTTGATCGGTCACTTTGAGCAATTCAGAAATGGCGTTGTAACGGAAGGTGGTCCAGATAGGGCCGTCGGGGCCGTGGTCGGTTGTGGCCCGCTGGCGGTTGCGGATATCGGTATAGGTTTCTTTTTTGTTACCCAGGGCGTCGGTGACGGCAGTGACAAAGGTCGCCAGGCCGGAATTATCGGGTCCGATGCTGTACGACATTTGGGTTTGAGACCCATCCGGCAAGGTGGTGGTCAATTGCCGGTCGAGTACGTCGTAGGTGGTTTTGGTGGGGGTAATATTGTCGAAGTGGTCGTTGAACTGGCCGTTATCGCCCTGTGGTTCCCGGGTGGGGTAATACGCTTCCACGGTCCGGCCCAGGCCATCAAATACCACCCTGCCGGAGACGATCATGGCGACTTCGTCCGGCCGGTCTTCTCCTGCGAAGAAAGACCCCGTTTTTTTCACCTGGACGGGTCGCGCCAGACCGTCCATAAACGTATAGGTTTCGATATCCTGTCCCGTTTCCGGGTCAAAATGCCGGGTTACGGCATAGGCAACGCCGGCTTGGGGGAAATAGGAGTTGGAGATGGTATAAGGCGCGCCGGAGGTCAGTTCGTAAGGGCTGGTCACGGTAGCAATCCGACCGGCGGCATCCAGTGTGTAGCGGATAATTTGGCCGTTTTTATCTGTGGTTTCCAGGGGCAAGCCGAAACGGTAGTCATAAACCGCCCTTGAAGTATCCCCATAGGCATCCCGGACCAAAACCGGGTAGGTCTGCACCTGGTCGTCATATTCGTAAGCAAACCACACCCTTTCCCCGTTTTCATTCGGGGGGCGGGTGATTTTGGTGAGATTGCCGTATATGTCGTATTCCATATCGAAATTGGCAGAAGTTGAGCCATCGAGGAATTGCCGGATCTGGGTAATGCTTCCGGTGGCGTCGATATCGGCTTCGCGTTTGCGAATGATTCCGCTGTTGATGGATACTTCGATGATGGAAGGGATGGACACCAGGTGTTTGTCCGGTACGATATGGTAGCCGACCCTGGCATGGATCAGTTCGGCCGGGTCGCCGTTGCCATCGTCCGTATAGCTGGTCACATTGCCGTACTGGTCGTAATCGTAAGCGATCCGGGTATAAAGGCCGGGCTCAGGTTGGCCTTCGTAGTGATTTTCAATGGTCTGGATCAGGGCCGGATAAACGGCGCCCGTTTCATTATCTGTAAAATAAGGATCCTGCAGGATGGCCCCCGTATGGATATCCCGGTATTCGTAGGTATTGAGGGTTTCGCTGTACGTTTTGCCGTCCTTGTCGTGGAGGGTTTCACTCAATAAAATGCCCTTTCTGTAATAGTCTGAATGGATATAAACCTGGGTGGTGGTCCGGTAAACTACGTCGTCATTGCCCGTATCGAGCTGCCGGGAAATAACGGTTTCAAACCCGTAAAATTCCCTTTGGCGGCGGTCATAATATCCGTTTTGGTACTCGAAGGTGGTTTTCATGCGGCTGGGGCCGTCGTCGGGCAGGCCGTCGTCGGTTTCCACGCTGGCGAGCAGCCACTTGCTATGGGGCATGGCGTAGGTGTTCCTGGTGATCTCGTAGTCGAGGGAGATAGCGCCACCCAGGGGCGTGTGGATGGTTTTGAGGAGGTTGGTTTTGCCGATTTTAGATAATCGGACCCTCATAGCTTGTTCATCGGTGGATTCCACCAGATCCGGATAACCGTCGCCGTTGACATCTGTGAATTGCCGGATTTCGCGGCTGGCGCCCTGACCAATAGACCCGTTCGGGTTGATACAAATTTTAAACGGCGCGAATGGAATGGGGATGATGATGCAAATCGTAAATGCAATGTTAGCCGATTCGCCAGTGGAAACACCTTTATCCAACAAGGCGGCGCCGTTCCATTCAATGACATCTGAAAACCGGGCCCCTAAATTTAATCTTACTTTCAGGGGATTAACATCAACAACAAAATCCAGCAACCCGTCTCCGTTAACATCCTGCAGGGCTTTTTTGGCAAAATTTTCAGTTTTGGAAACGCTTACTCCGCCAGAAACGCTCATATTTCCCCAATTGAATGCGGAAGCAAAATTCAGTCCGATACCGGCGCCGAAATCCAGGCTTTGGCCTTCCCGGATGGCAAGGTCCTGGCCCCAAATTTCGGGATCGAGGAATTTTCGACCAATATTCAACCTGACGGAGCCATCCTGAAAAACCTTGTCGACGAGGCCGTCGCCATTGACGTCCAGCCATCCTGATACGGTATGATCCGAGCTCGAATTAAAATTGGCCGACCCGGTGATCCCAATGGAGGATTTTGCCGTTTCGGGTGAATCCTGGGATTTTGGATGGGTTGAAGAGGTTGTACTGGATGAATTTGTACTTTTAGATTGAGACCCTTGCCCGGATGTTTTTGAGTTGCCCAGTTTGGCAACCGGAAACGAACCACTGGAAGAAAGACCTGTTGAGTTTCCGGTTGATTCATGAACGCCGGTTTTATGTTCGATCAGTTGGTCCTCCCTTCCGCCAAGCGGGTTGGTAGGCTGAATAAAATCAGGACCGATAATATCCGGATGGCGGTCTCCATCCACATCCATCACCTCTACCTGTGTAATAGAGGTATTGTCCGAACGACTTCCCGTGATTCCAATGGCGCCTACACTCCCACCGCCCGCCCAGGTGGTTGCATTGGAGATGGAGATTTTCCTCGGCGAATTCAAAACAGCGCTTCCGCCAATCGGGGGAGCGACCAGCAAAATATCATCGTCGCCAAGCCGGGAACTGCTCATGGTGTCTGCACTCAACCAGGTCAAACGGTCATATCCGATCCACCGCTGTTGTTTGGCATCAGCCACCAACAGGATGAAATTGTCCTTGACCGGGTCATACGGCGAACTCACGCTATCTGGATTTGCTGCCATTTGATCCAATTCTTCCCTTGTCGGGACATCCTTGAGATCCGGGTTCAATCTGAGTTCTTCCCGAAGAATAAGCTGGTCAGCTCGTTCCCGGTTGCCATTATACGCAAAATGACCCCAGCCTCGATATAAGGGGCCAAGGATGAATTCGTTTTCAAGAAGGGTCGTGAACAGGCCGGTTTCCAGGGGGACATTGGCGTTGTTGAATAAAATATCCGTGTATAAATAATTCCTGGCAATGGAATCGGCCAGACCTCTGGAAGGTATATGGTATTCGATATAAACCGGTTCGCCTTCCGGAATGTCCGCCGTTAACGGCAGATTTGCAAGGACTGAAATAGAATCATTGTGAACAGGGAAAGTCGTGCATGCATATAATTTATTAATTCCTTTGATAGATACTGTTATTTCTCCCTGTACGGGTGGATCAAAGTCTAATAATAACGGAAATTGTATTTTGGGATTCACCTCGATCAGTCCATCAGATTCAGGAATGAAAACTTCCGTTTTCCTGACCATATAGTTGAACATGGAGAACTCCGCCGCAGGGCAAAAAACATGAATGGGATCGCCGTTCGGTTTAGTTACAGTGACAGGGATGAAATTAGAATCGGTAGCTGATTCGTAATAAAGGGTGGGGTTATATCGGATATATTTCCAGTTGATATTCGTTTTTGATCTTATTCGGAACGCCAGATCGTCATTTGCCTCAACTACCGTTTGTAATGAAATATCTTCATCCACAATTTCCTGCCAATCATAATTTCTACTATGAAAAACGGTTTCTTCAATACTGTTTCCAATTTCACGCATTCTGACGATTTCCAGCCGAAGGCTATCCGAAGTAACAGCCTCTTTGATAAATCTTCCCCCGATTACGACCTGACCGTTAAAAGGCATAGTAACCGTCTGTGGAGCTGATAAAATAAAATCCTCCGAGGCTTTGAATTGATGTATAAAATTGCCGTTTGCATCCTGTTCATCCGGCGATACATTTGGTGTGTAAATGGAATCATAGGTAATTTCCGGAGCCCAGTGAGCTTGGTCATAAGCGCCGTTGAATTGTGATTGAAGCCGGAAATAAATGAGATCGCTGGTATCAACTTGTATTCCTTCGTATGGGGTTTGAAACCTTTCAGAGAACTCATTCCTCCCGATTGCTGGATTTGTCTGATCGATAATTACATCATCATTGAGTTGAATACGTGCGTTAACTCCGTCATTTTGTGAATATTGTTGAGCAGCGTTACTCATATCTTCCAATAAATGAACCGGGGCGTTAATGGTAACTTTTCCAGGATAGGGCGGTCTCCAGACCCTCACCATATCATGAAGCGGGTTTTCGTCAATCAATTTTTCCTGCTCAACTGAGTCAAAAGCCAACACATCATTACTGAGCGCAGCACCGGATATAATTCTATTGGGCGTATCTTCGCTATTGGTTGTAAATTCAGGATTTCCATCTGAATTAATATGGTTGAACCAGACGGTTCCCCGGATGGCGACATCAATTAAACCATCCCCGTTAAAATCTGAAAAATAAACATCTGTTTTAGTTTTGGATTTGGTTTTGGTATTTCCTGCAAATAGGCCAAAAGAGACTTCGAAGCCAAAAGAATAACTGCTGGATTCGGATTCGCTGAATTGGGTGATATTTAAAATATCGCGCTCCTCGCTGAAGTTTTTTCCATCTCCCGCCATGGGATTTGAGCGATAGGACAAGCCGTTCCCATGTTTGAAGATTTTGTCCGGCAGATTGTCTCCGTCGATGTCCACAAAGGCAGCCAACCCGCTGCTTTCAGAATCGGAGTAACCTAAATTTACCCCGGCTGAAAATTCCTTGGAACTGGCTTTTACAGGTAGGCCAACCGTTAGCGCAGCCCCAAAACCATAATTACTCGATTCCGATCCGCCCAATAGGGACATTTCTCCACCAAAACCAGGCACCGGGTTGATCATGCCGGCGTCTATCCCGTCCGAAACGGCAGTCCACTCAGTGAATTCGTTCTCATAGGGAAAATAAGATTCTCCCCCGCCCCGAATGAGGTCATGGTATTCGAATCCGTGGCGATAAACTTCCTTGCTTTCGCTGTCCTCTTCGATGATCAGGGAAAGCAGGGTTTTGAAGAAAGCACCTTCTTCATATAAGAGTTCATAATTCCTGATCGGCTTTTGGTCATAAGTAACCTCGATACGGCGCAAACAATCCGCCGTGACTTGTTTAAAACCCAGCCTTGCGTTAATCTGGACGTCCAGCCGGATCGGGTCATCCATATCCCGATCCCTAAGGAATTTAACGGAATATTTCCCTTCTTTGGAACCATGTCCAGTATAAGTTATTTCCTGAATATAGATTTGTCGACCAAACTGTGTTCCGCCCGGTACTCCGGCCGAAGAGACAGTGATGTATTTATATAAAGTAAAATTGTCATTTAAATCACGAACTTCTCTCAGATACCACTGAGCGATATTGCCATCGTTATCCTTGATTACGGCGTTATCCACAAGGTCGCCATTGGATGAACCGCCATAAAAACTCCTGGTTCCGTCCTTTGAAGTAACCTCCCACCAGTAATTTTTCGGATTGGTCCCATGCCGGATGATTTTGTTAAACCCGCTTTCGATCCGCGGATCAAACTGCTTGTCTCCGGATGATCTGGGCCCTGGCGCTGCTCGGTGAGCAACAGGGGTTAACATTTCCCCGCCCATCAGGTAGGTTTCTGTTTCCAATTGCGGATGGTACCTCGGCACCCCCCAACGAGTTTCAATACTGATAGAAGGAATGCTCAAATCCCACCCCATCCCCAGCCAGCCATTCCCCCCCTCGCTATTGTACTGGATGGCCAGTTGGGGCTGCAATTCCTGGCGGCCACCCGGCAACTTGAGCGGAAATTGCAGTCCGGCAGTCCCCATCTGGTTGGGTGAAGGCGGGGCGATCATGGTGATGCCGGCGCTGGGGTCGGGCGCCTTGAGGTCTTTGATTTCTGTGGGCTTGTACCCTTGGGTTTCCGGCGATTCCGGCACCTTGATAATGCCGTTGATGAAGTCCGTGAAATGGGTGGTAGTGGACGACAAGGCAGCGCATTCCGCGTCCAGACTGTCCAAGGGCAGTTCCAGCCAGCTTCGCCGAACCTCATCGAAAAAGAAAGTGCGAACGTCCTTTGGGGAATAACCTTGCGGGATCAGGACCGGATCGTATTCCAGTTTGATCTTGACGGCCTTGTTGAATTGTATGCCGTGGGGGAGAAAACGGTAGGCCTTGTTGGTCTTGGTGACGTTGACCATATCCGGGTTCAGCGGCGGTAGGTCAATATCCCGCAAAGCGGTTATGGAGATCGCTGTTTCGCTGGTTAACGCTCCGGCAGAGGCTTCCAGTTGGGCGCCCGAAAAGACGAGTTTCTCCGCCCGGTCCGGCGAAAAAGTTTTGGCGGCGCTCATCCCTTTTGCAGATATCCCCCGTGTAAATTCCGGCGTTTGACGGGTATCAAAAAGGATGTTTTTTTTGACTTCGGCGCCATCCGGATAAATGGCCCTTAATTCTACCTGCCAAAGGGTTTCGGAATTTGCCGGTTTTTCCAGAATATATTCAAATTCTCCTTCAATCAAGGGTATTTCCGACCGATCCGCGTATAATTTTACATTTTCGACGCCGGATCCGGTTAAGAAACCCTGCAAATAGGCTTTGTTTTCATAATAAATACCTGACGGAAGGTTAAGGATGATATTTTTTTCTGTTATTTTATTTTCCGCACTATTTTTTTCGACCTCCAGCGTCAGGTCGTAAATCTTGTAATGATATCCGGCGCCTTCCGGCAAAGAAAACCGGATAACGTTATCCCCTTTTTTCAGCCAGGATGCGGCAATTTGCTCCTGTTGCGGGGTGCAGGTTTCTTTTTTTTGGATAAAATATCCGCCGACCGCCTGCCGGTCATTGATGCTTCTGGAAACCGCCGTAAAATCCTGCACGCCATCCAGTTCGTACTTCAACCAAACGATATCGCCTGCGCCGGGAGCTTCATCCAAAAACAGGTGGAATACATTGTCAAACGGATCATCCAAAGGGTAAATACTCCCGTGTCCGATCGTCCCTTCGGGCAGGTCGGCGGCATAGATCCGGGTAGGATTTTCTTCTGCTTTTTTCCCGGAAGAAATAAATTCCGGTTTTTTATTTGAACTGCCGGCGGGTTTATCCGCCTTTTTTTCAGGGGTATAGGCGTAAATATCCTGGTTCGCTTCACTGCTCTTTATCAGTTGCCCGAACAATAAAATTCCCAAGCAGAAAATTATGGTTTTCATATGCTGCCGGTTGAAGTTTTTTTTTGAATTATTCTACGATCAGGGAGAGCGTTTGGGTAAATCCTTCGGATTGGATTTTTACATTATAATTTCCGGATGCCATCATTTTACCTGTAAAGAAATAATCCTGCGCCCCGGAAAGGGTTTTATGTTGAACCAGCCGGCCGGTGGCATCATATATAAAAAGGGCGACATCCACTGGTTTTTCCAGGTTGATTTCCACATTAAAAACCCCTTCTTCCCGGATAGGATTGGGATACAAAACCAGGTTTTTAAATGGATTTTCCGCTGTTTCGGCCACTACAATCTGATGCCTGGATTCGCATCCGATCCGTTCCATGACCAGCTGGTAATTTCCGGCTTGTGTAATGGTTATCCCGGGGGAATAGGTTTTGGCGCCATCCGGGTCAATCCAGCAATAAGTAATACCTTCCGAACGGATACCCGCCGAGGCATCCAGTTTCAACGGCTGCCCGGGTTTCAAAACATAGTGCGAAGCCAACGCGGATACCGGGGCGTCGCTGCTCTGGATATAAAGATCTTCCTCATACCGGGTATTATCCGAATCTGTGATGGTTAAGGTGTAAGTCCCGGGAGCAATGCCGTCAATGTCCTGGATGTCGTTGGAGTGGGCGATCCAGTTTTTTTCATATTGTTCAGCGGCATTGGCCAGAGAAAAACGATAGGGCGGACGGCCTCCTTCCGCGCCGACGTGAATCTGCCCGTTTTCCTGCGGGCGGCAGGTGGGCGGCGTGATCCAGGCTTTGGGGATCATTCCCGGTCCGGCGGCAATAGCAAAAACGTCTTTGCCCGACTGGTCCTCATCCCAACTGACGTTTTGAAAAACCACCGTTTTATCCGACGCAATTTTATCCGCCTTCCGGTATTCTATCGCTCCGGGAGGGAAGTTGCCGGTTCCGCTCCGGTCAATTACCAGCCAATACACCTCTCCCGGTCGAGCCGTTTCTTCGAGTTGGTCAATCCCCAGCCGCACCTCGGTTTTCATGCCGGCCACAGATCCGGAGGCGGTAACCGACCATTTCCGGCCCAGCCGCTCGGGGTGTCCCTGGACTTCCTTTTCAAACAGCAACGGTTGTTGGTTATCGCCCCAGATCAGGAAACTTTTATCTGGCATCAGGGCCCTGTTTCTGGAATTGTTTTCGGCAATCTCGCCCGCGCCGATCGTCAAAAGTGCCGGATTATAACTGCTGGCGGACTGTTTTTGGTAAAGGCCCGAAGCGTCGTCCCTGCCGATCCCGGCAATATGGGATGGAAAATCCGGGTTATCCTTTCCATTCCAGATGACGTCGCCGCCGGAATTCAACAAGAAGGTATAACCGGGTTGTGAAAGAGAAATTCCATATTTCAGTGCGAGGTAGGTCTCAACCTGGATGCGTTCTTTTGCTGTCAAAATCCGGTCGAAAACGATCACCTCAGGGATAATCCCTTTAAATGAAGTAACGGGCAAGTTTCCTCTTTCCGGCATTTTTGCGAACCGCAATCGGTGTTGATCGACCAATTCTTCCGATTCCTTTTGTTCGGAGGCATAAGTGTTGATCCGGGGCAGGTCAATCCTTTTGGGAGAAAAATTCAGGTAATTGACCCTTTCAAGGTCGGCGACCCTGTGGGTGGTCAGGATCAACCGGTTGGAATGGTTGATCTCATAATGCCAGATCGTTTTTTCCCAGTAGGCGTCTTCCGGTTGATAAACCGTAAAAAAGGTGGATTCGGACAATACCGGGCCTTCCAGTAACAGCTTCAGTTCCTGGTTAAACCCGTCCAAAAAAAGCGCGGGATTAAAATTTAAAAATTTCCCTTCGCCGGAGGGACTACCCACTGTTTCCATGCGGAAACCGTTCCTTCCGGCTGAAAGCCGGTTGCTCCAGGAAATTTTGCCGTCTTCCGACTGTTCCGAGTGCACCCAGATTTTGGCCCCGGGAACCCCGCCGGGTTGGATAGGTTGAGGAAAAACCTCATCACTACATGAGATACATAATAAAAGGAGAAAAACTATTTTTTTCATGGCGAAGGGTTTTAATGTCTGACACCATCATCCAATTGGAAGGTAAAACTGAAGCTCAATTCAACATAATGAAACCTGTTGGTAGATTCGATCGCATCCAGGTTGTTGGCCTGGGTTTCGATAACATCCTTCAAACCATGATAATATCGGATCTCCATGCCAAAAGGGGAGTCCGTTTCAGGACCGGTGGCTTCAAACCCCAGTCCAATGACAAATGACAGGTTGGTAATCCCTTTAAGGGCGTTCCGGTAGGCTTGCTGTGTAAATAAATTGCCGTTGGGCGTTTGTGAATCGGATTGAAAATTGATTTTTTCTTCGGTCAGATTTATTCCTACCTGCCCGCCAAATGTGATGAAATAAGGTTTATTGTCTTTAAAGGGGTAAAATTTAAAAACAGGCGCAAAATTCAGGTATTCATAATTGAACTGGTAATAGAGGTTGGAATCCCGAAAAGTTTCGATCAATTTCAGATCGTATATTTTTTCCATTTTGCCCTTGGGCTTAAAGGTATAGGTCATTTCCGGCTGAAATGCAAAATAATTCCGGATACCTCTGTGGTAGAGGTAAAACCCGATGGTCCCTCCAAATCTTTGACCGTCTTCGTGGGTCCTGCACGGGCATTGCTGGAAGGCTGGATAGATGGTATTCACCAGATCGTCTTTGCCGAAATAACCATAGTTGGGGGCAAATCGCATTCCCCAATGGAGTTCGCCTTCTTTGTACTGGGCGTTTGCCGGCGTTGCGTTTAAAAGTGCCATAAGGCCTGTCAAAATAAAAAATAAATTATTTTTCTTCATGTTCATATAATATTCAATTGTAATTAAAATCTTTAGCCAACATTAGTCAATCAAATTTTAAGGGATTTAGTTTTGCCTCCGAGTCCAAATATAAGCTAGTGATCCCAACCCCCACCCCGCACAAATGTTCCCATCATCCGCACAAATGTTCACAACAAGATAAAAAATCAGAATTTTATTTTTAAGTAATTGACAGTCAATTTTTTGTGTTTTTGTTCAGCCGCTTGCTAAACACCTCCGGATAAACGCGGGAGAAGCAGTTGGTGGCGTTGAAGCCAACTTCGCAGACGATTTCCGAAACGTTCATCCTGGTGGTGTTCTTCCGTTCCCGCTCTTTCCGGAGGCGGATGCCCCGGATAAACGCAGTAGCGGACAAGCCCGTCACTGCCTTCAGTTGGGTGCGGAGTTGGGTGCGGCTCACGCCGGGGGCCAGACAAAGGTTTTGTTGTGATAACCTGGGGCGTATATCCTGAAAGGCTTGAAAAAATTAAAACCATCAGGAACTGACATCAGGATAATGACGCCTTATTTCCAGATTATTTTCCCCGCAAAAGACAATCCAAAAACATCAATTACCCATGTTTTCAAATACATCTCCTGCGGGGAAAAAATTAAATTAGAGGAAGGCGTCCCCCCTCAATTACAAGGATCCAACCCCACATCCACCGTTATCCCCCCCGTCACCACATTATCAATCCCGCAGTCTTTCACCGTCATATCGGGCCGGGCGAAGACCGTATTCTCAAATGCGGCGGGCGTCAGGAAGCCGAAGCGGTAGGTGTCGGTCGTCAGTTCCAGATCGTACTGGCCGTTGCCGGAGGCGGCATTGGTGATACCCAGGTAGTTGTTGTTGGCGCCGTCGA
Organism: uncultured Lewinella sp.; assembly: GCA_964558465.1. Lineage (GTDB taxonomy): Bacteria > Bacteroidota > Bacteroidia > Chitinophagales > Saprospiraceae > JACJYC01. Next base: position 18,639 of record CAZLEF010000001.1, on the reverse strand, counting down.
TGACCAGGAAGCCGATGGCAAAATTGTTGTTGGCCACGTTGTTGGTGACGGTCCAGTTGGTCGCGGCAAATTCAGCGCCGACGAAGGTTCCGTTGGGCAAGGGCAGGTTGCCGGGCGGCACTTTGCACAGGATGATCCCGACCAGGTTGCCGTGCACCTTGTTGCCGGCTGCGGTTCCGTATTTATCGCAGGCCCATATGCCGAAGAGGCCGTTCCGGATGTCATTCCCCAGGATAACGGCCCGCTCGCCGTTGACGACTACGATGCCGTGGGCTTCCCCCACCGCGCCGGTCGACCACGCAAGGTTGACGGTAATCTGGTTGCTGGCGATGAACACATCGTCGCTGGATTCGACGATCACGCCGAATTGGTACTCCAGGATCGTATTGCGGAAAACGCGGGCGCCTGGCGAGTTAAAAACCAGAAAGGCGGCGCCGCCGATCTCGCCGGCCGGCACAATTTCCAGTCCGGAAACGGTGGCGCCGGGGGCGCCGTTCAGGTAAAGGGCTGCCTGCAACGGGATTCCGGGCGGAATGCTCTGCGTGGCCACAATCAGCCTGGCCCCCCGCTGCCCGATGATCCTGACGGATTTGTTCACCGTCACCATCCCGCTCTCAGTATGGTCGCCGGTGGCCAGGATAATCGTCCCGCCCGCAGGTGCGGCGGCGATGGCGGCGGCCAGGGCGTCGGATGAACCGGCGGGGATCAGGATCGGCCCGGTTCTGCCGCCGCTGCCGGCGAGGATCGACTGGATCTCTTTGTCCAGTTCGTCGGCGCGGTCCTGTAACAATTGAAGCGCTCTGGATTCGTCTCTCTGCTGTACGGGTCGCTCGGTCAGTTGCTCTTTCTGGCAGGAAGCCAGCGTCAGTAACAGGGTGGTTGCGAAAAGTAACAATCTGAAGTTCATGGTATAAAGGTTTTAGTTAGGAAATACTTTCGCTGTTTACTTGTCAGGCTAAAAATATACTGGCCGGCGATGGGAAGGGAGGACTGGGGTTTAGCCTGTTTTGTGTGTACGCATGGATAATGACCGGTTACATCGGATTTGGGATTGGGAATTTCGGTTTTTATTATATTTTAAATTAAAAAAAAGGATACCTGGCGGCCAGGGGCAATAGCCTGTGTGTTTTATCATTTAGCTTACGCAAGCTGCACCTTTGCCAGGAATCCTTCCTTGCGGGAGCGGGCAACGGGTAATTTCTGCCCGGTAACCAGCTCGATCTCCCCGCCGTCTCCTCTATGGTACCGGACTACCTTCTGGAGGTTCGCAATATAACTGTTGTGGATCCGGATAAACCCAAAAGGTTCCAGCGCGATTTCGAGCTCTTTCAACATATGGGAAACGAATAAAGGCTGGCCTTCTGCAAAATAAAGCCGGGTGTAATTGCCTTCGGCCTGACCGTAAAAAACATCCCCGATGGTGATAAATTCCAACCCGCTCCCTATTGACAGCGCCAATTTCCTGGTGTTTTGCACCGACCAGGCGTTGTGCATGAAAGCTGCCAGTTTTCCAAGTGCGGATCGCTCCGTCATCCGCTGCAAGGCTTTTGCAACCGCGGTCTGAAGATCGGCCGTAAAAATCGACCGGGGTTGAAAATTGGTGAATTTCAGTTCTCCTCCTCTTTTGTTGGTTTCCACCAGGATCAATTCAATATTTAATTCTCCAACCGGTTCGGCATATTCCGGTTTCCGGGCTTTGTATACGCCCGTTTCCACAAAAACGACATCCGGCCTCAGGTTGTAGATATGCGCCGGACCTTCTTTGGGGTTCGTACAACTTGCAACCCCGGTCACGAAAGGGCAGTGTTGTTTCAAACAACCTTGGATATGCTCCAAAACATGATGATCAGGGCTTACGATCAGTGCTTTGACCATGACGACGAGGTTTGTTTACCGATGATGCAAAACAAGTAAATGAGCCCTCAAATATATCCGGCAATCCTCCTATGTCGCAAGCATATATGTTCGTATCATCAGCACATATGTTCACGCCAGGTAAAAAAATCAATCAACAATTTTTAATTAATTGATTATCAATATAATATGGGGCAAAAAGAAAAACATAGAGCGTAGTGAAAGCATTGCGTTTCACCCCATCACCCCATCTCCTGGTCTCCTGATCTCCCCATCTCCTGATCTCCCCATCTCCTGATCTCCCCATCTCCTCATCTCCTCTTCTCACTCGGCCGTTCCCCAAACTCTTCCGCGTAACAGCGGGAGAAGTAATTCGGGTCATTGAATCCTACCTCATAGGAAACTTCGGCCACGTTCATCCTGGTGGCCTTGAGCAATTCCCTTGCTTTTTGCAGGCGAATGATCCGGATGAACGAGGAAGCCGACCGGCCGGTCAGGGCCTTGAGTTTGTTGTGCAGTTGGGTACGGCTGACCGTCAAGGCGCGGCAAAGGTCGTGGAGCGATAAATTCGGGTCGTCCAACCGGTCTTCTACCATTTTCCGGGCTTTGGTCAGAAAAGCGTCTTCCATCCGGATGCCCGCGTCGTTGCTCGGCGGCAGGACTTCCATGGCGGAGTACCGGGCCTGCAGTTTTTTCCGCAATTCGATCAGTTTCCTGAGCCGCACCCTGAGTTCTTTCTCATCGAAGGGTTTGGAGAGATAGGCGTCGGCCCCGCGTTCCAACCCCTGCAGCACGGAATCGGAGTCGGCTTTGGCCGTGAGCAGGATGATCGGGATATGGCTGGTCCGCTCGTCGTTCTTCAGGGTGTTGCAGAGCTCAAAACCGTCTTTTCCGGGCATCATGACGTCGCTGATGATGATATCCGGCACCCACTCGATGGCTTTTTCGATCCCTTCCAGTCCGTCGCCTGCTAACAGAAGGTGGTACTCTTTCTCCAGGCAGGATTGCAGATATTGCACCACATCGGCGTTATCCTCCACGATCAGCAGGGAAGGCCTGGCCGAATCTTCTGCCGGGGCCGTTGCCGGCATGGTTGTTTCAGTAGCCGGTTCGGAAGAAAATTCCGGTTTTGACCCAAATTCTTCATGCAGCGGCGCTGTTTTTTCAATGGGCAGCCTTACTGTAAACAAACTCCCCTTTCCAGGCCGGCTTTCGGCCTGAATGTCGCCACCCAAAAGCCGGACGACTTCCCGCGTGAGGGTCAGACCGATGCCGGCGCCTTCCGCCCTTCTGGTCGGCGAATCATCCGCCTGGTAAAACCGGTCAAAAACAAAGGGCAGTTTATCGGCGGGGATCCCCGCTCCGGTATCTCTGACCACGATTTGCAGAAATCCGGGTTCAGGGTTGTCCGGCTTTTTGATCTCGAGGTAAATATGTCCGCCCGCCGGCGTAAATTTCACCGCGTTGGAGAGCAGGTTGGATACGATGCGCAGCAATTTTTCCCGGTCGTAATCCATGATGACTTCCGGCGTATCCGGTAAAAAGTGCAACGATATTCCTTTACTTTTGGCAAGCGAATCAAACGATTCGGAGAGGTAGGCCAGGTAGCTGATCACGTTTCCCTGCACCATATTGACTTTTGTTGTACCGCTTTCCAGTTTTTTCAGTTCCAGCATCTGGTTGACAAGGTCCAGCAATTGATAGCTGTTGCGCCTGATCATGCCGATGCCCGGGTCGAGCCACCTGGCCGGTTCTTCCCGGATCTTATCTGCCATACCGGTGATTACGGTCAGGGGCGTCCGGAACTCATGGGTAATGTTGGTATAAAGCCGGTTCTTGACTTCGTCCAGTTCTTTCAACTTCATGGCTTCCTTTTTTTCCCACTCGAGTTCGGATTTCAAACGCCAGCGCTGACGTTGGTAACGGAAAAAAGAATATCCGATCAATCCGGCGGACAGAAAGTAGAAGAGATAGGCAAGATTGGTTCGCCACCAGGGCGGTCGTATGATGAGATCAAGCGAAATGCCTTGTTCATTCCAGACCCCTTCCGCATTGGACGCCCTGACCCGGAAGGTGTAATGCCCGGGGGGGACTTTGGTATAGGTGGCGGTTCGGGATGAGGCGCTGCCCGATATCCAATCGCGATCATAACGCTCTAATTGAAAGGCATATTGATTTTTGGACGGAGAGTTAAAATCCAAAGCGACAAACCCGATTGAGAAGGTATTCTGGTCATATGCAAGGGTTATTTTATCCCGGTCGGCTATATTTTTATTGGATCTGCCATTGGCGCCTTTTTCAGCGTACTTTTCGTCAAATATTTCAAACCTTGTAAAAGCGACCGGGGGTGGCGAACCCCGCGGCATGGAGGTCACCTGCTCCGGGGAAAAGCGGTCAAATCCATTACCTCCCCCAAAATAGAATTCACCGTCCGGCCCCTTTAAAGCGGACAAACCGGTATACTCGAACCCCTGAAGGCCTTCTTCCGGGGAATAATTTGTGAAGGTTTTCCCGACGGGGTCAAAAAGTGAAAGGCCAAAATTGGTACTTATCCAAAGTCTTTCCTGATCGTCCTCCAAAATCGCATATACTATATTATTGGAGAGTCCGTCTTTTGTGGTATAATGTGAAAATCCGTTGATCTCCGGTTCGTATTTACAAAACCCGCCTCCAGCGGTGCCCAACCAGATTTCTCCTTTTTTTGAAAGCAGAATGGTCAGTAGGCTGTTGGAACTGATGCTTGTACGGTTTTTTTCGTTGTGGGTAAATTGTTCCATTTTTATCCTGGAGGGATGCAGCTCGCCGGGGTCGGACGGCAATAAAAACCGGTTCACACCACCCCTTGTACCGATCCACATCCTGTTTTCCCGGTCGATCTGGAAGGACCGGATCTCATTGTTCAGCAATCCAAAAGCATTGTCGGGCGTATATTCGAAATTAATAAATTTTTGATTTTCAGGATCAGACAGGTTTAAAATGCTGAATCCGCCTTTGGTCCCCACCCAAAGCCGGTCATTTTTGTCCAGGTATAAAGCCCATATATAATTATGGACAACTGAGAACGGATCTGCCGGATCCCTTTTAAATTGGCGTACCTGCGTAATTTTCAAATTGGCGTCCAGTTGAAGCCTGAACAACCCCTGGTCATTGGTCCCGACCCAATAAAAGCCCGCTTTGTCTCTGGTCAGACAATGAACAGATTTTGGGTTGAACGCCGGTGAACTGATCCTGATAAGGCGTTGGGTTTCCGGCTCGCAACACCCCTGCACTGCCCATAACCCCAATCCTTCTGAACCAATAAACAGTTGATCGCTGTCTGATTGATAAAAACCCCTTGTATGAACCTTGAATTTAATTTTATTGTCGAACTTCTTTCTTTTGATAAAATGCAATCCGCCATTTTCAACACCCATCCAGATAACGCCGGAACGATCCTGAAAAATAGAACGGATATGAATGGCGCGCTGATCCGGCAGGTCCGGGTTGTTGAAATGAGGTTTGCATTTCCTGGTTTTTGGATCAAAAAAATCAATATTTTCTGATGTACCGATCAGTATAATTCCGGAAGCTTCCTTAAAAATGGCTTTGACGATATTGCTGGAAATGGGCGGATCGCTGTTTGTGTGAATGCGCTCTGTCAGGCGATAATTTTCATCCAGTACAAAGACACCCGCACCGGAGGTACCGATCCAATACTTTCCGTCTTCGGATTGAAGGATGGCAGTAATGGGATAATTAAAAAAACTGAGCCCCGCTTCCGCTGTTAGATTCCTGGTCTTCCCCCCACTGTCGACGGATAACAAACGCCCGGAAGCGGTTCCGGCCACAACCGTATTCTGTTTATCTATAGAAATTCGGGTAATATTGTTGAGGTCATCGCCTCGTTTTTGGCCCTCAGCGAAATAATACCTTTTAATTTTTTTTGTCTTCGGATCGAGTCGGTTCAAACCATGATTGGTAGCGATCCAGATCCCGCCCTGATTATCGGGCGCCAGCGCCTGGATATAATTATTGGAAAGGCTGCCGGGATCCTCCGGGGCATGCACAAAGTATTCAAAAGTTTCCGTAACCGGGTCAAACCGGTTGATGCCGCTTCCAAAGGTACCCAGCCAGATATACCCTTCATTGTCCTGCATTAAAGCGGTTATATGCGGTGCATTGGGGCTTTCCCCTTCTGCAAACGGCTGATGGAACCAGGTCTTAAATTCGTATCCGTCAAATTTGGTCAGCCCTTCTTCCATACCCAGCCAAAGAAATCCTTTTTTATCCTGCATGATGGCCTCAACAAGCAAGCAGGGCAAGCCGTCTTCAATGGTAAAATGGTCGCGCCCGGCTTTTTCCTGGGCATCCACCATGAAAGGAAATACAATAAAAAGGTATTTGACTATACTCAACGGCAGTAGGTTTTGTGCATTTGCCCACGCTCGCCCCCGTCCCCTAAAGGCGGCGCCTTCCCATAAATGCACAAAACCTGCGGCAGCGAAGAATAATTTCTTATACGTTTCCAGCGCCTCCATACGGCATTTGTTTACTGGTTTGCAGTCATCCTTGTCTTGCGGAACACGCCTATCCCTGCCAGAACCAACATTCCCGCACCAACCCACCACCATTTGAACCACCGTGCGGGCGCGCGCCCCACCCGTTCCAGGTCCAGCAGCACCTCCAGGAATTGTTCGTCGGCAAGCAAGGCCTCGAGTTCCTGCTCATTAGGGTCCATCAACAGGTCCTGGCCGGGCATTTCTTCGAAGGGGGTGATTTGGCCGAGGGCTTCGATATGATCCCGGATGTATTGCGTGTTAATCGATTTGGCGATCATTCCGCCGGGTTTTTCAGCGATAAAAATCGTCTGCCACCCGGATACGCCTTCTTTTTCTACAAATATATTCAGGTAAAAAAGGTTCTTCTTTTTGTGGAGTTTCATTTTTTGTTCCTTTTTTTCTTCCGCTCCGTAGTCCGTGTAAATATTCCGTTTCAGATCCATTTCAAAGATGATTTCATTTTCATAGATATACCTGCCGGCCGCCGGTTCCAAAGGATTGACCAGTCTCTTTCTCAAGCCTTTGCGTCTTCGAAAGATACAATATAAAAATCAAATGGGCGCAAACCGAATTGTCGGTCAACAAGCCGCGGCGAGCCCAAATTTTTAGAGATAAGCCGGCGAATCCTTCTGCTGGCCAGGGCCATAAATTCTTCCCCGGTCATTTTTTTTGACGCTAAGATATAGTGAGTTTTGGATAGCGGTCTGCCACGAAACGGTCCAGCGGACCGGCCGAAAGTTTATTTCAAATCGACGCATTCAATCGATATATCCATAATCCTGTCCAAAACTCACATTAATAGAAGGACTTTTTCGCTGCGACAATCTGGTTTGCGCCCAATCAAATCGTATTATTGTTCGCCATGAAAATTATTACATTTGTAACAAGCTATCTGATTACAGATTCCGTGCTTTCTATCCTAAAACCACCCGTATGAAAACCCTGTTTTGTTACTCCGTTTATCAGAACGGCGCTGTTTTACCTGTCAAAACCCGGCAAAACCCTGCCGCGGTGTTTTTATTGGTTTTATTCACCACTTTTTTTTTCAAAGCCGGTTTGGGAATATGCCAACCCGGGCAACTCCGGTTTGAGCACTTTTCGGTAGAGGATGGTTTGCCCGCCGTCACGATCAATTGCATTACCCAGGACCGGAAAGGATTCCTCTGGATCGGAAGCCTGGACGGTATATCCAGGTACAATGGATATGAATTTCAGACATTCCGGCATGACCCCGGCGATCCGGTCAGTATCAGCGACAACAAGGTCAATTACATCCTGGAAGATAAAAACGGAACGCTCTGGGTCGGCGCCCAAAGCGGTCTGAATAGTTTCGATCCCAAAACGGAGCAATTTACCCGTTTCCCCCGGGGAGCAACGGTCAATCATATTTATCAGGACAAGGCGGGAATGGTGTGGGTCGGTACAGACAAAGGTTTAAAATGTATTGATCCGGCCGACAAAGGGGTTCCCACGGCCAAACAACTGAAAGACGCGCCTTTTGATGTGGGCGAAATTCAGGTTTTCCGGATTTTGGAAGACCGCTCCGGCCTGTTATGGGTGGGTACAGGCGAGGGCATCTTTCTCTGGAACGAAGTCACCCGGAAGGTCGCCCGGTTCCGCAACGACCCTTTGGATGGTTCCAGTCTTTCGCACGATGCGGTTTTTGCCGTGACTGAAGACCATGCCGGTTCAATCTGGGTCGGCACATTGTCCGGATTTAACCGGTTTGAAGCGAAGACCCGATCTTTTGAACGGATTCCCCTGGACTCGCTGGGGCATCCAGGTTGGGATATCGATATTTTTGAAATACTGGAAGACCGGCAAAATAAATTATGGCTGGGCGGCAACGGAGGGTTAATTATTTATGACCCGAAAACGAATGCCAGCAAGCATTTTTACAACGACCCCAAAGACCCCCGGAGTCTGAACGCCAACCCTGCATCCCCGCTGTTTCAGGACCGGACCGGTCTCATTTGGGTGGGAAGCGGGGTGTTCGGACTGAGCAAATACAACCCCGGAACGCAGCAGGTCATTCACTATCCGACAAAACCATTAGAGACCTTTAACGCTATTTTTGAAGCCTACCGTGTAGCGGAGTTTAATCCGGGAGAATTGCTGATCCCTAGGAAGGAAGGGCTCGCCATACTGGACTGGCGAAAAGGGGTTTACAAACCGTTTCCTTATCTGCCCAAATCGGGTACAGATTCGTGGAATACGGGCATCACCTGCTTTCATCAAACTTCCGGCGGCCAGTTATGGTTGGGGACAGCCCGGGGGGGCTTTTTTGTTTTCGACCCGGAAAAAGCGACTTTTACCCATTATCAATCCGATGAAAATAACCCGAACAGCCTGACCGGAAATACGATCCGGGACATCCATGAGGATAAATTCGGGAATATCTGGATCGCCGCCTGGTACCCCGGCGTAAGCCGGTACAATGCCGGTAAAAATAATTTTACAAGGTTTGTACACAACCCTGCAGACCCAGCTTCCCTGAGCAACGATCATGCAAGAACGATTTATCTGGACAATTCCGGCGGCCTCTGGATCGGCACGCGGGGGGGATTAAACCAATTCCATTACGACACGGAAACCTTTACTTCCTTTGTACACGACCCCGAGAACCCGCAAAGCATCAGCGACGATACGGCATTCAGCATTTATGAGGATGAAAACGGCATTTTCTGGATCGGGACCTACGGCGGAGGCCTGAACCGGTTTGACCGCAAAACCGGTCGTTTTAACGCCTATACCGTAAATGACGGATTGACCAACAACTCCGTTTTTGGGGTTTCGGGTGACAAAAAAGGAAACCTCTGGCTCCTGACTTTTGACGGAATTTGCCAATTCAATATTTCAACGGAAACCTTTACCGCGCTGAACCGGTGGGATGGGGTCTGGGATAAAAAATTCCATGCCTTCAGCAATTATATTAGTCCGTTTTCCGGCGAGCATTTTTATGAAGGCGAGGAGGGGCTTTATATTTTTCATCCTGACAGCTTGAGGGCGGACACCACTCCGCCGCAAATCGCCTTTACCGGATTTTCAGTGCTGAACCGGCCGGCCCCTATCGCCCGAACCGAAGCCGATCTGGAATCGAGGGATACCTTCTTTCTCCCCCGGTCCATTTCTGAAACAACACAAATCATTTTGCCCTACAACAAAAAGGTCATCACCTTCGAATTTGCCGCCCTTCACTTTGCCGCCCCGAAAGCGAACCAATACGCCTATATGCTGGAAGGATTTGACGAGAACTGGCAACCCATCGGGAATAAAAGATCGGCCACTTTTACCAACCTCAACCCGGGAACCTACACGTTCAGGGTTAAAGCCTCCAACGCGGATGGCGTTTGGAACGAAAAAGGCATCTCCGTTCAATTGATCGTCACGCCGCCGTGGTGGCGAACCTGGTGGGCCAAATTACTGTACGCTGCTGTGATCGTCCTGGTTTTCCTGGGCATTCTGAAATACCAGAAACAAAGGGTGAAACTTCGAACCGAACTGGAATACGAAAAGAAAGAGGCCGACCGCCTGAAAGAACTGGACACCCTGAAATCCCGCTTGTATGCCAATATTACCCACGAATTCCGCACACCGTTGACGGTGATCTCGGGGATGGCGGAAAAAATAAAAAGCAACTCCGGTGAATGGATGGAAAGAGGCCTGGCGATGATCCGGCGGAATAGCCGCCAGTTGCTCGAATTGGTCAACCAGATGCTCGACCTGAGCAAACTGGAGTCCGGCGCAATGTCGGTCAATTGGGTCAGGGGAAACGTGGTGAGTTATCTGAATTATATCTCCGAATCTTTTAAAAGTCTGGCGGAGTCAAAAGGGATCACCCTGCATTTCCATTCTGAAGCGGAAACCATCCTTACAGATTACGACCCTGAAAAATTGCTCGCCATCTTTTCAAACCTGCTGTCCAACGCAATTAAATTCACCCCTGAAGACGGGAATATTGATGTAGAAATTTCGCACGCGGAAATCCATGGAAAACCCGGGTTTCAAACAAAAATAAAAGACACCGGTATTGGAATTCCCCCCGAGGTATTGCCAAAAATTTTTGAACGTTTTTACCAGGTTGACAACAGTTTTACACGCCAGGAAGGCGGTACGGGTATTGGGTTGACTTTCTGCCGGGAAATGGTGATTTTTTTAAAGGGGGAACTAACCGTGAACAGCACACCTGGAATGGGAAGCGTTTTTACCGTAACATTGCCGCTCGCAGAAAATCCTGGTGTGAAGGCCGGGCCGGAAATCCCGGACCGGGAAGCGGATCCTGCGGATAATTTTTCCGGCGTGGTGGCGCCTTCTCCAACCGGTTGGGAGCATTCTGCTGCGGAGGGCCTGTCTGAAATATTGATCGTAGAAGACAATGCAGATGTCGTCGGTTATATGCAGGCCTGCCTGAAAGGAGAGTACAGGGTCGTTGTAGCAGCAAATGGCCGGGAGGGCGTCCAAAAAGCCATCGAACGGGTCCCGGACATCATCATCAGCGATGTCATGATGCCTGAAATGGACGGTTTCCAGCTTTGTCAAACCTTGAAAACGGACTTTCGCACCAGCCATATTCCGGTCATCCTCCTGACCGCCAAAGCTACCGTCGAGGACCGCATCGCCGGCCTGGAAAGAGGCGCCGACGTTTACCTGGACAAACCCTTCAACGAGGTGGAGCTCAAGGTCCGGATCCGCAAGCTCATCGAGCTTAGGCAGCAACTCCAGGACCGTTATTCCGCACTCGGCCGCCTGACCCCTTCCGAAGACAAAGCGGTCCGTCTGGAAGACCAGTTTGTTTTGAATGCCCGGATGATCGTTGAGCGGGAGATGGATAATTCCGAATTTTCAACGCCTGATTTTTGCCGTGCGATCGGGGTGAGCCGCACCCAACTGCACAACAAATTGAAAGCGCTGACCGGCCGCTCGGCAACGGGTTTTATCCGGGTTATCCGCCTGAAAAGAGCAAAAGAACTGCTTTCCACCACCAACAAGAATGTATCGGAAGTAGCTTATGAGGTCGGTTTTTCCGATCCCAATTATTTCACCCGCTGCTTCATTGAGGAATTTGGGATCAAACCGAGCGATCTCAAAAAGGACTCCCCTTCCTGAACCCTGATCAGCGTATCCCTTCGCCGACCGTCCGTCACTGTCGGCTTTCCATACTTCCGGATATAGAAACCGCTCTTTCAAGACAACCGCCGGGTAATCAGGTTGTCTTTCTTACCACAACAAGGTCCCTTTTTCTCCAACATTGGGAAAAAAACTAAAAAAGAAGCATATTTGTTTCCTGATCAGAAGATATTGCCTTGAACACAATGATTAAAGAAAGTGAGATTCAACTGAAAGCGCCCGATATTCCTTATACTTTGCGTTCGATGGATAAAAAAGTGAGTAAAAAGGGAAAGTACATCAAACGCATTGTCTGGGCTTTTGCCGTCATTTTCCTTTTTATGAATGCTGTTGCTTTTGTACATGCATACCGGTTCACCCATTTTTCTGAAGGCAATACCCCCAGGCCCAATACCGACCAGCTTTCCACTTCCGAAATCGTAAAGATGCTCTTGTTCGGCGTTCAGAATCCGCGACCCGAAAACACCCTTCGCCCAGGCCGGGCATTCGGAACCGTCCGATTGTACGGAAATAAAAAAATTGAATGCTGGAGCATCAAAGTCCCCGACCCCAAAGGAACGGTTGTCTTGTTTCATGGTTATGGCGGCCAAAAGTCGTTCATGCTCGACAAATCGGAGCAGTTTCTGAAAATGGGTTATAACACCTTGTTGGTCGACTTTATGGGTTCCGGCGGCTCCCAAGGCAACCAGACGACCGTGGGCTACAAGGAAGCGGAAGACGTCAAAGCCTGTTACGATTACCTCCGCTTGAACGGGGTTAAAAACATCTACTTTTACGGAACTTCCATGGGCTCGGTCGCCATTCTGAAAGCCATCCGGGATTATTGCATCGAACCTTCCGGGATCATGATTGAGTGCCCGTTCAGCTCTTTATACCAAACAACCAGCATCCGTTTCCGCGCCAAAAATATACCGACTTTCCCGCTTGTCGGCTTGCTGGTTTTCTGGGGCGGCATACAAAACGGATTTTGGGCTTTTGGCCACCAACCGACGGAATATGCAAAATCCGTCTACGTCCCGACCCTTTTGCTCTACGGCGAAAAGGATTCAAAGGTCGCACGGCAGGAGATCGACGCCATTTTCTCCAACCTGAACGGAGAAAAACAACTCATTACTTACCCGGAGGCCGGCCATGAAAATTACCTGAACAAATACAAAGATGAGTGGGTGGCGGATATGAAGGCCTTTTTGAAATAAATCGCCGACCGATATGTCTGACGAAACAAAACCAGGCCTTCTGAAAACCATACAGCAGTATGGCAAAAGACTGTTTGGTTTTGTACGCGGAAGGGTGGAATCCGAAGAAGACGCCGAAGATATTGTACAGGAAGTCTGGTATCAGCTCAGCCGCATGACCAACCTTGAAGAGATCGAAAATATGAGCGGTTGGCTGTTTCAGGTAGCCCGCAACCGGATAACGGATAACTACCGCCGCAAAAGACCCGAACGGACGGAGCTTTTTTCAGAGGAGGGCGACGAAGACGGATTGTTCCTGCGTGAACTGCTGCTCCCCGATGGAACGGACGCCGATTTTCAATTTTTCAGGGAAGTTTTTTGGGAAGAACTGATGAAAGCCCTGGAAGAAATGCCGCAGGATCAGCGCAATGTCTTTGTCTGGAACGAACTGGAGGATATGACCCTCCAGGAAATTGCCGACAAAACCGGCGAGAACGTCAAAACCATCATCAGCCGCAAGCGATATGCCGTTCAGCGCCTGCGCACGCGGCTGCAATTTTTATACGACGAATTAAACGATATAGAATAAGATGAACAGATCCGCCAACAAAAAACCCGTATTCATCCTGTTTTTTATCGGCCTGTTTTTACTGGCCTCGGCTGTCGTCATGCTCCTTTGGAATTATGCCCTCCGGCCGGCTGTCAGTGGGATCGCTCCGATTACTTATTGGCAGGCTATGGGCCTGTTGCTGTTGTCGCGGATCTTGTTCGGTGGATTCCGACCCGGCCCCCAGGGCGGTCCGATGCACCGAAAAAAATCGCCTTTTTTCAAGGAAAAATGGATGAATATGACCGAGGAGGAACGCCAGCGATTCAAGGATGAATGGAAAAAACGGTGTGAAAAATAATTTTTTTAAAAAAAACTGCGATTCCTTTAAAGTAATTTGCCCGTCTCATCGTCTTCCCTTTCAAAGAAGGATTTATCACCCTAAAAAAAAGACGATGTACCGACCACCTTTCCGTTTTTTTGGCGCCGCTCTGTTTTTTGGCGCTTTGATCTTTTTTGTTCCGCCCCTGCTGATTGCAGGCTTGGTCGCATTTTTTGCCTTCAGGATGCTTGGAAGGCGCAGGTTGCACCAATTCAGCCGGCTGGCGTGGGCCGACAAGATCCGGACGATGAGCGACGAAGAGTACGCTTTTTTCCGGGAACGGCTTTCGACACCCTGCCACCACTTTAAAAACCGGCGCCGGGAGAGCGAGTTTGTCTAGTCATGGTTTCATGGTTAAATTGTTTCATGGTTAGATGGTAAACACGGAAACCATAAAACACTGAAACACCGAAACACTGAAACACTGAAACCATAAAACCATCTCCGCAATTATTTTTCACTTCAAATAAATTTTAACATGTTTGGACACTGCGCAGCAGGCCGTTCAGGAGACTACGGCCATGCACCCGGGAGGCATTGGCATCCCGGAAAATCCGGAAGATTTGCTTACGGCCCGAAAAGGCCGAAATACAACATTCCCGTCAACATCGAAGAAACGGATACTTCCTTTGAGATCTACCTCTATGCACTGGGGTTTGACCGGGAGAACATCACCGTTTCAGTTGTGAAAGACGTACTCTACGTCAGCGGGAAACGAAACGTGGAGGAAGGGTTCAACCCCAATTTCATCCACCAGGAATACCCCGTCAGAGCATTTGAAAAATCGTTTGTCCTCAACGACAACGTGGACGTGGAAAACATCAGCGCCAAACAGGTCAACGGCGTGCTCATCGTCACCTGCCCCAAATTGCCGGAAGCGCAACGGAGGGAGTACGATGTGCTGGTGGCTTGAAAATTGAAAATTCGAGGATTGGAGGATTGGAGGATGCGGAAGGCCTCCGCCCGCATCTTCAAATCCTCGTATCCTCATCCTCAAAGACGCCAGAATTTTGAGCGGTTCCTCATCTGGTATCGGATCGGACTGAAGACTGCCGGACTGCCGGCTGAAAATGTTATCTTTTTCACCTTATAAAAACGGAGTCATCCCGGCGTTTCGGGATGGCTCTTGTTTTTTGATGTAACTCCGCAAGTTTCGGGTTGTTTTGGCACAGAATTCCCGGTTATTTTGTGTAAAATTACAGCGCAATGACACAGGAAAAATTGAATTACGACCGGGTTGCCGCTGCCATCGAATTCCTGACGCAGCATTTCAAGGAGCAACCCGACCTGCGGGAAGTGGCGACGCAGATCCACCTCTCGCCTGAACATTTTCAGCGGATCTTTACAGAATGGGCAGGCGTGAGCCCAAAAAAATTCACCCAGTTCCTTACGCTGGATTACCTGCGAAGCAAGATCCACGAATTCCAGAACATGCAGGACGCCGCCGACGCTGCCGGTCTATCGGCCCAATCCCGGGTTTACGACCTGTTCGTTCAGATCGAAGGCGTTACGCCGGGCGCCTTCCGGCAGGGCGGCATGGGCGAAACCATCCGCTACGGTTACCACAGCACTCCCTTCGGAATGTGTTTTATTGCCGTCGCCGACCGGGGCATTTGCAGCCTGAGCTTTGTAGATGAAGACCGCAAAAGGACCGAATTTGAAGATTTCCGGCAAAAATGGCACTTTGCCGACCTGCAACACGCGCCGGAATATACCCAACCCTTCCTGCAACAAATCTTTTCCCCCGATAAAAAGGACCTGAAACGCATCACCATCCTGGCGCAAGGCACCAATTTCCAACTCAAGGTATGGGAAGCGCTATTGTCTATCCCTCCCGGAGCGGTAAGTACGTATGAACAAATTGCCGCTGCGGTGGGCAGCCCCAAAGCGCAGCGGGCAGTGGGCTCGGCCGTCGGCGCCAACCCGGTGGGTTTTCTCATTCCCTGCCACAGGGTCATCCGGAAAACAGGCGAAACCGGCGGCTACAACTGGGGCGAAACCCGGAAAAAGGCCATTCTGGGCTGGGAAATGGCAAGAGCGGGCGGTGTGATCCTGGGGCTGATAGACGGACTGAAATCCATTTCCGAGTGGGTTTTTTAAAGTTACCTTATCTTATGGAAGAAAAAAGGAAAATGCAAAATGTCAACTTCCGCAATGTCGGAGAACTGCTCGATTTTCTGCCGGAAGACCAGTTGGAGATCGTGGAGCGCCTTCGGGAACTGATATTTGAGTGCATCCCCGAAGTGGAGGAAAGGCTTTCCTTCAACGTGCCGTTTTACCGCCGGTACAAGGGCATTTGTTTCATCTGGCCAGGGGCCATAGCCTGGGGCGACAAAGCCTGGGATGGGGTAGAGTTCGGATTTAATTACGGCAATCTGCTGGCCGACGAGATCGGTTACCTGGAACGGGGAAACCGGAAACAGGTATTTACCAGAAAATTCCGGGCAGGCGATAAAATAGACGAAGACCTCCTGCGGGCGTATATTTTTGAAGCCTGGGAACTGGACGAGATGATGTACATGGAAAGGATGAAGGGCAGGAAAGGCAGGATTTGAGGAGGATGCGAGGATAGGAGGATGCGAAGGTGCGAGGATAGGAGGATGCGAGCCGTTCTCTGCCCTCGAATCCTCGCATCCTCCTCAGCTCCCCGCCCATCAATTAATCTTCCGGATCTCACCCGAAAGCAAAGTCCGGGTTTGTTTTTCGGCCGGATCGCCGCTGTAGTCGATCTGGCCGCCGGTATTGGCGGAAGCATCGAGGGATTCTGTGGCGATCACGGTAGCCGTACCGCCGGTATTGGCGCGCACATAAGCCCGTTTACTCTCGAGGTCGTCGCCTTCAAACTGGCCGCCGGTGGAGACGGTGACCTCCAGGCTTTCGGTTTTGCCTTCCAGTTCGACGAGCGCCCCTTCGGCGGAACTGGCGTTGACGGCATTCACCATCACCTGCAGAAAGACCTGGCCGCCGCTGGCGCCGCGCACTTCCAGTTGATCGCCCTGGATCGCCTCCTCGCTGGTGATGCGGGCGCCGGCATGCGCTTTGATGCCGCGAAGTACCTTGTAGGTGACGTACACCTTGGCGCCTTTGCCTTTGTAGGTAGAGGGGTTGATCAACTGTAATTTCAGGGTATTGTTGCGGACAAAAATGTTGAGTTTGTCCTCCGGCATGTCAAAGGTCTGGATCACGGCTTTTTCAGATTCGCCTTTTTCGAGGATGACCTCGATGTTGCCCATTACGGAGACGGCGTCAAAATCGGGCAGGCCGCGTTCTTCCTGGGCGGAAGCCGGCTGGAATGCGGCCAGGAAAAATAAACTGAGAGACAGGCTGAAATACAAATTCCGAACGGTCATGGTTGTTGAATTTAGCAATTACAAATGAAACTGCTGAAAGGATGCAAAAATTGGGGGGCGCCCCCTATTTGTACTTCGCGCCGGCCATAGTAGTTTTTTCCCGTTTTCTGCTGGCTGCGTGGGGTAATTCAAGTGGCAACTTCGAAGTTGCCACTTGAATTTGTCCGCCACACTGTCCGTAATTTTGTTTTAATTCTTATTTAAATACATATACACGCGCCCTGGTTCCCCCTCCCGCGCTTCATTACAAATATACATCGTGCCGCCCGGGTCAAAACAAATGCCTTCAGGTTGGGGGTGGATCTTTTTATCCAGTTTGATGATCTGATTGATAACGCCCGTTCGGGCCATAGACAGCAGCATTTTTCCGGAGGCAGACAGGAGGTAAAGTTCATCGGTGAGGGGGTGCACAGCAATTCCCGATGGCTTGAACCCCAGTTCTTTGTCCGATTCCTGGAAATTATCCTCTATTTTTTCAAAACCGTCTATATCCTGGTGGGACGATAAATAGTTGTTGACCGCTTCAAGGGTGATGGAATAAACAGGCGCTGGAGAAAGCTGTTCGACGCCCAGATCGAAAGCGAAGATATCCCGCTGGATCAACGCCGGGTTAGAAGGAATGCCCTTACAAGCCAGTAATAAGCGGTTGTGGGCCGCATCGTAGGCCAGGCCTTCCACGTCGTTTTCCTTTTCCAGACTGAATTTGAATTTATCGACTTTGAATTCGGGTTTGTCCCAATCCCGGAGCCGGTAAATCCCGCCGTTGCTTTTGACGGCAAAAATGCCGGCCGGGGTGAATTCGATGCCTTCAAAGTCACCTTCTTTCCAGAATTCCGTGGTTTTGGCCACCGCTCCGGTGTGTTTGTCGATCCAGTACAAGGTCCCCGATTCATCCTGGATGGTCAGGATGTACTGGCCGCATTCGGACAGGCTGAGCCCGGAGATCTCATTGAGTTCATCCGGCATTTTGAATACCGCGTCCGGATCGGAGAGGTCGTACCGGGCTTGCGCGAAAACGCAGGAAGCCGACAGGACAAAACAGGCGGAAAAAAGGAACGGTCTGAAGGTCAGAACAGGGAAAGAGAACGCCATGAAAAAATAGTTGCTGGTCATATTATGTTGGGAATTGATCATATGAAACGAAAAATTCCGGGTTTCTGATATTCAATTACCCATCATTCTCAGGAATTCGGCGATATCCGTTTTAAATTTTTCCAGCGAGGGCTTATGGGTATACATCATATGGCCGGCATCGTAATACTTCATGATAAGGTTGGCTTTGATGTTTTTTTCCAGCCCCAGGTGGTCGATGGTATATTCAACACCGTGGAAGGGGGTGGCCAGGTCGTACAATCCGTTGAGGATCAGTATTTTAAGATTGGGATTTTTGGACATCGCCGAAGCCATGTCGATACCCGTGTGAATGCCGGACGGGAAATCGCCGCCGCCCCGGTTCCAGTTCCAGTTGAAACCTTCCGCGCTGTAGGCGGACACCTGATAAGTATTCTTTTTATTGACCTTCAGGTCGTTGTAGTAATAGTTCATGAAAGTGGCCGTATAAGCCGGGCTGATGGCCGTACTTTGCGGGTCATAATCCGGGAAGGGGCTCAACAGGTTCTGGTTGATGCCGGTAAAACGGGAATCCAGCCTGCCAACGGTCTGGTGT